>JAKFYE010000005.1 GCA_021731045.1 Bdellovibrionales bacterium | reverse complement strand
TCCATCAGATAACTCCTTTTTAAATTTCAGCGTCAGACACTAAAATTCTAAGAAGTTCTTGAATTTGATTGGATCCCTTTATTCAGAGACTAACGCCCAGCATTCCACCATCAACCGAGAAGAGCCGGTTCTACTTTGTCTTTCCGATCCTCAATCGGTCAAAAGATATTAGGTTTTATTCGCGACCATTATCATAAAAAAGTGCATTCGCCGTTACGGTCATGTAGTCTGCGCCCAAACATTTAGGAAAAGGGCGGGAATCGTGAAATATGTTTTACTGTCGATAATTGCATTAGGTTTCAATCAACATGCGCTGGGCAGGAGTGTAAGCTGTTCCTTAACAGACCTTACCTCGGGCGAACATGTGGTTGTCGCGCAAGCATCTCATCCAAGTTCTTCTATTAGCTTATATGCAAAATTTGAGGAGGTTGTTGGAAAGTTTAAAGTCATTGGAGACATTAGTTTCTATGCAGATTACGATGAATCAAATGGTAAGGTGAAAGCGACAATCCATTATTTGAATAGCTCTGCGAAGATCGGGGAACTAACTGGCGGTATTGGCCTAAATAAAAATCCTAGTATCACTATTTATGACACTTCAGAGAGCGGCTCTGGAAACCCACTTGTAAATTTTGATTGCTACTATAACAATTATTAAATGGTGGACCGTAATTCATCCCTCTCAGAAAGTGGCCTCCACCTAATGGTAATTAGTTGGGTAAATAAACCACTAGGTATCGATGTTACCGACGTCCATCTTATCAGTCGACATCTTCAGAAAACTTCTTAGCGAGTTTGAATAAGCCAACTCTAGAATGAAAAACAATTACATTTGCGACGTCGCGGGACGCATAGCAATAACAATTTGGGAAACTTGAACTCTTGAATTCCAAAGGTTCTCTGCTTTTGATTCGAAAGGCTCTTTCTATGGTCCAGAGTTCAATATCGTTGGCACCCGCCCCACATGACTGCCGGCCAAACAGCACCCGCTATTGATTGGGTTCTAGTCAGCCCTGGACAAAGTCTAGTTACGTCAGATATGTTTCGTCGCAAATATCGAATGCTAAGGTCAGGGGATCAAAATGAATTTATTTTTAAAAGTGCAGTTCACCGGTTTCATTTTTTTATCCGCCGCGTTTGCAGATTCAACACTAAATATTTGTGACAGAAATGGATCTGTAGTTGAGCGAGTTCTTCAAGCACTCAGTTTTAATGCGCCTAAAGCCACTTGTAATAACGTTTCGGCTGAAGAAATGGCCAAGAAGGTCAATTTAATTGAAATCACAAATATCTATCATGTGGACAGCAGTGATTTTGAGGGCTTAGCTTCGTTAAGCCGTCTCTTAGTTCAGTTTAGTGGTAAGGAAGTCATCTTACGTGATTCGACGTTTGGGAAAATCCCGTCATTAGTTACGCTCGATTTGGATTACAATGACTTTTACAGAATCGAAGTTGGTGTTTTCGATGAATTGACGTCATTAAAAACGCTACTCCTTAGAAATACCGGAAATGCATATGTATTAAGGGCAAATCTATTTAGGAATCTTTCTCAGCTCGAAAGTTTGTATTTAGATAACTCATCAGTTGTTATCGAACCAGAATCATTCAAGGGATTAAATTCGTTAACTAAACTTAGCATGAGGCATACCCGACTCGGGGTTAATGGAGGATATGATTCTACATATTCGAGAGTCTATCTTACTAAAGCTGCAATGGCCGGACTTTCAAACTTGAGGATTATTGACTTTTCACATACCCATCCTGTTTCGAATGCGCACCTACCCCCATTCTATTTTGAGAATAAGGTTTTTGGAAATCTTCCGAAATTAGAGAAAATTGATTTAACTAATTTTGGGCTCGAAACAGTGTCTAGATCGAACTTAGGGATCTCTAAGAATGTAGATGTCTTTGGTGTTACCGTTATCGACTAACCAAAAACACTTACTTCTTGATTGGTATAATGTCGAGAGACCGTAGAGTTCATGATCTTAGGTTGCATTCAATTCCCTCGCTTTGGCCCTCGAGTGAGCTCACAGTACTTGCTTCACATCACCGGACGTCTCTCAATTTAGACACACAAATGGCACATCTTTTAGTAAGTTACTGAAATTGTGTGTGTCTTGGGAGGATGTGCCGTATCCGCCATTAAAATTCCGTATCCAGGATACGGTTAACTGTATCCCGGATGCAGAACAGAATTCAGAATCAGAAATCTTTCTGAATTCTCTGTCATAATACTGTCGCAAAAGTGTCGAGCGCCATCGCATGGTAAGCTCTCCGGCTCGATCTATTTTAGTTTTACTATATTCCAGTTCTTCGGACTTCATAAAAACACCAATTTTACAAGTTTAGCCATGCAAGTTATTGATTTTATTTGGGCCGACATTAGTTTTATCGACCATATGCGATTTGAATGCCGAAGCATGCTATTGCGTAGTTACAAGCGGTTCGAGACTCTTCTTCGGCCTGCGGCACTTAAATCCTTTTAAGGCTCTACGGTTCTTAATATTTTGCGAAGATCATTCGATGGTTCGACAAATCATAGGTCACCAAGAACTGACGTAAAAAATAATGACCGACCAATCCGTCATAAATAATTTTCTGAAACATGACTTCATTGTCAGTTGTCGAGAAATCATCGTTTCCGTTTAACTTAACCGCGCCATTAACCGAAGTAAAATATCTAACAAATGCATGTCCAGTTTCATCTTTACCTTCACGTTTTTTGACTTTTGGACTCGTCGCCGAAATTTTAAGTGATTTCATGTAACGCTCATGAAGTATTAACGCCTGGCTGCCTGTATCGACTTCCATTGAAACTTTTTCGCCAGTTGGTAATACAAGCGGTAAGAATATTCCTAGAGATGGCCCCTGAATATCTAATTTGACCGGTACCTCAAGACCTTTTTGTGTTCGCTCCGCAAGCGACGCTGCTGATTCAAAAATCAAAACTTTGTTCTTATAGTCAAAAGACACAGGCGTATCTTTAAACATATTCAAAGAGATCATCCCTTCGATATCCGTCCCTGGCATTAAAACGTTCATATCAAACACCCCAACCACTACATTTGACTGGCTAAGTTCTCCTATGGCTAGGGACTTGATGTACGCAAGAGGTACCTCAATAGATTGTCCAGACATTCGTTTGCCCGAAAAACGCTGCGCGATTTTACAGTTCAATTGCTCACAAAGTCTTTTTGATATGACTGATATCCCTGCACCTGTGTCGACAATAAATTTTTTTGTTATTAGCCCGTCAACGGTAACAGGAACAGCGATGAAACTCTTGTCTACATAATCAAAAGGAAGCATATGACTCCTATCGTTTTTGGAGTGATCAGTGTCAATTGTGGAGCATGAACATAAAGCGATCAGAGTTGTTATAAGGACTATTTGAATATTCATAGCCTATCTTAACTTGCGGTCTCGGGTGAGGCAATTAACTATTCAGTTTGAAATTGTCTTGTCTTCCACCAATTTTAAAAGATTAAGGACCACTTAGACCGAAAATACGAGGCATTGAGTTATAAACTCATCTACTCGTGCCCGCCATTAAAATTCAGTATTCTGAATTCAGACGAATACCGTATACTAAATTGTCCAGCTCCCCTTTTAGGATCATTTTCAACCTCATACATGGTTTGCAATCAATCTCTCCAAACAAAAAATGGAGAAAACAATGAACGCATACCGAACACTCGATTTGGCCAAAGAGTATTACCAACTATCTCGAAAAATTAAACTGTCCTCATATCTCAACGACCAATTTCATCGATCAGCATCTTCTGTGGCTCTTAACCTCTCAGAAGGAAATGCCAAGCAGTCCAATAAAGAAAAGGCACGCTTCTACGAAATTGCTTATGTGGATCATTTCGCGAATCTCTCACAATTCTAGATTTAGAAGAAGTTAAGGACGACCAACTTCGAAAGGTTGCGGACCTTTTGGGAGCACATCTTTAAAAACTCACTCGCGCGCGAGTCCGAAGGATCAAGGGAAGGAGCCGTCGGCAAGGATGCCCGAGATGAATATCACCTCCACCGGCGAAGCTTTCAAGCACAGACATCTCAATCTATAAAATTTGGTTCTACAGTTTTTAAATCTATAAGCTCTGTGCGAGTTTATTTTCAATTTAGTTTCGAGGAGAGCATCCCATAAGGCCGAATGTACTGACTTCTTTTGCATAGTCCTCGTTTTCTGGATAGGCAAACGTCAGGCCTGCATAATCATCGTACTGCAAACGCAGTTTTTTGTTTCCAAAATAAGACATCACAGAATTAGAAGCTTCTTGTGGATGCATGAGGCTTAAACAATGTCCTACTTCATGAGCTATAATATGAGTCAAGAATGCGGCTTTTTCTAAATGGCTTGGCCGCACTTCGATTTTGCATGATATATAGTGTTTTCCTTCAGACTCAAGTGTTGCGAAACCTCCAGACAAACCTTTAGACACGTCCATTTCTTCAAAACAAATTTCAATCGTTCGTTTTCCTGCTTTTTCAATTGTAAATGTAGAATCACCCGCCACAGGAGTTCCTGGGTTATTAGGATCAGTCGGATATATGGCTAGCCTTACATAAGAAGTAGAAACGTTATTATAGTCATCTACCACACTTTGCAGCACCTGACGAAATGTAAGGCCCGCAACTCCTGCCAGCACATCTCCTCCGCCAATATCATTTTCATTAATTGTCGTCACGCTACCGGGGCATACTTTGATCCAAAGAGTTGGGTCGCTAGGAGAAATATCCCATCTTTTGTTTGTAACTCTAAAGCCAAATGAAAAAGAGAGCATGCACATCCAAGTGAGTATTCTTAAGCTTTTGCTCATAATATAAAAACTCCGCCTATGCTTACGTAGCCCTCTGTTTCAAACGACACATTCGTTTTAACTGTGACATCTGTGCGAAATCTAAAGAATGAAAAGGTATCCCATTCCATTCCTCCACCGCCAATGACACCACCACCATCAGAAAACAGTGCACCCACTTGATAAAAAAACGGCGTCGCAGTTCTATGGACATACATGAGACCTATACCAGCCCCCTGAACTAATCCTAACTCAACGCTGCTAAATCCAATTCTAATATTTCCACGCATATTAAAGTTGGGGCCAACTCCAAAATAAACGTGACCAATCGTACTTTCAATCGGTTTGGCTTGGGACTGAACACAAGTAAAAATCAGTGCTATAAAAATTAAAAGCCTCATAAAGTAATTCCCAAAGTAATATGCGACATATCTTGGAAGTTTAAAAGAACATGCTCCTGAATTTGAGAGGTAATACCGAGTAAAGTATTAAACCCTATGAAAAAAAATCCAATTTCATACTTGGCACAAAAATATGGGCCTATAACATATTCTGAAACCCTCTCTTCTTTTGCCGTCAGCGAACTGCGGTAAGATCTTACTATGTACGAGGCTCCCAATCCCGCGCCGATCGACAGATCTCCGAGACTAAATTTATCAGCTTGAACGATACGATACCCAGAAACTGTCCAAGCGTTTTGTGCATAAATTGGAGTTTGTACGCCTTCACTTTGATATGTAAGACCCCACAGAGCTGACTCAACGGAGACATTAAGACTAGGAACAGCTCTACCATATGTAAAACTAGAAGTGCCTAAGCCAAAATCAATAGAGGCTTCTGAGTACGTAGACGTGAAAAGTACGGTTAAAAATATTATTACTCGCATAAATTAATTACTTATCTGAAGTTTATCTGCACTCACTCGAACCGTGTCACCTTCGATACTAACAAGTCTTCTCGCACGCGCAACACAAGAATGCTTTTCTTTGCATTCATTTCTTTAAATTCGCGCCTTGTTAAAAATCTTCAATTCTTGTCTGGCCCTCCGAAATCTGACTTATATTTTTCACAATAATCGTTGTCTGTTATGGCGTCTTGGTCAAGATTCTAAAGGTTGTGAAGGCCCTTTTCTTTAGGATACAGATTTAAGGCACTAGTTTATAAACTCGTCGACTCGTGCTTTCCAAAAAGAAAAATTCTCGGCATTTATTCGGTCTTTACTTTCTTACAGCGTTTGCGCTGCGAGGTAGTCAAGTATTGGAGCCCACGCCCAGATCAGAATAAATATCGAGAGGAAAAAAATAAGTTGATCTAATATAGCCCCTGGGACCGTCCAGGTGGTATAGTACTCTTTGAATTTCCCTTTAATTAGAACTGTTCGTGGCTTTTCAAACTCGGTGCTGTTATCCGAAGTCCCCCGTCGAGATATTGTCCAAACGAGAAATAAAATAGTCAGCAATAAAATATCATTTGAGTCCTCGCTACGCTTAAGTCCGATCATTAGTTTAATCGCCTCGGCAGAGAGTGTCCCGACGAGGAAAGTCGTCGTTAGATTTCGGAGGACATTGTACCGATTCATGTATTGTCTTTTCAGCCACTCATTTAAGCGCATAATTAAGCTTAATCGGGTCGATAAAAAAATCAACCGATGCCGTGTCGTTAGTTGTGATTTGAGCTAAATCAATCCACTCGGGGTATAATTTCAAGCCGTGTAGAATTGGAATCGTCTGGTCTTCAGATCAGGGATGAGCTCAAAGACCTCTATTTTCACATCAAGTACCGGACTCTGAATTCATTTCTGCATAATGCCGAATCATTCCACCTAAATAAGCGACTCTCATCATGACAGTGCAAGAGTGAAGAGCTAAAACCAGAACGATAATTTGAACTTTCTTTAAATGTTTTGGTTTTTTTGTTGCGGTCCACATCATTCCCAAAGAAGCCAATGCTACCAAAATTGACGACCCTAGCGCAAAGTCTGAGGCTTCTTCGTGCTCATGAATATTTTTTTCAACAATGTCTTGAGACATGTCACTGATTTTCTTGACGGCTTGTTCCGCACCTTCCCCTGTAAGATGAGATGTAATTGTAGTCATGGCGCCCAAGATAAAGACACCGACCGCAAAAGTTCTCAGCTCAGTGGAGTTACGTTTCATCGCCAGAATTAATGCCATTGTTCCAAAAAATATGCTGAATATTGGCGCATGATTAACAATCAAATGGAGATGGGCAGGGTTCATAATTTTAGCTCCTTACTTCGGAATAATCCTAAGTTGAATTCTGAATTACTTGAAAGCCGTAAGCAAACAATAAGAGGGCGAGCCTTACGCTTGTTCAGCCTTTTCACTTGATTCTCTACGCCAGTAACGAAATCCAACGACGCCAAAAACAAGCGCAAGACCCACTAAGAACCAAATCATTATAGGAACTTCTGTTTTTGAGCGAATGTTAATTACAAAGCCAATGTAATCAGAAAAAGATTGGCCCTCTAGAACTCCAGATATTAAAGCATAACTCGCATAACTTGAACCCGCTAATGCACTCAGATTTTTTACCGACACATCTATGGTTTTTTCTTCTTGAGGAGCGAGGGTCAATTTTGTGTTCTCCGTTTGGAGTTCAATTTCTTTGGTTCCCAAAAGTTCTAAATTAATTTCGACCGGCGTTGTTCCGGTATTAGAAAGCGCCAACACAAAATTGCCTGAATTTGCAATATCGACGCCTCCGGCTTTTTGTATGACTTCATCCAAAGCAAGCGAAACGGGCGAGGATCGGCTCGAGGCGCCTTTTTTTGTGTACGCATTTATAAAGGCCGCGCTAAAAGGAGCTTGATTACTATCTTTATAGAGCACTCGTAACGGAATATTATAGTACCCGTCTTTATCTACGCCAATGTCAGCTTCTGAAACATTGGTGGTCACCTCACGCTCCTCACCAACTCCGAGAGTTCCGACTTCGATAAGGACTTTATTTGTTCGGGTCGTTTCAATACTCACACTTTGAGCGATTTCATCACCTTCGTTTTCGATCGTTCCAGTTATTTGCACCATTCCTTCGCTTCCTTCAATGGGAGCGATTTGAATATTTGGAATGAGTCGCAGAAAACCTGCAAACGAAGTTTGAGCACAGAACATAATTGCGACAAAAAGACAGCGCTTGTTATTCACGCCGCATCTTTCTTAAAAAAGGAATTTCTTTTTTAGTCAAAACTCAACTGCCTTTTAATGTTAAACTTCAAACTCACCTTAATGGTTTTACAAAATAACGGGTATTTCAATAGGATTAACTGTCGGCGGACCGCGCAATAGCTTAGTTCGCTAAAGATACTTTCATTTGAACGTATCCGATAGCCTCTTAGACAAAACGCACTGCTTCTGAATATCCGCACGAGACTATCTGATGTTTATAATTATTTTTTATTACGTATTTTTTTTGAAAATACGATGACGTTTCTGGCTAAAATCCAACTATCTCTGAGTATTGAGACTGACGACTCACCGCTATGATTTTCTAAAATCACTGGTACCTCTACGGCCCAAATTCCTTCACGTTGAGCCAGCGTAATGAGCTCAACTGTAAAAAAATAATTATCATAGCTTGATTTTGTAATAAGTTTTTTTGCTAGACTAGTATTTATTAAAATACTCCCTTGGCTATCTTTTGGTGTGCGCCACCCTAAAAACAGGGCTCGAAGCAACCAAAAAGCATATGAAGCGATCGTGCGCATAACTCCGTAATTTTTGATTTTAGAATTTTTGTGTGCTTTTGAGCCAATCGCAAACAGTGGCTTTTGTTTCAGTTTGTCGTAGGACTCTATATCGGTAAAGCCAAAAGGAAGGTCGCTTGCCGAAAGGACACACACAGGCTCAGTCGCGTTTTGAATTCCTAACTTATATCCTGCGCCGATTCCTTGCGCATCGACGTGCAACAGTTTTACCCCAGTAAACAGATAGGATTTTAATTCTTCGCTTTTTGTGGGCTCTAGACCCATACCATTGTGGCACAAGAGAATTTCAGTAATATTATACTGTGATTGTTTTTCTTTTAATGTCTTAAGAGTTTGTTTAAGTCTTTCGATATCCGAATGAAACGGAAGAATCAGGCTGATCATTTTTTATGTGCGAGATTTTCGCGATTTCATAAGCGCGATCACTTCGGAATAAAGCTCCGACATAAGATTTTTTTTACAACAGTCTCGAACAAGATCCTCATCTTGGGTGGTCATTGGTAAAAAGGTTTGCCCGCAGGCACAAACCATTTGATGGCTCTGAGCAGGAAATCCAATCGCGACGTGAAACGCAGGAACATCCTTTGTTACAATAGCTCCAGCACCTACCATGGCGAACGCACCAATGGTTACGCCACAACGAATAATTGCCCCCGCCCCAATAGACATGCCGATTTCTAGATTAGTTTCTACTACGCTCCAGGAATGCACGCCCACTCTCGGCGTTTGATCATTTGTAAAAATAACGTGTGGGCCGACAAAACACCATGGCGCAATTTTAAGACCCTGATAAACGCTTACCCCATTTTGAATCCGTGTATGATGACCCACGCGTACGCCCGCATCGATATACACATCTTTGCCCAGAGAGACGCCTCTTTCTAAAACCGCGTCTTTACGAACTTGGCAAAAGTGCCAAACCTTTGCGTCTTCATGGAGCTCTACTTGATCTTCAATATAAGCAGAGGGGTGAACATAGGCGCCCTTTAAAAGTTTTGCTGTCGCCTTAATTTCACCCAATCGTCTGTCTCCTAAATATTTTTTTAAACAATTTTTTAGATATGTATTTCTTTGCTTTCATCCATATTAACACGGCAAATGAAAGTAACGAGACGATTATTGAGATCTTCTCTGGTTTTCCTGCGCGGTATGTTAGGCTTAAGGTCGGGTTTTTGGTTTCTACCATCATCAAATTGGGTGTCACCAAACGCACATCTTCACCAGTATTTGTTTTCCAATTTGGAAAATAAGAAATTTTAAACAGAATTTTCTGGGGGTTTTCTGGGGTCGCGCCTGTTTGCAAAATATTATAACTTTGTCCCTGGTGTTCCCATCTACCCTCAAGTGGTATGAGCTTTATATTTTCTTGCGATGCGCTTTTAATTGCAGATGACGAAGAGGATATTCCATTTCTAATTTCAACAAGTCTATCTAAACTTTCAGGTAGATTTGAGACAGTCATCATAAGAGGGTTTTTGGCCTCCACCATCGGCACTAGTCCCTCTATGCGACTCGCGATTCGTGAATCAGAGTTTATCAAATAAACTTTAAAGAAAGGGTTTTCATAAACCGAAAGTATTTTCAATTTATCTAAATCAGACTTTGTTTGCGCTTGGGCTGCTACAAAATATTTTACGTTAAAAAGACCAAAATATTTAATACCTTTGGCGACGTTACGATCTGGCACCGTTACCGGAAAGCCTGGCCACCACGTGGATGTGTTAAAGTGAAAACTAATATAAAAATAAGTCGGATATGTAGGAGAGCTTTCTAACAACAACCCCTCCATAACGGGTTTGCCCGTCATGTACGGAGTGAGCTCAAAAATTCGCGGTGATCCAAAGTCGTTATAATCACCATATTCGACCGCGACCCGCCCTTCATCATCCTCAACTAATTTTAAAAAATCCCAAACCCCTTGTACGTAAGAAGAGTTGGCCTTGATTTCAAGCCCCGCCATATTCCACGTCCACCACGAGGTGATATCACTTACTGGCATTCGCAATTGTTTTGGTAATTTAAGATCTAAATACCGTGATGGCAGAATGCTTTGTAATACAAGAATCGACGCGAGTCCGACGACTGCCCATTCAATCGACTTTTTTATCTTAAGATTTTGGAGCCCCACAATAAATGTCAAAAGAGCGAGCAAATAAATTTCCGCTGGCAAGCGTATGTGGAGTAAAGGCGTTCCGTTTAAAAACATCATTCCTACGGCACTCATAACCGTTAACACAAACAGAAACGCTGAGAAAACCCACTCGTTCTTTTTTAAAATATTAATGAGGATGAGCGCGAAACCTCCAAAGTAAAGAAACACATAAAGCAGTTGAGACATTTGTAAAACTCTTAGTACTTCTGAAAAATCCACAAGTGAGTTATTAATGGGAGCAATCGTGTAAGATCGATAATACAAAAACGGAATCCAGAAAAAAGACGAAAGTCCCAAGCTAATAATGGGTCCAATTAAATAAGGAAGAATGTTTTTCTTTTTAACCAGCTCTGCACTTAAAAAACAAACAAGAATTAAAAACGCGTAGAGCCCAGAATAGACATGTGCAAGAATGGCTAAGGTAAAAAAGAAAATCGCACCTAATTTATTAGGCTCTTTTTTAGCAATGTAGGAGAAAAAGCAAACCATCATCACGAGCCCAAACTGATGAGACATCTGGCCTGCCAAGAGACTTTTGAAGTTCCCGCCCCAACGACTGTCGAGTTCGTTTAAAAAAATAGCAATGCCTAAAGTTGTTGCGAATGCGGCCACCGGTATCGACAAAAGTCTTCGCAACGTGACGTAGTAAAGAAACGGCACGAGGCAAACTACAAATAAAACCATCGATTTAAAGGCGACAGCCTCTGGCAACCCTAGTTTTTCAAAAATTACCGCAACGATATAGATTGGATAAAAATAAAAATATAAAAAAGGAAAGCCTGCAAACCAGCCATGGTTCCAAGACCAAAAAAATCCATTTTCCCACTGCTCTTTCAGGCTTTTGCTAATCCAGGGGTGCGAAATCATGTCACCACCCGCGACATGGCTATTCACAAAGGCTAAGGAATAATCGAACAAGGAACAAAAAACGATCATCAACGACGCAAGGACAAAGTAATCCAGAACGCGCTCAAAATTTATTTTCATTATTGTGGAAGAGCCTTAGAAATTTTTGTGAGTCCGTCTATATAAGGTTGCAAAACTTTAGGAATTGAAACACTTCCATCCGCATTCTGATAGTTTTCAAGAACAGCGACCAATGTTCGTCCGACGGCTAAACCCGAACCGTTCAACGTATGCACAAACTGCGGTTTACCGCCATCGTTAGGTTTGAACCGAATCGCCGCCCGGCGAGCTTGAAAATCTTCGAAGTTTGAAACTGAGCTGATTTCACGATACGCATTTTGTGCTGGTAGCCATACCTCGAGGTCATGACATTTTGCTGCGCCAAAACCAATATCACCCGTACATAAAGACATCACACGATAAGGAAGCTCTAATTTTTTTAAAATGGCTTCTGCATGATTTGTCATGCACTCATGCTCTTCGTATGACGAACTCGGGTGACAAAACTTTACGATTTCTACCTTATTAAATTGATGCTGGCGAATAAGTCCTTTGGTGTCTTTACCATAACTGCCGGCTTCAGAACGAAAACATGGCGAATAAGCCGCATACGAAATTGGCAATTCGCTTTCTTTTAAAATTTCATCTCGATAATAATTCGTAACAGGAACTTCTGCTGTAGGAATTAAATGGTAGTCTGTTTCTTTAAGATGAAAAACATCTTCGTAAAATTTAGGAAACTGCCCTGTACCATAAAGGCTTGCTGAATTTACCATAAACGGCGGGAGCATTTCGGTATATCCATGCTCTTTGGTTTGAACATCTAACATAAATTGCGTAAGGGCTCTCTCGAGTCGTGCACCCAAACCTTTAAGAACCGCAAATCTCGTCCCAGAAATTTTTGCAGCTCTATCAAAATCAATAATTCCGAGTTCAGTTCCGATGTCTGCGTGATCCTTAGCCGCAAAACTAAGTGTCGTTGGCACGCCCACGGTACGTACGATTTTATTATCGTCTCCGCTTTTTCCCACCGGAACACTTGAGTGACACAGGTTTGGAAACGTAGCCGCAAAATCATTAACATCGCGATCTGCCTTTTCGGCGTCGGCATAAAAATCTTTTATTTTTTTTGCTAGCAACTGCATGGATTCAAGCTTTTCTCTGGCATCTTTTTTTTCGCGCTTCAACACCGCGATCTCTTGGCTCACACGATTTTGTTCGGCCTTCATAACTTCAGCTTCAGTAATTAATTGCTTACGACGCTCGTTAAGGGCCATCAAGCGATCGACATCGCTGATGTTTCCTTTGCGATTAGCGTAAGATTCTTTGTAACGTTGCAAATAAGATGTTTCACCATCTTTGGCTGGCCGTTCGAGAGCTTTAATATCAATCATGAATCAGTTCCCTGGTGCTATAAGAACATACATTCTTAGCAAAAGTCCTAAAAGCAAACAAACTAAATTGTAAACCATTAAGCCACCAAAACTCCAAGCGCGACTGATTCTTAGAAAAACTCCGGTAAATAAAATGCTCACAAACCAAAAAGAGAAATTTCCGTAACCAATGATTTGTTCACCTGCAATCGCGAGTACTAAGCCTAAAATCAAACCCGAAAGTAGTTTTACAGAAAACAGCGCGAAGCTCTGAGACGAACGCTTTAATTGTGAATGCACGTTATAAATCAGCTGACCCATTATGGACCTCCTAGTCCCTTAATTCTAGATTTGATCACTTCGCGATCTGGCGCACTGGGAAGCAACATCAAATACTTTTGATACGCTAACACAGCCTCAGATTTTTCGCCACGACCTTCAAAAACAGCACCTTGCTCCTTATACAAATCAGGATTACCCGTATCAGCTTTCACTTTTGCAAGCAGACTAGATGCGACATTGTAGTTTTCTAATAGTCGGTAGGCACGGGCTAAAGAAATGTAAAGAGACGTTTGTGGTTGTATCGAAACCGCGCGCTGATATTCAGCCGCAGCCTTAGCATAGTCACGTTTTGCCATATAAACATCACCTGCCAAAATATAACCATCTGTTAAGCTGGGATTAATTCGTTTTTCTAATACAGACTCCTGAAAGGCTATGTCGGGCTCACCCATTAACAATGCCGTTTTTCCTAATTGATAGTGCGCGCGCGGATACATTTGATTGATTCTAACAACCTGCTGAAACTGCTCGACGGCTTTTTTTAGATCATTTATTTTTATGTATAGTTCTCCCGCCAAAAAGCTTGGATGCACATCCGCGGGGTCCAATGTGGCCGCCGATAAATATGCTTTCAACGCCGCACGGTTGTCGCCCGCTTTTTCTTGCGCAGTTCCCATAAGAATAAGTGCTTCTTTATTTTTATCATTAAGGGCCAAGGCTTGATCTAAAACTTCAATCGCCGGCGCGATACGGTCGTCTTTTATAAAAATTTTGGCGAGCATAATTTTATATTCCCCCCGTTGAGGGTACGTATTGATCCTGTTTTTTAAATACTCAACCGCCTCGTCCACACCTTTATATTCCGCTAAAATTTCGGTATACACACTTTGCGTTTTGCGGTTATTGGCATCGAGAGTAATCGCCTTCAATATGGTTTCGTACGCACCGGCACTTTCACGCGCACCGAGATAGGCTGCCGCCAAAATCGTCAGAGTTTCAATATCGGTGTCATAAAGCTTAAGCGCGCGTCTAGCCATTTCGATGGCACCCTTATAATTAAATCGGCGCAACTCGATGAGTGCGAAGCCCGACAAAACCTGATAGCTCTTCGGTGCTATTTTGTGAACTGCCTGAAGCATTTGATTCGCCATTTTAAAGTTATATTTTTGCGAATAATAATCTGCGAGTAATACGTGAGCACCGACAAGCGTTTTGTCTGCTTGAACGGCTTTTTTTGCCCATTCAATCGCCTCAACGCTTTGATTTAACTCCCATAAACTTTGAGCTGCTAAAAATGCCGCTCGTGCGTTTTGAGGATTTATTTCAAAAGCTGTTTTAAATTGCGCCTGGGCGGCAAAGTTATTTCCTTTTTTTAAATATTCTTCTCCTAATGCAACTAACTCTCGATCTGATGCATTCTCATCTATTTTTTCTTCGGCGCCGAGTTGTCGCAAAATTTCCTTTGCACTTAAATTCGTTGGGTCGAGTGAAAACGCTTTGTTTGCTGCGGACACGGCATCGCTCGTTTTATGATCGCGCTGGTATTGCACAGCCAAAAGTAAGTATCCTCTCGAAGCCAGTCCGCGAGGTAAGCGGTCCGCTTCGAGACCCGCTTTAACGAGATCAATTCCGTTTTGCAAATGCTTGAATACAAAATACTCAAGCTCCCCTAAGTTTATTTGAGCGGCTGGATGATTCGAATTTTGTTTCAAAATGTCGTTATAAACTTGTGCGGCTTCACTTTGTCGATTGTCTTTGGTTAGAAGCTCCGCCTTTTGTTGAAGTATTTTGAGCCACTTTGGCCATAACTGCTGTGCTTTTTCTAAATACCCAATAGCCGTGAGGGTTTCTCCACGACTCGCTAACATGCTGGCTTTAAATTCGTAAAACGCGGGGGCTGCGGGGTGTTCATTCAGGGTTGAATCCGTTAAGCTTGCAGCCCCATCGGCCTGACCGCCCAATAGAAGTTGTACCACTTTACATGTGGCACTGCTTAAACCCACTGGATCTTTTTGCGAAGAGATTTGCGCCATTTTTGATAGCGCTGTTATATCTTTTGAATCTTGATTCGCATATGGCCAAAGCTCTCTGTAAGATAAACATAACAAAGACATCGCATCGACATTGGCATAGCCAGATTCCAGCAGTCCAACAACAATGTTCATGACGCGAAAATAACTTGAAAAACTATCTTGTTGAAACATTTGTAGTGCTAAAGCCAATTGTTTTTTTGCATCGGCCTCGGAGACAGGCTCCTGTTTTTGTCTTGGATATATTAATTCTATTTGTCCTGAAGGCGGAGCGCTCCCCAAGGGTCCGTCGTCTAAGAGAATATAAATAAGTGCCCCTACAAAAAGAACAGCTACTGCTATAAATATTTTTCTTTTGTCTTCGGACTCGAGTTTAAATTTTTCTTTCGGTTGCAATTCAATTGTTTCTTGCTTTGCCGAAACACTTTCTCTTTTTGTGAGAGGCGGAATCGACGAATGATTGTCTGGCTGTTGCGGTGGCATTACCGAAATTTTTTGCTCTCGAACGGCGCGATTTACTCGCGGCTCTTCAGGGGGTATTTCATTTTTTACTAACTGCTGGGATTTTGTAAGTTCAATTTGTCGTTCTTGCTCAGACATCAGCCGATTTTCTTTAGCTAATGTTTCTAAAAGAAGGTCATAGAACTGCGGCGTTTTAGAAATATCGCGAAATTCACCATCGGGATAAATTGCAAGAAGCTCTTCTCCTGTAAACGCCGTTCGCTTAATAAGGCCAAAGAGTCGCTCTGTGGAAAACGGACCAAATATCCGCCCTCTCTTGTCTTTGACCATCCAACGTTGTGATGAGTCTTCCATTTAAAATTCCCAAGTGTTATCAGATACTAATATCTTATCTTTTAAACTCCGATTTTTACAGATTGTTCTCCAATGGTCTTGCTAAAAAACACCCGACGTTAGTCGGGCTAGAAGATTTTAGATTCTTGTTTGATGAATTGATATGGAACTAGCTAAAACTCTCTGTTCTCTTTATTATTCTTTCGCGCGCAAAACCTTTGCACCGAGCGAGGAGAGTTTTACTTCTAGGTTTTCGTAGCCACGATCCAAATGGTATATTCTATTGACCGTTGTCTCACCTTTGGCCACAAGTCCAGCCAAAACTAAACACGCACTCGCACGAAGATCAGTTGCCATAACAGGCGCACCCAAAAGTTGTCCCGGAGCACCTCGAATAATTGCCACTCGCGTTTTTGGAACAATATCTGCATTTAACCGTACAAGCTCTTGAACATGCATAAAGCGATTTTCAAAAATGGTTTCTGTAACGACACTTGTTCCACTTGCAACCGACATAAGCGCCATGAACTGTGCCTGCAAGTCTGTTGCGAAGCCCGGAAACGGAGCTGTGGTGACATCTACGGCTTGAAACTCTTTGCGAGCTTTAATCGTGATGCTCGTATCGGTTGCTGAAAGATCGAATCCTGATTCTCTAAGCTTATGAGTCAGAGCTTCAAAGTGTTTCGGGTTACATTCATTAACGGTAACATGACCGCCCGTAATAGCGCCGGCAATTAAAAGTGTTCCGGCCTCAATACGATCAGGGATAACGGTATGCTCGGCTGGTTTAAGTGTGCTCACGCCGATGACTTCAATGACGCTCGTACCGGCCCCTTTTATTTTTGCGCCCATTTTAATCAAATACTCCGCAAGATCTACGATCTCAGGTTCTTTGGCTGCATTTTCAATTGTTGTTTTTCCATCAGCGAGTACAGCACCCATCAAAATGTTTTCTGTGCCTCCCACAGTTACGCCATCAAAAACAACATTAGTCCCTTTGAGTTTTTTTGCTTCGGCTTTTACATATCCAGATTCAACTGTAATTTCAGCACCTAGCGTTTTAAAACCATCTAAATGTTGATCAATTGGACGTGTACCAATCGCACATCCCCCAGGCAAACTCACAACAGCATGTCCATACTTTGTTAAAAGTGGTCCGAGACAAAGAATGCTTGCTCGCATTTTTCTTACAAAATCATAATGTGCTTCAAATGATTTTGGTTTTTGAACTTTAATACGAAGAGTATGGCCATCTCGTTTAACTTCACAACTAAGACTTTCTAGGAGTTGCGCGGCCGAGTCGACGTCTTGAAGTTTAGGAACATTGTGAAATATATGCTCGCCATCTGCAAGCAATGCGGCAAACATCAATGGCAGTACGGAGTTTTTTGCGCCGCTGGCAGCGACTTCGCCGTTTAAAACGGGCCCGCTTTTAATTACGAATTTATCCATTTTTTATTCCTCAGTAAACATACTAACTGGCCACATTGATTTTGTAATTGAAAATCCATTTCGATTTTAAATTTGTTTTCGTTTAATTTGATTACTTTGTTTTTGTCGCGAACACGACGCGATCTTTTTGAGAATAATCTTTATAAACTTTGGTCGCCAAACCTTTTGATTCAAACAAGCCCTTAGTCATCGGTCCCTGCGACGACCCAATTTCAAAAAAACAGGCGCCGCCTGGTTTTAATAACTTCAGAGCGGATTCAACCCAAAGCTTAATTTGCAAAAAACCATCTTCGTTTGAAAACAATGCGGCCGCTGGCTCATATTTTTGTACATTCGCCTCGACATTTTTGTCTTCGTTTGAAATATACGGAGGATTAGAAACGATAAGCTCAAAGCTATGCTCAAAACTATCTCTAGAAAGTTGATCGGCATCTGCTATAACAAGCTCGGCGTTCTCAATACCTAATGCGTTTTTATTTTTTTTAAAATAGGCTGCTGCCGCGTCTTCGCGTTCCACCGCCGTAATTTTCGAAAGCGGAAATTCTTTAGCTAAGCTCAACGATATGCACCCCGAACCTGCCCCTAAATCTAAAATTCGAATTTTTTTATCCGGATGATTTTTCTGTACCCATTCGACAGATTTTTCAACAAGCAGTTCTGTTTCGGGTCGTGGAATCAAAACGCCGGGCCCTACGATAAACGTCGACTTATAAAAATCACGAGTCCCGCATATGTACGCGACCGGTTCGCCCGCGGAACGCTGTCGCACGACTTCGCGACATTTTTCGAGCTCTTCTTCAGAGAGTGGTTTTTCAAAGTGAAGATAAAGCTCTACGCGTTTCATTTTAAGCGCAAATCCAAAGAGCACTTCGGCGTCCAAACGAGCCGTCGCGAAACCCTTTTGCTTAAAGTGTTGAGTTGTTTTTTCAATGATATCTTTAATTGTCACTGTTTTTGGGCCTTAAGAGCTTCGGCTTGGTAAAATGTGATCACAGGCTCGATCATGTCTTCCATTTTTCCATTCATAATTTGATCAAGATTATGCACCGTCAAGCCAATACGATGATCCGTGCATCTCGACTGCGGAAAATTATATGTGCGGATTCGCTCTGAACGATCGCCCGTACCGATTTGCGCTAATCGTGCATTCGAGGCTTCTTTTATTTCCTTTTCTTCTTGCAACGCTTTAAGGCGCGCATAAAGAACTTTCATTGCTTTGTTTTTGTTTTTCAATTGTGATTTCTCGTCTTGGCAAGAAATGACGATCCCAGATGGTATATGCGTCAGACGAACCGCCGAGTCTGTCGTATTCACACTTTGCCCACCACTTCCGCTTGAGCGAAATACATCAATACGAATATCGTTTTGATTGATTTGGACATCGGTCTCTTCGGCCTCTGGCAAAACCGCGACCGTTACTGTGGATGTGTGCACACGCCCCTGGGTTTCTGTTTTTGGAACGCGTTGAACGCGATGAACACCGCTCTCATATTTGAGACGACTAAAGACTTTCTCACCTGTGATCGAAGCAATAACCTCTTTAAAGCCACCGATGCTACCATCAGATGCCGAAAGCAATTCCACATTCCAGCCGCGCTTATTTACATATAAATTGTAAGAACGAAAAAGTTCTTCGGCAAAAAGTCCGGCTTCATCACCGCCTGCACCGGCACGAATTTCAAGAATGACGTTTTTATCGTCGTTAGGATCTTTAGGTAAAAGCAGAAGCTTTAATTCGCTCTCTATGCTCGTTAAGTCCTTTTGCAATTGCGCAAGTTCTTCTTTGGCTAAATCACGCAGCTCTTCGTCTTTTTCAGTATCAATAATGGATTTGTTATCTTCGATTTGTTTCGTCGTATTTTTATAGCGACGATACTCTTTAACGATGATTTCTAAATCAGAATATTCCTTCATGAGGGCGCGGTATTTTTTTTGATCATTAGCAACATCAGGAGCCTGAAGCTGCATATTGATCGATTCAAACCGAGACTCTACGCCATCAAGTTGTTGGAACATTCTGTTGAGGAGAGTTTACTTAGACTTGTTAAGATTCGCGTAACGTTTTTGGAATCTTTCTACGCGACCTTCAACGTCCAAAAGTTTTTGTTTGCCCGTATAAAAAGGGTGGCAAACATTGCAAATCTCGATGCTGATTTCTTTTTGAGTTGAACCAGTATGAAACTTATTACCGCAGACACAAGTCACTTGGGCATCGGTGAAATATTTTGGATGGATTTCTGCTTTCATTTTAACCAAACCTTTTTTATAGCTCTTTTTACTCCGATTATTCCGGAGAAAACTTTTTATCTTTAAGAAAGACAAGGAGTTAGCACATCCTGTCTTTGACTGTCCACGACCAAGTTGTCCACAAAGTTATCCACAACCAATGTTTGTTCTGCGTTAAGTATAAATAAAATAAATTTTATTTATAATGCACAAGAAAAACTAATTATTTTAACTACTTACCCGCCGCTCATACCTGTTATAAAATCGGCATTGGTTTTTTGCTTGGCCATTTTTTCGAGCAAGAACTCCATTGAATCCACAACATTCATAGGAGCTAAAACCTTACGCAAGATCCATAGACGCTGCAGGTCATTTTTATCAACCAACAAATCTTCCTTACGAGTTCCCGATTTATTAATATCCATGCAAGGGAAGATTCTCTTTTCCATTAATTTGCGATCAAGGTGGATTTCTGAGTTACCTGTTCCTTTAAACTCCTCGAAAATAACTTCATCCATTCGAGACCCCGTATCAATAAGGGCGGTTGCAATAATTGTTAAGCTTCCTCCCTCTTCGATATTACGGGCAGCTCCAAAAAAGCGCTTTGGCTTGTGAAGCGCATTGGAATCTACCCCGCCCGACAGAATTTTTCCTGATGGAGGAACAACTGTATTGTAAGCGCGAGCTAAACGCGTGATGGAATCTAGAAGAATAACAACGTCTTTTTTATGTTCTACAAGTCGTTTTGCTTTTTCAATAACCATTTCTGCAACTTGAACGTGTCGAGTTGGCGGCTCATCAAAAGTTGATGAAACAACTTCACCTTTTACGTTACGAGACATGTCCGTCACTTCCTCAGGACGTTCATCGATTAAAAGTACGATCAAATAAACCTCTGGGTGATTGCGAGAAATTGCGTTGGCAATATCTTGGAGCAAAACGGTTTTACCAGTTCGCGGAGGTGCCACAATTAGAGCTCGCTGACCTTTTCCTAGAGGAGCCATCATATCCACAACGCGAGTTGTGTAATTTGTTGGATCATACTCAAGCTTTAGTCGTTGCTGTGGGTATAATGGTGTCAGGTTATCAAATAAAATTTTATCTTTCGATTTTTCAGGCGCCTCGTAATTCAGCGTCTCCACTTTTAGAATTGCAAAATATCTTTCGCCATCTTTAGGTGGACGAACCGTGCCACTTACAACATCACCGGTACGAATACCTAAGCGACGAATTTGCGAGGGACTTACGTAAATATCATCAGGACCTGGCAAGTAATTATAGTCAGGGCTTCTTAAAAAGCCATACCCATCTGGAAGGATTTCAAGAACGCCGGCTCCGTAAATATCTCCAAAGCGCGCAGCTCTTTTTAGAATCTCAAAGACCATGTCTTGACGACGCATTCCCGCCGCATGTTCGATTCCAAGCTTCGTTGCTAACATTGTAAGTTCGGCGATATTTTTAGATTTTAAATCTTTCGAATTAAGTTCACGACGCTCTTCTTCAGAAAGAGTGATTTGAACTTCTTCCGCTTGAGGCACGTTATCATGATCGTCGGTCATATTGGGAGCGGGTTGGTTTTCGCTCGCAGAGGACGGGACTGGGGAATGCTGTTGAGGACTATCATCTTCTTGGTAGGAGTGACTACGCGAATATCGGTCATTTCTATCGCGATCGTTTCTGTCTCGATCGTTTCGGTAGCCGCCTCCGCCACCACCGCGGGGACCGCTATTACGGCCGCCGCTATTACTAGGACGTCTGTATTTGCCTCGGTCGTTGTTATCCTCACGTTGTCGTGGAGCGCGAGGCTCTCTGGCTTCTGAAACAGCCTCTTTTACCGGTGCGGATGGAGCCTCTTTATTCTGGTTATCTTCGCTCAAGCTTATTACCCCTTTTGAAATTCAATTTTATTTTATAGTGTGTGTTTTGTTTTTTCTATTTTGGTTTGATTTAGAAGTTGCGACTTTTAGGATTTATCGTTGAATGGCTATTAGAGTGATTGGTTTTGCTCTCTAAGTCAAGCAGAAGTTTATGGTGTGATAGGCTCGTTTAAGAGCACACTCCTCGTGTTTTTACTCTTTATAAAAGAAGTTTTAAATTATTGATTAGCCCTATTGCGCAGACTTTTTTTGTCACCAGCGACTTATAAAGGCACTCGCTTCTCGCTTATTTTGCGCGAGTATCGTTTATATTTGATTTCAGTTTGGCAGAGAACTTGAAGATTGCGCTATCTGTATAAAGTGTATTTTAGAAATTAGGAGAAATATCATGAAAAACTTTAAGACTCTTGCCCTCTCGTTAGGCTTAACAACCCTTTTAATGGCTTGTGGTTCGAAAAAAGAAGGCGGCGATTCTCAACCTGCGCCGGCGCCAGCACCAATCCAACCTGCCGTCGCTCAAGCGCCTGTCATTCAAGCCTTTGATAACTCTTATGGGCGCAATCCTCGTACATCAATACAAGGAACGGCGATCCGCAACTTAACATTAGGATTAAGAGATGAAAATGAAGGAGACAGTGGTTACTCCATTCGCTTACTTTTCAATTTTGATGGCGCAGGCGTATTAAATGTCGATGCAACTTTAGATACAGATGCATTTAATAGCAACGACCCTTGGTCTTACCAAAATAATAATGGCGCGTTAACTTCGTACCGTGCGACAAACATTCCCTACTCATATAATAAAAGAACGGGTGCGATTCAAATTCGCAATTTTTATGCAGGATCAACAATCGTAGCTCAGGCCACAACGACAACAACATTAACTCCTGCTCCTGGACAACCGCCAGTCATGACTAGCACAAACCGAAAAGGTATCTCAGTGAATGCTATAAATATTCATCAAAAATCAAACCGCTTTTTTAAAGTTGAGATGCGAACAAATGCTGCTAGTAACGGGACTATGTCTGCAGACTTAATCAATTTAGACACTGGCGAATTACTAGATTCGAGTCACTTGTCTTCAGGTTTTGCAAAAAACTCAGCTGGGTTTTCTTTTACAACGCAGATTCAGGTCTCTGGTGGCGAGATTGTTTCGGCACCAAACTTTATCATGAACGGCACTCAACAAACTCAAGTTATGAGAGAGTCGTTTATGCGCAACCCTTACGGCGCAAGCAGAACTTCTTTTGTTTATCAAGCGCCTGTGCTCGATCCTAGAATCCAATAGTCGTTTTTTCTTAATAATTTTATGAGTATCAAAGTGAGACTAGCTAAGCTGTCTCACTTTGATATTTTAGACCAAAAATACTTCAATAAATTCTAAATTGTTCCGAATCTATAGTAGAGATAATCTCGATAGAGGAGTGCTTATGGATACTTCAAAAACTAATCCCGCAACGAGAATCCCACTTGAGCTGTCTGTGGAGTTTAGAAAGAGTTACTCGCGTGCTGCCGCTGAAGGCACGCTTCGCAATATTAGTTTAACGGGTGCATTTTTGAAGAGCGAGTCTCCTTTTGAGAAAAACGACAAAATAAATTTAACTTTTGTCGTTGGTGGAAGGACTCGTCGTATTACGGCAAAAGTAATTTGGAAAACATCTTCTGGTGCCGGAGTCATGTTTCAGCACTTCAATAATCGTGATTTACAAATTATCGATGATCTTATGTATTTTGTCGAAAACAGTCGTTCAGAACGTCGCGATGTTTTGGATACCATTTTTAAAAAGGTATCCTAACATCTCAACAATTTTAGATTTGAGTTTGGGTTTGAGAGCTTAGTTTTTTTGCTTTGCTCTTTCTTAACATCATGCCGATACCAAGAAGCACGCCTAATAATGCCAATCCTCCAACAGCAAATGTTTCATCTTGCCCCAAACCAGGAATTAAAAATCCATCTGATTTTTTAGCAATCTTTGGTGGTTTTGGTGGCTCAACAACCGGGGGCGGAGGAGGCGGTGGCTCTGTTGGTGGCGCTATCGCCGCTGTTGCCGCAGGCTCTGACGGCTGAGGAGGCGGCGGTAGATCTTGAGTGGCCGGCTCTTCAATTGGCGGCGGAGGTGGCTCTGCCGCTGCTATTGGAGGTGGAACTGAATCCGACCAGTAACGAAGAGTTGTTCCTTCGTCTAAAGCTCCTTTAGATTCTACGGTATTCGTAACCCATAGTTCTTTCCAAGAGTCTTTGTGACCTAAAAGATTTTTTGCAATGTCACGAATGTTTTCGCCGCTCTTGGCTGTATATGTTTGTTCTGAAAATCCGTTATCTTCATAATATGTCAACATTCGTTCAGCATCTTCAGGACGTTTTGTAGATTGATAATAAATTTTATCGCCGACTTTTACTCCGCGGCTTAAAAACGAGTTTACCTTTTTAAGGTCCTTCGTGCTGGCCCCAGTTTTTTGAGAAACCGACTCCATCGTGTCCCCATCACGTGCGATATAAACTGTATTTGCTAAAATCTTTCCTTCTTTAAAGGGCGCTTCTTTTACTTTCTTTAAGCTCGCAACCGGTCGCGGAGCTTCATCCGCTTGAGCAGTGGTGGCACCCCCACCAAATAAATCTTCCCCGCTCGTCGAAGGCATAGCTTCTGGCGCTGGTTCTGGTGTCGGCTCTGGCGCTGGCTCTGCTACTGGTGGCGCGGCAGCAACGGAATTTGCTTCGGCTTCAATATCGGCCGTTTTTGTATCATCAACAGGCTCTGATTCGATGACTTCATCACTTGGCATTTCTTCATTGGAACTCGGTTGCTCTTCTCCAAGGTCGGCGAGTGCTTCACCTTCCGGTTGAGTTGCACCTTCTTCGGCCGCTCCTAAGTCTGTTCCTTCTCCGCTTTCGACTCCTTCGAGCTCTGTTGCCGCCTGGCCACTTTCTTGATCGTCTTCACTCGAGTTCGAGCTACAGCCGTTTATAGACAAGGCCAATGCAATTGCAAACACAGGCGTAATTATTTTCTTCCACATGATGATTCCTTTGAAGTTATCTTCACCAGATCTAAACCATTGATCTCACTTAATTAGATCATACTTGTGGGTGCTCGAAAATAACTTTCGTTACTCCAGACCTCAGTCGCCTAGACCAATGTCTATGCGACCTGCTATTTATTGAATATGAGTTTTGCACCTATTTTTATTTTGTTTTTTGCAAACCAATTTGGCGGGACTTCGAGAGCATATTGTGCAGGGCCTGCGCTCGGGTACGATGGGGGGTTTTCGACCATTTCGCTTTCAACGGGTTTCATCTCTTGAATATCAATAAGCGTTTTGTTTTTATCAAAATAGCCAATGTTCAGTGGAATGAAAGTGTTCTTCATCCAAAACGAGAGTGGTTCTTCAAAATCAAACACAAAAAGCATTCCGGTTCCATCTTTAAGACTTTGTCTATACATCAGGCCACGCGCGCGCTTTGTCGGCGTATCCGCGATTTCAACATCTATTGTCTTATTAGCGACTTGAATTTTTTTTCTAGAGAAAACAAATGCGCCTTGTGTTTTCGGCGTCTCTGCATAGGCTTTCGCAGAAACTATCATAAAACTAAATATCAAAAAAAATTTCATTTGGCTCCTAATTCTGCTGCAAGTCCATACCGGACTCCACGTGTTGACACGCGAATCTCTGTTCCACCCAAACTTTTTGTTGCAAACAATAAAACGTTTAAGCCTGCAATAATAATGTCGGCTCTTTTAGGCTCAAGCCCCTTAAGCCGACTGCGTTCTTCCAAGCTCATCGCTGCTAATTTTTTTATCCAGGCTTTCATTTCTTTTGTCGTAATCGTGGCTCCCTCTATAACGTCTTGCGTGTAGTCGATTCCTAAATTAAGTGCAGCAAGAGTTGTCGGCGTGCCCGCGACGCCCACAAGTTTTTTATTCTTAAGTTTTGGAAGTTGCGCGAAGACACTCTTTACATGTGCAGACAGTTTTTCTAATTCTGTTGAGGAAACAGGATTTTGAGTTATGAACATTTCCGTTAAGCGAACGCCCCCAAGATCAAGGCTTTGACCTTGAATATTACCATCCTTATCTCGAAAAGTAATTTCCGTTGAACCACCCCCAACATCAATAACGACAATCGTCTCATCAAACTTAGGATTGGTTAATACCCCTTGATATGTCAACCGTGCCTCTTCTGGGCCCGAAATTGTTTTTATAGGAATATCGAGCTCTTCGCCGATTTTAAAAAGCTCTTGACCGTTTTTTACATCTCGCGCGGCGCTTGTGGCGACAGCTTGTAGAACTTTAACATTATTTTGATCGAGAATTTTTCTAAAATCCTTCAAACACTTTTGTGCACGAGAAAGGGCTTGCGGAAGAAACTCGCGATTTTTATGTACACCTTCGCCGAGCCGTACAATTTGTACGTTATCCGAAATTGTTTTAATGGTTTTTCCTGATTCAACTTCTGCAACTAAACACAGAAACGAATTGGTGCCGATATCAATTGCACCAACGCGTCTCACTTGCTGAGCTCTTCTTTAAGAATTTTATTTATAAGCTCAGGATTGCCTTGTCCCTTTGTAACTTTCATTGCCTGTCCAACAAAAAAACCAAAAAGCTTATCTTTTCCCGATTTGTATTGTTCGACTTGCCCTGGGTTCTGTTTGATAACTTCCGCGATGGCGGTTCGCAAAGACCCTTCATCGCTGATTTGGACAAGACCCTTCTCTTTGACAATCGCTTCTGGAGTTTTTCCGGTTTTAAACATTTCTGCAAAAACCTCTTTTGCGATTTTTCCGGAAATTGTTCCCTTATCAATCAGCTGTACCAGTCCGCCTAAGTGTGCAGGCTCTACTTTAGATTCTGTCACTTCAAGTTTCGCTTCGTTTAACTCTCTTAGAAGCTCTACCATAACCCAATTCGAAGCCGACTTTGGGTTCTGACAGACTTTTACCACGCCCTCATAATATTCGGCGAGCGTGCGGGACTGGGTCAGCACAAACGCATCGTAAGATGGTAGCTTATATTCCGATTGAAAACGTTCGGCGCGCGCCATCGGTAGTTCCGGCAACGTCGACTTAATTTTTGCTACTTGTGCGTCTGTAACATGTAGTTGCAAAAGATCTGGGTCCGGAAAATATCGGTAATCGTGAGCTTCTTCTTTCGTTCGCATGGAGTACGTGCGGTTTTTGTCGGCGTCGTAAAGACGAGTTTCTTGTATTATTTTCTCTCCGGTCTCAAGACAATCAATTTGTCTTTCAATTTCGTAGATAACCGCTTTTTCGATAAACCGAAATGAGTTGATGTTTTTTAATTCTACTTTGGTTCCAAATTTTTCGGCTCCTTTTTTTCGCACGCTGACGTTGCAATCACAGCGCATAGAACCTTCTTCGAGATTTCCATCACAAACTTCAGTATAAAGCAAAATCGAATGCACGGCGCGCGCGTAGGCGGCCGCTTCTTCTGCCGAACGAATATCGGGCTCCGAAACAATTTCCAACAACGGAACGGAGCTTCTATTTAAATTTACTAGTGTGTAGTCGCCCGCATGAGAAGACTTTCCTGCGTCTTCTTCTAAGTGCGCACGAGTAATTCCGATTCGTTTTTTTGTTTCGCCAATGTAAATATCGATAAAGCCTTTGCCACATACAGGCTCTTCGTATTGCGAAATCTGATATCCTTTGGGAAGGTCCGGATAAAAATAGTTTTTACGCGCAAAGACCGACAAAGGATTAATTTTACAATTCAAGGCTAATCCCGTTTTAACTCCGAGCTCTACGGCGTTCGCGTTTAAAACCGGCAAAGCACCCGGCAAACCAATGCAAACCGGGCAGGTGTTTTCATTGTCACCGCCGGCAAATTCTGTTGAGCACGAACAAAATATTTTTGTCTTTGTTAAAAGTTGTACGTGAATTTCTAAGCCAATAACGGGCTCGTAATCAGTGTAAGCCATGGGGCACCCTTGCTTCCTTTGGGATGGCCAGCTCAATTGATTTTGCAACGTTGAAAAGTTTTTGTTCTGCAAAATGAGTGGCGGTTAATTGCACGCCAACTGGCAAACCGTTTTCTGTTAGCCCACCAGGCACGCTTAATCCTGGAAGTCCGGCTAAGTTTGTTGATGTGGTGAGAATATCATTTAAGTACATCTCGAGCGTATTATGAATTTTCTCTCCAATTTTAAATGCGGGAGCAGGTGTGACCGGACTTAAAATAACGTCGCACACCTTAAACGCATTTAAAAAATCTTGCTGAATTACGCGGCGAACCTGACACGCTTTTCTGTAGTACGCGTCGTAATAGCCACTCGAAAGCGCGTACGTTCCTAACATGATTCTTCGTTTAACTTCGCGACCAAAGCCCGCGCCACGAGATTTTTTGTAAAGTTCTTCAAGTTCGCGCGAAGAATTACGAAGACCATACCGAATGCCATCATATCTCGCTAAATTACTCGAAGCTTCACTTGCCGCCACAAGGTAATACGTTGAAACGCAATGCTCGGTATTTGGCAACGAAACGTCGACTGTCTCGGCTCCCGCTTTTTTAACAATTGCGATCGCCTCATCCACTCGAGCGCGAATGTCTTTGTGAATTCCGGCTGCAAAATATTCTTTAGGCAAACCAATCTTAACGCCCTTAAGACTCGCATTGATCGCGCCACTCCAATTGGGAACAGACTCCGAAGACGAGGTGGAATCTTTAGGATCGCGCCCCGAAATCACTTGAAGAACTAGGGCTGTATCTTCAATAGAATTCGACATCGGTCCCGCTTGATCTAAACTTGAGGCAAATGCGACGATACCATATCGACTCACGCGACCATACGTCGGTTTAATTCCAACAATTCCGCAAAAATTTGCAGGCTGACGAATCGATCCCCCTGTGTCGGTGCCGATCGTTGCAAAACACAGTCGCGCGGCAACCGCAGCCGCCGATCCGCCACTCGAACCCCCGGCAACATATCCATCCTTCCAAGGATTTTGAACCGGGCCAAAACATGAGTTCTCATTACTTGAACCCATTGCAAATTCATCACAGTTTAATTTTCCAACGACGATCGCGCCTGCGCCTAATAGGCGATCCACAACCGTCGCGGAATATGGCGGAATAAAACCTTTTAAAATATTAGAGCACGCCGTTGTTTGAAGACCTTCGGTACAAAGCATATCTTTGATGCCAACAGGTATTCCTGCAAGCGCACCCGGATCTTGACCGTGTTCAATTAATTTATCGATCGCGCGTGCTTGATCGAGAGCTTTTTCATTCAACGTAATAAAAGCATTAAGCTTTGGATTAAACTTTTGAATTCTTTCTAGAGATTCTTGAACGACATCTACGGCCTTAATTTCACGCGCTTTAATTTTTTTTACAATTTCGGCAATTGGTTTATCTAGATATTTCATGCTCACCCCACAACCGGTGGAACTTTAAATAAGTTGCCCTGACGTTCCGGTGCATTTTGCAAAGATTTTTCTGCGCCCAACCCGCGAAGCACAACGTCTTCACGTGGATGAAACGTGACCGGCGAAGCCGTCACAAGCGGCTCAATGCCCTCGGTGTTTACTTTTGATAGTTTTTGAAAGTGTTCAAAAATCGCGGCAAACTGTTCGGTAAAATCGGTGATCTCTTTATCTGTTAATTCGAGTTTCGCGAGATCCGCTATTTTATGAACGACTTCTTTGGTAATGGCACCTGAAGACACAAAGACTCCCCTTTCAAAATTCCTAATAGAAAATACTCGAGTCTTTAAGCGCTTTCAATGAGCGCTTTTAGTGAACAGTTGATTCGTATATACATCTTTGTGCTGGCACAATGCGTTGGTTGATTCGTAACACTGGCCTGATCAAACGCCGCTCGCTATCTTCTTTGCAAATGGCGGACTTAACCCTTAAACAAGCAAAATCTCGATATTCCGAGCTTGTCGCCGAGCTAAATGAGCACTCGTACAAATATCATTCTTTAGATAAGCCGATTATTTCAGATCGCCAATACGATAAACTTTTTGATGAGCTCCTCGCGATGGAATCGCAGTTTCCTGAGCTCATTCAAGCCGACTCTCCGAGCCAGCGCGTGGGTTCCGAACCTATAAGTAAGTTTGAAAAAGTAAAACATCGTGTGCCTATGCTTTCACTTTCAAACTCCTACTCGGAAGAAGACATTTTCGCATTTGATGAGCGGGTTAAAAAATTTCTTTCTACAAGTAAAGACATTGAATACTTTTGTGACCTTAAATTTGATGGCCTTGCCATGGAGCTAATTTACGAAAACGGCTTGCTGACCCAAGCCTTAACTCGGGGAGATGGTTTTACGGGCGAAAATGTCATTTCGAATATTCGTACTATTGCGTCCATACCTCTACGCTTAAGATCAGAAAACCCCCCGTCTCTCTTAGAAGTGCGCGGAGAGGTCATTTTGTTTAAAGAAGATTTTAAATTACTCAATGAACAGCAAGTCGAACTTGGAGAAGTACCGTTTGCCAATCCACGAAACGCGGCGGCTGGTACCATCCGACAATTAGATCCTAAAATTGCCGCCTCTCGGCGTTTGCGCTTTTTTTCTTACGGACTTGGAGAGTCGCCAGATTTTAAACCCAAAACTTTTGAAGATATGGTGAGCGGATTTGAAGGCTTTGGTCTTCCTGTTTTAGGGCTAGCAAAAAAATTCGGTCACAACACCAGGCTATCTAAAATTTGCGCCTCTGCAGCCGAAGCGATTGAATATTATCACGCTATCCATAAAATTCGACATGCGTTGCCTTTTGATATTGATGGCATTGTTGTCAAAGTAAACGAATACAAACTTCAAGCTGCGTTGGGCTTTATTGCCCGCAGTCCTCGTTGGGCTACGGCCGCAAAGTATGAGCCTGAACAAGGACAAACCATCGTAGAAAAAATTGCGGTACAGGTTGGAAGAACGGGCGCGCTCACACCCGTAGCTATTATGCAACCTGTAGATGTCGGTGGGGTAACGATCACAAATGCGACTCTACATAACCAACAAGAGATCGATCGCAAAGATGTAAGGCCTGGCGACACAGTGATCGTTCATCGCGCGGGCGACGTGATACCCGAAATCATTTCGGTCATACTCGACAAGAGGCCGTCAAGCTCCAAACGTTTCGTACTTCCTAAAACGTGCCCCGTTTGCAACGAAATGGTTTTTCAAAACGAAGGCGAGGCCGTTTCTCGCTGTATGAATCCTCTTTGTCGTGCGCGGCTAAAAGAATCTCTCAAACATTTTGTCTCTCGTCGAGCAATGAACATCGAAGCCATCGGCGACAAACTTATCGAAACGCTCGTCGAAGAAGGAATCGTTACCCGTTTTTCTGACCTCTACAGACTGACTTATAAAGACCTTATTGCCCTAGAACGTCAGGGAGAAAAAAGTACCCAGAAAATTTTGGATAACATCGAAAAAAGCAAGACCACCACTCTTTCGCGCTTCTTATACGCTCTTGGTATTCGTTTCGTTGGAGAACAAACGGCGAAGCTCATTGCCAAAAAATTTGGAAATATAGAATCTGTTATTGCCGCAACTGAAGAGCAGTTGCTCGAAGTTGACGGTATTGGGCCTAAAGTGGCAGAAGCTTTTTCTTCCGAATTTTCAAAAAAGAAGTTTGTTGCAGAAATTCAAGCGCTGCTCAAACTTGAGGTCCTACCTGCGACTGAAATCTCTACACAGGCTTCTGATAAACTTTCAGGGCTAACTTTTGTTATTACGGGAACTCTGCCGATGGAGCGTGATAAAATTAAAACATTAATCGAAGACCATGGTGGGAAAACCTCAAGCAGCGTCAGCAAAAAAACTAGCTACGTGTTAGCAGGAGATGAAGCGGGCTCGAAGTTAGAAAAAGCGCGCGAGCTTCAAGTAAAAGTTTTAGATTGGCCGGCATTTCAAAAGCTTATTTCACTTTAATCTGAAATAGAAAAGCATTAATAAAAAAGCCCTGCAGATAAGCAGAGCTTTTTTGATTTTATAATTTTAGTTAAAATTAAAGATGATCGATGACGATGTCGCGAGCCATAACCGTTTTGCGGCCATCGGCTTTTGCGGCTTCAACACCCTTTTGGCAAAGAGCTTCGACAGCTTTGCTAAGAACATCCACTGTTTCTGCAGATGTGTTGCATCCGCCTTTTTCTTTAATCAGTTTTTTTACTTTGCTTGTTACTACGAGTACGTCAGCCATATTTTTATCCTCCATAAAACTGGGCTTATTACATTTTTAAATGCAGGAAGAAGCAAGAACGATCTTAAGGATCTTGAATGATGCGCCTATTCATTTTTTGCAACGCGGCGGAGGGTTTCGCTTTTTTCTCGTTCAAACTGACGTCGGCGGCCAAATAATTCGGAAGATTGCCCATCTTTAAACTCCATTAAACTCGCATTCCGCTCGGCCACGCCCTCTTGGATCCAAACAAAAGTACGCTTACCATACGGCTTCGTGCATTCGACATCTAGAAATGCTGGAGACCAACAACCCGTATTTAAGTGCTCAATCGTTCCTATCATTTCATGACGATACTCATGAGTATGTCCGTAAATCACGCGCTTCGTTCGCGTAATTTGAGTGGCAATGCGAAGAATTCTTTCGCTTGGCTGTTTATATTTTTTCAGCGAGCTCGTAACGGACTTCGAATAGAAGATGAAAAACGGAATGTAGATCATGAGCGGAATAAAAATCCAAAACAGTGAAATATCAAATACCAACTTTACAAAGGCAAACAATTGAAAGATTCCTAAAAATCCCAATAAAACGAGCAGAGCGCGATCTAACCAAAGTTCTTTCATGATAGAAATCGGATTACTTGCTGCGGGGTTGGCAGACAGCTCTCGCAACTCTCGCACCATTCTCGGTGTCGCGTTCGAATTTTTTGCAATGTCTTCAATACGATCTTCAATTGTGAGCGGATCTTTAAGCGCCGGCAAAAGACGATCTATAAACGTCTGGGCCAAGATTACGCACGAACCCCAAAACCACGTCCACATAATTAATGGTTGCGAACGCAAGAGATATCTCCAGAAAAAGTTTAAGTATTCCCGCATACTCATAATAAAATTTGTATCAACATGCGGATTAAAAAACCCCATACCGTTTATCAAATAGCGACTGGCAAGATTGCCAAAAGGTATTCGCATTTCGACACGATTAAATTTTTGCACCATGGGATTAATAGGATTTTGACACAGACAGTAGGGGTCGTATTGATTACCATGCTCAATCAAAGTATCTCCGTTAGAGATATAAAAAAACGCACAGAAGCGAACATGGCTGATTAAAGATTCCGGTAAATCCAGAACCAACATTAGCTCCCGTTGTACTTGCGGAAAGTGTAATTCTAAATCGTGATTGCCAATAACAAAAACGGCGCGATGGCCTTTCATTATGAACTCACGAAGAGCGGCAACCCAACCTTTGTGGTCCTCAAGAATTCGGCGAATCTTGAAAGAGCTTTTCGCTTCTTCGGGGTGGAGTCCGCGACGAGACTCCAGCCACGAGATTTTGTACGGAGCGTCTTCAGGCAAAGACAACATGCTATCAAAATCAAAAATATCTCCGTTAAGCACAAGTTCAACGGCCTCACCCTTGGCATTACTGACAATGTGTTTTAGAAAATCCGCAAAAATTGTATCGAAGAAAAAATCTTTACTCTTATAACGCTTCCAAAGCGGAATTTTAGGATTCGGGGCTTCGGCTTCGCATAAATGAAGATCGCTAATAACCGCCGTGTATTTTGATTTTTCAAAATTAACGGGTTTGCGAAGCTGTCTGATTTCCATATTTTCTCATCGGAAATTCAGACGGCTTTCCGCTGTTTTCTGGACTAAATTTTACCACGCTCGAGCTCCCGTCTAGATAGGGGCCAGCGACACTCCTCGTACTTTTGGCTAAAAGATACTCAGCACTTATTTTGGGTGCGCTCGCAACTACTTGTTTTTACTTGTCTTTGTGCGGTATCTCCAAAGGCATTGCCCTTGCTCTACCTCGCTACATGCAGAACATGCCTTACTCTTCAGCCGCCGTAAAGTTACGTGCAAAACATATGATTTCGCAGGTCCAAAGTCGATCTTCGGGCCTTCGATATGTTTTCTACTTTTTATTTTTACCACTTTTTCTTTACGTTTGTTTTCAAGCCCGAGCTTCGCTGTTTTCACCACGCTTAACGAAGCCTTCTGAATCTATTAATTCTCCTATCACAACGTCTATTATAGAGAACTCTTCAAATACAGTAACAAAAACAAATGCGGCCATGGCGCTACCCCAAAACACGATTCCTTCAATGCCGACAGCATCACGTATGACAGCTCAGCAAAACGTGCTTCCAGAAGAATTGCCTTTGGACTTAGTTTCAAAAGATATCACGAGAGAGGATATCCTCTCTGATAAACTGAACCGAATTCCTGAAGCATTTAAACTTCAAGAAGGACTTCGTCGACGTGTGGGCTTTTGGTTTGATATTTATACCCGCTATAGCTCGCGCTACCATGTGATTCATCACGTGGATTATCCTTGGATCATTTACAAAGTAATCGATACCACTAAAATATTTTTAGCCGATACCGGAACAAACAAGTGGACCAAATATCATCGTGCAAAAGCGCTTGTTAAAAACGAGCAAGCCTTTGTTCGCAACGAGCTCTACAAAATGTCTCGTATGAAGAATTACAATCGTCTGACTATCGAGCAACAGCGATATTACAACATTCTCCAGGAAGTTCCGGGCTCACGCAAAACCGTATTTGCCAACGCGTCCAAGAACCTTCGCACCCAGTTAGGACAAAAAGATTTTTATCGCGGAGGACTTATGTCTTCTTCGAAATACCTTCCGCTAATGGAGGAGATTTTTGCCCAGTATGATCTTCCGGTTGAACTCACTCGCCTTCCTTTAGTCGAAAGTAGTTTCAACGAAAATGCGATTAGCAAAGTCGGTGCAAGCGGCATCTGGCAATTTATGCCTTTAGTGGGAAAAGCCTATTTAAAAATAACAGATAATATTGACGAAAGAAATTCTCCACTCAAAGCAACTGAGGCCGCAGCTAAACTTATGATGATGAATTTTAAAATTACGCAGGCCTGGCCACTCGCCATTACCGCTTACAATCATGGCGCCTCAGGAATTATGAAGGCGTCGCGCATCAGTCGTTCGCGAGACCTTCCAACTATTATTGATCGTTATTCTTCGCACACATTTGGCTTTGCATCTTCTAATTTTTTCTGCTCTTTCGTTGCGGCTCTTTACGGCGAACGCTACCAAGACGAAGTTTTTGGCGACGTTCCAAAGCTCTTACCTCATCGCTCAGACATGCTTAAGCTTTCGACAAATTACCGCGCCAAAACCTTCATTGATATCGCGGGAATTACGATGGAAGAGTTGCGACTTTTTAATCCGGATCTTAAAGCAAAACTTATCACTCCGAATACCACGTTGCCGCGCGGTTATCGCGTGTTTTTACCTCAAGGTCGAAAAGCCCAAGTTGAACTTCATGATTTAGAAAGAGTTGAGCTCGCAAAACAACAGCTTCTTTCAAAAAAACAAGCTTCGCGCACTAACAAAAAACGCATCCGTGTTTCTAGTGATGATAGATCAAAGCCATCGAAAACGACTATCGTATTTTAAAATCGATAATTGATGAGGCTTGTTCGCGTGGGTTCGGCGTAAATAAGTTTAAGCACCAGGGCTTTTTTATCTTTTGGAGCAATCGCAATCGTTTGAACTCCCGGATTTAAATTAATAAGAATAAATCCACCATCTTTCACACCCATTTGAGAGCCGACCGACTTACCTTCACTATTAAAATAAATAATTTCAGAGGCTGAACCATCTGGCAGAAGAACTTCATAATCAGAACCACGAATAAATCCGACGACCATTCCGGTTTGAGGAATTCTATTAATACGCGAAGAGTTAAGTAGGTCATCCACAAATGCGCGCTTTAACATCGGAAAATTAATGTAGCTGATATCGCGAGAAAGCGTTTGTCTTACTGGCAAGTATTCGCTCGTTGAGTCTGCCTCTAAGAACATCAAGTCACGGCCCAAGTGGTATTTTATACCTAGCAAACCTTTTGCGGTGTGTGCCGATTTGTCCGTACCACTAAACTGTAAATCCGCCTCTAAAGATACACCCGTAAACGCATCAAAGATCATCGCACGAGCTGTTTTTCGATTGGTTACTTCAATTGTGAGTTGCGATACCGAGCCGCGCTCGACAACGGCAGCTTTAGCTGGGAACACACGACCCTTATTTTTTGCTCTTACAATTTGAAAGCCCGGATCTACTTGGATAAAAGCGAACAATCCATTTGATCCTGTTTCCTTCATATCTAAATCTGGAAGTTGTAGTGCATTAAAGTAAATTGGGCCAATAGCATCGGCGGATGTCGACTCCACAGTCGCTCCAGCCTCAGGCTTTCCACCATTTTCAATTCGACCCCAAATAATTCCCAAATCTCCGTAGTTTTTTTCGGCTTCTGTTAATTGTGCTAGTGCCTGAATCATTTTATCCGGGAAGAGTTTGAGTTCAAGCTCGCGATTGTTGTCCGTCATGATTAGCGAATTCCAATGGCCTATTTTTTTTGCTGATACTAAAACTTGAGAATTATGAAGAATATGTGGCTTGCTAAAACGACCTGCTTTATTTGTTACTACATTTTTGTGAAAGCCCGAAACCAAAATGTCCGCGTCTGCTTCGCCAACACCATTTGAATAAATCGACTTCACGTTTCCTTCGATTGAAGTCGCGACAGGCTGCATTTTAAGATTGAGTGTCTTTCTAATCCCTTTGTCCATATTTGAGTAGTCAATTTCATCTAAAGGAATTTCGACTTTACCTAAGAGCATCTGATCTTGATCTCGAACCTCACCAACCAAAGCTCCAACGCTACGATCTTGAATAAAAATTTCGTAACGAGCTTCTTTAATATAAATTTGTGCTTGTTCTAAAGATTGTCCCGAAACTTCGTGAAACACCGAAAGACTTGCGCCATCAACAAGAGCTAAGCCTTTTGATAATTCAATTGTCCCATCCATAAGAAGTTGGCCTTGAGAAGCTGACGTGCGAGCGTTGTCTACCTTCGCTTCTTTGATTTCATGGCCTAATTCTTCAGCTGCTGCACGTGTGTTTTCTGGGTTTGAGGGTGACGCGTAAGAGGCGTACAGACTTTGATAATTTGAGCTCGATTTTTTTGCGGCCGATGGAAACTTTGGAATCGGGCCGGCCATAGCGATTGTCAAATCGTCATCGGCCTCTGGGTCGCGATGCTGTGGACTTTTATCTTGGTCATTTATAATCTTCGTGGTGTTTTTAAAAGCCTCGCCAAAACTAGGAACAGCGTCTCCTGACGTCGCGCCTTTATATTTTTCGTTCGTCGCTACATCCATTTGTGAAGCCGCCGCGGCCGCAAAAAATGTAATCGTCGGCATTTGACGAACAATTTCTTTAACCGAAACTTCTTGAGCGACTGCAACTTGGGCTGCAGTTTTTGGCACAAAGTTTTTAGTTAAGGCTCTTTGCACACGTGCGATTTCGTAAGAGTCGCTTTGAGCATTCACAACAACATCTGCGATCCCTGATTGTAGTAAAATCTGTCCCGGTTTAGCCACCACAAGTTTTGCTGGAAGCGTTTCTATCGGAGCAATGAATTCGTCTTCAAGTAATGCACGGGGAGGGGAGTTTTGTGAAATTGAAATGGACATGCCCTCTTCAACATAAACAAATTCGTAATAATCTGTTTTAGAAGGAAACCAAATTGCGTATGCAGAAACCGCGCTAGTCATGAGCGTACGCATAGAAATAAGGGATTGAATTTGCGCGAGGCTTCTTAACGACACTAACGACCATCCTTGGCAGTATTAGTCTATTCTTCTAGAATGGTCTCATATCGTCAATAATGTTCTTATTTCTTTCGAGACGAGCTAGATAATTGGCTAGTCTATTACGAAAATATTTGGCTAGTCTTTCATCATGCTCAAGTACGACAAATTTACCTTCAATGAAGTCATCGTTCTTTTTAGATTCTTCACCTGATGTGTCTTCTTCAATTATGACATCTACATCAATAACGTACGGACGGCTGTCTCCTAAAATTGTCATGACGACCGAACCACGTTCTCGTCCGTAAAGACTTGCATTGGATTTACGGCGTACGCCTTCTATTGAATTTGGATCGAAATATTTTGAAGTGAACACGCGACGGTTCTCACTGATCATTCCGATGCCCTTAGGCACAACAGCAGAAATTCCTTTTTGAAGGTCTATAAGCGAGTAATTAAGGTCTTCAATTTTTTGCCCTGTCGTACAGGAGACACTTAATAAAGTGAGTAAGCAAAATATTCGAAGTTCTTTTATCATTTCTTTCCGGCCAACGAAGCTTCCCAGTCTTTCATAAAGGTCTCAATACCCTTGTCAGTTAGCGGATGCTTAGTAAGTTGTTGCATAACTTTATATGGAATAGTCGCAATATGCGCACCCATTTCGGCTGCCTGCATAATGTGGATAGGGTGGCGAATGCTCGCAACCAAGACCTGTGTCTTAATTGAGTAGTTATTAAATATTTTCATAATTTGACTAATCATATTCATGCCATCGGAATGAATGTCGTCTAGTCTTCCTACGAATGGTGATACGTAAGTTCCACCCGCCTTCGCGACCATAAGGGCTTGAAGCGGCGTAAAGCAGAGCGTTACATTTGTTTTAATTCCGTCTGATGCAAATCTGCGCGTAGCGATTAAGCCTTCTTCAGTTAATGGAATTTTCACCACAACGTTGTCATGAATTTTTGCAAGCTCTTTACCCTCTGCATACATTTTATCTGCTTGTAGACTGACAACTTCCGCAGAAATTGGTCCATTGACCTCTTTACAGATATCCTTAATGACGTCTAGAAATGGTCGGCCCGTCTTCGCAATCAGCGAAGGGTTGGTCGTTACACCATCTACCCAACCTCTTTTATTGGCTTCCTTAATTTCAGTGATATCTGCACTATCAATGTAGAACTTCATGACACTCTCCAGGTTTTTAAAATTTCTAGCACATCACTTACGTTGTTTGTAATAAAAATCTAAGAGAGTTTTTCCCTGTGCATAAAACTCGCCCCATGTTCCCCAATCATGTTCGCCCACAAGGTCGTGTAGCGATTTACTCAAAACGGGATGGGGTGCATCACTCCAAACTTCGGCTGCCGGAATCAACCAAAACGGCAAAAGGTGGAGATCTGGGTGAGGCAAGGTGAGCTGCGGAGTTAAAAGTGTTTCATCTTCAAACAGAACTAAAAAATAGTCCACCATGTTAGGATAGTTTTGCATTCTCTCGTGAAGTTTTAAATTTAACTCCGAAGGTGAGAGCGGGGTTTCGATACTTGTGGCCACTACAAGTTGACCACGGGCGGTCGGGCCACGAAGAGTTTCTAAATATTTTAAATACACGTTTGATGTTTCGACAGCAGAACTTGTGTCCTTTAAAAAGCAAAAACCTTGGCAGAGAGCTTCCATCTGCGCATTGATATGCGACTGCATAACGATCAATGCTTTTCTTGAAATTACGTGAGTCGCGGTCATAGACCCACCAAGACGTCTGACATTTGATAATACCCGGGCGGTTTACCGATCATCCAAGTCGCAGCGACGAGGGCGCCTTTTGCAAAAAGACCTCGACTTAAAGCATTGTGTTCAAACATCAGCGTTTCTTCAGTTCCCATAATATGAAGACGATGAATGCCAAAAACTCCTCCACCACGTACGGATACGGGGGATGGAAGGTTTTTCCCGATCCTGGATTCTAATGTCTCCTGCAGTAAGAGCGCCGTTCCGCTGGGACGATCTTTTTTTTGGGCGTGATGAACTTCTTCGATTTGAAAATCAAATCCTTCAATTCGCGGAAGCTGAGAAATTATTTTATTCAGTATCGCTATACCCAAACTCATGTTGGGAGACCACAAAACGGGGATTTGTTTTCCCGCTTTGATAAAGTTAATTTTTGTCGTATCTGTCACGCCTGTTGTGCCACAAACTAGTGGTTTTTTATTCTTTAGGCACCAGTCTAAAACTTCGTCGGCTGCCTCCGCGAGAGAAAAATCAATTACGATATCTATATTTTTCGGATTTGCTTTTTCTAAACTTAGAACGGTTTTGTCGAGATGCGCGACGGCCGAACGTGCAACGCCGACAGAAAATTCCAAATGGTCATGATCTCTTAGAAGGCGTAAAAGTTCGCCGCCCATTCTGCCTGTTGATCCGACAACCGCGACCTGAGATTTTTTCATTTTAATAATCCTGTCGTAATAAGTTCTTTTTTCAGGAGATCTTTGTTTGAAAACGGCACAAGCGGCAACCGCATCTCGTCGCGCTCAAAAATGCCCATAAGGCATAAAGCACTTTTTACGGGAATAGGATTGGCTTCTGCAAACAAAAGTTCCGTCAATTTTTTTACAGACTGTAGTTCTTGATTTGATTTTGCATCTTTTTTTCGAGCGCGGTCCAAAAGATTTCGTACTAATTTCGGCGCAATATTAGATAAAACAGAAATAACACCACTGCCGCCCAAGAGGGCTAGCTCCAAAAAAGTAAAGTCATCGCCACTCGTAACGGTAAAATCTGTTGAAGTTCCGTCAATTATTTTTTTTCCTAGAGACATGTCGGCGGTAGCATCTTTAATCCCAATTATATTTTCGACCCGACTTAACTCAATTGTCGCCTCAGCGCTTAAAGACACAGCTGTGCGACCAGGAACATTATAAAGCATGATCGGAATTTTTACTTTTTCTGCTACGCTCTTATAGTGCGCAATTAGACCTCTTTGAGGCGGCTTATTGTAATATGGGGTGACGATGAGTAACCCCTCAACACCCCAACTTTGAGCCGCTAACGATGCTTCAATTGTTTTTTGAGTTGAGTTTGAACCTGTGCCGACTAAAATTGGAATCTGCCCTCCCACTTCTGATTTTACAAAATGGTACATGGACTCAATTTCTTTTAATTCTAAGCACGGGCTCTCGCCCGTTGTGCCGCTAACGACTAAGCCTTCAATGCCGCCGTCTAATTGAAAGCGCAGGAGTTTTTTTAACGACGGGTAGTCAATCTCACCGTCTTTGAACGGAGTCGCTAGTGCCGTGATAGCCCCTCTAAAACTACTCATACAATACTCTCCATATTGAACTCACCCTTGTAAATAAGCTCTGCGGCCCCACGCAAAACTGGTCGATTGGTCTTTTTATTTTGGCTGATATACAACGCTCCCCCAGGAACGTTTACGCGAACTTCTGATATATTTTTGGCTCCTTGAAAAACCAACCCCGCCGCTACCGCTCCGGTGCCACACGAAAGCGTGAAGCCCTCCACGCCACGTTCATACGTTACGCTTTTAATTTCACTTTCATTTATTTTTTTATAAAGCGTAACGTTTGTTCCCTTTGAAGCAAACTTTTTATGATTTCTTATTTTTTTTGCCAAGCCTAGAGACAAGTTAAAATCTTTTTTTGATTCTATAACAAAGTGCGGAACACCGGTATTTAAAATGTGCCCGTTTACGCTGTGGTTATCCACTTTAATCGTTGTCTTTTTGCCTAGAGAAATTTGGGCGGGCATTTGTATAGAAACTGTTTTGTCTGCATTGAGCTCGGCTTCGACAACTCCCGCAATTGTTTTAAATTTAGTTTTTTTTGTCGTATAACCCAAATCAAAGGCAAGTCGCGCGACACACCTTGAGGCGTTGCCGCACATCTCCGCCATAGACCCATCCGAGTTATAAAAATCCCATGCAAAATCATATTGAGGTGTTTTTTCTATGAACACGACGCCATCTGCACCGATGCTGATGCCTCTTTGACAAATAGACTTTGTTAGGTCGGTTCGATTTATTTTTTGCAGTTTTTTTTGCGTAGCTTCTGCGAACATGTCAAAAACGATAAAGTCGTTTCCGGTGCCCGACATTTTATAGAACTCGACAAACTCCATTTTTAGCGGCCTGTCTCGTCTTGCTTATCTTGTTTGTCTTGTTCATCTTCATATGATGTTGGCGGAACATCCGGAAAGGCAAATTCTTCTGTCGCGCGTTTATATGTTGGAAGACCGCGTCCCAACTCTGCCGGCGTGCCCGGAGCAACGGGATCACCTTTGACTCCGCATCCACAGGCGATTAAAGCTGTTACCGCAATCGCAAAACATGTTTTCATTTTATCCTGCGCTTTCTGATTTAAGTTGTTCGAGTTTTCGTTCGATAACTTTAGATTCTTTGCATGTTCGCGGCTCTTGTGGAAAGTTTAATCGCAACTTACTGCGAGGCTCCTTACAAAGCTCTATGTAAGACTCATATTCCGTCGTTGGGCTCTGCCCAAGCTTTGATTTTGCTAACCCACGCCAGTAGTAGGCTTCAGGAAATTTAGTGAGTTTGACTTTTCCAAGCGACGAAAGCGCCTGGGCATATTTTTCTTGTGCGATAAAGTATTGTGCTTTTGCAGTTTCGAGGTAGCTGCTGACGAGTTCTTTGTCTACAAATGGATTCGCCATTTCTGCCTCAAAGTCTTCAATGCTTCCCAAACAAACTTTTGATTGAATGCGAATCAGAAAAAAATCAACGCTGTACGGATTTTGCAAAAGTGCATCTTTTGAAATTTCAAGAGACTTGCTGCAATCGCCCTTAAATAAATATCCGCGCGCGAGTTCCTTTAGAATTTTTAAATTCCCCGGCTCTAGGTTAAGAGCTTCGGTATATTTATCTAAACCCGCATCCGGTTCATTAATCGATAACGAACGGCCAAGTTCAAATGTGCGCTGCGCTTTTTCGGTATAAAAGAGCTCGCTCAGATTGAGCAATTCTTTTTTGAGTTCTTGTTGTGCAAGGGGGTTTTTTAGTTCCTTTTCAATTTCTTGAACTAGAAGTTGGGTCGCTTTGTTTCGCTCTTGATTTAAAGTCAGCTCTTGCGCTTTTTGAATTGTGCTTCGAAAACTTTCAGTTACGGCTTTTTTCTTGTTCATCGCGAAAAGCGCCGGCGTTGCCGCTAAACTTAGAGTAAAAATGATTCTATAAATATTTATTTTCACTGTCTAAGGTTGTATCGCCAAAGCGCCAAAACCTCAAGATTATAGCTTAGCAATAAGAACTTGGCGCGCTTTGCTGCCGTTTGCAGGCCCCACCACACCCTCGCGTTCAAAAATTTCGATCATACGTGCGGCTCGGGGATATCCCAATCGAAAACGACGCTGAAGCAACGATGCGCTGACCTCTTTCATAGTGGCCACTTGCGCTAAAATTTCGTCGTACATTTCATCATACTCATCGGTTTCGCCGCCAGACCCATCATCTTCAGTCATAAGGTCATAGCCACCGCCAGACCCATCGAGCATTTTCATGGCCGCCTTGTCAAAATCAGGCTCTGCTTGCATTGACCAAAACTTTGTAACTTCTAAAATGTCTTTTTCTGGCAGCCATGCACCATGATGGCGCTCCGGCTTGCCAATTCCTGGCGACAGAAAGAGCATATCACCGTTGGCAAGTAGACGTTCGGCGCCCGAATCATCTAAAATAATTCGCGAGTCCATTTTACTTGAAACTTTAAAACTAATCCGGCCTGGAATGTTGGTTTTTATTAATCCCGTGACCACGTCTTTACGTGGGGATTGCATCGCTAAAATTAAATGAATTCCGCATGCACGTGCCATTTGAGCTAAGCGCACCACCGTATGTTCAACGTTATTTTTATCTACTGCCATAAGGTCACCGAACTCTTCGATGACAATAACAATATAAGGAAGCGGTTGATAATAGTACGCTTCGTGGGGAGCTGTTTCCTCTAAAGTTTTAACTGCACTTTCATGTTTTTCAAAATCCGCACGCGCTAAGTTTTCGACCGTCTCATTAAAACCTTCAATACCGCGCGCACCAAATTTGGACATTGATCGGTAGCGCTTTTCCATTTCGCGAATGGCCCATTTTAAAGCGCTCACCGCTTTTTTAGTTTCGCGAATTGGTGGCATAAGCAGGTGCGGAACTTCGTGAAAAGCCGCTAGATCTACTTGCTTAGGATCAATTAAAATAAGGCGGAGGGTTTTCGGTGAATGTTTGAACAAGAGACCTGTCAATGCAGAGACCACAAAAACCGATTTTCCTGACCCCGTTGTTCCGGCAACCATTAAATGTGGCATCTTGCGAAGATCCACAATCTTTGTTTCGCCGTTAGCTTGTTTGCCTAAGGCGAGCGGTAGCTTCATTTTTTCATCCCAAAACACGGTGTCTTCTAATGTTTCCCGCAAATAAACCATTTCACGCTTAGGATTTGAAGTTTCAATTCCCACAACATCTCGACCAGGCAAAGGCGCAATAATTCTTACTGATTCACTACTCAACGCGAGAGAAATATCATCTGCAAAATCAGAAATACGACTTATTTTTACGTCTACATTTGGTTTATATTCAAACATCGTAACGGCAGGCCCTGGTCGCACGGCCACCACTTGACCTTTAATATTAAATTGCGCCAATTTGTCTTCTAAAAGCTGCGTATTTCGCGAAATGAGTTTTTGGTCAACCTTAAAGCCATTTGTTGCCGGCAACTCCAGCATTGATAATTTAGGTAGCTCCCAATTTTCAACTCGACGTGAAACTTTTTTTAATAATTCTCGTTTTTCACTAGCATCTTTACGCAATAGCAGTTGCGATTGTTCAAACGCGCGAGTTAAAACGTTTTTTGTTGGCACGTCTAAACTCTCATCTTTTTCTTGAAGTTTTCTTAAGCTCTCGGCTTCTGCGATACCTTTATTTGTTTGCGCATCAGACGTTTTTGGGCCGTCAATGATAGGCAAAAACCTCTCTGGCTCTTCGCTGATTTTTTTTACCCCAATATTTGTATAGTATTTTACAAATGGCGCTGCGCAGGCGGAGCCAAGAGCAGTTAAAATATTTTTTATGCTTTCAATTGGATGCGCGAGAACGTCTTTTAGCGGTTTTTGTGAGTAATAAATAATAAAAATCGTCGTCGCTGTCCAAAGAAGAATTCCTGCGCCAACTTTATTAAAAACCGCCACTAACGCTTGTGAAATTACGGTTCCAAGCAACCCACCAATCGCAATTTCGCCTGAGTACAATTTAACTTGATCTAATAGGTGCAAAGAAAGAAGGCTCGATGTGTTAATGATAAGGACAGCCGCGGTTAAAACGCTGGCTTTATTCGGTTTCATTACACCATTGCGAAAGCTCAACTGCGCCATACGCAATGCGCTTAAAACAAAGAGCCAAACAGAAAGCCCAAATGTCTGCAAAAGAATGTCTGATAAAAAACTTCCAAAATAACCACAATAGTTATGCACTAAATGCCCAGTGCCAGAAGAATTAAATGACGGATCTGAAGTTCTAAAACTGCCTAGCGCCAAACTTAAAAATATTGCACCCGACAACCATCCGACGCCTGCTATATCTTTACGAAATTTAGACAAAAAAGAAGCCATAAAGAAAGTGTACGCGACTCCTGTTGACATTGGAAGAATTGGTTCGTACTAGCTGATTCCCGGTCATTTGAATTTCGGGCTTCGGGTAAACTAACTAGACAATCACTAGGCAGGAGTCTCGTTCAAATATTATGCTTAAAATTAATGAAATCTTTTATAGCATTCAAGGTGAGTCTTCTTACGCAGGTTGGCCCACCGTGTTTGTACGAACGTCTGGTTGCAACTTACGATGTACTTATTGCGACACGACCTACGCCTATTATGATGGTGAGAAATTATCTCTGGATGCTATCTGCAATGAAATTAAATCTTATAGCGCCAAATATGTTTGTTTAACTGGCGGCGAACCTCTTTTACAACCACAAAGCTTACAGTTAATGACCTCTCTTTGTGATTTAGGATATTTTGTTTCGTTAGAAACTAGCGGCTCTATCAGCTGCAAAACGGTAGACAAAAGAGTCAAGAAAATTATTGATATAAAAACGCCGGGCAGTGGAGAGCTCGATTCATTTTTAATGGAAAACCTTTTGTACGCAACCGCGCTAGATGAGTTTAAATTTGTTATCTGCTCTGAGGACGACTTTTTTTGGGCAGAGGATTTTGTCAAAAGAAATCTTAGCAAAAATACCAATCTAATTTTATACAGTCCATCATTTAAGGCGGTTGAAGAAAATTGGCTTGCAAAAAAAATCCTTTTGGAGAAATCTCCTGCTCGACTGCAACTACAACTTCATAAATACATTTGGCCGCCAGAATCGCGGGGAGTATGAATCTGAATATGAACGTCAGCACGAACACGCCACAAGAACAAACCCAAGTTTTCACAAATGTTAATCCACTTATTAAAACTGATGCCGCTTCTGCAAACCACCTGTTGGTTGCAAATCTTCGCTCTATCAGTTTAGAAAAACTCGTACGAAGCAAACTTGAAGTTCTTTTTGAACAACAAAAAGAAGCTCAGGTTGAACTTTGTGGGCTTTACGACGTAGTGATGGAACAAGTAGAAAAAGCCTTAATCGAGATTGCTCTCGCTAACTATCGTGGCAATCAAGTTAAGACCGCCAATCTCTTAGGCATCAATCGCAATACTTTGAAAAAGAAGATTGACAATTATAAGATTCGATTAAGAAATTAAGGTACAGCACAAATCAACATCAGCGGGTCATCTCGATTTGCATCATGACGGGGCCCGCTTTTTATTATTTTTCTATAGTGATTTCTTTTTTTACTTCGGTGAACACGTCTTGTAGATAATTAACCATTATTTTTCTTAAGGCTTCGATATTTAAATCTTCGATTGGTATTTGAGCATCTTTAAGAAGCAGATGAAGCTCTTTTTCTAATAATTCTTTTGGCAAATTTGTTTGTTCAACAACCGTCTCAAGTAGGTTTTTGCCCATCATCCTCTCCTCAAAGCTATGACTTGATTATGGTCAAGTTAGGTGAGTCGAGTGGATCTGATTTTTTAAATATCGAAAAAAAGCGACCTTGGTCTGGCCAAGATTAGACATTATTTTAATAATTGGTTTTGACGCTAAGGACGGTGCAGGTCATTAACCCTTTGGAGCAAAATTCGGAATGTCTCCTGTATTTCGTTGAGTCGACTTCTGACTAAAACTTGGAGGAGGCATCATGCTTTCAGGGGCCAAATTTGAAAAGGTACCGTACTGGGCTAACCATGCCAGCTTAACTGTTCCTGTGGGACCGTTTCTTTGTTTGCCAATAATAACTTCAGCTAAGCCTTTATTCTCAGAATTATCTTTTTCATAATAGTCTTCACGATAGAGCATCATAATTACGTCTGCATCTTGCTCAATCGATCCGGACTCTCGAAGATCTGAAAGCATTGGGCGTCGGTCGGCACGGCCTTCTACGCCCCGATTCAGCTGCGCTAGCGCTAAAACTGGAACACGGAATTCTTTGGCAATTTCTTTTAGCGTTTTCGATATTTCGGCTACTGCACGTTCGCGGCTTTCTACTTTTTGTTTTAAATCCATAATCTGAAGATAATCCACCATGATCATATCGAGGCCCTTTTGGGCTTTAAGGCGGCGGCATTTGGATCTAATTTCAAATGGGCTAATGCCCGAGGTGTCGTCGATATAAAGTGGCGCCTCTGAAATCACCGAGGCCGTGTTGATTAACTTTGGCCAAGCGGCATCGGCAATACGGCCGATACGAACATCCGACATATTCACTTGGGCTTCAGACGCTAAAATACGCGTCATCATTTGCTCTTTAGCCATCTCCACCGAAAAGTACGCAACGGTCTTTTTCTGTCGAATGGCGGCATGTGTGGCGATATTCAAACTGATCGCTGTCTTACCCATAGACGGCCGTGCCGCTAGAATAATTAGTTCGCCTGGCTGAAACCCCGCTGTCATACGATCTAAATCTGTAAATCCAGATGGAACACCGGTGACGCTGGCTTTAGCATTATATAAAAATTCAATTCGTTCTAAACTATTGCGAACCACATCGCCTGCTGAAGTCAGGCCATCTGCCTTTTTATCATCCGCAACGGCAAAAACTTTAGCTTCGACTTGGTTGATGAACGTATTGATATCGTCAAAATCTGGTTCGTAAGATTTTTCGATAATCTCTGTGCCAACCACAATACATTTACGTAAAATGGACTTTTCTTTTACAATCTGCGAATACGTTTTAATATTTGCAGCTGTCGGTGTTTGCTCAATAATTTCTGCCAGATAAGAGGGGCCGCCGATAGATTCTAATTCATCGCGATCTCGCAAAAGATTAGAAACCGTTAAAATATCTATGGGTTGACTACGACGATTGAGCTCTTCAATCGCTGAGAAAATTTTCTGATGTGACGATTTATAGAAATCTTTGGCGCCGATTTCGTCCATAACGATATCGGAAGCTTCAGGATCAAGCATCAGCCCGCCCAGAACGGACTGCTCAGCTTCTATGTTTTGAGGCGGCAAACGAGGCGTCATTTATTCCCCACCATAAATAACAAAGTACCGACGAAAAGGTTAAAGCGAATAAACGCTATCACAAACGTTTTTTCTTTAAAACTTTTTACTTTTTTGTAACAGATACTTTAATTTCTGTTTCGAGACCCTCGCCCAATTTTACCTTAGCCTGAAATTGACCAAGATGGCGAATTGGTTCTTCTAAAATAATATCTCGCTTATCGACCGGAAACCCAAGTGACTCCAGCTTTTGTGCGATATCAAGCGTTGTAACAGAACCAAAGAGTTTGTCATTTTCGCCCGCAGTAAGTTGAAATGAAACCGTGACGCTTTCTAGTTTTGCGATAACCTCTTTGCGTGCAGCTACGGCTTTAAGTTTCTTTCTTTCAGCCATGGCTTGCAAATGGGCCATTTCTTTTTCGCGTGTTTCGGTCGCTTCGATAGCAAGTTTTCGAGGGAACAAAAAGTTACGCGCGTACCCTGCGGCCACTCTTACCAAATCTCCGACTTTTCCAACGTTCTTCACGTCTGTCGTTAAAATTACTTTCATTTTTACCTCTCAATCGGTTCTGCTGCTTTTTTTACTAATTTACCTTTAAAATCCATCCAAATATCGGCTAAGCCAAATGCGGCGACCAAAATAAATAATTGTGAAACTAAAAGAACATACGTGATGGCTTGCCATGCAATACCGACCCGGTAAACACGAAAATAATTTGCTACCAACGCTAGCCCTTTAAGAAAATATAAAAACATTAAAAAGTTAAAAACATTAACTGAAACCACATGCCACAAGCTCAAATCTTGTGGCAAAAATGTTCCCGGAAGTGTCGCAATAAGCCCCCAGACCATTGTATCAGGAAACGTGAATTCCCTGAGTTTCAAAATCTGAAATTCTGAATCCACTTTTTGTACCGAAAAACGCTTTCCAAATAAAATTCCAAACCAAAGTGCCACAGAAAGAAGAATCACAGCCGCAGAAGGCGTTTGTACAATTAAACTCTCTAATTCAGGCAAAAGGGTCGCTTTAAGCTGAGGAACTTGCTCAAGAAGATCCATCATTTTTTCATGAATAAAATCGCCGATGACAACCTGTTCAATTTTAGACCATAATCCTAAAAAAATTAACCCAACTCCACAGCAAAGTGTTAGCGCCATAACGCTGGACTTTAACAGTCCTCCGCCAAGCTCCACAGCTTCCGAAAATGCGAAAACCAATAACGTCATGGCTACAAACGGAATTAATAGTGGAAACGCCTTAAATGCCAACATGGCGCCAATCGCAATCGCTACACCAGATAAAAATGCAGCTCGGCCTTCAGTATTTCTTAATACAAAGAGTGGAGCGGCACCTAAAACGGCGGTCATCCCACAAAAAACAACTGACATGGCGGTCAAAATCGTGACCCTCGCGATGAGGTTAAGCACGCAAACTCCCAGTTTTTTGTTTTACATTCTCTCCGCTTGACGAGCGGCTTTTTTCGCTTGGAACTTAGCTTCTCTCTCGCGTTCTTTTGCAGCATTTGCGGCTAATGCTTCTTTAAATGATTCCACGTATTTTTTTAAATCCGTGTTTTCTTTTAAACGCGTGTGTTGAAATCGAAGAACTTTTTCATTGATACGCATCACCCGCTCTAACTCGGCAACCGCTTGAGAATCGGCTTCAAAAGTTGTGTGGAAGTAAAATCCTTTAAACGCTTTTTCAATTGGATTTCCAAAAGTGCGTTTACCCCAAGTGTCGACATGGTTAACGCGACCTTTGTAAGATTTGATAATTTCATTATTCTTTTTGAAAACGGCTTTTTGTTCTTCGACCGAAGCATCGGGGTGAACAAGGATAACGGCTTCATATTGGCGAGTGATCGTAGAGGACATTGTGTTCCTTTCGGTTATGCCCCGTCTTATTGCGGAGCAAGGAATTAATAAACTAGGCCTTCAAAAGGCCCATTGATTTTTGAATCGTGGTAGGATTAACACGAGATAGAAATAGGTCAAGTGGAACCCGGTACATCGGAGGCTTTTTGGGTCTAAATTTTGTTGTGACAGAAGGCGAGCGAAAAGGGGATCGTTTTCGTTTGTCAGCCGGGATTACGGTGGGGCGCAGCAAGACGAATATTGCCCTTAGAGACGCAAAGGTTTCTAGCCATCATGCGCGTATCGAGCTCGATCACAATGGCGGGCTTGTTCTTATAGACAATAATTCGGCTAATGGCATATGGGCAAATGGTATCAAACAAGAAAAAATCGTGCTTGCGGCTGGTCTCCTCATCCGAATTGGCAATACTGTGCTTCAGGTTGTAGATGATTTCGAAATGGCCTTAGAAGAAGGCCAAAGAGATACGTGGCAAGGTAAGGTTTGGACTTATCTGAACTTGCTCGCGAGTCGTCCCACCTCCCATCCAAAAACTCAAGCTAGCGTTTTTGATCCCGCTCTTGAACTTACATTTACCCGGGGCCCTCAGGCTGGCGAAAGATGTTATTTGGGGTATGGCCCGCGAAAAATCGGTGCGGCCTCAACAGATCTTCCGATTGATGATCCTACCGCACTAGACGTCTGTTTTGAATTATGGCCCGATAAACAAGGAATCGTCTTTAAAACTGAATATCCAGACCGCGTTCGACTTAACGACAAGTCCGTAGAGTCCGAAATACTAAGAGACGGAGATATTATCACCTTTGGCGACAACGAAATCCGTATCGCGCATAAGTGAACAAATAAACATGGGCAAAGAAAAGAAAGTTTCGCATTCAGATACTCAAATAGATAAACAGGTGGGCACCTTTGAAGGTTTTGATGGAACACCTGTTTACTATGAAGTGCGGGGCCACGGAAAACCTTTAATTTTTGTGTACGGCATTGCTTGTAGTGCAAACCACTGGCGACACCAACTAAAATTTTTTTCTAACGAGTATCAAACTATTTTTATGGATTTTCGCGGCCATCATAAAACCCCGGCGCCTAAAGATCGCGACCATCTTTCCATTGATGCGCTTGCACAAGATTTAAAGGGTTTGGTTGATCATTTGAATATTCAAAGCGCGACGTTTGTGGGTCACAGCTTCGGAGTACCGGTCATTATTCGCGCCTTTGATATGTATCCAGAAATTTTTAAAAATTTTGTTTTTATTAATGGGTTTGCTATTAACCCCTTAAGTGGAAATTTAGGCGGTGAAATCGGCGCCACTTTTTTTAAATTTTTTAAAGATGGCTATGAACAGCTGCCAGAAACGCTTTCGTACGTTTGGAAGTTTTTAGCAACCAACCCCTTGTCTCTGCAACTGACGGCGCTCTCTGGAGGATTTAATTTAAACCTCACCTCATGGAAAGATATTGAAATTTATGCCAAAGGTGTCGCGTCGATCGAACTCGATGTTTTTTTAAAACTTTTTGAACAAATGTTAAACTACAATGGCTTGAATGTGGTCGAGCGTATCGCGGCGCCGACACTTATTATTGCTGGAGCCAAAGATTCAGTAACGCCGACAAGTTTTCAAGAAACGCTTCACAAAAAGATAAAGGGTAGCGAACTCACCGTTGTTCCCTACGGCAGTCACTGTGCCCAACTAGATCTTCCCGATTTTGTAAACTTACGAATTAAAAAGTTTTTAGAAAAAGTTGGCTACTAAGCTCATAAATATCCGATTTTTTTCAACCAACCTTAGGTTTATTTTCGTCGAAATTAAACGCGAGCTGTTCTGGCTTGGATTCGCTTGTTTGATAAATCGTTGGAGGTTCAACATCGACACCATAAGCTTGTTTAAATAAATATTTAATGAACGCAGCTTTTGTGCTTTGCTTTGCTCCTTTTTCAAAACCCATTTCTGAAAGAATTTCGCCTACAGACTGAAGCTTTGTTTCTTTGGCTATTGGCATAGTATTCCCCTTCAATTTCTTGTCGGAGACATTATGTTTTTTCTATCGTCTGGTTATATTGTGGGAGAACTCACGCTGAAAACGTCTCGTCCTGCTTCACTGAAGACTCCGCTAGACCTGTCTAGGGTTAGTCTGAAGTTTTATTCTTATATAACACTATATACAGTGGTCTTGGTCGTTGGTTAACCACAAAATGTGGATAACTTCGTGCATACTGTGGATAACTTGCGGCGGCGCGCAAACTATCTCTTTGTCTTGCTCCGAACACTGTTTTCAGACCAAAATTCTTTCTCACAAACAGATTTTATTATGAGGCTTTTATGAATGTCGTCGTGTGCATAAAACAAGTTCCAGATACCGAAACCAAAATTCAACTCAGCGGAGATACGCTTAATCCCCAAGGAATAAAATGGATTATGAATCCGTACGACGAAATTGCCGTTGAAGAAGCACTTAAATTTAAAGCAGCAAAACCCGCCGCGATTGTAACTGTTATGAGTCTTGGACCAAAAGCCCGCGTATCAGAATCTCTGCGAACGGCTCTGGCAATGGGTGCGGACGAAGCAATCGTGATCGATGCTCCCGAGTTTACCGACAACAATACCGCCGCAAAAGGTTTAGCCGGAGCTATTAAAACCCTTGGCGCAACAACAATTGTTTATACGGGAAAACTTGCGATCGATGACAATGCTTCGGCGGTGACACAAATGTTGGCCGAGTACTTAGGCTTTCCTCACGCAACGGGAGCGTCAAAAGCGGAATACTCTGACTCTGCTGTTACGGTAGAGCGAGAAATCGAGGGCGGCTCAAGAGAAGTGATCGAATTAAAATTGCCTGCCGTTGTCGGAGCAAATAAAGGTTTAAATACTCCTCGCTACGCAAGTTTGCCTGGCATTATGAAAGCCAAAAAGAAAACAATTAAAGAACTCTCGCTAGAGTCCGTTGGTGTTACGAGCGCAGACACAAAATTAAAATACTCCGGCTATCAATTGCCTGCCGAGCGACCGCAAGTAAAAATTATTTCGGGCGATGCCGGTGCTCAAGCCGCACAACTCGTAAAACTTCTTCGCGAAGAAGCGCGAATTATATAGGGGAGATCGTTCATGTCTAAAATTACTGTTTTTGCGGAATTTACAAATGGAAAAATCAAATCAGGAACGCTTGAGCTTTTAACCGCGGCTAAAGCTGCTGGAGCCGAAATTTCGGCTATTGCCGTCGGGCCCGGCGCTAAAGCCATCGCAAAAGATTTAGGCACTTACGGAGCTAAAAAGGTTTTCGTTTGCGAAAACGAAACTTTAAAAGATTACAACTCTGAGGTTTTTGGCAATCTGGTGAGCGGTCTCATAAAAAAATCTGGTAGCACGATCGTTTTAGCCTCAGGTACTATGCTGGCTCGCGATTTATTTCCACGAGTGGCCACAAAACTTAACGCAGGTATGATCGGAGATTGCACCGGACTTAAGCTTTCTGGGGGTTCCGTATCGGTTCAACGCCCTTTATATTCGGGAAAGTGTACGGCTAATGTGGATTTTCAAAATTGCGATACTCAAATTGTTTTGATGCGCGCGAATCAGTTACCGATTGGCTCCCCAGACGCCTCTTTAATAACAGAGATTGTTGAGGAGTCTGCACCAGCAGCCGATCTTAAAACTATTGTTAAGCAAGTCGTTAAGGGCGCCTCAACTAAATTGGATCTTACCGAGGCCAACGTGATCGTGTCTGGCGGTCGCGGCATGAAAGGCGCCGAACATTTTAAGCTTTTGCAGGATCTTGCGGACGTTCTCGGAGCGACCGTTGGCGCAAGTCGAGCCGTTGTTGACGCCGGCTGGGTCCCGCATGCGATGCAAGTGGGACAAACGGGCAAAACGGTAGCGCCATCTCTGTACATAGCGTGCGGAATTTCTGGGGCCATTCAACATTTGGCCGGAATGAGTTCGAGCAAAGTGATCGTGGCAATTAACAAAGATCCCGAGGCGCCTATTTTTAAAAAGGCGACTTACGGAATCGTGGGCGATGCCTTTGAAATTTTACCGCTCTTAACTCAAGAATTTAAAAAGATTTTGCAGTAATGTCCTCGTTTTTTCGCGATCGAATTTTTCCTTCGATTGTTTCGATTCTCTATCGTCTTTGGTTTACGACTTGGAAAATCGAAATTTATGATTCCGAAGCCGTAAAAAAACTATCGGCAGAAAAAAAGCCTTGGGTTATGGCTATGTGGCACGGAGACGAACTCGCCACCGCCACCTTTTGTCGTTTTTATAAATCTGCAACGATGATTTCAACGAGCAAAGATGGCGATTTAATGAACGGTGTTTTAACCCGCTTAGGAATGAAAACATCACGAGGTTCTTCGACCCGCGGTGGCTCGGCGGCGCTAAAAGGATTAATTCGGCTAACACGTGAAGGCTACTCGCCTTTAGTTTCAGTTGATGGACCCAAAGGACCTTATCATAAAGCCAAGCCCGGAATTTTTGAAGTAGCAAAAATTTGTCATCTTCCCATTATTCCTATGGGAGTTGCGTGCTCGAGAAAAAAAGTTTTTGAGCGTTCATGGAACAAAGCCTTTATTCCCCTTCCTTTTGCTCGAGTCTGTTTAGTTTGGGGGGAGGCGATGATCATTTCAGACGATGCCGACCCTCGCGACGAAGCCCTCGCGCGTGAACTTGAAAACCGCCTTGATGCTGCGAGCCGTGCAGCTGCGAAACTCTTTGCAAAGAGCTAGCCTGGGTGTACGCTTTTTATATGATTTTCAAATTCTTTGCGCGGGAGAGAACACCTTGAAATCACTTAGGAAATCCATAACCACATTGGGTCTTTGTTCTTTGCTTTTTGTTCCCCTCACGGTGCGAGCTCAGGTACTCGCCACAGCCGGATCCAAGACCATTACCGTTAAAGAATTCAACGATCGGTATGAACAAGTAAAAAAACAAACAATGACGCCTCCACCTAAAAATCTTTTTTTAGAAGACCTCATTCGATTTGAAATTGGAGTTCAAGAGGCCGAAAAACGCAATTTGCGCGAAGATCCTATTGTGAAAGACCGTATTCACCAGGAGCTTTACAAAGCGCTGATTGAATTCGAATTAGCAAAAAAAATTGATGAAATAAAGATCACCGAGGGCGATTTAAAGAAAGCTTACGAAAATAGTCCTGAGCTTCGTACCAGTCACATTTTGATCGAAGTTAAAGCGGATGCGACCAAAGAACAGCGGGCAACAGCAAGAAAACGTGCTGAAGAAATTTTGGCAGAAGTCAAAAAAAGTAAACGTCCGTTTGAAGAGCTTGTAAATCTTTACACGGACGATCTCGCAACTAAAAAAACGGGCGGAGATGTCGGCTGGCAAACGCGTTCAACTATAGCAAAAGAATACTTTGAGGCCGCTTCAGGAATGAAGGTTGGCCAGGTCAAAGGGTTGGTTGAAACTCAATTTGGCATTCATATCGTGAAATTGACTGGACGAAATTCTTACGAACAAGCCAATAAGCGACAAATTCGCGTAACGGTTTTTGATGAAAAGCGTAACAAACTTTTTGATCAAATGTTTGAAGGTTTAAAAAAGAAGTATCCCGTTAAAATTAACCAAGAACTCTTAAAGTAAGCTTATGAAATCAAAAAAAACACCACTCGCTCTTATTTTGGCGACTGGTATTTTTTTATCTAGCTGTTCGTTTTTCAATCGGCAAAAAAGTATGCCGGTTATTACCGTTAATGATTCCGAATTAACTACCTCTGACTTTGCGGATGCGCTCGCGCAAAAAATGAAGGCTTACGATGCCATTGGCGCCAAGAGCCCGCAGAATCTTCATTTAGCAAAGGAATCCATTTTAGAAGAGTTTCTACACAATGCCCTTGTGAATCAATGGGCAAAAAAAAATAATGTCAGCATTTCTACAGGCGAACTCAATGGTGCCGTGGACTCATACCGCAAGCAGTATCCCGATGACCTCGCAATGAAACAAGCTTTAAGCGATGCGGGTGTTCCTTACGAGAAATGGCGGAGTGGAATCGAAAAACTTTTGCTCGAAAAGAAAGTTTTTGAATCCTTGAAGTCAAAAGTGGCTGAGCCTACTGAGGGCGAAATGAAGTCTTACTATGAAAACAATCAAGAGCTTTTCATACAAAAAGCGATGATTCGGGTGAGGCAAATTGTCTTTTCGACCGAAGATCCTGCTCTGCGGCTGTATGATCAGCTTAACAAAAAATCTGATTTTGCTGAACTCGCCAAAAAATTTTCGATTGCCCCTGAAGCTACAAACGGCGGAGATACCGGTTGGATTGCCAAAGGCACACTGGAGATTTTTGACAAAGCGTTCTCTTGGCCAATTGGCAAAAGGAGCCCTGTGTTAAAAAGCCCGTATGGTTACCATATCTTTGAGGTGCTGGGTAAAAAGTCTGAGTCACAATTGAATTTCCAGGACGCCCGCGCTAGTATTTCTAAGCTTATGCGCGCAGATCGAGAGCAGGCGGCTTATTCCGCTTGGTTAGAAGATCAAATAAAACAAGCGCATGTTTCTCGTAATGACGAATTAATTAATTCAATTACGGTTATTACTCGAGGTGAACAGTGAGTCGGCTTGTCTTCCTTATTATATTTATGTTTTCCTTTGCACACGCAGAGCTCATAGAAAAAACCGTCGCGATCGTCAATGACCAAGTCATCACGCTTTCTGATATTGAAAACTACAAACGTCAAATCACTCATGGTGGTATGGTTGATGATCTTATCGTAACTGATAGAAAAGAGGTCATTGCTGATAGGGCAAAGTTGATCGACGTTATGATTAATGAAAAAATCATTGATTCTGAAGTTCAAAAACAAGGTTTAAGTGTCACCGTTGAACGTGTCGAGTCTGAAATAAAAGGCCTCGCAGCAAGTAATAAAATTACACGTAGTCAGTTGAAGCAAGCGCTAAAAGAACAGGGCGTTGATTTTTCCGAATATCAAAATTTTATTAAAAAAAGAATTGAGCGGCATTCGTTAATTGAAAAAGCAATTACATCTAAAATTAAAATTAGTGATGAGGACATCGCTGCTTATTACATTTCACAAAAAGGTTCTCAAGCAGGACAAGAAACCTTTCAATACAAGCTCGCGCATATTCTTTTTGTTCCCAAAGGTGGAGATGTCGATGCCGCAAAAATCCGCGCCCAATCAGTTCTTGAAAAGTTGCGCAGCGGAAAGTCGTTTGAAACATTAGCTTCTCAATATAGCGAAGATCCTAATTTTTCTTCTGGTGGCCTTTTGGGAACTTTTAAGTCTGGTGAAACGCTTCTTGAAATCGAGAAGGCCGCTCAAGCAACTCCGGTTAATGGAACCACCGATATCATAAAAACCCGAATTGGTTTTCATGTCGTCAAAGTTTTAGAAAAAACGTTGATTCCATCACCGGACTTTGAACAGAATAAAAAGAAAATTGCGGACTACTTAGGCGAGCTGGCTTTTAAAAAACAATTTTCTTTTTGGTTAGCGCAAAAGAGACAAGAGTCTTTTATCCGGATTAACTAAAAAGTCTCGTAAAATCAAAGACTGAAAGGCTGGACAAGACACTCGTGAAGCGACCTTATCGCATTGCCATTACAACTGGAGATACCGACGGCATCGGCTTGGAGATTTCATGTAAAGCTCTAAATAAACTTGGGCCTAAAAAAGATTTTCAGTTTATTCTTTTTCGCTCACCAAAGTGCTCAAAAAAGGATTTGTCTCGTCTCGACTCAAGGTTCAAAAGAATTACCGTCTCTTCTTGGCATGAGGCGCTTACTCGTACACCTAAGGATTACAAAGAAATTCTAGATATTAATTCCTCGCTGTCTCCTGCAACATGGATTGAAACCGCTGCACAGGCGGCTTCGCACGGTCATATTGATGGCATCGCAACCGCTCCAGTTTCTAAAACTATTATACAAGACTCTGGCATGAGCGACATCGGGCACACTGATATTTTACAACGCGTTTCAGGAACAAAAGAAGTTTTTATGGGATTTATCGGATCAAAGCTCAACGTTGTCCTCGCAACAGGGCACATTCCTATTAGCCAAGTTTCTACAACTCTGACTTCATCAAAGCTTGAAAAGGCTGTTTTAGCCGCACTTAAGCTACGCTCTTTACTTCCAAAAAAATTGGCGTCTAAGCCGGTGGGGCTGTTGGGACTCAATCCACATGCGGGAGAAAAATCTATTATTGGCAGCGAGGAGCAGCAGTTACACTTGCCCCTTATCGATTTGTTCAAAAAGAAAAAGTTGTCCGTCGAGGGGCCTTTAGTTCCCGACACAACTTTTTTTGAAGAGACTCTTCGTAAATATTCTGTTCTTGTCGCGTGCTATCACGACCAAGGGTTAATACCGTTTAAATCTCTTCATAAAAACGATGCGAACGTCCATATTACTCTTGGTTTGCCGTTCATACGTACGAGTGTTGATCATGGAACCGCAAAAAATATTTTTGGTAAAGACAAAGCCGACGCAAGCTCAATGTTAAAGGCCCTCGAGCTCGCGATAGAGCTTTGCCGAACTCAATCCAATCTGGCAATAAACCCCTAAAGGAGACTGCATGTTTAAACCAGTTATTTTTCGTGAATATGATATTCGGGGCGTTTACAAAGAACAGTTTGACGAAGACTTTGCAATAGAGCTTGGGCGTGCTCATGCAACATACGTACGCAAGATCACGGGTAAAGATAAACTGATTCTTACCGTAGGGTACGATGCGCGTCTTTCAAGTCCGTCGCTAGCAAAATCTATCGTGCAGGGAATGACGTCTGCCGGTGCGGATGTACTTGAATTAGGCCTTATTACGACTCCGATTTCTTATTTTTCTACGTTTACCGTTCCCGGTGCAAACGGTGGAATTATGATTACGGGAAGTCACAATCCCCCCGAATACAATGGCTTTAAAATTTCGGTTGGTAATTCTACAATTTACGGAGAAAAAATTAAAGAACTTCAAAAAATTATTGAATCGCAAAAATATGCGACTGGCAGTGGCCTTTCGAAAAAATTTGATATTTTTCCAAGCTATTTAGAGAAATATAAATCTGAGTTTAAAGATCTTAAAAATTTTCCGGTGGTTCTTGACTGCGGAAATGGCGCTGCCGGATGTATCGTACGAAAACTTTTTGAAGGCGCCGGACTTAAGCCCACAATTTTATTTGAAGAGCCAGACGGAAGATTTCCAAATCATCACCCAGACCCAACCGTTGAAGAAAATATGTCCGCATTAATAAAAAAAGTTCGTGAAACCGGCGCGAAGGTGGGAATTGGTTTTGATGGTGATGCGGACAGAATTGGAATTATTGATGATACCGGAAAAATGGTTCTTGGCGACGAGTTTATGGCGATTGTCAGTCGCGATCTTTTAAGCAGAGAAAAGGGCCTGAAAATTATTGGCGACGTCAAATGTTCGGATCGTTTATACGCAGACATTGCCAAGCACGGTGGGCAACCAATTATGTGGAAAACCGGTCACAGTTTAATTAAACAGAAAATTAAAGATGAGAAGTCTCCGTTTGGTGGAGAGTTGAGTGGTCATATTTTCTTTGCCGATCGCAACTTTGGCTACGATGACTCTTTGTATGCTGCTCTTCGCTTAATAGAAATTATGTCGAGAACCGGAAAAACCATTAACCAGCTGCTTGAGGGTTTTCCGATGGCATATAACACTCCGGAATTACGTGTAGATACAACCGAGGAAAAGAAGGTCAGTATCGTGGAGGCTTTAAAACGAAAATATTCTAAAGACACTCCAGAATATAAAGTTAATTTTATAGACGGCATTCGCATCAGCTACATAGATGGCTGGGCTTTGGCACGTGCATCTAATACTCAGCCTGTTTTGGTTTTACGTTTTGAATCGGTGACGTCCGAGGGCCTTCGTCGCATTCAAACAGAAATAGAGTCTTTAATTAAACCACTTTTGTAGTTAAGGCCGTCATGAGCGTTCGTGATAACGAAAATAAAAACGGAATATTTGTTAAGGGTGCGCGTGAGCACAACCTTAGAAATATTGATGTTTTTATTCCACGAAACAAAATAACGGTGATTACTGGGTTGAGTGGGAGCGGTAAATCGACGCTCGCCTTTGATACAATTTATGCTGAGGGCCAGCGGCGATATATTGAAAGTCTTTCGGTGTACGCTCGAAATTTTTTAGAACAGCTAAAAAAGCCTGAGGTCGATTCTATCACCGGTCTTTCGCCTGCGATTGCTATAGAACAAAAAACAACTTCGACTAATCCACGCTCAACCGTCGGAACCGTAACTGAAATTTATGATTACCTGCGATTGCTGTATGTAAAGGCTGGAACGCCGACTTGTCCTGATCATCATATTCCTCTCACAGGACAAGACGTTGAGCATATTATCGCTGATGTTTTGGCCATGACAAAAAATACTAAAATTCATGTTTTATCGCCCGTTGCCCGAGCAAAGAAGGGTGAGTTTTTTGCGGAGTTTCAAAAGTGGCTGAAGTCGGGTTACATACGCGCGCGGGTAGATGGCAAATACGTTGAACTTGAATCCGCCGGCAAACTTGTCAAAACGAAAACTCACGACATCGAACTTCTTATTGATCGTCTGGTGATTAAACCCGACATACATGCACGATTAAAAGAAAGTATTGAGGCGGCCTTTTCGTTATCTGGCGGGTATCTAATTATTGAAAATATAGAATCGGGCGAGCAAAGAGTTTATTCAAAAAATCTTGCGTGTCCAAAATGTGATTTTAACTTTCCTGAAATTGAGCCAAGGCTTTTGAGTTTTAACAATCCTAAGGGCGCCTGCCCTGCGTGTAATGGCCTTGGTAGCCTTGATTTTCAAGACGAAGTTACGCTTGAAACTTCGCAATCTGATGATGAAGAAGAACGCGAGGTTGACGAGCTCGCGTTACGTGCGTGTCCCGACTGTGATGGATATCGTTTAAAAAAGGAAGCTCTCGCTATTTTAATCGAAGGTCAACATATCGGTCAGCTCTCAGAGCTTCCAATAAAAAAATTAACCGAATATATCCGAAACAAAAAATGGAACCCGCGCGAGCAACAGATACTTTCTAAGCTTTTAAAGCAACTCCAGTCTCGGCTCGACATCCTTTCGGAACTAGGCGTAGGCTACTTGAGTTTAAGTCGGGCGACTCGCACTCTATCTGGAGGCGAATCACAAAGGATTCGTCTGGCGACGCAATTAGGCTCAGCGCTTGTCGGTGTTTTATATGTTCTTGATGAGCCTAGTATCGGCTTACATGCTCGCGACCAAAACAATCTTTTGACGGCACTTTCATTTTTGCGAGATCGAGGAAATACTATTATTTTAGTTGAGCATGATGAAGAAACAATTCGTGTCGCCGATAAAGTGATCGATCTCGGCCCTCGCGCGGGTATTTTAGGTGGAATTATTCAAGCCGAAGGCACGCTTAAAGAAATTTGTGACAATCCCAAAAGTTTAACAGGCCAGTATTTGTCAGGAAAAAAAAAGGCTTCGATATCTCGTGCGCGAACAGATAAGCCCGACCGTTGGATTAGTCTTTCTGGCGCAAGTGGAAATAATTTGAAATCTGTCGATTTAAGACTTCCTCTCGGGCGATTGACTTCGGTCACCGGAGTTTCTGGTAGTGGTAAAAGCACGCTGATCCTCGATACGCTCTTTCGTATTCTCTCTAATAAATTTAATAAATCCTCTCTTCGCCTGCCACAATTTAAAAAAATCGAGGGCATAGAAAATCTTGATAGCGTCGTTGATATTAATCAAAAACCCATTGGGCGCACGCCACGTTCCAACCCAGCGACGTATGTTGGACTCTTCTCGATGATTCGCGATCTTTATGCACATTTACCAGAATCTCGATTACGAGGCTATGCGCCTGGCCGCTTTAGTTTTAATGTCAAGGGTGGTCGTTGCGAAGCCTGCCAAGGAGCGGGACAAATTCGTATGGAAATGCATTTTCTCGCAGAAGTTTTTGTACAGTGCGATGTTTGCGGCGGAAAGCGCTACAATCGCGAAACCTTAAATGTAAAATTTAAAGATAAATCTATTGCAGATGTTCTTTCCATGAGCGTTGCCGAAGCCGCGCCATTTTTTGAGAATCATAAGCGCATTTACACCAAATTACACACGCTGAATCAAGTTGGATTAGACTATATAACCTTGGGCCAAAGCTCGATAACCCTCTCGGGCGGAGAAGCCCAACGAGTGAAGCTTTCAAAAGAACTCTCAAAACGTTCCACCGGAAAAACTTTGTACATTCTAGATGAACCTACAACAGGATTGCATTTCGAAGATGTCCACAAACTCCTCGAACTTTTACACACACTGGTCGATCAAGGTAACACGGTGGTTGTGATAGAACACAATCTCGATATTATTCGCAGTAGCGATTATATTGTCGATTTGGGTCCAGAAGGTGGCGAGGGTGGCGGCCAAATCGTCGCGAGTGGCACTCTCTCTGAGATAAAAAAATCAAAAGTCAGTCTCACCGCTCGATTTCTTTAAGCCGCAGGCGCGTAGTTTAATATTTTTGCTTGAATTCGATTGATCGCACAAAACTCTTTGAACTGTGGAATTTCAGCTTCTTTGATAAAGAAGTGTTTTGTTTTTAAGCGCGACATTCTGTTTTTTTGTTCTTCTGAAATATACTGACCCGTTTTGCAATATAGAAAGTAGCGATTGTTCATGGGAAAGTGCACGAAGAGGTCAAAGCTCAACTTCATGTCCGGAAATACTTCCTCCATATCTACCGCGACCATGCCCTCATGCTTTTTTTCTATGTTTGGTTGGATACCATCAAATGGAAAAAAAGCGAGCCCCCATCTTTCGCTAAAGTTCGGCGCCAGCGCGAGCATTTCTGCAAATTTTTCGTTCCATGCTTTAAAATTTATTTGTTCTACAGAAAGATTAAATAAGTCTGACTTATCTAAAACTTCTCCGCTCTCTTCTAAATAATGAATTGCACGGATTTTTAATTCTGCCAGCTCGGCTTCATCCATATTTTCTGGCGACTCTGTTTTCGCAAATAAATATCCTTTTACCAAAGTACTATTGATCAGCATAACAGCCAATCTTTCACTCCCTTTCGTTTTTAATCGCCTCGAAATATCAATTGTATTAATTTTTGCATTTACTAAAATTGGCTCTTCTGTTCGTGTCTTCTGCCCACCGCTTATAATATAAGCCTCGAGATCTTGTACTTCTTGGCTGGGAGTCGGTTCGCCTAAGCCTTTATTAACAAGCTCTCGAACTTCTTTTTCGAGCAATTCGTTTTCTTCTTCTTCCGTGAGTATGCGCGCATCAAAGGAGCCGTCGATCTCGCTCGTTTCCCATCCACCACCGACCTTACTTTTTGTAGGTGGATTTTCGCCTTTAAAAAAGAAAAGACTGGAACGACCTTGATATGTTTGTAGGTATGTCGTTTTGAACTCCCAAATATTTTTGCCAATTGTTGGGTCGGCGCCCTTCAAAACCCATTCTCCATTATTAGCAATTTGGGCGCCTCTAACCGGAATACTTTGATTAACGCCTAAAGATTTTTGTCGACTCGCAACAACCTCTTCGTAGGTTTCAGCAACTCGCTGAATTCTCATGTAAATGCCGAGTCCACTCACCGGAGCGTGCATAATTTCGGGAAACGCTGAAGATAAAAGTTCGGCTGCCGTTTTGGTGTCGGTACTCTCGGCAAAAACAATCACAAAGCATTTTAAAGTATTCGTTATAAAGTTATATAGTTTTGTAATATTCGAATTTGTTAAATTCCAACTGAGCAAAACAACTTGAGGTCTTTTTTGTGCTATAAATTTTATCGCTTCTTGAGGATTAGATTCCAATGTACATGGATGTCCACGGCGAATTAAAAACGTCGCAGCCGTTTCAAAAGATTTGGTACGGTTGGCAACAATGAGCAATGAAATTTGCTCAATCTCCCGTTTATAGCGCTGGCCCGGTTTTTCATTTTTCAAAACAGAAATCCCTTCTCAATAAACCACTCTTCATATCGGATTTTTTTAAGTCATTTTAGGGATCTAAGAGGTTTTTAATATGAAACTAGACTCGACTGATTTCGACTTTTAAACAAAACTTCTCTCTAAGAAATTCAAATTCTAATTAAACGAAAAATTTAGACAAAGAAAAGGGAAGGTTTTTGCCTTCCCTAGACTTTCGTTCAGACTAATTTTGAAATTATTTACCTGCGATACCAGCTAAGTTAAACGCAATAAGTAGTGCAAAGATCACAAGTGATTCAATCAGCGCCATGCCGATGATCATTGGTGTGAATACTTTTGGCTGAGCTGCTGGGTTGCGAGCAATGCCATCTAGAGCCGCCGCTGCAGCTTTTCCTTGTCCAAGAGCTCCGCCTAAAGCTGCTAGTCCAATCGCGATAGCTGCGCCAAGACCGATAAGTCCTCGTGAAGAATCTCCTGATGCTACGTGTGTGGCTTCTTGTGCAAAAGCGGGAACCGAAGCAATAACTGTGAGTATCAATGTTGTAAGCGTTGTCTTTTTCATCTTTCTCTCCTTAAGTTTCTCTATTTTTAATGATCGTGAGCAATCGCCATAGAAACGTAGACCATGGACAAAAGCGTAAAAACAAAAGCCTGTAAGCAACAGACAAATATACCTAATAAATAAAATGGGAGCGGGAGCGGAACCCACCATGAGGGCGCCATTCCTAAAAATATTCCGAGAACCGTGTGGTCACCCGTCATATTTCCCATTAAACGCAAACCCAAACTTAAAGGACGTACGCATGTGGATACGATTTCAATGGCAAAAATTAAAATTGTAAGAAGAAAGAACGGTGAAATTAGACCAAATGGGCCCATAAAATGTTTAATATATCCAAGGCCGTTTTCTTTAAACCCGTAATAATTAAACGCGACAAAAGAAAAGATTCCTATCGCAAGAGTTGTATTCAGATTGTCCGTAGCGGCTGACATTCCCGGAAACAAACCTAAAAGATTATTAAATAATACAAAAATAAAAATAGCTGCGAACATCGGCACAAACTTGCGACCATCGTGACCAATCACCATGTCGACAACACCAATCATAAACTCTAAAACGACTTCAAAAAAACCACGCACGGAAAGTTTACCAGCAGGACGTACAGCTTTTTCTCCGCTCCCAAGTGACAGCCTAGCAATAACGGCTAGAAAAATAAGGAGAAGGGTTACCACCGCCGCTGTAGCGATATGAATATACTCGTGTCCAACGCCGGGAATAAGTTGTGTCCAATTAAAGTGATCCAAGTTTAACCCTAAATATTGATAACAGTATTGTTCCGAGCCCTAAACTGAACCATCCGATTGGAAGCCAGCCCATCGCTGCAACTAAATACAGTGTTGTTCCTAAAAGTGTGTACTTAAATACAATGACGAAAAGTGTCCAGGCAACAGATTTTTTCCCTAATATGCGAGACCAAACATATTGTACGAAAACCACATTTAGTGAAGCCAACGAAACGCCTACAAAAAAAGCTTCTGCCGACTCGTAACTGACCAAGACGCCTAACAAAAGTGTCCCTAGTAAACCGATGAGTAACTGCGCATAGTAAAACGAGTTCACGGCTTGGAGTTTGTCTGTGTGTTTTCTTCTTTATCGAACTGTTTCGTGACAATGACTACGTGGGCCAACCAAACAATAAGCCCTAACAATCCACCACAAGTTATACCGTATCCGGGCCATTCATATTTCTCATCAAGATATTGCCCTGCATAAAGCATGATCCCCACAATCACAACGAGCTCAACGCCAAGTCCAAGTGCTTTTGTCCATGAATTCATTTTTTAAGTCCTTTTGCGCCCGGCGCTTGTTCTAAGCGTGACCTCAATCGCGTGATTTTTAGATCAATCATCTCGGGCATTGAATATCCTACGCGCATTTTTTCTAAAGTTTCGATCGCTTTTTTGAGATCTTCTTTTTCTTCGTAACAAACCGCAAGGTTCAACGCAACTTGCTCAGTTTTTGATTTTTGCGGAAACTCGACCGCCAATTTTTGATACATATTAATCGCATCATCCAAACGTTTTTCATTAAAGTAAATGTTTGCCTTCAGTAGTAGGGCTTTAAATACAAATTCTTGATCCATATCCTCTTTTAGCGCCGTGTCGACCTCGGTTCGGGCTTGGAAGAACTGATTTTGAAAAAAGTAGGCCTTGGCGAGCATCAAGCGCAGCTGCCCATTTTCTTTTCCAGACTTAAAAAACTCTAAAGCCTTATTCAATTCAATCGCGGCATTTTTATAATCGTTTATTTTTTCAAAATAAGTTTCGGCAAGTAGGCGCTGAGACGTCACACGCTCATCTTCTGATTTAGAGTACAAAATAATATGTTTAAGAAAAGTGACCAAACGAACGGGATCTTTCGTGTAAACAAGAGCAATTTTAGCGCCTTCTTGAGAAGACGCTAATGCTTCGGGCGATTCCGGTGAAACTTTGACTACTTTTTCAAATGACTCAATCGCCTCATTCCATTTCTGGGCTTTTGCTGCTTCATGAGCCGTTTTTAAGTATTTATCTTCTGGCGTCCACGTGCACGCGAACAAACTCGTTGATAAACTAATTAAGAGTAGAAGGATCTGCAATTTCATTAGAGACCACATCGCTTTCGGCAACTAGGGCCATACTTGAAACTTTTTCACCTTCGTAAACATTAATTAATCGAACCCCTTGTGTGTTGCGTCCTAATACTGACACTTGTTTACACGGCAAACGAATCAAAGTGCCTTTATCCGTAATCAACATCACATCGTTAGAATCATCTACAAGTTTTGTCGCAACCACTCGGCCAACTTTATCCGTAGTTTTCTGTGTGATAATTCCAACACCTCCACGAGATTGTTTGCGGTACTCCTCGGTTTCAGTTCGTTTTCCGTAACCAAACTCAGAAACCATTAAGATGGTCTTTTTAAGATCAGACTGACCTAAAATTTCCATACCCGCAACAAAATCGCCTTTAGAAAGCGTGATCCCTTTTACTCCGCGAGCCGTTCGGCCCATAGCACGCACATTATTTTCGTCGAAGCGAATAGACATACCTTCTTCGGTCGCAATAAAAATATCGTCTTTGCCTGAAGAAATTTTTGCGTCAATCATGCTGTCGTCTAGATCAGTTGTCAGTGCGATGATCCCTGAAGGTCTTGGGTTCGAGAATGCGCTCAGTTCTGTTTTTTTAATAATGCCATTCTTTGTTAGCATGACGACAAACGTATCGTCTCTAAATTCTTTAACCGGTAAAATGGCCTGAACCTTTTCATTATTTGAAAGATTTACGACGTTTGCAATCGCTTTACCTTTCGATGTTCGCGTCCCCTCTGGAAGTTTATAAACTTTTTGCCAATAGACTTTCCCTTTATCTGTGAACACCAAAAGGGTCGTGTGGGTGTCTGCGACGAACATCTCAGAAACGAAATCTTCATCACGCGTATCCATGCCATTTAAACCTTTTCCGCCGCGTCGTTGAGTGCGATACGTATCGATTGGAATACGCTTAATGTATCCCGAATGCGTGATGGTAATGACCACTTCTTCTTTCGTAATCAGATCTTCTTCAACAACTTCTTCTGAGTCGCCTTCAATTTTTGTGCGACGAGGGTTGCTGTATTTGGCTTTAATCTCTCGCAACTCATCCGCGATGATTTTGTAAATTTCAGTGACATCGGCGAGCACTTTTTTAAGCCAGGCGATCGTATCTTGAAGTTCTTTGATTTCACTCATGATCTTATCGCGCTCAAGACCGGTAAGGCGTTGAAGCCGCATTTCAAGAATCGCTTGGGCTTGAATTTCGGTTAAACCAAACTTTGCAATGAGGGCTTCGCGTGCCGAATTGGCTTCCTTGCTTGCTTTTATCGTCGCGATGACTTCGTCGATACGGTCCAACGCAAGCTTTAATCCCTCTAAAATATGAATTCGCGCTTCGGCTTTCTTTAAATCGAAAACGCAACGACGAGTGACAACCTCTTGGCGATGATCCAAAAATGCCGTGAGCAATCGTTTTAAATCGAAAACTTGTGGCTGGTTGCCGGCATCGAGAGCCAACATGTTAACACCAAAACTTGTTTGTAATTGCGTAAATTTGTAAAGACGGTTGAGAACAACTCCGGCGTTTTCGCCCTTCTTCACGTCAATCACCATGCGCATACCTTCGCGTGAAGACTCATCGCGAATATCTGAGATGCCTTCAATTTTTTTATCTCGAACTAAGTCAGCAATGCTCTCGATTAATTTTGCCTTGTTCACTTGAAACGGCAGTTCCGTTACAACAATACGCTCTCTATCACCCTTGAGAGTTTCAATTTCGGCCACCGCTTTTAAGTTTACAATTCCGCGCCCCGTTTTATACGCCGACACGATTCCTTGACGTCCCGAAATAATTCCAGCTGTTGGAAAGTCCGGGCCCGGAATTAGTTTAATTAGTTTATCAAGGGTAACATCGGGATTTGTTATGACTTCTAAACATCCATCGATCACTTCGCCCAAATTGTGTGGGGGAATGTTTGTCGCCATCCCAACGGCAATGCCCGAACTTCCGTTAACTAGTAAATTAGGAAATTTTGCTGGCAAAACATCTGGAATTAAAAGTGAGTCATCATAGTTAGGGGAGTAATCAACTGTTTCTTTTTCAATGTCTTCTAGTAGTTTTTCAGCGAGCAAGGTCATGCGCACTTCGGTGTACCGCATAGCTGCTGGCGAATCGCCGTCAATGCTACCAAAATTTCCCTGACCATCAATGAGTGGGAATCTTAGAGAAAACTCTTGCGCCATTCGCACCATGGTGTCGTAAACCGCTGTATCGCCATGAGGATGATATTTACCGATAACATCCCCAACAACACGCGCAGATTTTTTATACGGTTTATCGTGAGTGTTACTCATTTCATTCATCGCAAATAAAACGCGACGATGCACAGGCTTCAACCCATCTCGAGCATCAGGAAGCGCACGTCCCACGATGACACTCATTGAGTATTGTAAATAGGCGTCCCGCATTTCTTTGTTGATATCAACCGAAACGATATTGCTGGGTTTTTGAGTTTCTTCCATTTATAGCACCAACCTAAACATCAAGTTCTTTTACAAGAAGCGCATTATCTTCAATAAATTTTCTTCGTGGTTCAACAAGCTCGCCCATTAAAATACTAAACGTTTCATCCGCCGCGATCGCATCGCCGATGTCGACTCGAAGTAAGCGGCGATTTTCAGGATTAAGCGTTGTGGTCCAAAGTTGTTCTGGGTTCATTTCACCCAACCCCTTATATCGCTGAATGTAGAGTCCCTTTTTATTATTCTCTAAAAAGATTTCTCCAAATTTTTGATACGTATCAGCTTCAAACTCTTTGTTGTCTTGTCTAAATTTAACCGGAAGTGGCGTTGCTTCAACAAAAGATTTCCAAGAATTACGTAGCTCTTCAAATTCTGTTGAGAACGCCGTTCCTAAAGACAATGTTGTTCTCATGTGCTGGGCGTATCGTCCAGTCTCAACTTCGATAGCAAAACCGCTTCGCTCATCATCTTTTACTACTTTATAGCTGATGTCGGTAATACCGAGAGACGACGTCGACTTCACCCACTTGACCATGTTTTCCGAAACCGTTTTAGACTCTGCTTCTGATTTTAACATTTTATCAAAATCGACTTGCTGACTAATAAAATAGTATAAAACATCGCGATCATATTTTACCGAGAGCGTCTCTAGTAATTTATTGAACTTCTGTATTCCCATGATCAACTTACGAATTTCTTCTGGCGTTGTTTTTTTCTTAGACGAGAGTAGCTCAACGTTTTCAGCCCCGAGTCCAAGTAAGTACGACGTTAATTCACGGTCATCTTTGATGTATGTTTCTGATGTCCCTTTTTTAACTCGGTACAGCGGTGGCTGTGCGATATACATGTAGCCTTTTTCGATAATTGCCGGAAGCTGCCGAAAGAAGAACGTCAAAAGCAAAGTTCGAATGTGGGATCCATCCACATCCGCATCGGTCATGATAATAATTTTATGGTAGCGAATTTTTTCAACGTTCGCATTGTCTTTTCCGATCCCGGTTCCAAGAGCTGAGATAAGCATTTTAATTTCTTCATTAGAAAGCATTTTATCAAATCGAGCTTTTTCGACGTTAAGAATTTTACCTTTCAATGGTAAAACCGCTTGGGTGCGGCGATCTCGAGCTTGCTTTGCGGAACCTCCCGCAGAGTCCCCTTCCACTAGGTACAATTCACAAAGCGCCGGATCTCTCTCCTGACAATCAGCCATTTTTCCCGGAAGGGCGCCGCCATCAAGAGCGGTTTTTCTTCGTGCTAAATCACGGGCCTTGCGAGCCGCCAAGCGGGCTAAAGCAGAATCCACGCACTTGCTAATAATAACTTTTGCATCCGTCGGATTTCGATCTAGCCAATCAGAAAATTTGTCATTCACTAAAGATTCGACGATTCCTTTAACCTCAGCATTTCCAAGTTTTGTTTTAGTTTGTCCTTCGAATTGCGGCTCCGGAACCTTAACCGATACGATCGCGGTGAGACCCTCGCGGATGTCGTCGCCATCTAAATTCTCCGGTAAGTTTTTAAGCATGTTCTTTGATTGAGCGTAGTTGTTGACCGTTCTTGTGAGTGCCGATCTAAATCCTATCAGATGCGTTCCGCCTTCAATCGTATTAATATTATTACAATACGTATAAACTGAATCTGAATACGAATCGTTCCATTGAAGCGCGACTTCAACCGATACGTTTTCTTTTTGTCCGGTAAAAAATACGACATCTTTGTGATGCGCTTTTTTAGACGCATTCAAAAAAGAAACAAATTCGACGATCCCATCTTTAAATTGAAAGTTTTGTTTTTTGCCTGTTCTCTCATCCGACAAACTGATCGCCAGACCCGCATTCAAAAATGCAAGCTCACGAAATCGATTAGAAAGAATGTCAAAATTGTAAGTTAAGGTTTCGTCTTTAAAAATATCTCGGTCTGGTTTGAAAGTGGTCTTCGTTCCGGTTTTATCTGTCGTGCCAAGCTCTTCAAGTCCAGATTGCGGTTTACCGCAGGCATACGTTTGTCTCCAAACTTTTCCGGTCCTTTTAACTTCGACCACGCATTTTGATGAGAGTGCGTTTACAACTGAAGCTCCCACGCCATGTAATCCACCCGAAACTTTGTACGTCGAGCCGTCAAACTTTCCACCCGCATGGAGAACTGTCATCACCACTTCAAGTGCCGATTGTCCTTTTGCGTGACTATCAACAGGAATTCCGCGCCCATCATCTTCGACAGAGATAGAATCATCTGCGTGAATTGTGATGTTAATATGTTTGCAATACCCGGCTAATGCTTCATCGACGGAGTTATCTACGATTTCATAAACGAGATGATGAAATCCTCGTACTGATGTGTCACCAATATACATTCCTGGTCTTTTGCGAACGGCTTCAAGTCCTTCAAGAACTTTAATTGAATCTGCGCCGTAATTTCCGCTACCTTGAGACACGTTCTCTCCTGCCACTTCAACCTCACCCATTATCATACACGCTCATTTCGTGCGTCAGTTTGTTCTTTCAACGCGGCCTTGTTTTACTCTGAACTCCGCTAATTTTTCTGTGCGAAGTTCATTGCAAAACGCGAGATCTGTCGTTGTGACAATTGTCTGCGCTGCACTTTCTTTCAAAAATTTCACCAAGAAGTCCCGTCGTTCTGAATCAAGTTCAGATAGCACATCATCAAGTAGTAAAACGGGCGACGTTTTATGCACAAAATTGTGATACATCACCTGGCTAATTTTGAATGATAATATTATCGCTCTTTGTTGACCCTGAGAACAAAAAAAACGCGAGTCATTTCCGTTATATAAGAATCGAATTTCGTGTTTATGCGGCCCGACTAAACAAACCCCGGATTCAAGTTCACGGAGAGCGAGTTCGCGCTGTCTTTGATTAATTGCGTTACGTATTTTTTCGTGTTCCCATGACTGGGCTGCGTCACCCGAGATCACATAATCCACAGAGATATCCACATCAGAGCTATTAATTATAGCTCTAAATATTTTTTCTAGCCCGCTAGAGAGGTTTTTTAGCGCCGTGATACGGGCATAGGTCAATTCGGTGGCACGTTCAACATACGCAGGAATAAGACTTTCTAGAAGATCTTGCGCATGGGGTCTCTCCAGTTCACCGGATGCAAAATCTCTGAGCACTCTATTTTTTGTTTTTAATACTTTTTCAAATTCCGATAAAACTTTTCCATTTTGCGGATCTACAGAAACAATAAGTTCATCTACCAAACGTCGTCTTTCTTCAGGCCCCTCTTTGATGGCCTGTAAACTTTCGGGACTAAATAAAACGGTAGGAACTTTTTGTGCAAGTAGGGTGGTCGAAATTTTTTTTCCGTTAAAGAGCAAACTCTTTTCAGTATCAGAAAAGCGAAGTTCAATTTTGCTATCAAGTCCTTCGTCACGAAATATCGTTTCTATAAGAGTATTTGGATTTTGATTATTTAGTATGTGTTCGAATTTAGAAGTGCGAAATGATTTGCCGCGCGAGCTTATATAAATACTTTCAAGAAGATTTGTTTTTCCTTGGCCATTGTCGCCAACAAAAACATTTATTTGCGGAACAAACTCTACGGTTTCATCTAAAATATTTCGAAAATTTCGAAGACGAAGCCGTGTGAATTCCAATCAAACCTTTATCAAATTCTCATCGGCATCACAACGCAGGTATAATCCATATCGTTTTGTGGGCGGATAATTCCTGGCGAGAGCTGATCGTTGAGTTCGATATTCACTTCATCATCCATAAAACTATGAAGAATATCCAAAATATATTTTGCGTTAAATCCAATTTTAAAATCGTCTCCGTCGTAATCGATTTCCATTTCTTCTTTAGCGTCACCCAATTCTGGATTATTCGAAGTGATTTTTAAATTTCCCTTTGAGAGGGCCATTGTCACACCCTTAGATTTTTGATTCGACAAAAGAGACACTCGTTTGAGTGATGAAATCAAATTTTCACGTGATGCTTGAGCTTTGTTTTTTAATTTATTTGGTATGAACTGTTGGTAGTTTGGATAGCGTCCTTCGATCAAACGCACCATCAAAACAGTTTTTTGAGTTTTAAAAATGAGTTGCGGCCCTTCTATCGCAATTTCAATCGTATCGCTATTAAGCGATTCTAAAACTTTTTTTATTTCGTAAAGTCCTTTGCGAGGAATAATCACTCCCGCAGGAGCCGTGAATTCTTTTGCTTGATCAATTTGTCGATCTACTACGCTTAAACGATGTCCGTCTGTCGCCACCATTCGGTAACGAACGCCTTTTTCTGATTTCATCTGTTCGAAAAATACACCGTTCATGTGGTAACGAGTTTCGTCGTTAGAGACGCTGTAGATTGTTTTTTCAATCATATCAGAAAATACTTCGGCATTTAGTTTCACAAATTCTTTCGTGTTGTAAGTTGGAAAGATAGGAAACTCTTCCGGCGCGATTCCCACGATATTAAAAATTGATTTACTTTGTTTAATTTCAAGCCAGTTGTTTTCTTTCTTTTTAAGTTGAATAAGTCCGTCGTTGAGTTCTTTGACGATATTAAACAAGTGTTTAGCATCAACCGCAACTTTACCAGCTTTTGCTAAACTGATGGAACATTCATCCATCAAGCTTACTTCCAAGTCTGTTGCGAAAACGGTCAGCTTATTATTTTCTGCCTGCATTAGTATATTTACTAAAATCGGCATTGCATTTCTTTTTTCTACGATGCTTTGAGTTTTAACTAACACTGAAACAAGATCTGATTTTTCAATCTTAAATTCCATGCTCTCCTCGTGTTCCTGTATTACTACTTCTCTATATATAAAGAACTAGTAGTAGTAGTAGGGGCGTTGATATCACTAAAATCAATTTAACTTACTGAAACCACTCATATTCATATGTGGAAGCATTAATACACAACTTCCCTATTTAAGCCTTCTTTTTGTGTATAAAAACTGTCCACAAATGAATCACCAGCTTTCTCCGCAGCTCTATACACGATCCACATTCACAGCCCTGAGATATTGTCGATTTTGCTCTGTAACTCGTCGAGATCACTCTTTAAATCAGAATCTTTCAGTTGTTGACTCTCGACACGTTTGATCGCGTTAATCACGGTAGAGTGATCTTTGCCACCAAAAGCCCTTCCAATATCCATCAGTGATTTATTCAAATATTTTTTGGCTAGAAACATTGCGACCTGGCGTGCCGTAACAATTGGCTTAGCTCGGTTCGTAGACTTAAGGTCAGTAATCTTAATTTTATAGTGTTCGGCTGATAAACGAAGGATCTCATCCATGGTCAAAGGTGTAATTTCATAATCATGACTAGCCAAAATCTTTTTAGCTACGTCCAAAGTAATACTGAGGCCTTGGAGCTCCGTAAACATCTTCACCTTATTCAAATTACCCTCAAGCTCTCTCACGGATTTTTTGGATATCTTGGCAATAAAGTGGATAACATCTTCTGGAATTTGAATACGCTTCATTTCGGATTTGTATCTTAATATGGCCACTCGAGTTTCCATATCCGCCATTTGGATATCCGCAATTAAACCCCACTCCAAACGAGTTCGAATTCGGTCAGCTAAACCATTTATGTCTTTAGGCATACGATCACTCGCAACTACAACCTGACGCCCTGTTTCAAAAAATGCATTTAAAGTATAGAAGAACTCTTCTTGAACAGACTCACCGCGATTTAAAACCTGGATATCATCCATAAGTAAAATATCACACTGCTCCCGATATCGAAGACGGAATCGATCCATTTCGCCTCGACGTATACCAGAAATACATTCGTTTAAAAATTTCTCAGCGGATACGTAGCGAATTTGTAAGTGCGGATAATTAGTTTGAATGTAGTTTCCAACGGCGTTTAAGAGGTGAGTTTTACCCATACCAGTTGGTCCACAGATAAATAGTGGGTTATAGCCACCCCCAGGATTTTCGGCGACTCGGTAGCAAGCGGCATGAGCAAATTCATTCATGCGACCCACGACAAAGGTTGAAAACGTATATTCTTGATTTAAATAATCTCTTCGAGCTGAATTTGTGGAAATCGCTGTGGGAGATGTGGAATAGGTCAAAGCTTTCGGAGTTTCCACAGCACTTTCTAGAGAGGAATAACTAGCGGAGCCTGGCTCCGTAATTTCATTTACGGCCACATCGACCTGAAAACCTCCATCATATAGAGAGGCAAACTCAGAGCAAATCGTATCGAGAAAGTTTGTCACGATCCAATTTTTATGAAAATCCGTAGGGACGCTTAAAGTGAAACGACGTACGCCATCTTGCTCTTCACTTCCGATTAATTTAATAGGGTCTAGCCATGTCGAAACAAGAGGATTATCAGGGTTTTTCTCTTTTAAACGGGCCTTAATTTGATTCCAAATATTTTCTTCCAATGTATCCCCACCCTAAAAAAAAGATGTCAACAGACCCATAAACGCATTCGTTGATTAAGAAATCCGTTTTTCCCCACGAAAACGCTGAAACCCCTATGTTGAAACATTCACGATGGAAATCTAATCAGAGAGAAGTTCGTAGCAAAAAAGGACCGAAGATTCAATATCTTGACAGGCTATCCCGCGTCATGTTTTATTCGTCCAAATTTCGAAATGAGTCCTCACGGACGTAGTTTCTATTGCCGTAAAAAAGGAGTTGTCCGCTTATGAAGCGTACGTATCAACCAAGTCGTCGTAAACGCAAAAAAACTCATGGTTTCCGCAAAAGAATGGCCTCTGCATCAGGTCAGAAAGTTCTCTCGAGCCGTCGTGCAAAAGGCCGCAAGCGCCTGACGGTCTCTACCGGTGGGAAATAAGAAGAGACTCGGAGTCTTAAGACGTCGTGCTGATTTTCTAGATCTTGCTAAAAAAGGCAAGCGGATCACAGCCGAACGATGGCTGGTCATTAATTATAGAAAAAATGACCTCAATCAAATCCGCTGCGGTTGGACCATACCAAAACAAGTTGGGAAAGCCGTTATACGGAATCGTCTTAAGAGATGGTGTCGAGAGATCGTTCGCGAATCCGCACACCACCCAGAACTTCAGTCAGTGGACATCAACGTTTTTGTAAGGCCAGTCGATGCAGAGTTTTTTAGACGAATACAATTTCAAGATTTCAAAAACTCCTTGGAGCGAGGCCTTACGTCTTTGCGCGCCCGTGCTTAAAACGGTAGCGAAAACGAGCCTATCGTTTTATCGCGCAGTTTTATCTCCACACGTGGGGGGCGCGTGTCGATTCGAACCTTCGTGTTCTCTATATGCATTCGAGGCTTTTGAAACTCATAATTTTATTACCGCGACTAAACTGACGGCGATTCGACTCTCCAAATGCCATCCATTTGGGTCATTTGGTTTTGATCCAGTTCCAACGAGTGAGGATGTTCAAAAATGAACGAAGACAAAAACTTTTTAGATAGTCGTACGATTATGGCCATTGTTTTGGTTGCAGTCATTTGGTTGGGATGGCAGATGCATTTAGCAAAAAAATATCCAGATCAATCTAAGACAAATAGCGAAGAGACGCCGGTTCTAGCCCAAATGCCACCGACTTCACCACCGACAACCACCGCACCATCTCCAACAAAAGCGACAACATCTCCGACCACAAAAGAAAAATTGCCCACTATTCAAGAAGATAAGGTTATAAATTACGAAGATGAAACATGGTCTTTTTATGTCTCAGCAAAAGGCATGGCATTAAAAAACATTCACTTAAAAAAATACACAGATCGCACAGGAAAACTTATTGTTTTAGCCAATGAGGTTCCAGAGGGTGATTTTGAAACGACATTAATTGGTTCAAACGAACCGCTCTATTTTGATCTTAAAGCTGATGGAAATAAAATAACCGGTATCGCCACCATCGGCACAATGAAAATTCAAAAAGAATTTATCGTAAATTCGGCACAGTATGATTTGATAACTAGAGTTTCTATCGAAGGCATTGGTCCTGGAGTACAAGGAGTCAGCTTTAATTTAGTTGATCGTGTAGCAGAACCAGAATCTGGTGGTTTTCTTGTGCCAGCGACAGATCATGACTCTATTTACATTGCGCATGGCACAACTTCCAAACATGAAAACCTGTCTCATACAGGAGAAGGTAAAATTGGCGAAACCTACTCAAATGTTTCGGTAGCCTCTTTGGGAGCACTTTATTTTGCGAAGGCCATTGTCGACAACTCAGACGTTCAACCACAAGTGGACGCTGAATATTTAAAAAACCCTGAGGGCGTCCTGGCCAGAACAAAAGTAAACTACTTGTTCCCGACCGGGACTTCGAGCCTTGTTTTAAATATGAAAACGTTTGCAGGTCCCAAGGACTTGAACTTGCTAAAATCAATTGATCCAAAGCTTGAGGGTATAGTGGATTACTGGGTGCTGTCTGTAATTGCGAAGCCCATGCTAAATCTAATGAAGTGGCTACACGCGGTGTTTGGCAATTGGGGCGTGGCGATTATCTTGCTGACGCTGATCGTGCGAACACTCGTACTTCCTCTTTACATGGCTTCGTTTAAATCAACAAAAGCAATGCAACGAATTCAGCCGCACATGAAAACGATTCGCGAAAAACATAAAGATAACCCTCAGGTTATGAACGCCGAAGTTATGAAGTTATTTAAAGAGAACAAAGTGAATCCATTAGGAGGCTGCCTGCCGATGCTTTTGCAGTTTCCGATATTCATTGCGCTCTATCGCGTGTTGTCTCAAAGCATAGAGCTATATCAAGCACCGTTTATTTTTTGGATTCATGATTTAAGTGTAAAAGATCCGTATTATGTAGTTCCTGTCCTGATGGGTATTGCTATGTTCTTGCAACAAAAAATTACTCCGATGACGACGGCAGATCCGGCTCAACAAAAAGTTTTGATGTTTATGCCGATTTTATTCAGCTTTATGATGCTCTCTTTACCTAGCGGACTGACCCTCTATATTTTGGTCAGCACGCTATTTGGCATAGCCCAACAACTTGTATTTTTAAAAGATCGATCGAACAAACTGATAGATGTAAAAGCCTAGGAGGAAAGAATGGCAGGTTTTTTTAGCCGAATTTTCGGCGGGGGAAAAAAGAAGGGGAATAGCCCAGAGAAGCTCATCGAGCTTGTCGGCACAACTTTAGAAGGTGTTCTCGAGAAGGCGGGATTGGATCTTTCTTTTGATCTTAATGATACAGAAGAAGGGGTCATTGTTGAACTTTCGGGTGAAGACGCAGAACTTCTTAAAGAAAAAGAAGGCCAACTTATAGATGCGATTCAGTTTCTTATGAAACGTGTGGTTCAACATCAGTTTCCTGAGGACAAGACAGAAGTTATTTTTGATTCAAATGGATTTAGAGAAGAGTCCAACCAAGCTCTTGTTGAGCTTGCGGAGAGATTAAAATCGATTGTGATTGAGAAAAACAAATCGGTTTATTTTAGAGCTCTTCCGCCAAAAGATCGCAAGATCGTACATCAATATTTGGCGAGTGATGAGCGCGTTAAAAGTAAATCAATTGGCGAAGGTCTTTATAAAAAAATTAAAATATTCCCTGCGTCGGGAGATAACCGCAAAAGAAACGACAACAGACAGCCACGCGGAGAACACCACAAAGCAGAATAGAAATGGACTTGCTCAGCCGTGAGGCCGAAACAATTTACGCTCCGATCACTGCGCCCGCTGTTGCGGGCGTTGGTGTTATCAGGGTCAGCGGACCACAGGCCGTCGCGACGACACGAAAAATGTGCGAGTTTCTTCCAGCCAACATAGAAAGCCACCGTGTTTACTATGGATTTTTTAAGCACCCCAAAACAAGCATCACGATCGACGAAGTTTTGGTCTCCTACTTTGCCGAAAACAAATCTTTTACGGGAGAAGAGACGATCGAGATTTCGTGTCACGGCAGCCTTTCAATCATGAATCAAATTTTGAATCTCTTGGGTGAATATGGCTGTATCGCTGCGGAAAGGGGTGAGTTTACGTTTCGTGCTTTTTCAAATGGAAGAATTGATTTGGTTCAGGCCGAAAGCGTCTTGTCGTTAGTTCACAGTCAATCTGAAGCCGCATCACGTCTTGCTATACGACAACTTCAGGGTGAGCTTTCAAAAGAAATTCAAATTATCGAAGATCACATTACATGGACGCTCGCAAATATTGAAGCGGGCATAGACTTTACGACCGAAGACATCGACGTGATTTCTTATAGAGAAATGAATACGCGTGTGGAGAAAGTTGTGAACTCTGTGGCTAACCTCGTGCGCACGTATCAAAATACACGCCCAATAGTGGAAGGATTAAGAGTTGTTTTGGTTGGACGACCAAACGCCGGAAAGTCGAGCTTACTGAACGCGCTTCTAGAACACGAGCGTGCAATTGTAACTGACATACCAGGCACTACCAGAGATCTCATCGAAGGTATTTTAAAACTAGAAAATGGAATTGTTACTTTAGTAGATACGGCGGGCCTGCGTGAGACAATAGAGGTCGTAGAAGGAATTGGCATTAGAGCCGCAAAAAATGCTGCGAATTCGGCGGACTTAGTTGGATATTTATTTGATTCTCAACAAGGATTGGTTGCCGAGGATTATGAGTATATTAAAAATTTAGATGCTCAAAGGCTTATTCTTATAGGAACGAAATCAGATTGTATGGGCGAAGCGAAGTCTACAACGGTGCTCATTAATAGCGTTGAGCCGTTAATTTCGAAGCCGTTGCATGCATTGGTCACGAGCGCCAAAGAGCGAGCGGGAATAGAGAAACTAAAAAATATTTTTAATCAAACACTTCAAAGCACTTTTATTGATGATAGTGCAGTTCTTATTCAAAAACGTCATTACGAGCTGCTTTCTTTAACGGCTCAAAAAACCACAGAAGCGTTTAAATTATTAAAAGAGAACGCAAGCCTTGAGTTTGTTGCACTAGAACTACAAGAGTCTCTCTCGCATGTGCACGAGTTGCTCGGAAAAAGATATGACGATCAAGTCATGGATCGCGTGTTTAAAGAATTTTGTATAGGAAAGTAGAATGAAAACAGATTTTGACATTATTGTCGTCGGAGCAGGACATGCAGGAATAGAAGCTGCGCTGGCTTCTGCACGCCTTGATGTCAAAACACTGTGCGTGACGACTCGTTTGGATCGCATTGGATATATGAGTTGCAACCCGGCGATTGGTGGGCTTGCAAAAGGCCACATGGTTCGCGAAATCGACGCCCTTGGTGGCGAAATGGGCTTAGCGACAGATGCGACGTGTATTCAATATAAAAGACTGAATTCAAATCGCGGTCCCGCGGTTCGTGGATCACGCGCCCAGTGTGATAAAGATCTTTATTCTGAGTACATGATTCAAAAATTAAAGAATCAGCCAAATCTTTCGTTAAAAGAAGACGAAGTTAAAGCGTTGATTTTAGAAAGTGGAATTTGTCAGGGTGTCGTTTTAAGCGATGGCTCAGAGATTCGAGCTAAATCCGTCATTATTACTACGGGCACGTTTATGAATGGGGTTATGCATGTCGGGAACTCGCAAGTTTCGGGCGGACGCGTGGGCGATAAAGCGACGATAGGATTAAGCGATCAATTGCGAGATTTTGGCTTTGTGGTTCGTCGATTAAAAACCGGCACGCCTCCACGATTGCACAAAGACAGTATTGATTGGGCTAAAACAGAGCCGCAATATGGAGACGAAAACTTTTTTGCCTTTAGCTTTCGAAATGACGGAAAATTAAAGCACCCGCAAGTCGCATGTTATCTCACGTACACCAATCAGCAGACCCACGATATTTTGCGCACGAATCTTTATCGCTCGCCTATTTATGGCGGAATTATTGAAGGCGTTGGGCCACGGTATTGTCCAAGTATTGAAGATAAAATTTGTAGATTTGAAGAACGCGCTCGCCATCAAACATTTTTGGAGCCCGAAGGTCTGAATACAGATTTGATTTATCTTCAGGGTATATCAACGAGTATGCCGACGGATGTTCAGGATCAATTTCTTAAAACAATTCCGGGTCTAGAAAATGTAAAAGTCGTTCGCTATGGTTACGCGATTGAGTACGACTATATCGAGCCCACCCAAATTTTGCATTCACTTGAAACGCGTCGAATCCCGGGATTATTTTTAGCGGGGCAAATTAATGGAACAAGTGGGTATGAAGAGGCGGCCGCCCAAGGTCTAGTGGCAGGAGTGAATGCCGCAAGAAAGATTAAAGAAGAGCCAGAGTTCGTATTGAATCGTCATGAAGCCTACATGGGTGTATTGATCGATGATCTCGTAACCAAGGGAACGAAAGAGCCGTATCGTATGTTTACGTCTCGAGCAGAACATCGACTAGTTTTAAGAGAAGACAACACTATCGATAGGTTAGCGGGTATTGGCCATAAAGTTGGTTTGTTAAAACCTGAATCATGGGAGAAGGCGTCTGTAATTTTAGCCAAACGGACAGAAATGAAGCAGAAACTTCGCGAATATCGGCTGTTTCCGACACCAGAAACACAAGAAAAATTAAGCGGTTTAAACACACCAGTTTTGCAAAAGCCTTCTAGTGTTGAGGAGTTGCTGCGGCGTCCCGAAATGGATTTGTTTAAGATAAAAACCTTTCTACCAGACCTTGATATTACGGACCCATTAATCGCCGAGGCTGTAGAAATTGATGTGAAGTATTCGGGATATGTTTTTAGGCAGCAAGTTTTAATCGAGCAAACCACGAAGCTTGAATCTTTTGTTCTGCCGGACACTTTAAACTTTGAAACCATCAAAGGGTTATCTGTCGAGGAGCGAGAAAAATTGAAATCTGTTAGACCTCGAACATTAGGTCAGGCCCAAAGAATTAGCGGAATCAATCCTTCAGCGATTCAATCCATTTTAATTTACCTAAAGGCGCATAAACGACACGCTGCGCCGAGCCCGCAGAAATGAATAGCGCGCCGCAATGGAGGGTTGGACAGTGGTTTCCCCGTCTTTCTGAAGAGCTCTTGCGAGATTTAAAGGTTTATCACGGGGAACTTTTAAGATTTAACGAGAGTATTAATCTTATTTCTCCAAAAACTGCATTTGAAGCCGACCTTCTTCATTTTGCAGATTCCATTCAAGTTTCAGGTCTCATTAAAGAGGAATTACAAAAACTTATAGTTCACGACATCGGAAGTGGAAATGGTTTTCCAGGTCTTGTTCTTGGCATATTGAATCGAGAGACAGAGTTTGTTTTAGTTGATAGCGATCTCAAGAAGCAAGAATTCACTAAGTTCGTCGCGGCTAAATTAGGTTTGAAAAATGTTAGAACTCTCTGCAGGCGACTTGAAGATATGAAAAAAGACGAGATTCAGGTGGGTATTTCTAGAGCGTTTGCCCCCCTCTCAAGAAGCTTAGATTTAGGGGTGCAGGTTTTTAAAGTTGGCGGAATTTATCTAAACATGAAAACTCACGAATGGACACAGGAGGTCGCTACTTTAACTCCGCAAATATGTTCCACGTGGAACACTCGCCTGTTGCATGAATATGAACTACCAATGAATGGAACGAAAAGGTCTATACTCAAATCAATAAAAACTAAATAGCTATTCATTTTGATGAGTCTAATTAATGGTGTTCGCTGCTGGCTTCGGCTTTCTTCTTTTCCTTCTCTCGCAGCTCTTCACGCTTAGTCTTTTTCTTGTGTCTATTCACTTCGGCTGGATATCTTTGGCGCCAACTTAAATTTACGGATTGAACTTGCTTATTTAATTTGAATTCCTCGTACTCCTTCGGATCTGGCCACTCTTTCTCAGCTTCGAAAGCCTCAAGATAGAGTTTTCGTGCTTCATACTTACGAGATTTTGCGGCAAGTTCGTAATAGAGAGCCTTTTGTTTTAAAGCATCCAATTGATTCTTTGCTTGATAATATTCCTTATAAATTTTTCTGGTTTGACCTGTTTGTGGGACAATATGTTCAAATTTTTCTGGAAATTCCTCAATTATCTTCTTTTGCTCTTCGATTTTTTTTTCGGTATTTTCATAATCAGCTAACCACTCCTTATAAATTGGATCTAATTCTTCCGGAGTTGTAAGCGGCTTGTGGCAGCCAATTAAACTAAGAATTATGAAAGTCTGAAAAAATAGTTTCATACACCGCATCTATCGGTAGATTTTTCTGGAAACTAAATGTTCCACGTGGAACAATGTTCTTAATTTTGAATACTCGGTCAGGAGGGAATGTGGCTAGAGTGATTTGTGTGGCTAATCAAAAGGGTGGAGTAGGCAAAACGACTACGTCCGTGAATTTGGCAGCAGCATTGGCTTCAAGAGGCAGGCGCGTCCTATTATTAGACATGGATCCGCAAGGAAATGCGAGTAGTGGGATCGGAATGAAGCGACATGAGCATCAAAGCGCGAATATGTATCATATGCTGATTGGTGAAAAGCGCGCTGAAGAAGTTATTTTTGAAACAAAAGTCCCAAATTTAGATATTTCAGTCGCAAATCCCGACTTAGTCGGGGCAGAGATAGAGCTTGTCGACGCACAGCGTCGTGAATTTAAGTTAAAAGACGCCCTACAAACGGTTCGAAACAAATATCACTATATATTAATAGACTGCCCGCCCTCATTAGGACTTCTTACTTTAAATGCTCTTTCCGCCGCAGATTCTTTTTTGGTACCGCTTCAATGTGAATACTACGCACTCGAGGGCTTGAGTCAGTTGTTAAATACCGCCGGACTTATCAAGAAAAAACTAAACCCGGAATTAAAGATTGAAGGCATTGTCCTTACAATGTTCGATACACGCAATAATCTTAGCCACCAAGTTGTCTCTGAAATTCAAACGCATTTCGAAGATAAAGTTTTTAAATCGATTATCCCAAGAAATGTACGCCTGAGCGAAGCGCCATCACACGGAAAAAGTATTTTTGAGTACGACGAAAAATCTGTTGGTGCGACAAAGTATAGAGAGCTTGCCCAGGAGCTCGATGAAAGAGTTTACCCCGCACATCAAGTCACAACATCCTCAGTAAATTTGCCAGATCAATTTGATGAGGAGATTAATAATGTCCAACTATGAAAGCGTAGCTCCTAAAAAAGGTTTAGGTCGTGGTCTTGGCAGCTTGCTCGGCGGAGTCGATTCGCAAGAAGAGCCCGCAAAGCCTTTGCCCGTGACGAATTCCCCTCGAGCTGCTGTAGCGCAAGTCATTCCGGATGAAGCGCGAATTTGGCTTTTAGGAACAGAAAAAATTATTCCAAATTCTCGTCAACCGAGAAAAGAGTTTGATCCTGAAAAATTAAAAGAGCTTGCGGCCTCGATAAAAGAAAAAGGAATCCTTCAGCCAATAATTGTTCGCAAGACGACAAAAGGTTTTGAAATTATTGCGGGCGAGCGTCGATGGAGAGCGGCCCAACAAGCCGGCCTACAAGAGATACCGGTTATTTTACGAAAAGCAGATGATGCCGATAGTTTAGAATTAGCGTTAATTGAAAATATACAAAGACATGATTTGAATCCTATTGATGAGGCCGAGGCCTATCAGCAACTAGCTGAGCGGTTTGGGCAAACTCAAGAACAAATCGCACAGAAAGTTGGTAAAGACCGTTCGACCGTCACCAATTCGATGCGTCTCTTGGGCCTCGGACCTCAAGTTAAAGATATGCTTCGTAACGGAACAATCTCGACAGGACACGCAAAAATTCTCGTCGCTATTTCTGATCCTGCGAAACAACTCGAAATCGCGAAAAAAATTGTGAATTTGAGATTATCCGTAAGGGCAGCGGAGACTTTAATAAAAACGGAAGCCCTATCGAAACAAGACAACGCGCCCCGTCTTGGGATGGATGTTTCTAAAAGCCTTGTGAAAAGTCTTTCGGAAGAGTTGCAGAAAATTCTTGGGACGAAAGTTCAAATCGACTACTCTAATCAAAAGGGCAAGATCTCTGTGCATTTTTACTCCGACGATGAGTTAACCCAAATTGTCGAAAGGCTCCGTAAATCGTGGAAAAACTGATATCTAATGATCATCCTGAAGACGAGCTCGACAGTACGCTTCGAGTGACCGCGCTTCTTGATCAAGGCGCTTCATTCGAGGGACAACTCACTTTTGAGGGAACCGTGCGCATTGGCGGACGCTTTAAGGGCGAGATCTTTACTAAAGACACATTGGTGATTGATCCCGGCGCAGAGGTTGAAGCACAAATAGAAGCCGACACCGTTATTATTAGTGGCGTCGTAAAAGGAAATGTTTTTGCAAGACGTCGTGTGATCATGCACCCACCTGCCACATTAAAAGGCACCGTGACAACTCCTAGTCTAAGAATCGACGAAGGCGTTGTTTTCGAAGGTGCATCCTATATGGCGAAGGGTTAATCCCTCGTTAAAGCTTGACCGTCGAGAGCGGCCGGTGTTACCTCGATTCCAAATAATTTTTTAGGAAACACATCATGGAAAACTTGCTTCAAGTCCTCAAACTTGACCTGACGATTTTACCTCAATTTTTTATTTTCCTTACAGCCTATATTGTGTTGTCCCAACTTGTTTTTAAGCCTTACATGAAGGCGTTTGATATGCGCAAAGACGCGACCGTTGGTGGAAAAGAAATCGCAGATCAATTGATTCTCGAAACGCACAATATTCAGGCCAAATACGAAACAAAAGCTCGCGAAATCAATTCGCAAATTAAGGCGCTATTTGATGGCGCTCGTAAAGAGGCCACAAATCGCCAAGAAGAACTTGTTCAGTCTGCACGTGATGACGCCGAACAAATTATGAAAAAATCTCGCGACGATATTCAGCAGAGTGTCTCAAAAATTCGCGAAGAACTGAAAAAACAAGCGCCAGAACTCAGTCAGGCGATTTCAAATCGACTTTTAGGCAAGGAAGTTCACTGATGTTGAGAATTTTCTCTATAATAACCAGTCTGTTTCTTTCGGTTGAGGGCTTTGCTTCTGAAACCGCTCATCACGAAGGCGGCGTTCCGTGGGTGCTTATTCAAAAACAATCGTTTAATTTTTTGTTGGTCTTGGGGCTTTTGGTTTATCTTTTGCGCTCAAAAATTCGTGATTACTATACCGCAAGAGTTGAAACTTTTGAAAAGCTTGCGATTTTGGCTAAACAAGCAAAGCAAGACGCTGAAAATCAAAAACGAGAAATGATCGCTCGTCTTGAGGCTTTAGAGTCTAGCGCGGCGGCTTCAATTGCGCGCGCTCGCAAAGAAGCCGAAGACATGCGCGTGAAAATTGAAAACGAAGCGAAGGCGTTAGCAAAACAACTTCGAGAAGATGCGTCGACAACAACCAATCGTGAAATAGAACGAGCAAAACACGAGCTTCAAGACGAAGTTCTTTCGCTCGCGATGACTCAGGCGCGCGAACATTTAAAAACTTCGGTTAAAGAACCCGAACAAAAACGTTTGCAAAACGAGTTCGTGGATAAAATTCAGGTGGTCAGATGATTTTTGTTTCTGAAGCTGCAAAAAGATACGCCTCTGCTTTATTCGAAGCCACTTCGGATAAAACAAAAAATGCACTTATTTTGGAAGAGTTGCGTGTGGTTGAAAAAATAATAAACGCAAACGAAGATATCCGTAAATTTGTAGAATCGCCGCTCATTGCGGGAGATGACAAAGCCAATGCATTACTTCAGGCGTTTAGCTCCAGTGGATCCACCACGGAAGTTAAAAACTTAGCGGCGACCCTTGCTTCAAACGGTCGGCTCTCAGAATGGTCTTCGATCGTGCAAGCGTATCAGGCTCGCACGGATGAATCTCATAATGTTGTTCGTGGAATTGTTCGCTCAGCAACGCCCGTAACGCCCGAGCAACGTCAGGCGATCGAAGCGCGCGTGGCCCAAGTGACCGGAAAAAAAGTTATTCTTGAATATAAAGAAGATAAAACCCTTCTCGGTGGCTTAGTTGCCGAAGTCGGAAGCTTAACCTTTGACGATAGTTTAGAAACTCAATTGCGTTTGATGAACGAGGAATTTAAGAGGAGATCGCACTAATCATGGAAATCCGTGCAGATGAAATTACAAGAGTCTTAAAAGAGCAGATTAAAAGCTATAATAAAAAACTGGAAGTCAGCGAAACCGGCTCCGTTCTTTCTGTAGGTGACGGGGTTGCCCGAATTTACGGACTTGATGACGTGATGGCGGGAGAGCTCGTGGAATTTCCGGGGGAAATTTACGGGATGGCTCTTAACCTAGAGCAGTCGTGCGTAGGTGCCGTGATCTTTGGTGACGACTCTAAAATTAAAGAAGGCGATACGGTTAAAAGAACAAAACGTATCGTGGAAGTTCCTGTTGGCGAAGAGATGTGTGGCCGCGTGGTGGACGCTCTCGGAATGCCAATTGACGGAAAAGGCCCAATCAAAAGTTCAAAACGCTCACAAGTGGAAATTAAAGCCCCGGGCATTTTAAAAAGACAGCCTGTAAGCGAGCCGATGCAAACTGGTATCAAAGCAATCGATGCAATGATTCCAATTGGTCGCGGTCAGAGAGAGTTGATTATCGGAGATCGTCAGACAGGCAAAACCGCTGTCGCGATTGACACGATCATCAACCAAAAAGGACGAAACGTTTTTTGCGTCTACGTAGCGATTGGACAAAAGCAATCCACGGTCGCCCAGCTCGTAGAAAAATTGCGCGAAAACGGTGCGCTTGAGTACACAACAGTTGTTTCTGCAACCGCCAGCGCTCCGGCTCCGCTACAATATTTATCAGCCTACACAGGTTGCACAATTGCAGAATACTTCCGTGATAACGGAAAACACGCGCTTATCATATATGATGATTTAACAAAACAAGCACAAGCGTATCGTCAAGTGTCGCTCCTTCTTCGTCGACCCCCAGGTCGAGAAGCATATCCGGGAGACGTTTTTTATCTACACTCGCGACTACTTGAACGTGCGGCAAAACTTTCTGATAAAGAGGGTGGCGGATCTCTCACAGCTCTACCAATTATCGAGACTCAAGCAGGAGACGTTTCGGCGTACATTCCAACAAACGTAATTTCTATTACTGATGGACAAATCTTTTTGGAATCCGATTTATTTTACAAAGGGATTCGTCCTGCGGTGAATGTCGGTATTTCGGTTTCTCGTGTGGGGGGAGCTGCCCAAATTAAAGCGATGAAGCAAATCGCCGGTACAATTAAACTTGAGCTAGCACAGTATCGAGAACTCGAAGCCTTTGCGGCCTTCGGATCAGATCTTGATAAAGCAACGCAAGCCCAACTGGCTCGCGGAGAACGTTTAGTAGAAATCTTAAAACAAGACCAATACTCACCGGCTGCTGTAGAAGACCAAGTGGCAATTATTTTTGCTGCAACGACAGGATTCCTTGATCCAGTTCCGGTTAAGCAAGTGCGAAGATATGAAACTGAACTTATGCAATTCTTAAAACAAAAATATCCAAATGTTTTAAAAGATCTTCGCGAAAAGCAAACGCTTAAAGACGATACAAAAAAACCATTAATCGCGGCTCTTGAAGAATTCCAATCCGTGTTTGAGGTAAAGTAATTAATGGCGAACACAAAGGATATTAGAGCTAAGATTAGCACTACGATTAAAACACAGCAGACGACAAAGGCTATGAAAGTCGTGTCGGCGGCCAAACTTCGTAAAGCTCAAAACGCCATTGTGAATGCCCGTCCTTATGCGCAGCGAATTGCTTCGGTGATTCGCAAAATTGCGATCAGCCAAAAAGTGGAACACCCACTTTTAGAAAAACCAACAGTCGACGGCAAAATTTTGCTCGTAATTTTGACTTCAGATCGTGGTCTTTGCGGCGGATTCAACTCCAATATAATTAAATATGCGCGCGCATTTTATGCCGAGAAAAAAGCGGCAGGACGTGAAATGGATCTCATTTTTATCGGGAGAAAAGCAGCAGATTTCTTTAGAAAGCAGCTGCAAATCGAAGGTAAGAAAACAATTTTAAATTTATCTAAAGAGATTAATTACGACATGGCGGCCAAGGTTTCGGAAGAGCTCTTAGAGGCCTATGTGAATGGCGAGTACACAGAAATTCGTCTGATTTATAACGAATTTAAATCGGCGATTAGCCAAAACGTTATCGACGAAAAACTTTTACCTTTAGACGTCGAAACAAAAGAAGACATAACGAATAGCTTATCAAATGATTTTACATTTGAACCAGCCGCCGAAGAAATCATTGATGAGTTATTAAAAAAACATTTTACCGTTCAAGTGTATCGTTGCATGCAAGAAAGCATTGCTTCTGAACACGGAGCGCGAATGAACGCGATGGAAAACGCGACAAGCAACGCAGGCGAAATGATTCGTAGTTTAACTTTGACGTACAATAAAATCCGTCAGGCTGCGATTACGACGGAATTAATTGAAATTACTAGCGGTGCCGAAGCTTTACAAAACTAGGCATAACTTAGAGAAAGATTTTAAGAGAAAATTAGGAGAAGCGTAATGGAAATGGGAAAGATTAAACAAGTTCTTGGTGCGGTTGTAGACGTGGAGTTTCCTGGTGGAAAACTTCCCGCAATTTACAGCGCTCTTAAAACAACAAATGCCGCCATTAACAAAGACAAATGGAACCTCACCCTCGAAGTGGCGCAACACTTAGGCGACAACGCCGTTCGTACTATTGCGATGGATTCCGCAGAAGGACTTGTCCGCGGTCTTGAAGTTCAAGATACCGGCGCTCCTATTGCGACGCCAGTTGGAACAGAAGTTCTCGGACGTATTATCAACGTAACCGGAGAGCCGATTGACGAAGCTGGGCCAATTAACTCAAAAACAAAATGGCCAATTCATAGAGCACCTCCTAAGTTTGAACAACAATCAACTAAAGCTGAAATGCTTATGACCGGTATTAAGGTTGTGGATCTCTTGGCTCCTTACGCAAAAGGGGGAAAGATTGGTCTTTTCGGTGGAGCCGGTGTGGGCAAAACAGTTCTTATTCAAGAGCTGATTCGTAACATCGCAACTGAGCACGGAGGTTTTTCGGTTTTCGCGGGTGTTGGGGAACGTACGCGCGAAGGAAACGATTTGTGGCTTGAGATGAAGGAGTCGGGCGTTTTGGCTAAGACCGCTCTTTGCTTTGGGCAAATGAACGAGCCACCTGGAGCTCGTGCTCGTGTGGCTCTTACAGGATTAACAATTGCTGAGTACTTCCGTGACAACGAAGGACAAGACGTTCTTCTCTTCGTTGATAATATTTTTAGATTTACTCAAGCCGGTGCGGAAGTGTCGGCCCTTCTAGGTCGTATTCCTTCAGCCGTGGGTTACCAACCAACTCTTGGTACCGAAATGGGGAACTTACAAGAGCGTATTACTTCAACTAACAAAGGCTCGATTACTTCGGTACAAGCGGTTTACGTTCCTGCGGATGACTACACAGATCCAGCTCCGGCAACAACGTTTACTCACTTAGATGCAACCACGAACTTATCTCGTCAAATTGCCTCTCTGGGAATTTACCCTGCGGTGGATCCTTTGGCTTCGACGTCTAGAATTTTGGATCCAAACATTGTGGGCCGTGATCACTACGATACAGCCCGTGCGGTTCAATCGCTTCTTCAACGCTACAAAGAGTTACAAGATATCATCGCGATTCTCGGTATGGATGAGTTATCTGAAGACGATAAACTCGTTGTGGCTCGAGCGCGTAAAGTTCAGAGATTTATGGCTCAACCGTTCTTCGTGGCCGAAGTCTTTACCGGTATGTCTGGTAAATACGTAGACATTAAAGATACCGTTCGTGGATTCAAAGAAATTCTTGAAGGTCGCCATGACAGCCTTCCAGAGCAAGCCTTCTACATGGTGGGCACAATCGAAGACGCGATCGAAAAAGCTAAAAAACTTAATCAGTAGTTTAGGAGTTCAGAATGTTAAAGCTCACGCTTGTCACGCCGACCAGAAAGTTCACGACAGATTTGCCTGTTGAAGAAGTCGTTGTGCCTGGAGCTCGTGGTGAGCTCGACATTCTTCCTGGCCACGCCCCACTCGTGACAACGCTTAAAACCGGAGTTTTAAAGTATCGCGAAGCTGGTCAAACAGTATACAAAACGGCTGCGATTAGCTGGGGCTATCTTGAAGTATATAATGATCAAGTAAGTGTCCTTGCAGAAACGGCAGAGTTGCCAGGAGAAATTGATCTAGAGCGAGCCAAGGCGGCCCTTGAAATAGCGCAGAAAAAACTGATGGCGTTCTCTGATAGTACGTACGATTTAGATAAGTTTTCACGTAAGTTAGAAAGAGCCTACACACGCGTTTCTATCGCAGATACACAAAACCAATAGCGAATTTGTAATTACGGAAGCTTTCCGTCGCAAACCGTACCGCAAATAAAAATAGAATAGGCTTTTTTGAAACGCTCGATAGCGGCAATTTTTGCATTACCTGCATAAAGGTCATTTTTGAATGTCGCTTTTTTAAGAATACCGAGAATCACTTTATTCATATAAATCGGCGTTCCCAAAGTGCTCATAACGGTACGAGCGTAAATAGCGCTGCCAATGTATTTATTTGTGAGCTCATTAATTTCAACAGAATTTAAACTTGCAAAATCCACAACTAATTCGCTTTTCAAAAGAAGAGTCAGCTTATCTAATAGTCCAAGTTGTGTGGCATTAAAGAGCTTGTCGAGAATCATTGCTGCATAAACTGTGTAACGTGCCTCTAATAAATAGCGCGCTTCATCCTCAAAAACTAAAATCTTTTGTGCATATTTTGGAATTTCGCGACCATCATCGGCTTGTTTTAAAAGTTTTAAAGAATTCACAATCAATTCAAGTATAGACGTCGGGGCAAATTTGTTCTGTAGAGCCGACTCAATTTGAAGGTCATTTATTTGATCGGCCATCGCAGCCAAAGCTAAGACATTTTGCATGTCTTTATCTTTAGAAAGTGGGTTTGGCGACTCACGCTTTCCGTTAATAACGCCACGAAAAGTCGCCATAAATTCTTCCGCAGCAGAGGCAAGCAAAGATTGTCTCTTCGCTTCGTCATCTGTAAAAATATTTTCCCAAAGTTGAAACTCAAACGCCTGAAAATAGGCAGCGGCATCTTTAAACTTTAATTCGAAAGAGAGATCTGTATTTGTCAGGTTATTAAGAGCCGTCATTCTGCCAATAGCAGCTCCTCCCTGACGGGCATCTCTGTAAACACTGCGAGCGGTGGTTAAAACAGCATTGGCAGACTCAGAAACCGAATCGGCCTTTTGAGATAAGCGGTCCGTTTTCGTGTTCATATCCTCAGTTGTGTTTTTTAATTCGCCAGTGGTTTTTTCCATTTTATCGACGTTGTCGACAGTTCCACATGAAGTCAAAAACAGGGTTACTAAGAGGAGCGCAGCGGGTTTGAACAAGAGCGTTTTCATGGGAGCCTCGTGATATTTAAAATTAGTCTCTATTTTCAATGGTTTGATAAACCGTCGCTCCATTGATCTCAGTTATATTTGAGCCATATTTAACTCTGTTTAAATAATAACTAGGAAGTACAGACAGATAACGCCCGGCATACAAAAAGACAAGTTAGCAAAAAAGTAGAGAATTTTTTTCGTGGATAATGCTGGTCACGCTCAAAAACCAAAGCCATATTAGATCAGTAGCTTAATGGACAGATCAAAAGAGGTCATGTTTTGAAGTTTTTGAGCTTGGAGACACAATATTTTCCCGCACATGAAAGGCTAGAATACGGCCTTAAAATGATAGGGGCTAAGGGCTCAGTTATTGTCACGACGAAAAAAACCAATGAAAGTCTCGATATCAAATGCCAAGTTTTGGGGAGTTTGTTGTTTCCACCGAAAAAATTAGTCGATAGCGAACTCACAAGTCGTCTTGAGATTAATTCGAAGACTCAAAAACTTGAATTTTTAAGACATGTTGATAACGATTTTAAATCTGAATCTCGTCGCCAAATGGAAATAAAAAACCATGGAATCGAAACACGCTATACGAAGTTTGACGAAGAGCGCGGCTTTATTGATTTACCTGAAGGCATTGGCGTCGCCGACTTAGCAGATCCTTTAAGCGCGGCTTTTTTAATTCGTGATAAAAATTTTTTAAAATCAGAAAAATCATTTACGATGAATGTTTTAGTGCGAACAGGCGTTCTAAATGTTCGCATCACTCCGTCAGAAAAACGTCGCCAAGTTGTTGCAGGCTTTGATGCTGAAAGAACGCAAATTCGTGTGGGCGTAGAGTTGATCAGCAAAAGTCAAATAAAGGGACCATATCTTTCACCCGAACTTGAAGTATGGTTAGATCAGGAAACAGGAATCGTTGTAGAGCTCGGCTATCCTTTTTTGGGCAGTCTCGGTCGCGCCACTCTTCTTTTGCAAAAATATAAAACGTAAAAACTTAGTGCTGCTGAGCTAATATTGGGATTTTTCTTGTAGCTCTTTGTGCATCTGGGCCTTTATTAAACAATCTTCGAAGCCGGACTCCCCTTTTCGCACTTCATTGCCATCACCTGTTTTACAACTAAAGCTTACCGGAATATTGGCAGGCGTAGACTTTTTTTTCGGATCAACATTAGAAAAATCAGGCAACTTAAGTGGTTTGGCGCCACTTAATGTGGTGGTCGTTGTGGCGAATACCGATACTGCAAATAAAAATGAAAAAACAAAAGAAAAAACCATAAAACCTCTCGGGTAGAAGATACAGATATATTTAACCAAGAGACTTTTCAAACTTATTCCATCGCCCGAGAAAACTATTAAAATTTGATTTTAAAGTGTCTAAAGCAAAGCGAGTTCCAGCATTCGTGAGGTCGATTTGTTTTGGACTGGCTAAGAACTGTTGTAGATTCTTAATTGTTTTTTGAAACTGTTGTAAGTGAAGCGCGCGTTCTCTAGGAGAAAGATCTTGAAATGTACCCATGTAACCGCGACTCGTTCTTACTAGGTCATCATATATTTTTCGGTGGCGAGCGATTTCCTGATCTAAAATATTGTCGGTAACAATTTTTTTTACACTCATTGGCTCTGTATTCCTTGAGATGTTTGGGCCGGAGCACGTCCTTGTGCTTGCAACAGGGAATCATAAAAAAGTGCGCCGAGATTTGGATGTTTTGTATAGCTATAAAAAACGCCTTTATAATCAGCAGAGGAACGCACCATGTACGGGAGCTCCGTTGTGATTAAGTATAAGCGAGAGCGTTCCGCGCGCGTGAGCCCACGTAAAAGCCGTATTCCATGAGAGCTTCCGGCAAAATACAGCAGAGAATAATGTTTAGGATACTGGCTTAATTGAAAGCGTAGATCTTCGACAGAAGATTCGGTGTTTAGAATTAGCGTTCGAAGCCTAGGATTTAAAAAAGCATGTTGAAAACTGTCGGTAAACTTTTGATCTGTAGAAATTAAAAGGACCTCTCGCGATTTGTTCAAAAAATGGGTCCACTCATCTACCGATGAAAGTGCTAAGTTTTTTGTTACAACACGATCGATAGCGGCTTGAAGTTCACGATGATAAACGAGAACCTGTAATTCTTCTTTAGAAGGTAGCTGGCGTTCGTCTTCTATATGAAAGGTGTTTTTAGCGGTGAGGATTCGGCGCACAGATTGGTTTACGCGCGCTTCCGACAGGCGCCCCGTTTTTAAAGCGTTAAGCAAACCATCGTAAGCACGTTTTTGAGATGCTGGGTTCCAGGCCACCATAATAATATCTGCGCCAGCTTGAATCGCATGAAAGGCTCGCTCGCCAGGATCTTTAATTCCTTGAGCGCCGAGCATTTCTAAATCATCTGTCATGATGAGCCCTTTATAATTTAATTCTGATCGTAAATAGGTGCTCAAAAACTTTCGAGAGTACGTAACGGGTGCGGCAGAAACATCCACCATCGGAAAGGCAATATGGGCCACCATGAGTCCCGGTAGGCGTTGCTTGTTGGCTAAGTTTTGAAACGGAATAAGATCGTTGGCCTTTAAATCGGCCAAAGAACTCTGAGCAACGGGTAAACTTAAATGTGAATCTGCAACAGCGGCGCCATGACCGGGAAAATGCTTTGAAATCGAAATAACTCCGGCTGCTTCGTAACCGGTAATGATCGCGCCACCAAAACGAACAACTTGTTCAGGATCATCACCATATGAGCGCGAACCGATAAAAGATTTTTCAAGAGGGTCTGACAAATCAAGTACTGGGGCCAGGTTCATATTTAAACCTAAAGTTTTCAAAATCTGCCCCGTAAAGAGCGCCATTTTATAAGCGAGGTCGATATCTCCTGCACGCCCCACGGCGGCCGCGCTTGGAATTGGTGGCCAGTGTTTGAGTCGTGTGACACTGCCGCCCTCCTGGTCTACGGCAGTAAAGAGTGGAGGGAGACCGATCGTTTTTGCATCATTTTGAAAAGAAAAAAGCAGACGGCTCAGTTGGTCTGCCGATTTTATATTTCGACCGAATAAAATAATTCCACCGGGACGCAAGACTCTTAGTTTTTGCGAATTAATTTCGTTGTAATTGTAGCCGTTAATGCCCAGTAAAAAAAGCTGACCAATTTTATCTTCAGGAGACATGCGCGAAAGAATATCGTCGACGTTGGTCGAGTTCATTGGTTGTGCGAGGGTATTGGAATTAAAATAAAAAATGCAAAATGCAATTATGACCAAGGAACAGAGTTTCATATTTTTTGGTCCAGACTTCATTTTAGCACATCAAAAATAAATCTGTTGCTCTATGATAAAGAAATGCACCTTTGTCTTGCGCCGAGAGTGAGTCGAGCTTTTATTTTTTGCATGTTGTTCGTCAGCATGTCTGTGCATGCGCAAAACGCACAGCCAGACCCACAATCAGACGCCCTGGACGCCGCCGAAACTACCGAAGACGAATTAAGCTCTTCAGGGAGTGAAGGTGATTTGGAAACGATAAACGACGTGACCGAAATGCCAATCGAAGAATCTTCAGTCGAAGAAACTCCGATTGAAACCCCGATTGAAACTCCGGCTTCTGAACCAGCAAAGCTAACAAACTCTGATGAATTAATGTATGCTCCCGATGTAGAAGTAGAAAAATCGGTATATATGAATGAGCTGACAAAAAAAGACTGTAATTGTGGCGCTACGTACATGATGCCCTATCGCGAACGACGTACAAATTTTGGTTTTACCTTGGCACTGGGGTATTCACAGTACACGCCAACAAATTATAAGCCCGACTTCGTGGTGAACGAAACTTACGATAGTTATTATGGCTACACTGAAACTCCGCTCGTAGATGTTACGTTTGGACTTAAATGGAATAATCCGTTGGGTTCTCTGGCCGTAGAATTGGGTGGTGGATATTATTTTAATAATAGTAAAAATGAAGATGACAATGCCAATCTAAGAGTTATGCCTGTTCGTGCTGGGGCGACATTAGCGTTCGATACAATTTTTGCTGAACCGTATATTGTTCCATATGGAACGATTGGTGCGTACTCGACATTCTATCAAGAAAACTTAGCGAGTCAGGTCGTCAAGGGTAATACACCTATTAGCATGTACTACGCGGGCGGAGCATTGTTTCAATTAAACTCATTAGATGAAGATGCGGCCATTGCATCATTTGATAATACGGGATTAGAAAATACATTTGTGTATGCAGAAGTGAGAGGATTTGTTGCCTCAACTGATATCCCTAACTTTGGTACGGACCCTCAATTCGGCGCCGGAATAAAGTTCGAATATTAAAGTACTGAATTTCCGTCTATGCCGATAGCGATGAAATTTGTGACGGTATAATCCTAATCAATACCTGCAAGCTTCTTGAGTTTAACAAGCTCTTCGTAAATCTCTGGCCAATTGACATTCTCGGTTTTGAATATGAGTCGACTGTCTGGTGTGAGCGTGTAGCGCTTGCGTTCGCGCAGGGCGAGGTCAATAATTTTTTGCGGGGACATTTTTGTTTTTTCGGTAAACGCGATCGAAACAGACTTGGGCCCCGAACTAATATCACGCACGCCAAGATCTTTGCACATACGACGAATGAGCATAAAGCCAAGCAAATTCAAAACCGGTTCCGGTGGAGGTCCAAATTGATCTTTTAAATCGGATTCGACTTGATCGAGATCATCGATGCCCTTGATATTTGAAAGAGTCTTGTAAAACTGCAAGCGAATGCGAATATCGGGAATATATGCATCGGGAATAAGTGCAGGGATGCGAATATTTAAATCGGGTTCAAGCTCCTTGTCCTCAGGCTCTTCGCCTCTTGCGGTCTTAAGAGCATCTTCTAGGAGTTCAAGATACAGCTCGTAGCCGACCGCATTTATATTTCCGGACTGTTCTTCGCCAAGAATATTTCCGGCACCACGAAGTTCGAGATCATGATGAGCAATTCTAAATCCACTTCCGAGCGCGGAGTTTTCCTGCAGAATTTTTAATCGTTCTTGAGCCTCTGGATCGAGAGCCCCGCGCTTGGGAATTAATAAATAACAATATGCGCGTTCTTTGCTGCGACCAATGCGTCCTCGTAATTGATAGAGTTGGCTCAGGCCGAAGGTATCGGCACGATCAACAATCATTGTGTTAGCTCGTGAAACATCCATTCCTGATTCGATAATCGTTGTGCTGAGCAAAACATCAAATTCGTGCTTAAAAAACGCAAGCATTGTTTCTTCGAGCTCATCCGCGTTCATTTGTCCATGTCCAACGCGAATACGCGCTTCGGGAACAAGAGCTCGTAACTCATCAGCCAAACCATAAATACTTTGGATTCGATTGTGGACATAAAAAACCTGTCCTCCTCGTTGCATTTCAGATAAAATGGCTTTTCTAATTGTTTCGGGTTCAAACTTGCAAATAAATGTTCGAATCGGAAGTCGATCGCGAGGAGCGGTATTAATAAGACTGAGATCCCGAATTCCAACAAGGCTGAGGTTTAATGTTCGAGGAATTGGCGTAGCTGAAAGTGCCAGAGTATCTACGGTTGTTTTAACTTTTTTAATTTTTTCTTTATGAGCGACACCAAACTTTTGTTCTTCGTCCAAAATGAGAAGCCCTAAATTTTGGAACTCAATATCTTTGCTTAACAGTCGATGAGTGCCAATCGCGATATCAATTTTGCCAGTTTTTAAACCCGCTATATTTTTTTTAAGTTCTGCTTTGGGAGTAAAACGACTAAACCCCGCAATGTTAAAAGGCAAACCCTTAAATCGATTTCTAAATGTTTCAAGATGTTGAAATGTGAGAACGGTCGTTGGCGCGAGAACAATGACCTGTCGGTGATCTTGCGCCACTTTGTACGCGGCACGTAAGGCAACTTCTGTTTTTCCAAATCCGACATCGCCGCAGACCAAACGATCCATAGGCGTGTTTTTATTAAAATCATCCAGAATGGCATCGATCGCCTTTAGCTGATCGTCGGTTTCATCATACTGAAATAGAGATTCAAATTTTTTGTAATTGTCGTCGATCGGCGGGAAAGGCTTCCGTGTAATCTGACTTCTTTTGGCGTAAAGCTGTAGAAGTTCGCTTGCAAGGTCACGCAAGTGGCTGCGAACTTTAATTTTTGTTTTTTGCCAGTTCAAACCACCGAGCTTGTCTAGTGCGGGCACACCTGAAAACTTTTGAATTTGTCCGATACGATAAACCGGCAAATAAAGTTTATCTTTATCCTTGTATGTGAGCTGAATAAACTCTGCGTCTACACCCTGAACCGCCATAACTTTAAGGCCATCAAAAACTCCTACGCCGTGCTGGATATGAACAACGTAGTCGCCAATTTTAAGGTCACCAAAATCAAGTTCGGATGTTTTGGTCGAGGTGTTAGCCGTGCGTTTTTCGCGACGGAGATCTTTTTTAGAAAAGAAATCATCCTCATTAAAAAAAACTAAACCTTCTTCAACCAAACGGACGCTGTCAGTGAGCAAGCGCGGAATAATATGAATTAGATTCGGAGAGCTAAGCTGTTGGTTTCGTAGATCAGTCCAATCCGTACTTGGATCGTTATGTAGAATGGCGTGTAGGGAATGTTTTTCCATTAAAAAAGAGAGACGCTGAGCCTGACTTTGCGTGTGAGTTGAAATAAAAACCGCTTGTCCTTGAGTCCGATATTTTTGAATGCGAGCCACGGCCTCGGCTATAAAATCTTCGCCGGATTCTGCTTTGGTCTTTACTGAATTTCGAAAATCATTGTTTTTCTGAGTGGGGTAATCAAAAACTTCAGGCCCTGCCGTTTCAGTTTCTTGGCTGTCGACGCGAAGGCGATAGAAATGAAGTTGTTTAGAGTGATCGGACTCCCATGGTGGGCCATTGGTTTTATAAAGATCCTCGTAGGGAGTACGAATGACCACTTCATCGTGAGCACGAAACTCGTCGCGCAGAGTCGTCATTAATTTATCATAAGATTGCATAGACTCCATAGAATCTAATAACCACACCAAAACGGGACGCTGAAAATAATCGATTGGCAGCGACAGTTTTTCATAAAAATAAGGCAATAAAAACTCAATCCCCGGAAAATATTTACCTAAGGACAGATCATGAAGGACAACTTCGACATCCCGCACATCTAAATGACGACCTTTGAGAGATTCAGAAAAAAGTCGCACAAGCTCTTGTCGATGCTCGTCGCGATAGAGCGTTTCGCGTACGGGACAAACTGTAAAACCCTCAATGGCGGTGACCGAACGTTGAGTTTCGGGATCAAAGGTTCGAAGCGACTCCATCACGTCGCCAAAAAGCTCTACGCGTATCGGGAGTTCGCTGGTCGGAGGAAAAATGTCAAAAATTCCTCCACGAAAAGAGTATTGCCCCACATCTTCGACGCGCGGACTCTCTTGGTATCCAATGCTTCTTAAAAACTGCAAATCTTGCTGCGTTAAAGTGCCGCCCTTTTTATAATTATGAACATAGGAGACAAAATCAGAACGAGACATTGTTTTTTGAGAGATGGCTTCGACCGACGAAACAAAAATGTCTCCAGGGGATGCCTGCCAAGCTTGAGCCAACCAGCCTAATCGCTCCGCAATTGTTTTTGCATTTGGGAATAAGCCGGAATAGGGCGAAACATCAAAACCAGAAAGAAGCGGGAACTCTTGAGTCGGATTGAAAAAAAGAAGATCGTTTTTTAAAGCCTCAGCTTTGGACTCATCGGCACAAATAAAAAGATGAACATAAGAATGAAATGCGGAAGATTGAAGTTCGTTTACAAAAAAAGCACCAGCCGTTGTGGAAGTTGTTCCAAAAATGGTGAGAGTGTGGGCATTGGCTTCTAAGCCCCTCTCGAGTAGTGATTCAAAACGGGTTTTTACAGTATTAAATTTCAATGCGCTTTCCTTGACAGTCTCTGAACTTTAGCAGGTAATCTTATCATGCTCACTCTCGGAATTGCGCTGCTATTTAATATTATTCTTTGGTCCCTGGTATTTTTCTTTTTAAGAAGAATCCAGCCGGCGGCCAATGTCTTGCGTCATGCAAAATCAAAAATATCTTATTCCGGAAAATTAACCGCTAGCCCGAAAACACTTTTACCTCTTTTTTGTTTTTTTCTAGTTTTGATCTTTGTCGTATTTTTTTCCTCTCCTCACCTTACAACATGGACCGCGCGCGGTAGTGGCGCGGGGTTTGTGCTTATTAGTTTTCTTTCTTATCTATTTTTATTGAAATCTTTTGTTGATCGAGGCGACCCGTGATGGAACTCGCAAGTCTCCTCATCGCGAATGTTTTGATCGTTGTTACGCTACTGCTGGCAGGCCAAATCCTAGCCGCCTTTTTTGTTCCTCGTCTTGAGCTTGCAAAAGGCATTAACGGCACGCCAGAAAAATTTCGTACGATTTACTCCATGTGGGGCCTCGCAAGTCTGTGGAAAAATCGCGAAATTAATTGGAGAAGTGTTTGGATCCTTGTCTTGGGATTACAATCGTTACTGGGCTGCATATTTCTTGGTCCGATTTTTACAAAGGAGTGGGGGCATGATGAAAAACTAATCGTGCCACTTGTCTTTTTGTTTATTCAAATTTTAGTTACGGGGCGAACGCACTTTTATGACGGAGAAAAACATCCGAATGTTAAATTGCGTACGTGTGCTGCCCTTGTAGGAGCGATGGGACTTGCTACAGTTTTGTACGGAATTAAACCGCATCAAGATGTTGGAGGTTGGCTCATCGCCGGGTACATCATAAAGTGGTTGATCCTTATGTTTTTATATCTTTCGCTAGTTTCGTTTCTAACATTTGAAAAGTCGGCTGAAGTTCCCGAGATTGTTTCGCGATTGTCACAAGTGGTATGGTCCATTGGTCTCGTGATGATATTTTGGCCCCCCGAAAGTCTGCATGCGGCGTCTGCTTGTGGAGAACAAATAATTAAAGCTCAGGCGATTTTATTTTTGCAAGATGTGGGTCGAGCGATGTTTGCGAAAACAAAAGTTCAGTTTTTTGAAAACTTTGTCATGAGCCTGGTCATACCGTTAATATTTCTGGCGAGCATTATCATTGCGATGGGGCTTTGATTGAAAAAAATTACGATGCTACTTTTAATAATAACCGAAATTTTGTTAATTACAAAATTGACAATAAATCAAGATCAGCTTCTGGCAATGATCATCGCCCTCTCACAATTGGTCATTGCGCTCGCCGCACTAAATTTTGAATCCAAAGAGCCGCCTATTCAGGAAAAGTTTCCGAAGGGGCAAGTTTTGATAGGGCTCCTAGTCTTTCTTTCGATCGTGCCTTTGATGTTGCATCATCAAAACAATTTTGAGCAATCGACTTGGGCCGAAGCAGGCCTCCTTATTCAAGGTCCGTTTTCTGTTGTGCTTATTCTTTTTGGCGTTTTTGGCGCTGTTGTGGCGGCTCTCACATCGCTTTATTTGCAAGGAAAAAAATGATTTGGTTAGACGTTACCGCACTCACATGTTCCGCAGTTGTTTTGCTTCTTTCTAAAACTTTCTACGGTCGTCTTTTGAGCGGTGTTTTGATTACGCATTATATTTCTGCCACCCTTTCTGAGTTTGGCGGTGGTAACGTTCAGCCCCTTATTCGACTTTTTAGCTTTATGATTATTTTTATCGGCACGGGACTTTCGCTTGTCATGTTGTTTTCTCAGTCGAGTCGCACCAAAGATGGAGCGGAGAGATGACGCTTCAGGAACAACAGCTTTGGTATTTTGTTTTAGCAAGCGTCGGGCTTTTTGAATATATTAAAAGTCGCAGAAAATCCTGGGTCTATTTGTTTTGTATTTTTTCGGCAGGTGCAGTCTTCTTAAAAGGTGTCGAGGGCGCACTTCTTCTTATTTTAGGAGCCTTTTCATTGCTCTTGCAGAATCTGCAAGCACAAGGTGAACAAGAAGAAGTTCGATCGCGCAGCCAAAAAGTTATTTTAGGGGCTATTAGCGGACTTATTTTTTTATCGAGCAGTTTGAATGGCGATCTTATTGGCCTTGGATGTTTTATACTTTTTGTTTTTCTTGTCACAACAGATTGGCCGTTTTCGGGCGCACTGCGATCGAACCATAAAGAAGATCTGGTTGAAACAAACTCTAAAATTCTTATTTATATTCCGGTGTCTTTGTTGCTCGCAAATATTTTTGTTCCTAACCAAGAGTGGGTGAGCTACGCTTTTTTTACTCTGAGCTTCATTTCATTTTGGGGTCCGAACAAGGATCTCCCGCTTTTTCTCATTTTTACCGGCTTAGTTTGGATAAAGCCGGAGCTTCGTATTTTCTCTCCAGCCATTACAGTCCTATGTTTAGGTCAAGGCTGGTCGGCGCGAGCCCTTCAGTTGGCGGTTTTTTATTTGGTGTGCACAGTGGAACTCCCCTTAGAAGAAGAAGTTTTAATGGGAGTCTTTGGTGCGGCTGGTTTATTTGCGGGATGGATGAGTGCCGAACGAGATTGGCCAAAGTTAAATATGAAAAATAAGGCGGCGATTCGTGATTACATTTTTTTAGCTATTGCCGTTTTAGCAATCGTATTGATTGCATTGTTCGTAAACAATATTGAAGAAATAGTCTGGCCCCGCCCGGAAGGTTTTGTTTTTGGTGTTGCCGCTATATTGATGGAAGTTCTAAAACGATTTGTAAGCCCGTTAAATAAAATAAAATTTAACAAAGCTTTTCGATGGAGCCTGCTGGATGTTTTCAGCTTGATGCCATGTTTGAAGACACAGGAACGAGTGCTGGGGGTGGCCAATCACGAAATATCCAGCGGGTTTTCAGTTGTAAAACACAAAAAGGAATTGAACTTAGAAAGTCGAAATTTTGGCATAGGATTATTTGCGATCATTCTCTGGAGTCTAGTTTTATGGTGTTACTACAATATTTAGTTCCTACTTTGGCAACGTTGCTAATAGGAATACTGGGCACAATTAGTCCGACGGGTCATTCGTCGCAGATGCACTATGCGTGGCTCACGCTTTTCGGAATTTTTGCCCTGATGTTGAGCTTTGATCGCTCGCGAGGTCGTTGGATTTCTTACATCGTGGTGTTGATGCTTACGACATTTACTATCGGATTATATATAGACGAGCCACAAAGTTTTATGTCGTGGGCGTGCTGCATATTTCTTTCGGTTAGTACAATTTTCGTTGTGTCACAATTAGTTTTACATGCAGCCGTTCGGTTTTTAATCGTGGGTGTCGCTACGGTTATTGCAATTTTGCCGGCAGTTTTGTCTCGCCCTGTTTTTTCTTATGACGAAATGGCGTATGTGGTACCGACCGCCGCTGTAATCTTTAGTTTGTTTCCCTTCTTTCTTCAGTATGTGAAAACATTTAGACCTGAAATTGTTTGGACGCTAATTTCGCTTCAACAGTTAGTGTTGCGTTTGGGTTTTGTCGTTTGGGCGTTTCAATGGAAACCGGTTTTGATAAACGTCAACATTGCCAATTTATTTCGTGAGCCAATGGTGGGCGTGTTGCTTGGGTTGTTTCTTGTTTCAAACATTAAGCCGAATCGTCTAAGCTGGGCACACGTCTCGATGACGGCGTACTCGTTAATCATAATATTTGCGAGTTTGTTTAGAGCACACGAAATTATAATGTTGATCTATATGCTCATAGGAATAATGGCTTTTGGCTCGATCTTTCCGATTAAAAACTATGTCGCCCAAAAAAGAAACAGTGATCTTTCTGCGCTAGAGCTCGGGGCTTTTGGAAGCGCTGGTTTTTTTATCTCTCTTTGGATGCTCTACAAAATGCAATCCAAACTTGAGATGTACGAGTTTGTTTTGTGGTCCGCATTCACTATTCTAGTCTCTTCTAAGATATGGAGTCAGGCAGATCGGGAGCAGGTGTTTGGAAAGACATTAAAAGAAAACTCAAAGCTTTATTTTTACGGCAGAGTGGCCGTACACGGGGCCGTATTTTTATATTTTATAAGCCTACTTTTAAATCAGAGATTTAACTTTATTACCTAAGGAAGAGTCATGCTCGATTGGCCATGTTTTGCTCTCGTCATCACGCCCGTGATCGGTATCGTGGTCTTGCTTTTAAACCGCATACTGGGCAACGAAAAAATCTTTCATACTCAATGGAAAACAGTGCTGTTTATTCTTACGGCAACAACGTTTCAGGTTGCGATTTTGGGGCGCGACTATTGGGGCGTAAGTGCGTCGGGGTTGTTTCGTTTGGACGGCATGAATACACATTTGTTATTTTGCTTTTTGATCTTCTCGCTATTAAATCATATTTCTTTGCGCTTTGATCGTTGTCAGTTTGAAACCGAAACAGGCATCCTTCAACTCGCGTTTGTTCTGTCGGGAATTATATTTATTATGGCGAACAATTTAATATTATATGTTCTAGCGGCACCAATGACGTTTTTAATTGCGGGCGCGGCGCCGCTTTTTAATGTGGAAACCCCCAAAGGAAAAGGGTTTCGGATTGCTGTTATGAGCGCAATGATAGTGATGTTTCTCTTTGCATTTTCAGCTGCGCTTATTGGACAAGCTGCCGACACACTCGAATTGGGCGAAATTGGCCAGGCGTTGTTGGTCGCACAAAAAAGCCCACAGTTTATAATTGGATGGTCTCTCCATATTTTGATGTGCATTTCGATGATGTTGTTACCACCAATGGCTTTATTTTTAACTCGCTACGAACACAGCGAATCTTGGTCGTTAATTGGATTCTTTAGAATGTCTCTGCCATTGCTCGGAGTAATTTTATTTTCTAAGTGGATTTTTATTACAGGATTTCAGTGGGAAATTACCGGCTCGTTTACATCAATTCTTTCGCTTTCGGCGGCCCATATCTCGGGCGTGCTCTCTTGCGCGGTCTCGGTGATTACTATTTTAGCATTACTCAATACCGAGCGAGTGTTGCTCTTTTCACAACTCACACTAACAGCTGGACTTTTTTCAGCACTTCTTTCGACCTCTTTGATTGGGCCAGAAGGGTTGCTCATTTCTCAGAGTACAATTTATATTTTTGTGTTCTGCAGTTCTCTTTTACATTTAACGTTTGCGACACTGAACATTTCAACTCAGGCCACGCTCAAAGACCTCGGGGACGCGCTGCAGAAATCTTCCGTAAGTATTCAACTAGGCTGCCTTTTTGCGCTTTTGGGTTCGGCGCCATTTTTGACTTACGTGGGATATGATTTGAATAAAAAACTAATCGAACGTGCAAAGCTGATCTTAGACATAGAAGGTGTCACCTCTTTGTTAGCGCTTATTTTTACAGCACTTATTACAATTATTATTTGCAATCGGATCGTCGAACTTTACTTTGGTAATGCAAGGCGAAATTCTGTTTGGGATGATCGTGGGTTTGCTGCAAAAATTTGGAATTATACCTTGATGGCGATTGTCTTAATACTTGGAATATATCCAACGCCTCTGTATAAATATCTTAGTCATTCTATCAACTTGTTTGTGAAAAACGCTTCATGATGGCGAACACAGAAGGACATCTATGCTCGATCAGCTTTTGCCAGTTCTGATTTTGCTTGTAGTCGTAATTATTTTTGGTGGCGGACTTTTGTTTTTGACGTCACTCGCAGGACCGAAAGTAGAAAAATCTGCGGTCAAGCAAATGCCATACGAGTGTGGCGTCGCGGGTACCGAATCCGAAACTACGCGAATTCCGATTAAATTTTATCTGACGGCAATTTCTTTTATTCTTTTTGATATCGAAGTTATTTTTCTCTATCCGTGGGCGCTCATTTATCCATCACAAGTCGCAGAATACGGCGGCTATTTATTAATCACGATGGGTTTATTTATGGGCATTCTTATCTTCGGTCTTTTTTATGAATATAAAGCTAAAGCTCTGGAGTGGAGTTAATGGGATTAGATATTTTTGAAATCACGGTCAACTTTCTAAAGCTCGCAATTATATTCTTAATGATGATCAACATGGTTCCCATGTTGGTATGGCTCGAGAGACGGGGCTCGGCGTTTATTCAAAATCGACTCGGACCCAATCGCGTCGGCCCTTTAGGTCTTTTGCAACTTGTGGCCGACGCGATTAAGTTTATAACGAAAGAACAGTTTATTCCAGAGCGCGCAACCAAAGCTTTGTTTTTAGCGGCACCCGTTTTGGCGTTGATTCCTGCGGCGCTAGCTTTTGCGGCGATTCCGCTTTCGACAGATATTAATGTCGAACCATTTCAAATGCTGGGACACATGTGGGGGCCATACGTATTTCATGCGCAATCGGCATATATTAATGTCGGAATTATTTATGTTTTAGGCGTTTCATCTCTCGGCGCGTACGGTTTGCTCGCTGCGGGTTGGGGCTCCGGAAATAAATATTCATTGATGGGCGCTCTTAGAGCCAGCGCACAAATGATTAGCTACGAACTTGCACTAGGACTTTCAATTGTTGGCATTATCATGACCTACGGGTCTTTTGATTTTAAAGAAATGATTGCGGCGCAAGCGGGGCCGCTTAAATACAGTTTTATTCCTGAAGCGATTTCGTTTTTACCCAATTGGGGAGTTTTCTATCAACCCCTCGGCGCGCTCTTGTTTTTTGTTTGTACGTTTGCCGAAAGTAATCGTTTGCCGTTTGATCTTCCAGAGTCCGAAGGTGAATTGGTTGCCGGCTTTCACACGGAGTACGGCGGATTTAAAATGCTTTTGTTCTTTATGGGTGAATACGGCCACATGATGGTTGGCGGCGCTTTGATGGCGGTGTTTTATTTTGGCGGTTACGCGATTCCAGGTTGGACCGATGCCGAAATGTATCAACACTTTTTGAGTGGCGGCAACTCAGCAACTGTGGCCAGCCTATTAACAAGCTTAGTTTTTTTACTGTCGTTTTGTTTAAAAGTTGGATTGTTTTTATGGATTTTTATTTGGGTACGATGGACGCTCCCGCGATTTCGTTACGATCATCTCATGGATTTGGGGTGGAAAACGATGTTGCCGTGGGCTCTTGCAAATACGGTAATAACAGCCGTGGTACTTTATCTTACAAGATAGGTGACGTATGGATGTCTCGAGCGTGGTGTTTTATTTCTG
>JAKFYE010000021.1 GCA_021731045.1 Bdellovibrionales bacterium | reverse complement strand
CTTCAAACTTTAGCCGAACAAAACAAACTCTACGCTTGCAGTTGCTCGCGCTCTCAAGTTGCGGCTGTCGCTGATTCCCACATTTATCCTGGAACGTGTCGTTTAAAGAATTTACCGATAAACTCTGAAGACCACCATTTGCGATACAATGTTCAAAACTCAGAAATGATTGAATTCGATGATATTCAAAGAGGCTTTCAAAAAATAAATTTAAAAAAAGACATGGGCGATTTTGTCGTAAAGCGAAAAGGGGGGCTTCCGGCCTACCAGCTCGTGAGTATGGCAGAAGACATTAAAAATAAAATTAATTTAATTATTCGCGGTGAAGATCTACTTACTTCCACGGCCGCTCAAATTGAACTTTCAAAATATTTTAATCATGATTACGCACAAAAAGTGCAATTTCTGCATCACCCCCTTCTTTCAGAAAGTGCGGATTTAAAACTATCAAAATCTCATAATTCTTTGTCTCTACAGAAAATGCGCGAACACGGAACGACCAAAGCTCAAATATATAGCTTCTTGGCCAAAGCTTATGGCTTTAAGAATAATAAGATCTCCCGATTTGAAGTAATGCTTGAGGAGTTTCAACATTCCAAGTTAGAACTTAAGTCCACTTTAGGAATTCAATTATGAGAAATGCCGGCCTTTTTCCACGACTCATGTTTGCCGTTTTTTTATTTTTTGTTATTTTTGCGACTATCGCCGTAGTCAGTTACGTCGTTAACGAAAAAACTCTCGCAAAATGGTTAGGTCAGCCGCAAACTCCTGGCATAGTTTATAACCTTAAAAGTGGACAAGTGTATGCAACGCTAAAAGGTCAGGGCCCAAAGACAATAGTATTTTTGACCGGCCTTGGAGTTGCATCGGCAGAGTGGTGGTCCATTCAAGATACTCTCTCCAAAGATTACCAAACGCTTACTTATGACCGTCCTGGATATACTTGGAGCTCACCAACAAAAGATTATGACTCTGTCTCACAAGCACGAATTTTATTTGAACTGTTTAACGAATTAAAAATTAATCCTGCTGAGGGACAAATTATTTTAGTTGGACACGGCTTCGGAGCTAATTTTGCCAAAATATTAGTTGATTCCTTTCCTAGTCAATTCAAAGGGGTCGTTTATATTACTCCCTTACTAAGCCCTTCCGAAACCCAGCTGCCCATTGATGAGGAGTGGAAAGATCAATTTATTGATCAAACAAAAAGCCTTACAAGATTTGAACGTGCGGGTCGTATGGGCTTCTTAAGATTTTTAAATATGACTCCTTATGATGTTCCAGATGTTATTCAAAAAATCGTATTGAACAACTTGGCAAATCCTATCACGACTACTGCGGTTTTAAATGAGTACCGTGACATTATACATACTCCACAAACCCTGCCTTCAAACGAAAAAACGTGTCTTCTGCTTTCTGCCGTCATCCATCATAATCCTGAAAAAAATATTGAACTTATGAAGAATTTTGGCGCACCAGAATCCACAGCAAAACTTATTGAAGACTATTGGCAAAAAAATTCTCGCTCGTATCTGTGCGCTACTAATGATTCATTAGTGATCGCTAAAAAAGGAGTTTTTGATATTCATATTCAAGAGCCTGAACTAATTGCAGATGCCATTCGCAGAGTCGCCAAGTGATCGATTTTAAAATTCGCAAAAGCCAGCCTGCAATTTTTCTAGCTCCTATGGAAGGAGTTACAGATGCACCTATGCGCACCTTGCTTTCGGAAACCTCAGCCATCACTCACTGCGTTTCAGAGTTTATGCGTGTTACACAACAGGTTTTACCAAATAAAATTTATCTTGAATACGCGCCGGAATTAAAATCCTTCTCCCGCACGCCTAACGGAACGCCCGTTATTTTTCAAATTTTAGGGGGCGATGTCGACGCGCTTACGGCTTCGTCAATACGGGCAGTAGAACTTGGAGCTAAAGCTATCGACTTAAATTTTGGTTGTCCTGCACCGACTGTTAACCGGCATGATGGCGGAGCGACTCTCTTAAAGTTTCCAGATCGCATTTACACAATTATTTCAACACTTCGCAAGTCTCTGCCTGAAACGATTTGCCTTTCGGCTAAAATTCGCTTGGGTTTCGATGATCCACAAGCAGTATATAAAAACTCCGAAATGGTTTTTAAAGCCGGGGCTGATTGGCTAACTATTCATGCGCGCACGCGAAATCAAGGTTATCGTCCGCCTGTTTTTTGGGAAATGATCGGCGACGTCAATCGTAATTCTCCAATTCCGATAATCGCAAATGGAGATATTTGGTCTCTTGAAGACTTTAAGCGTTGCCGCGAGTTGACTCAATGTGAACACTATATGTTGGGCCGTGGGCTTTTACTAAATCCTATTCTTGCTCATGAGATTGCCTTTGAACTACAACTGCCAACACGCCGACCTGGAACTCCTATGACCGCTGAAGTATGGCAAAGTTTATTTTTAAAAATGTTTGATCTTGGAGCTCAATATGGAGATTCCCCACTTACAATTTTGAGACGTGTAAAACAATGGCTGAGCATGCGAAATCTTAAACTTGAGACTCCATGCTTTGATGTCATTAAGCGTCTTCAAACACCTGAAGAATTTTTAGAAATTGCAAAAGACCCCACTAATTTAAAGATGGATGCTGCGCCGTCTTTTGCGCCGCATTGATAGCGATAGATTCCTATACGACTTCCATCTCTTAGTAGACTCTTAACTTCAATCAAACATACACTCGTTCTACTAAACGGAGGATACATGAAGAAATTTTTAACCACTATTTTAGCAGTAGCAACGCTCATAACCTTTGAAACTTTTGCCGCGAAAACTGCAGATAAAACAATGAAACTTGATACTGCCAACAGCAAAATTAAATGGACGGGACGCAAAGTTGTCGGTCCTCATAACGGAACAATAGATTTAAAAGATGGATCTGTGACCTTAGAAGGAACAAAACCAACAGCAGGTTCTTTTACTATCGATATGACTTCGATTAAAAATGAAGATCTTACGGATCCTACTTATAATAAAAAACTCGTCACCCATCTTTCTTCAGATGATTTTTTTGCCGTGAATACTTATCCGACAGCGGTTTTTAAACTATCTAAAGTCGTTCCCGGAAAAAATGGTGAATATGTTTTAACTGGTGACATGACCATAAAAGGAATTACTAAGTCGATCACTTTTCCAGCTAAAGTTACCGAGAATAAAGGTGTTTACTCCGCAGCTGGAAAATTTAAGTTCAACCGAACGGACTGGGGTGTTAAATACAACTCTGCGAAATTCTTTGATCCAAAAGCCCTCGGCGACAAAATTATAAATGATGAAATTGAAATCGAGCTTGATCTTAAAACGAGCCTTTAATTTATTTTAAAACTGCGAGGGTTTTATGGGCAGTACGCTAACAGTAAAAAAATGTACGAAGCTTCCTAAGGTTCGGTATGAATTAAATCCGAAATTTGGCACGGTTTTTAGCCCTCACATGTTGAAAATGACTATTTCAGCCGAGACAAATGCATTCGAAGCGGAGATTACACCTTTCCAATCTGAAATGATGAGTCCCGCAACTTTGGTTTTACATTACGGACAAAGTATTTTTGAAGGCATGAAGGCTTACAGACAAAAAGACGGATCCGTTGCTATTTTTCGAGCGGATCTGCATGCTCAACGTTTTTACAAATCAGCTGTCACTATGGCCATGGCGCCGTTGCCTGAGGATATTTTTATGAAATGTCTGATGGAGTTTGTAAATTTTGAACAAGAATCTGTTCCGAGCGAACCCGAGCACGCACTTTATTTGCGTCCGCTGCTCTTTGCACGAGATGAGCTCGTAAAACTTGGCCCTTCAAAAAAATATACGTTTTATATCATGGCGACAATTGCGGGGCGCTACTTTGCTGCTACTGGCATCACTCCTGCAAAAGTACTTATGAATAAAATGGCGATCCGTGCTTATCCTGGCGGAACAGGTGAAGCTAAAACCGCAGGAAATTATGCGGCCAGTTTGTACCCCCACTCACAGGCAATCAAAATGGGATGTGATCAAGTTTTATATTTAGACGCAGTCACTCACGACAATATAGATGAATTGGGTGGTATGAACTTTTTTATGGTTCGTGGTGATGAGCTTGTCACTCCAAAATTGACCGGGGCTATTTTAAATGGTGTTACGAGACGTTCCATTTTAGAAATGGCCTCTAAAGTTGGCATGAAAGCAAAAGAAGAATCCATTAGCTTTTCTCAACTAACTCAAGATATTAAATCTGGAAAAATCAAAGAGTGTTTTGCTTGTGGTACCGCCGCGACAGTGCATCCTATTGGAACTTTCTTCATCCAAAGTAGCCCGAGTACATCGACTGAAACCGTCTCTTTACCTTCTGAGTTTCCTGTTGCACTTAAAATTTTAGAAACAATTTCGAGCATACAGCGCGGTCAAATTGCAGCTCCAGGAGATTGGCTCTTTAAGGTTTAAACCAAAGCATTTAGTCTTCCTTGCCCGATCGCCTTAAGCTGTTCTAAAAATTCATAATCACCGCTTAAAAACTGATAATTGTTTATTTGATCTAAGGTGATCCAAGCAAATTCGGAATGCTCGGTTAAGTGGATGGTCCCCGAAAGGCGACGACACAAGTACAACTTTAATTCTAATTCGCCTCTAGGAGTTTTGATGCGATTCTGACCAAAAAGTCGTTCAACTTTAACATGAAGGTCCAATTCTTCTTTTAGTTCACGAGCAAGAGCTTGTTCCGGACTTTCTCCAAGTTCAACTTTACCACCTGGAAACTCCCAAAGCCCCCCATTAGAATCGTGGAAATGGCGTCGAGCTATGAGAATTTTACCATCCTCAATCATTAATCCTGCTACGACTTGAACAAAAGGTGACACCACACTTACCCTCTAGTATTTGATGATAGCCGTTAGTGTTTTGTAAGACAAATTTATTCAATTTTGCAATTTGGCTTCGGGCGTTGAGTAGGAGGAGGAATTTTTTATGTATAGCTGGCGCCTTCGAAAATCAGCAGAGAAACGATTCCGCACAGGTCACCCTTGGATATTTTCAAATGAACTCACCGAGAGTCCAAAAGGTCTCCCACCCGGCGAGCTCGTACAACTGACCGACGAGACAGGAGCCTTTTTAGCAACAGGTTACGGCAACCCCAATTCTTTAATTGCCTTTCGCACGCTTTCTATAAATCGTGCAGATGAAATCGACTCACTGTTTTTTTTCGAACGTTTTAAAAACTCTATTGAGTTACGACGACGCTCAGGCCAACTCAGTGCCAGCCATCGTTTTCTTTTTGCTGAGGGCGACTACTTACCAGGATTGATAATTGACCGCTACATTGTAGCACAATCACGTTCACAAATTTTCGTTGTGCAGTCTTCGACGGCAGGAATGGACAAACTTTTTGATTTTTGGATGAAAGGTCTTGAGGACGCGGTTGTTTATGAGAATAAACAAGGTCTCAGCAAAATTAAATGGTCACAAACCGCCATTGTCTTAGCGAATACGTCGAAGAGTCGAGCATTAGAAGGCGTTGCCATTGAAAACAAAAAAGTTATAAAAGCTGTTGAAAATATGGATCTAAATCAAATTGAAGTCCTGATTGAATCCGCGACACCTGGCCTTGAGCCTTTGATTTTCACAATTAATATTTTAGGTGGACAAAAAACAGGATTCTTTCTTGATCAACGAAAAAATATAAAACTACTTATTCAATCCTTAACAAACTCTCTTCCTAAGGATAGGCCGCTTCGCGTTTTAGATTTATGTTGTTATGTAGGACAATGGAGCACTCAGATCGCAGCTTTTGCCATGGCACAAGACCTAAAAACAGAACTTCATCTTTTTGATGCTTCGGATGATGCCCTACAACTTGCTACTAAAAATGTCGCTCGGCATGGGGGCAATCCTGCAATAGTTAAAGGTGATGTTCTCAAGTCTTTATCTCATTTACCAGATCGCTATTTCGATGTGGTCATTTGCGACCCCCCTGCCTTTATAAAAAAGAAAAAAGATATACCTGCCGGTTCACAGGCTTATTTGAAACTCAACAAAGAAGCCCGAAGGAAAACTCGTGACAGCGGTTTGTTTGTATCCTGTTCATGTTCTGGACTGTTTACCATGGACGAATTTAAAAAAACGTTAGCCCGAATTTCCTTCGACAAAGATCATCATATTCAATGGATTGAACAAGGATTTCATAGTCCCGACCATCCTCAGCGTTTAGAGTTTCCGGAAGGCACTTACCTCAAATGTATGATTGGTTTAATTCGATAGTTCCACTTTTAAAATTCAATTTTTTCTAAGCGCAATAACCCGCTTTTACTTAAGACAATTCTATAAATCAAATCCTGATAAACAAACTTTTTTTCTTTGTTACGCTTGATAAGTCTTCTAAGGACTCCTTTGGGCTTAGCGTTTGATATGAAAACTTTGGAACGTAAGCATAGATAAAAGTGATAGACTCGACGAGAGGACGACTTAAAAAGTTTACCATAGTTGTCGATCGCAAAAGTTTCTTTAATAGGGTCATCCATATACTTTAAATACCGCTCAATATTGAGTCGAATGACTTCGTGAAGGGCTCGTGGTTGAACAGCGCTCATGTGCTCTTCACAGGCTAGCTTTTGATGTCGTCGATAATGCAACACTTCCTCACCCAAATCCTCTTCAAAACGTGAGTGATAGGCTTGTCGTCTTAGAGCTAAGATTTCATTTGGTAGACTTGATTTTTTTTCAATTGAAAACCATTCGTTTACGCTTCCAACCCCGATAGACTGAACTTTGAGTGTCTGCTCAAAATCTGGAAGCAATTTTTTTACATGATCAGAGAATTTAACCTTAGCATAATCTTTAATTCGGTCCCTCAATACATACAAAAAAACCCCAAAACAAATAAGCAAGAAACCATTCAGCGTTAAAGCTGATAAAGTAGGTTGATTATATCTTTGTACGATGGCCGCAATCGCACCCGCACACGCGGTGCCGGCAACAGCTGTCGTTTCAGAAAATTTGGTAATGACAGGTTGACGAGTAACGTTCAAAAAACCTTGAGACTGAAATATTTTTTTTATTAAGCTTAAATGCACAAGGCGTTGCTCTCGTTCTTCATCGCTCATGCGTCTTTCATCGGGAATTCCAATTTCTTGACGATGGAGAGCTTCATCTTCCTGAGCACGATCTAAAATATATTTAATTTCTTCGTCTGCAATCGCAGCCCGTTGTGTCGCAAGGTACTGAATGTAAGCATAACTCACGTACTCTTCAAAAAGTATAATTGAACCTCGCGACTGAGCTTTATAGTAACCTGTAAGATTTCGCAATTTCGCAATTTGGGCGATTAGCTCTGAAATATGAATACGCAGATTTTGTAAATTAGACTCTCTAACTGAGTCCGTGCTGACAATGCTCTGCAAAAGAAAAAAATCTTTAGAGTGTTCAATGGCTTTTCGTTTAATCCAATCGACGATCGTCGCGCCCGTTTCACGACAGGACTCATAAACGATATTGTCAATTTCTGTTAAAGAGTTTTCGTGGGCACCATTATAGAGTATTAAAGATTTCTCTAGTCGTTCAATGGCTTGATCAAACTCACTTTGCCCTGACATATTACTGTTCGGAATAGAAGCTCGCAAACGAACGCGAAAGTCTCGTTGCAATTCTGATTTTCCTAAAAATGGGATATCAAAACTTTTTGGAATAAATAGATAAAGATCGAAATCTTCTTCATAAAGCGTGCTTGTAAGCTCTCTCAAAATTTTAATTTCGAGATTATGATCGTCATGACGCGAAATGCTGATTCCTGGCTGCTCAACGTGAAGAGGTTCTTCTATAGGTGCCGAGTAAAATCCAAAAATTTCAGGATTAAAAAGTTCAAGGTTCACTAAAAAATTCTGTCAGTCTTTTTTATAGATATCAAAGAAATAAAAGAATTATGTTTCTCTGTCGCCTATTTTATCGGATTTTTCTTATCGAAAAGTTTTAAATACTCGCCGTATCCTTCTTTTTGAAGTTTTTCGACAGGAATAAAGCGAAGAGCCGCAGAATTCATGCAAAATCTTTTTCCGTCAGGACCAGGCCCATCATCAAAAACATGACCTAAATGAGAATCACCCGCTTTGCTACGAACCTCTGTTCGGTCTTCAACTAAGATGCTTTTATCTACTTTCATCACTAAATTTTCTTTTTTTATCGGGCGAGTAAAACTTGGCCATCCTGATCCTGAATCATATTTATCCAATGATGAAAATAGCGGTTCGCCGGTGACGATATCTACGTAAATTCCATCTTTTTTGTTATCCCAATATTCATTTTTAAAAGGCTGCTCGGTGCCGGCCTCTTGAGTTACTTTCTGCTGAAGTGGGGTCAACTTCTTTTTAATTTCTTCTTGTGTGGGTTTTTTATATTCGTTGGACATAACTTCACCTGCCATGAGCATTAAAATACATATTAATAATATTCTCATTCACATATCTCCTTGGCGAGTCTTACCACAATATTCTTAATTGTCATAAGCGTTAAGAGCCTCTAAGCTTTGAGTATGCCCGTATTACAAATGTATGGATATTTGCTTTCAATTTTTACAATACTTATATATTTGTTGAGCTATCGAAACACTCAAACTAATGATTGCCCAATTGTGGAGACCCAATGGTCAAAGTCAGTTATTGTTTTAGGCTCGCTCTTATGCCTATTCTCGACATTCCCAAGAGTTTACCATGTCTCATCAATAACGCATGAATCTTTCATATTTGAAGAGATTAGCGCTTCGATAATCTATATTTCCAAACTACTTATTGACGAAAAAACATATTCAGGCGCGACTCAGATTTTATATGCATTGCTTTTTGATATTTGGCGAAAAGTCGGTGGTTTTTCAGTTTTTTGGGCGCGCTCTTTATCAGGAGTTGTAGGTATCATCGGTCTTTTATTTTATTATTTAAGTTTTAAAAAATTAATTAATAAAAATGCTGCCTTTATAATCGTCGGCCTTTTTTCTTGTAGTCTCTATGCATGTTTTTTTTCACGACTGGCAATCGAAACGGGTTGGGCACTCACAATCTTCGCACTTAATCTATATGTCTATTCTTGCATAAATCAAAATCCACTCAAAAAAAGAAATTACTTCTTTTTAGGTTTAACGATTGCGATGGGACTCGTAACTTACCCTGGCTATACCCTTGGTTTATGTGCCTACACTATTGGATTGGTCGTTTCGTGGTTACTAGAACCAGCAAAGTATAAACTTAGAACTTTTGTAAAATGTGAAATACCCTTAGTAGCTCTTGGAATATTGATTCCCCTCGTTCCTGTTTTTATTTTTCATATCACTTACCAAGCACATGCTCCCTTATTCTTTGGCGGTGGAGTTTTCTCAAATACTGACACTCCTTATTTAGACTCCGTTATGGTACAACTTAACGATATCTTTGTTGCCGGTACTTCTTATTATTTACCTTTTCTAAGTTTAGGTTTCGTAGAGTCGTGGTTTTGGGGATACTTTGTGCTTGGCGTTTCGAAGCTAGTATTTCAAAAACGTAATTCGTTCGCGCTAACTCTATTTACAATGATTTTACTTCTTCCATTTCTTGTTGCACTTGCACGAAACTATCCAGGTATGCGAAGAGGAATTATGTTTTTAGCTCCCTTTTACTATTTTAGCGGCACAGGTTTATATGTGTTTATTAAGTCCCTAGAGAATTCTGTACTTATAAAAAAAATCATTGGTGGGAGTATTGTTTTAACTTCCTTTGCGATGATCTTTTACGCACAGGGAGCTACTCTCGAAAGTGCTCAAAACACACCGACATACTCCCAATTTAACGATCTTATTTTAGAAGAAACGTATAAAACTCTTTCGGAGAAGTATCATATCATTTTAGTAATGGATGACTTTAATGAATTCGATGTCGAGTATCTTCATCACGCGATACGGCTGTTAGACCGTTACGAGCCCACTGCAAATGGTCTAAAGAGATCCTTAACTATTTACAGTTCTGATGGAGAAATAAAGCTTAACCCTCTTCGCCCAAATCTACTAATAACGAATACTCTGAATATTATTGAAAAAATTGGTCACAATCCATTGTTCTGCTTAACAAAGACTGAAAAATTGGTGACAAAATCGCACGACTTATTCCGTACAGATATTTATTATGCAACTGATACTGACTGTGTAACTACACATAATTGATGACTTAACGAGGCAAAAGCTTTAATTCTGCTTTATAAAGATTTGAGGCAAATATGTTGTCAGAATGGGATCTTTCTAAATTCTTTGATCGCTCTGTTGATTTGCTTACCATTGCAAACTTTGATGGTTACTTTATTAAACTTAACCCTTCGTGGACTCGCCTTCTTGGTTATACCGAAGTTGAACTTACAAGCCGTCCATTTATAAACTTTGTACACCCTGATGATATTGAAAAAACAATTGAAGCTACAAAAAACTTGTCTAAGGATGGACAGGTCCTAACTAATTTTACTAATCGGTACCTTTGCAAAGATGGATCTATTAAGTACCTTATGTGGTCTGTTTGGTCAGTGCAATCCCACATGTGGGCCGCCGCACGAGACATCACCGATCTTAAAGTCATAGAAGAAGAAATTAGAAATCAGAAAAAGATATTTGAAAAAGTAGCTAATAATATTCCCGGAATGGTTTTCCAGTTTCAATTGAAGCCTAATGGCGAGCGCGGGTTTACTTATGCGAGTCAGCGCGCTCTAGAGATTTTTGAAGTTCGACCTGAAGACCTTAATAATAATATCGAGAAACTGTTTAAAAAAGCACACCCTGATGACTTAGAGAGATTAAAAAATAATTTTAATTTTTCTGCCACACACCTTACTGAATTGTATTGGGTTGGTAAAAATATTACCCCAAGTGGAAAGCATAAATGGTTCGAAGTTCGCTCTACTACAGAAAAAGCCCCTGACGGAACAATAGTTTTTGACGGTATATTACAAGATATTACCAAAAGCATTGAGTCTAAAAAAGAACTCGAGACCGCGCGCGCAGAGACTATCCAGGCCTCAAAGCTTTCTTCTTTAGGAGAAATGGCGGCGGGCATTGCGCACGAAATTAATAATCCTCTCGCTATTATCCATGGTTATGCAGATCGTATATTGCGATTTTCTGAGTCAGGAAAACTTGATTTCGCTGAAGCTAAACGTCTCTCAGAAAAAATCTTGCACGGGACATCTCGAATAGAGAAGACTGTTAAAAGTTTAAGCAAACTTTCGTACCGTAAAACCAATGACGTCTACGAGAACAAACTCCTTGTGGAGGTTATTAACGATGCGCTCAATATTTCAAACGAAAAGTTTCATAGTAGTGGTATCGAAATTCAGTTTGCACAAGAAATCGCCCATATCAAAATTGAATGTATACCTATCGAAGTCTCTCAAGCGATATTAAACTTACTAAATAATGCCTACGATGCCATTGAGGGTAAGGATGATAAGTGGGTGCGTATTGAGATCGGTGACTTAGAGCAAAGCGTAGAAATCGCAGTGGTCGATTGCGGATTGGGTATTTCTCCTGAATTACAAGATCGTCTATGGGAACCTTTTTTTACTTCTAAAGAAGTTGGCAAAGGAACAGGCTTGGGACTTTCGATCTCTCGTCGGCTTATTGAAAAACATGACGGTCGACTCTATATTGACACTAAATCCGCACATACTCGTTTCGTTATTGAATTGCCAAAGGTTCAAAGTTCAAAAAAACTCACACCTAAACCTCCAGATATTGTTTCGTAATATCCATAAAGAAGTCGGCAGAACACTAAACTTTATTATATCGAAAACATGTACGTACATGATCGTTGACCATACCTGTTGCTTGCATGTGTGCGTAAATGATAGTGGAACCAACAAATTTAAAACCACGTGCTTTTAAGTCTAAACTTAAAGCATCTGATTCTTTGGACGTTGCTGGAATTTTTTTATTTTTCCATTTGTTCTTAATTGGCTTTCCGTTAACAAAACTCCATATATATTTTGAAAAAGTACCAAATTCTTTTTGAACCTCTAAAAATTTCTGTGCGTTATTAATTGCCGCGCGAATTTTTAATTGATTCCGAATAATGCCTGCATTCTTTAAAAGCTGCTGAACATCTTTTTCAGTAAATCTCGAAACTTTTTTAGGGTTAAAACCAGCGAAAGCTTTGCGATAGTTTTCGCGTTTTCTTAAAACCGTAATCCAACTTAACCCCGCTTGGGCGCTCTCTAAAGTTAAAAATTCAAAAATAGCGCGATCATCGTAAACTGGTACGCCCCATTCTTCATCGTGATACTGAATATATAGAGGATCAGTGCCGGGCCAATGACACCTGATTTTTTGTTTATCCATTCTCTTATCTCTTGTTTATTTTGATTATTTTTTAGCAAGTAATTCTTTAATTGCACCCAGACTACCTAAGACTTGCGATGACTCGTACGGAATAAACACTTTATCACCCTCACCTTGTGTAAACTGACCAAACTTTTCCAAATAACTTGTCGCTATCAAATATTGAGTTGCTAAATTCGCGTCGCCCAATGCCGATTTAATCTCATTGATAGATTGCTTCTTCGCCTGAGCGACCTGAATCATCGCATCGGCCTCTCCGCCCGCTCTACGAATTTGCGCCTCACGATCCCCTTCAGATAAATTTATTTGTTCTTGTTTAAGACCTTCAGATCGCGAAATACGTGCCTGTTTATCACCTTCGGCCTCAAGAACTTTAGCTCGTCGTTCGCGCTCCGCCTGCATTTGTTTTTCCATCGCTAATTGAATTTCGCGAGGAGGCGTAATGTTTTTTAATTCTACACGATTCACTTTAGTGCCCCACTTATCTGTGGCGTCATCGAGAACCGCTTTAAGTTTAGCATTAATAGTATCTCTAGAGATTAATGTATGATCGAGGTCCATCTCGCCAATGACGTTACGAAGTGATGTTTGAGCCAATTGCGCAACAGAATTAGGCAGGTTCGAGATCTCGTAAGTCGCTTTTACCGGATCGGTAATTTGAATATACAACAAAACATCAATTTTAATGGATACGTTGTCGCGTGTAATTACATTTTGCTCTGGTACTTCTAAAACAGTTTCACGTAAATCAAGGCGCGTCGTAGGATATATTCCGCCGTTGAAAACCCAGTATGTGGCACGAGGTTGGTCGATAAAAGGAATAATAATATTAAGTCCGTTCGCTAAAGTTGCGTGGTAGCTACCAAGACGTTCAATAACCATGCACTCGCTTTGCTGAATTACACGTACACCTTTTCCGACAACTACTAGCGCAAAAATAACCAACGCAATCGCAACCAAAATACTAATTTCCATTTTCAAAACCCTTTCTGCTAGAGACTTTTAACAAAGACCTTATTGCCATCCAAACGCTCAACTATGACTTGAGAACCCAATTTTATAATAGACCCGTCTGCCGTAATGGCTTTCCAGCTATCACCATAAATTTTGATATAACCTGTACCTAACTTAGGATTGATTTCTTCTTCTACAGTACCTTTTTGTCCTACAAGTGCTTCTGCATTTGAAAGAAATCTATTTCGTTGAAGTTTGGGTCGAATAACTTTTGAAAAAAATAAGAAAGTTAGAATTAAATTTACCGCGAGCATAAAAAGTTGTCCGGTAAAATCGGGGACAAAACTACTAAGAGCAGAGGTAATAAGAAAGGCAACCCCCATGGGCATCATCACAAAACCCGGCACGACAATTTCAAGAATTATGAGAACGATTCCCAGAATTGCATAAATTTGTGTCGACGCTAAATTTGTCATTACCAAAGCTTTTACTACTGTGATTATACGATGTCTACGGCATCCCGAGTCATGCTCAGTCGCAAACTCACGTTAGCGACGCATAAAACGACTAAAATTTGCCGTGATAAATCTTTTTTCGGTGTCATCCGCAACATCCCAGAGAGTCATCATCGCATCTGCAAATCCAAGAAGGTGAGGATCTTCAGGGCCTTGTTTAAGATAATTCTGAACCATTTTCTCAAGATCAGGAAGAGGTTCAGAGCCAGATGGAGTATTGATAGTCACAAAATCTTCTACGTCAGCATATTCTAACGTCGTCATAGCTAACACTTTTGCATAGAGGCTCTGGATTTCACTTTTCAATAATTCTTTTTCAAATCTTTTGATCGTCGCTAAAGTCACCAAATGCTGCCCGAAAAAACCCGGTCTCGCCAAGGCTGCTTCGAGCACCTCTTTAAACGCAAGATCTCCACTAGATTCAAATTTTCTTACTGAATAATCCGATGTAGGCGCATTAAATGAAAACATAAGAAACTCCGTCAGACGATCAATCCACAGATACCGCAAGGTTTCATTAGTCTCGACTTCAGGCCAAAGTTCGATGAACCCTACTAAAACATTAAAGCGATGTCCTAAATATTCGGGATCTTCAATCGCAATTCTTAAGTAGGGTTTGATAAAAGTTTTTGCTCCCAAACTTTCTATTTTTTTTAAAACAATTCCATAAACTGATGGAAAGAGGCTGCTGGCAAGCATACGCTGCTCTCTTTCAGCATACAGGCTTGGGACTTTTACATTTACGCAAATTGGAGTTTCGGTTTTAGGATAGGTCGTAGGATCAATTCGCATCCAAATTTCATTCAAAAAATTTTCATCAAAATTTGGATAACGCAAACTAATTCTTTTTAAAGAGAGATACGCTTTCGGAAAATGATTTTCTTTATATAGTGGATGTAAGGTAAGACTCTCTTTTAAAAGATTTTCCATATTTTTTTGATCCTAAAAGAACTCTAGTCTTTTAAAGCGTTTTGAGCTTTCTTGGATAAGGATTCAATAGAACTTGAAAGCTTGGCCTTAAGTTCTTTCCACCCCTCTTTGCCGTCCTCTTTAAGAGCTTCTATTTGTATCGCAATTTTTTTCCGGCTCTCTTTGAGTTCCTCGATGGTCGAAGACTTAACATCTTGACCCTTAGCCTTTGCTTTTTCCGTAAGCTCTACGATTTCTTTATCAACTTCGTTAAGTTTTGAATTTAGTTCTTGTTTAATTTTTTTTACGTCTTCTTTAGCGCCTTTAATAGTCTCTGAACTGTAGGCCATAGAATAAGAAAGTACTAACATCGCAAATAGAAACTGCTTCATAAATGGTCTCCTTCACGTAAAATTCTACGTGGGAGAACCAACCTATGCAATATGTTTGAAATCGAATTATGCGGCCTTGGCGCCTAAACTCAATAGGCCCAACGATGAGAATTTCGCTTTACAGATTTTCCAGAAATGTTCTTTGATTTTATTTTCAGCTGGGCTGTATCTCATAGTAGGAAGCTTTTCTTCATTAAAAGAGGCAATAAAATCTGTCTCTGAGGGCCCTTTTGCCACCTTGATTAGAATCCGAAAATGGATGTCGGTAAAGTCTCCTCCGATTAGCATTTTTCTTAAACCACCTTCGGGAGTCGTATTTAATAACCCGTGAACCGCAGAAATAGCTTCGTTCGAATACATAAAACCTCCGTTCCAATACTTATCGGATTTTTAAGTTTACAAATTAGAAGTCGTCTCAAAATGAGATATTTATATTGTTAAAAAATCTTGAACGACAAACGCGTCGCGCAACAAGGAATGTTCAATTCAGTTGGCTTCGACTAGTGAAGAGAATAATTTTAAGCAGAAACAATTTTAAAAGGAGATATTATGAAATCATTGGTAAATTCAGTCTTAGTTGCATTATTTCTCATAGCTACAGCTTCTGTTTCAAACGCAGCATACATTGGATCTCATAATGTACAGGGCTGTTCATTTTGGGCTTATAGCTCTATTGCAGGAGCCTACGTATGTTCAAATCCAGACCTAGCAACTGCAGTTCCTGATATTTATGCCGTACAAAACGCGATTAGTACACTTGAGCAGCAAAACCAAGAACTTTTAAAGCGCATTCAAGCCTTAGAAGCTCGTCGCTAGATTAACATTTGTCCTTGAGAATGTTTGATAGTAATCAAACATTCTCAATACTACGAATAATAAATAGAATATTGGGTGTAGTGTTGAGGCAAATGAACTTGGCTCAACCACGGGTGTTGGCGTTCAATTAAATCACGGGAATTTCGACCGCGTCCTATTACCGTAATATTACGAGTCTTTGCAATCCTACGAAGATCTTCAAGTGTTTTTTCTATCGCTTTACGGCTCCCAAAATCATACATAAAATAATAATCCGCAGACACAAGTGAAAATGCGTTTGCACTCAAATCAGTCTTTTCAATTTTTACATTCGGATAATAGTGAATAGATAAACATCGTTGGCTTTCTTGGACACGCTCTTCAACATATTCATATCCAATAAAGTTTACCTTTTGATAGTGCCGTCCAATAACATGGCCCATTCTTCCAAAGCCAGAGCCTAAATCCACTAGAGTTTGCCCTGCCTGAAGATTTAGATGTGATAAAATAAGGCGAATTTCTGTATAAGGAGTTTGAAGCGTAGGCGTGGATAATCCACTCCAATATTCAGGCATAAATGGGTGCTGCTTCTTTTCGTTTAAATATTTTTGATTGAGAATGACTTTTTGCTCAACCGTTTTTGTATCTATTCCAAGCCAATCGTCCACTTGCGCTGCATGAAACTTCGCTTCGTCATAGGTGTATGAGCCTTCATGTAATAAAGGAAAAGGGTCTTGTGGGTTAAATTGAAGCATGTCTTTTCATAACAGCTTGATTTTCAAAACACAAATATTATGGATAGCCAATTCCTTCACTTTATGGTTGCACAGATCTTTTTTAGTTCTAAAATGAGGTCTGGAGTTTTATGACCTATATCGAAGTTATTATTCTTTCTCTAGTGGAAGGCCTAACGGAATTCCTACCTATCTCTTCAACAGGACACCTCATTATCACCTCCGCCGTTATGGGAATTCAAGAAGAAGGTTTTGTTAAAAATTTTAATATCATTATCCAATTCGGAGCTATTTTAGCCGTACTGTATATTTACTGGCGAAGGTTTTTACCCAACCTTAGTTTTTATAAAAAAATAGTAGTTGGTTTTTTACCAGCTGCAATTATTGGCTTCGCGATTAAAAATAAAATCGATGCTATCTTATCCAGCGTCAGCGTTGTCGCTTGCGCTTTGATCATTGGAGGAATAGTTCTCGTACTTACAGATCGCTTTTTTTCCTATAAATCCGATTCTAAATTTAAAAGCATCGAAGATTTAGGTTTTATCGAATGTTTAAAGATCGGCTTCATTCAATGTTTTGCCTTTATTCCCGGGGTTTCCCGCTCGGCAGCCACAATTTTAGGCGGTTTGTACCTAGGTATGTCTCGTAAAGAAGCCGCCGAGTTTTCTTTTTTCTTAGCCGTCCCCACCCTCACAGGTGCCGCAGCAATCAAAACATTAGGCGCCATTAAAACAATCGAGTCTGATCAAATCACCCTTTTATTTTTGGGCGTCGTTCTCTCGTTTATCTTCGCCGTTCTCGCAATTAAATTTTTTATCTCGATCGTCAGCACCTATGGCTTTAAATATTTCGGCTACTACCGGATCGTCCTAGGTCTCATCATCCTACTCTTTATGTAAATATCGAAACACGATTCTAAGCGAGTCCAAAGGACAGCCCCTAGCGCTCTCCCAACACGTGCATGGTAATTTCAATAATTTAGGGTCAGATTTTGACGGCTCGGACCGAGGGAACCGGAGCTGTAGTACTCTACAGCGAGGATTCCCGAGGGAGAACCGTCGAAAGTCAGCTCCAACTTTCTCCCAACACGTGCATGGTAATTTCAATAATTTAGGGTCAGATTTTGACGGCTCGGACCGAGGGAACCGGAGCTGTAGTACTCTACAGCGAGGATTCCCGAGGGAGAACCGTCGAAAGATGACCCTAAATTATTGAAATTAGTTAGTCGCCCCAGACTTGGTCTTTGCCGGCTAACCAACCCTTCACATTTTCCGTCGTAATCGACTTCGGCCGCTCAAGTGGGAAGCCCAAAGCACGTGACCAAATTAAAGCCGCAAGAACTCCTAAGGCCCGACTCACGCCAAATAGTACGGTGTAATATTCGTACTCTTTCATTCCATAATGAACAAGTAGAGCACCCGAATGCGCATCTACGTTTGGCCATGGGTTTTTAATTTTTCCGAGGGATTGCAGAATAGGAGGAACCGTTTCAAAAATTCTCCATACGATTTGTACGTCTGGATCATCAGCCATATGTTTTTTTGCAAATTCTGCCTGCGCGGTAAAACGAGGATCTGTTTTTCTTAAGACAGCATGTCCATAACCCGGAACAACTTTTCCATCTGCCAATGTTTTTTTAACGTACGCTTCAATTTGCTCTTTACTTGGAATTTCTACCCCGATGGATTTTTTCATATCAAAAATCCATTTAATAACTTCTTGATTTGCTAATCCGTGGAGAGGTCCTGCAAGACCATTCATTGCCGCTGCAAATGATAAATAAGGGTCACTTAAAGCAGAACCTACGAGGTGGCTCGTATGAGCGGATACGTTTCCACCCTCATGATCTGCATGGATGGTGAGATACAAACGCATCAGTTCTTTAAAGCTATCAGATTCATAGCCTAACAAATGTGCGAAATTAGCACCCCAATCTAGCTTTGGATCCGTGTCGATTTTTTTTCCGCCCTTGTATTTGCGACGATAAATATACGCAGCAATTTCTGGAAGACACGCAATTAAATTCATTGAGTCTTCGTAGCAATACGACCAGTATTCTTTTTTATTCACACCTTCTGCATATTTTTTTGAAAAAATGGATTGAGTTTGAAGAGCCATAACGCCAACAACAAATTGAGTCATGGCATGCGCATCTACAGGTAATCCATCAATAGTTTTAAAAACGTGTGGTGGAATTTTAGCGCGCGCCTTCCAGTCTGCACTTAAGTCCTGAATATCTTTGTCAGAAGGTAATTCTCCAGCCAATAATAGGTAAAAAAGTCCTTCGGGTAAAGGTTCGGTCCCGCCTTTTGCTTTCGGAAGTTTTTGTTGAAGTTCCGGAATTGTAAATCCACGAAAGCGAATTCCCTCTTCAGAATCCAAGAGTGAAGTTTCGTAAACCATGCCGGTGATCCCGCGCATGCCTTGATAGGCTTGGGAAAGCTGAACTTCTCCCATTTTTTTTGTACCGTGCTCTTTGAGCAGGTCTTTGATTTCTGTCGAGAGTTGATCCGCTTTTGCTTTAAATAAGGTCTTTAATTTTTCCATATCTGATAATTTTAAAGGAACTCTTTAAAATCAACCAGCTAAATTAAAAAACTTTGACAACCTTTTTTAAAGTGCACCTTTCCTACTAAATTTAGTTTTCTAAATACAGTCTAATGTCTGGTTAAAACTTTATTCGTCGACTTTGACTTTAAGCTTGTAAGTAGATTTTGAGCGGCACACCGTTTCGTTAGTTTCACTAGCACAAACGGCAAGACCACAATTTGAACTGAGAACCTGATTGCCCTTATTATTTTCTTTAAGTTCAGCTTTCCATTCTTTACAAGCCTTCTTCCAATTTTCTTTGGCTTGTTTACTTAAAATCGCGCCATCACCAATGACGTCTTCCTGCCCTTCGGTAATAGCAAATTTTGAATGTTGAGTTGGCAATTCTTTTATCGTTTTAGTTTTTTGAATTTGAATTAACGTTGTGTCTTCACCATCTGATTTAGGGTCAATTCCGTTCACATTCACGTCCACTTTTTCTGCATAACAAATGTTTACAAAGCTGAGTGTTAGAAATAAGGCCAAGATAACTTTCATAAGCGCTCCTTTTAGTTTTCGTTCTATCGTAATGCGGTTTCTTTTGACTACAAGGCACATGGCCGCAGATGAACGCACGATCCATGACAAGCGATTTAATTTTTTATTAAAAAAATAATTAGGCTATTATTCAATTATATCCAGCACTTATCTATCCATACAATCGACCCTAGTTTTGATAAAATCAAATGATGCATTGCGAATATAAGCATGCTAGTTTGCCCACAATTAAATAACAGCTCCTTTGGGTTTCGATTTGTATCGTTTATTCTCTGAAGTGGCTTCTACTCACTTAGGTGAACGATCGGAGACCCAAATGTTATCATTTGATGAATCGTCTATTATTCCAGAAGAACTTAAACTTGCCTTACGCCAGATGGGTTTTGAAAAACCGACGGACGTACAATCTCAGGCTATTCCTGCAGCTTTGGAAGGCAAAGATCTTTTAGTGAGTTCGCAAACAGGATCCGGAAAAACAGTGGCGTTCTTACTTCCACTTGTAACTCAACTGATTAAAAACAAGGACCTCATGGGTTTAATCGTTGTGCCAACACGTGAGCTCGCAATGCAAGTCAGGGATGTACTGTTGGATCTAACTGAAAATTCGCGAACCATCACCGGCGTTGTTCTTGTGGGTGGAGTGCCGATGAACGGTCAACTTCATAAACTTCAACGTGGCCCAAAAGTTATTATTGCAACCCCTGGTCGCTTGCTCGATCACGTACGACGCCGCACTGTAAATCTAAAAAAAGTATCATTCTGCATTTTAGATGAAGCCGATCGTATGTTTGACATGGGTTTTATCAATCAACTCAAAGAAATTCTCGCCCAACTCCCGGCTCAACGACAAAACATGTTGTTCTCGGCTACATTTCCTCCTGCAATAAAAAAATTAGCGCAAGAGGTTTTGAAAAATCCGGTAGAAATCAGCATGCAAAAAGTCCAAGCAGCTCCGGTAGAAATTGAACAAAGTGTTTTAGAAGTTACACATGCGTCTAAAAACGATGAAATTTTAAAGACCCTAAATGCAACTGAAGGTTCAGCATTGATTTTTGCACGCACGCAAGCTCGAGCCGACCGCCTCGCTCGATACTTAAATAGTTACGGAGTTAAAGTTGCTCTTATTCATGGCGGCCGAACTCAAGGACAACGCAATCGCAGTCTTTCAGATTTTCGCAGTGGGGCATCTCGTGTTCTCGTGGCAACAGATATTGCGTCTCGCGGAATCGATGTTCCTCACGTAGCCTACGTCGTAAATTATGATCTTCCACAATGCCCTGAAGATTATATTCATCGGATAGGTCGAACAGGCCGTGCAGGACAAAAAGGCCAAGCACTTTCTTTTATTACACCCGAAGACAAAAAAGCTTGGGCGTGGATAACCGGTAAAGGTAGTAGCGAAGGTTTAAATTTAGCGCCCCGACGACAAAAAGGTCGGCCTTCATCTGGCAGACCATCATTCAGTAGTGGGGGAAAACGCAAACCCAATAATCGTCCAAAGCGAAATGACAATCGTCGATCCGCAACTCAATCGACACGTTATTAATTCTGGGGGACTTGTCCCCTCATTTTGTAATTGATAAGGTACCGTAGTGGCTATTCTGATTAATGCACACCAAATAAGTAAATCCTTTACCGCTCGCCCTCTTTTCGAGGGCATTACATTTTCGATCGAAAGTGGAGAGCGAATTGGTTTAATTGGTCCCAACGGGGCCGGTAAGTCTACGTTGTTAAGAATTCTAGCAGGACATATAAAAGCAGATGCCGGAAATATTTCTTTTCAGCGTGGATTGCGGGTGGGTTACCTCGAACAAGTACCACAGTTTTCGACGGATGCGTCTGTTGAGACTTCGGTGCTCGAAGGTGCACGAGATCCTTATGATTGGGAAGAAATCGCGCGTGCGCAAGAAATCATGTCTAAACTCTCTTTGTCTGGAGATTCTCTTGTACAGCCCGAAACTTTAGTTTCCTCACTTTCAGGAGGATGGAAAAAACGTGTTGCACTTGCTCGTGAGCTTGTCAGACAGCCCGATCTTCTTCTTTTAGACGAACCGACCAATCATTTAGATGTCGAAAGCATTTTGTGGCTTGAAGAGCTACTTGCAAATTCTAGCTTCGCTACTTTAACGATCACACACGATCGTCTATTTTTACAAAGAATCTCAAATCGTATTCTAGAACTTGATCGTCGTCATCCAGATGGTTTGTTAAGTGTGAAAGGAGATTACGCTACTTATTTGGATATAAGACAAAATTTAATGTCGGCTCAAGAACAACAAGAGACAAAATTGCGAAATACTCTTCGACGCGAAACTGAGTGGCTCCGACGAGGTGCTAAAGCACGCACAACAAAACAAACCGCGAGAATCAACCAAGCGGAAGAGTTAAGACAAACGGTAGAAGATCTTGGTATTCGTAATCAAAATGCGACCGTAAGAATTGACTTTCAATCAACCGAAAAAAATCCTAAAAAACTTATTGAAGCTAAAGATATTTCTAAATCCTACAATGGACGTACAATAGTACCTTTAACAAACTTACTTATTACTCCTAAAAGTCGTATCGGACTTATTGGTCCCAACGGCTGCGGAAAGTCTACGCTGATTCGCATGCTTGTCGGTACAGAATCCCCAGATACCGGATCGGTTTTTCATGCCGAAAAATTAGAAGTCGCTTATTTCGAACAAAACCGCGAAAGCCTGGATCCTAATGTGAGCGTTCTCAAAACTATCTGTCCCGAGGGAGATTTTGTTCCTTATGGTGGAAGTATGGTTCACGTAAAGGGTTATTTAAATCGATTTTTATTTAGCTACGAACAAATGGATCTCATTGTCGGTAAACTTTCCGGAGGCGAACAAAGTCGATTATTAATCGCAAAACTAATGCTTAAAAAGGCCAATCTCTTAGTTCTTGATGAGCCTACAAACGATCTCGATATGGCGACGCTTGATGTGCTTCAAGATGTCTTAAAAGAATTTAATGGCGCCATCATTTTGGTAACCCACGATCGGTATTTCTTAGATCAAGTTTCAAATAAATTATTAGCTTTCGGTATGAACGAGAAGGGTCAAAAACACATTGAAAACTTAGTAGGCATTGAGCAGTGGGAGATTTGGCACAATCAACAAACAAAAATTCAAGCAACACCAGATGCTCCAGCAGCCCAAGTTATTGTAGAAAAACCCCAGGAAAAAAAAAGAAAATTAAGTTTTAAAGACCAGCGCGAGCTCGATTCAATGGAAGCCAAAATTAAAAAAACTGAGGATCAATTAGCAGAACTGACAAAAGAGAGTATAAGTCCGTCGGTAGTTTCAAACTCTAAACGCCTTTTAGAAATTACCAATAAAATGGGAGAACTTCAGAGTGAAATCGATCGACTTTACGCACGTTGGAGCGACTTAGAAAAATCTTAAAGAGCGACCGGATCTACCATAAAAATCATACCTTTTTTTCTCGCACGCTCATGAGTAAATGGCAATTTAGTATATAAATTAAAAATAGCTCCTCGCAAATTAGCTCTTTCAAGTTTCGAATTTATTAAATTTGCACTCCGTAAATCAGCTTCTTGAAGATCCGCATCGGTAAAATCTGTTTCGATTAAATCACAGTTTTTAAAATTTGCATGCCATAAATTGGTGTGAGTAAAATCCACGCTACGCAAATGTGCCCCTTCAAAGTTAGCATTGGGCAGGAGTGAATTTCTAAAATCCTTCCTCTCAATAATTAGATTTGAAAAATTCTGAGCGTGCATGAGCGCGATCGCTCGCTTATCAATCCAAAATACATAAAGGCGGGTTGGAAGTTCAAAAAGTAGTCTTAGTAACGTCGAGAGAGTAAATACGGCTCCCACGATTAGTGGAATCAGTGCCACGCTGACAACTATCGAAATAAAAATGAGCATTAATTTTGCCATCGCATCCATAATGCGCCTCCTACTTTTCATTATTATTCATGGATTTAATTTGGGTAGGGTTATGTAGGTTATTTAAGAAAATTTAGCAGAGCATATTAATCTTTCTCTACAAGTTTTTTAAAACTTCCTATTTTAATAAATCTTAGTAGTACTATACGTGTGAAGGAGAAGGAGGTGTTTATGAAAGTTTATGATTGTATGACTATGGATGTGCGCACTATCAGCCCAAGTGATCCGATAAGAAAAGCCGCAGGGATCATGAGTCAATACAACATAGGATACTTACCTGTCGTTCAAGATGATCGTATAGTTGGTTCTTTAACAGATCGAGATATTGTGGTGCGCGCTGTAAATGATGATATGGATACAAGCACTTCTGTTGAGAGAATTATGACGAAACAAGTTTATTATTGTTTTGAACACCAGGGTGTCGATGAGGTTGCAAACGTTATGGCTCACCTTCATGTGCGCCGACTCCCTGTTGTTAATCACAATAAAAGACTTGTGGGCGTGGTATCGATAGGTGATTTATCTAAATCTCCTGTGGTGAGCGATGTTTTAGAAAACACATATCAGCATCTTTCAACACACTAATAATTAGCTTATTAGCCTTTAGTTTTTATGCCTTTTTTTTCGAGAGCCTTCCGTATGGCTTCTCTCTTATCACCTTGAATTTCAATGACACCCTCTTTGCCATCCATCAAGTATGTACCGCCCGCACCACACTTTTGTTTTAGCTCTTTAGTTAGATCTCTTAAAAAGATTTCAGACTTTGGTAATTGATCTATCACCGTAACGGTTTTGCCTGCACGCCCTGTTTTTTCAATACGAAGTACGGCAATAAACTTGTACGACTTCACTTCGATTTCTGGAGAACAGGAGCATTCTGAAAGAAGCTCTTTGCATTTCACACATTTTTGGTTGAGTTTGGGGTCTGTTGAGTAAACGAGTTTGGTATTACTCATTTATTTGGTTCCTGAACCACCATTTTTCCGTCGCGGAAATACCAAATGCCGGCTTGTTTTCTAAATTTTGAAATTTCGTGGTGAATTGTTATAGGCTCGACACCGATTTGGTAATGAGCTTTGAATTCCACCATGCCTTTATTACCTTCAAAATTTGTTTTTAAAATTTCAAGTTTTAGGAATTTAGAGGTTTCCGCCCATTCTTGATTGGATTTCATATCGAATTTTAGGCGGGTTTGGGGGTCGGTCGTTTCAAGTATGTAATCAATTTTTTTGAGCGCAAAGGCCGAATACCGTGAGCGCATAAGCGCTTCAGGGGTGTCGGCAGACTCCTCTCCATCGAGAAGAGGACCACAACATTTTGACAAATCTTTTTCAGACCCACATAAACACAGATTTTGTTGCATATTTGACCTAAACCTTATCCTTAAAATCGGAACTATTTACTCACTTATAAGAACTTTACGACCGACCCCTAAAATGAATCAACAAATACGTTAAATTTATGTTATCGAAGGATCTTCTAAACAGCTTACGAAACGAGATACCGTGGAATCATTTAGCGAATTGAACCTAAGCCCTCTCCTTATGCACGCAATTGCTGATCTGGGATTTGTAAAACCAAGCCCCATTCAAGCCCAAGCCCTCCCTATTCTTTTGGGCGAGCCAACTGATTTTATGGGTTTAGCTGCTACCGGCACTGGTAAAACAGCCGCTTTTTCTTTACCTCTTTTAGAAAAAATCGATCCTACAAAAAAGGGCGTTCAGGTTTTAGTTTTATGTCCTACCCGAGAACTTGCGCTTCAAGTTGCAGGCCAAATCACTCTTATGGGTAAAACTAAAGGCATTAAAGCTCTACCTATCTATGGGGGCTCAAGTTACGGTGATCAAGTTTACGGATTAAGACAAGGGGCCTCAGTTGTAGTAGGGACTCCGGGTCGTTTAGTCGATCATATGGAACGAGGAACCCTTGTTCTAAGCAATCTTATGACGATTGTATTGGATGAAGCTGATGAAATGATCTCTATGGGGTTCAAAGATGAGCTCGAAAAGATACTCGCAGCATCCCCACGTGAGACCTGTAAAATATGGCTTTTTTCTGCAACTATGAGCCGCGAGATTCGTTCTATCGCTGATGAATATTTAAAAAATCCTAAACAAGTTCAAGTTAACCGCCAAGAAATGTTATCCGGCACAGTCGAACAACTTTACTACCCGACGCATGAATCTAATAAGCCTGAAGTTTTATGTAAACTGATCGATATGGCCGAAGACTTTTACGGCCTGGTTTTTTGCCAAACAAAATCGTTGGTGGCAGATCTTACCCAGTATTTGAAAGATCGTGGATATAAAGTGGATTGTCTTCACGGTGATAAAGATCAAAATGCACGTGAAAAAACAATGCAGATGTTTCGCGATAAGAAAGTGAATATGTTGATCTGCACAGACGTAGCTTCACGAGGTCTTGACGTAAAAGACATCACGCACGTGATTAATTACTCCCTTCCGCGTGAACTAGACAACTACGTCCATCGCATTGGTCGTACCGCGCGAAGTGGTAAGTCTGGTTTTGCCATGAGCTTGGTTACTCCAAGCCATCGCGGCCTTATTGAACGTATTGAGCGCATGACAAAAAGTCGAATGAAAGAAGGGCGCATTCCTTCACGCAAGGAAATTGCGTCTAAAAAAATAACGAAGGTGCTTGAAGGATTTCTAGCTCAAACCAATTTTGCACGAGCCACAGAGTTAATGGAAAACCCATGGAAAGACGCACTCTCAACTCTTACAACTGAAGAAGTTGCTGGACGCTTTTTATCGCTAATGTTCCCCGAAGTGTTTGTAGGGATCAATAATGAAGCTCCAAGAGCCACAATGTCTGCAAAACCCCAAACACCTCAACGAAACGAAACTCAACATGAAACTCGTGAGCGACGTCCTTATTCAAGTGACCGGAAATCAGATGCCCCACGAGCTCGAGAGAACTCAGAGCCAAGACGCGAACGCAATTCAGATTCCCGTCGTGAATATAAATCATCGGATCGCGCTGAGTCTCCACGCCGTTTTGACCGTCGTAGTGGTCGAGGTGATACACAACGTGAGTATCAAAATGAGAGCCGTCGTCCTGAACGGCAACCAGCCGAATACCGAAGTGATGATCGTAGAGCCGAACGTAAACCAAGTGAGTTCGTAGAGCCCAACGCTGTTCGAAAAAATAGCAGCCGACCCGCGTTTGGACTTAAAAAGCCTATAAAGAGTGAGTCTCGCAGCGACGCTCCAAAGCGCTTTTATGGTGCTCAAGAAAATGACCGACGCAAAAGACAATTTAATGATGACGGGGGAAATCGTCCTCCTCGTCGGTCACGTGCTTAAGTTAACTCTCTCGAACGTGACTAAAATTTAATAAATCCACTCATCGCAATCCAAAGGGTTGCGATTTTATTTTTCGCAAACTTTAAAATACGATATCATTTTATATATTTTATTTTTTCGGAGCGATCTCATGTATAAAAAAATCGCACATCGCGCGAATATTGATGGGCTACTTGAAAACTCACTATCTGCAGTTGAAAGATGTGTTCAACTTTCAGTCGACGGAATTGAAATTGATATTCGCCATACATCTGATGAGTACCCTGTCGTTTTTCACGATCGCGATTTTCAGAGGCTCGCGCTTAGCGATAGGCTTTTCAATAAAGAGTCCCCATTGATTCATCAAATACCGCTTAAAGAATTGCACGCTGATTTTAAACTTAAGAATAGAGAGCAGATTCCTCGTCTTGAAGATGTTTTAGCCCTAACTAAAAGCTCTGACATGATGATGTTTCTCGAATTAAAAGATAAGATCAAACCTAAAACAATTAGCTTAGTCCAAGAACATTTTCATAAATCTTCTGAACAATTGCGAATTATTTCGTTTGACCATTTACTTCTTCAATCTTTAAAGAAACACAGCGAGTTTTACTCTCAGGTTAAAATGCTAGCTCTACACGAGCTTCCTCGCACAACTTGGATGGCACGACCTCTCAGTGGAATTGAAGGCGTTAATGCCAATATTTATCACCCAATGCATGCCATGTATTTAAAAGCTTTAGGACTTGAAGTTGGAATGTGGTGGTTGCCAGATAAAATTTCGCCTTTGATAACAAAATCATTATTTGGACTTATAGATTATTTAACTACCGACAACTATTATAAATATTAAAGCTCTTTAGAAATTTGTACTTTTAAATCCTCTAAGTTTTTGCGAGAGGCTTTTAAGTTAGACCACTCAATTTCGCTCCGATTTAAATATTTATCTACTAGCGATTTTGCCTGCTGAGTTTTCTTAGTTGCTAAGTAGGCTTTAGCTAAACTTTCGGCCACCCAAATTTCATTGCGATCATATGAGTTTTTTAGACTCTTCTCTCCAACAACGACGGCCTCAGAATATCTTTTTAAACCTAAGAGTGCTTTGAGGCGGCGACGTTGAACATCCGCATTGTTCGGGTCTGATTTAAGAATTTTTAAAGCCCATTGGTTCGCGTCCTCAAACAATTCAGCTTGATTTAAAATAATTAAATATCGGAGTGCAGGACCTGACTGCGTTGGAGAAATTTTTAAACTTTTACCAATATCTGCGGCCTTGCCCCAAGCCTGTTTTATTAATACAGGGTCGACATCCGCGGTTTCGATAAGGTCGGCACGATTAACAGCAACCAACAAAGATTCGTAGTTGGTAAATTCACCCACTAAATCTGATTCGGTTGCAGATTTTAATTTTTGAGCATCGGCAAGCAATGCATCTGAAAAATCAATGCCTTCTTGCATAATTTTTTTTATTTCAGCTTTATCCTCCAAAAGGCCAATCAAGGATGTTCGCCATACAATCGCACGAGAACTTGTAGGTTCATTTTCGATCGCATCTTTAAGAGTTTTTATATACTGGTTTTTATATTCTTTATTTAATTTATACTCTGAGGCTGCGGCCTCTACCTTAGCGTAAGCCAATTCAACGGGATTCGGTTTAACTTGGCTTAGATACTTGATACTTTCTGTATATCGACCCGCATCTACCAGTCTTTTTCCTAATCGCAGTGCAAATTGTGAATCCTGAGGTGTTGCATGATCTAAAAGTTGTTGAATTGGACTCGGATCCATTTTTATAGCAGAGAAAAAACGATTCAGAACCGATGACGGCTGATAGTCAATAAGGCGGTTCACCTCCTTTTGCTCTGAGTCCATAACGAGTAACGTGGGGATCGCCGCAATTTTAAACTTTTCAGACAAAACAACATTTTCAAAACGATCTACATCAATCTTTACTTTTATATAATCTTGCGTGAGCTGTTTAAATTCTTTTGTATTAAATGTTTCACTTTCAAAGCGTACGCACCCAGGACACCAACGGGCAGAAAAATCCACTAGCAGCAAACGCCGCTCTTTTTTTGCAAGAGCTATAGCATGATTTAGATCATCTTCAATAAATCCATGCTTATTCATTTGCCCTTTAGTTTTTGATTCTTTCTTTTCTTGAGTCGATATGCCGCCTTTTAAATCCACATAATGCATTTCGCAAAATGTAATGGCATCATCGCACACATATAAAGAGGCACGACCTTTAGACCACGCTTTAGGAAGATTGGAAAATTCGGCGGCTTGTGAAGCGAGACGCGTCGGCTTAAAAGTTGTTTCATCAAGAGTCAGGGCATTAGGAGCTTTTTCATTTAAATGAAAACCACTTTTTACACTAACCGTAAATCTTGTACCCTTTAATTCAGTCGTAACTGCGCCGGCACTGCGTAGCTCCGCTTGGGCATTAAAAACTAAAAATAAAACACTTAGACTTAATTTAATATTTTTCATAAGGGGTTTATACACCTGGAGGACATAACAGACTAGGCTCTGTTTTATATATCTATTCATATCGCCGTGCGCGAAGACGTGGGCGTATATAGAAAAAGAAATAAATGATACCAACTAAAGCTCCACCTAAATGCGCTCCGTGCCCTATGGGCAAACCACTTCCTTGCGCTTGCGCAACTAAGCCCCAAATATCAAGCCCTACAAAAGCCAGAGCTCCAAAAAGCGCTGGGATTGGAATAATCCCAAAAATAGAAATCTTTTGTTTTGGAAACATTAAAGAGAATAAAAGAATAATTCCCGAAATGGCTCCCGAAGCACCCAAAGCTTGAATTTCAGGTTGACCCAATATCCACGCAGAAACCATTGCATGCATCAATGAACTTATGATTGCGGCTAATAAATAAAATTTTAAAAAACGCCACCAACCTAAGAGCTCTTCTAAAAATGAACCAAAACTTTGCAAAGCCAACATATTAAAAAGTAAATGCCAAAGTAAGTTATGCGAAAATGCCGACGTTAATAATACCCAATATCGCCCTTCAGCCACGGCCTGCCAACTCACTAAAAAATGAGTCGCCATAAATTCTAAATCCATGGTCGACCACAGTAAAAATACACCGACATTTAGTGCGATGATTAAAGGGACCACAATGCTTCTATGCTGGCGCATGTTGTTATTGACCCAACAAACCTTTTTTCAAGTCTTCATCTGGTGGACGATTGACAAAAACTTTAAGAAGGGTTTTTGAAAAATTCGCACCCGCAATTGTGAAGACAGGTTTATCTTTAACCGCAATGTCTGCATGATCAGAAAAAAACGTATATGTAATCTCATCTTTCTCTTGCACGTGAGACATTTGATCATTTAATTTCAGAAGGTCTGAACTAAAAGAATAATCTTTGTCCGCATTTTTTTCGAAGCCTTCTTTCCACGCATCTTTTAATTTGCTCTTTTCAACAAATCTTTTAAAACGCATAACAAGCCTCTTGGGAGTATTGGAATTAATAATACTGACCGCATCTTTTGACGGCTCAACCACATACAGTCCGGCCACATAAACATCAAAAATGCTCATGGCCTTGCGTAATCCTAGTCCATTTAGCTTTAAAGTCGTGCCGTTAACTTGTACCTCATCCGGCATCTGAACGCCTTTAAGTTCTTTTGCATTTAAAGCAGAGCTTGTGAGTATAAAGAATAAAACTAAAAAAAGTTTGCTCATATGATAAGGCCCCCCTTCATGTTCATTAAAAGTGTGAAGGCAAAAACCTTTAGGGTCTATCACAAAATCATATTAGTAAAGTCGTACGACTCTCGAATTTTTAGGCGCAACGTTCCTATTTTGTACTAAAACCAGCAGAAGATAGACCAAATCAAAAGTTTATCGTAAATGAATATGTTCAATGCTCTTAACATCGGATGGCATGTGCCCATAGAAGCTAACCCAAAACTCAACTCAGTAGAGCTATCGGTAAAATTAAATAGGGAACAAAGTTTTGCGCTCGAGGTTCTTAAAAAAGACGACAATGTTTTTCTTACTGGCGCAGCGGGAAGCGGAAAAAGTTTTTTACTCCGAGAATACCTTAAAGATCGCAAAATTCCCGTATTAGCGAGTACCGGCGCCGCTGCAATTTTGATTGGTGGTCGAACATTTCATAGTTTCTTTGGTTTAGGAATTATGGAAGGTGGTGTTCAAGCAACCGTTGATCGGGCAACTGAAAATAAAAGACTGGTTAGTCGCTTACGTAAAGCCGATAGCGTGATCATTGACGAAATTTCTATGATTTCAGGTCCGACCCTTCGCGCAGCCGAACAAATTGCTAAAAAAGCACGCGGCAATACAACGGCCTGGGGTGGATTACGTATCATTGCGGTTGGAGATTTTGCTCAATTGCCTCCCGTCAATCCTCATAGCCGAATAAGAGAGTGGGCCTTTTTAGATGAGGTATGGGAACAAAGTCAGTTTCAAACAATTGTTTTAAAAGAAATTATGCGCTCGACAGATAAATATTTTTTAAACGTGCTTAATGACGTACGTGAAGGACGAATGAATGACGGTGTTTCTGAGTTTTTAAATTCTCGCGTTAATTCAAATCCTCCGGGAGAATTAACTCGCTTATTTCCTCGACGTGCCGAAGTCGAAAAATACAATCTCGAACAATTAAATGAAATTAAAAATCCACTTCACTCGATTGAGACACAATATCAGGGCAAAGAAAGAGACATTGAGAATTTTCGCAAGCATTCGCCAATCTCAGACACAATTCATCTTAAAGTAGAAGCCCTCATTATGCTTAGACAGAATGATCCTGAAGGCAGATGGGTCAATGGTAGTATTGGCCGTGTCCAAAAAATTACTCCTGATTATTTAACGATTCGTTTAACAAATGGGTCCCTCGTTGAGGTTGAAAAATCCGTCTTCACACTTTTAGATGCTGAGGGTCAGCCCGTTGTTACGGCGCAAAACTTTCCGGTTACACTGGCGTGGGCTATGACTATTCATAAAGCACAAGGCGCCACACTTGAACGCATGCTCGTCAATTTGCATGGCATCTGGGAACCCGGCCAAGCATACGTAGCGCTCAGTCGCGTCCGTAATCCTGAAGGCCTGTTTATTGAAACTTGGAATAAAAAATCTATTTTTGCGGACAATATGGTGACTCAATTTCACTCTGAATTTAATAAGGATCTCTCCTTCAGTGAGTAACGAAACCAGACTGGCCATTGACTTTGGCACTACCAATTCTTTAGTCGGCGCATGGAAAAACGGACAAAGAGTTGAAGCTTTGCCATTAGATACAAAAGCTTCAGACCCGACGCTTATGCGCACGCTCTTATTTTTTCCACACCAAGATGCCTGCTTTTACGGCGCAGACGCCATAGACAAATTCTTAGAACATGAGATGGAAGGTCGTTTGTTTCGATCTTTCAAATCTCATTTGCCTAATCAAAATTATCTCGGCACCGTTATCGACAATCGCATTCTTCCTCTAGAAAAACTTGTGGGAATCTTTCTACTTGAATTAAAAAAGAGAGCGGAAACCATTTTGCAAGAAGACATACAAAATGTCGTTATTGGCCGCCCAGCTCGCTATTCTCTTGATCCCGTTGCCGATGGTTTTGCCATTCACCGTATGAATAAAGCCGCTGAATTTGCTGGCTTTAAAAATATTGAGTTTGTCCCTGAACCTTTAGCCGCGGCTTTTGATTATCGCAGAAACCTCACGCATGAAAAAACAGTTCTCATCGGTGACTTCGGAGGGGGAACTTCCGACTTTACTCTAATCCGTATTGGTCCTTATGAGTTTCATAAAGAGCATGTTCTCGGAATAGATGGCTGCCCGCTTGCCGGAGATGCACTAGACAGCTTATTTATGAGCCAAAGATTAAATGAATTTTTTGGTGCGAATTCTAAATATAAGGTAGCTCTCGGGAAAAACTGGATGACCATGCCGCTATCAATTATGGAGTGCTTAAACAAGCCCGCCCACATTGTACATTTGAAAGAAAAAAATACTTATGAGTTTATTCAAAATGTTAAAAAGGGCGTGGCCACTGAGAATGAACGTCAAAATATTGAACGCTTATTTAATTTAATAGAAGACCAACAAATATTTTCTTTTTTTGAGCATATTGAAAAAGTGAAACGTCGTCTTTCTGAAAGAAGTCTTGCAGAATTTGAGTTTAATTACCCTGGCCTTGAAATTTCGGCGACATTTTTGCGTGAAGAATTTGAAAAATGGGCTCAACCAACTAAAGAAAAAATTTTTTCTTCAATGGAAGAATGTCTTAGACAAGGTCAAGCCTCCGCAAAAGATGTTGATCTCGTCTATTTAACTGGTGGATCGGCCCAAGTTCCTATGATTCGCAACGAGTTTGAATCTCGTTTTGGGCGCGAAAAACTAACCTCTCAATCTCACTTTCATTCCGTGCTCTCAGGTCTTATTGAATCTGCAAGTTTTAATATGAAATAGTTTAATGAAATCAAAAAACAAAAGGGCATAAAACCTTATGCCCTCTTTCCAATCTAATTCGTTTATTGATACTATCTTTTTACAACTGTATCGATCATGCAAACTTGAGTCACTCTGTTGAATGCATCAACCGCAAGTACGTCATCGCCATGACAAACTTGTGAACCCAAAAAAGAACGGAAGGCGACGCCCGTTGCCCAAGAGAGTTCGTAACAAGGCATAAACGTTTTAACTTCGTAGGTGTCTTGGAACGAATTAACTAGAAGAACTTCTGTATCGGCATCATAGCTCCAACTTTGAACAAAAGAGCCATCAAAGCAATCCAATGCAAGGGCATTATTTGATCCCAATACGGAACACAAAAGTGCTCCAACAACAAACAATTTTTTCATAAAACCTCCATAAAGTTAGCCGATAGGTAACTTCAAAAACACAGAGAGTCAAACGTATAAGAATATAATAGATTTCGCTTAAAGATATATTCTCAAGATCTTAGATCCACAATGTATACTCGAGGTATTTGTGAAGAAATATTTATCTTTGTAACGTCATCTAGCTATTAGTAATACCAAAACATCGCCAACTTTAAATTTTTAAAGTTGCTTTCAGGTAGAGCGTATAACTCTCCCCCTACACGAAATTCAAAAGATGATTGCGCATAAGAAAGGGTGGCGAGCCCGCGCGAAAACTGTCCTTTATCGATATAGGGAAAATACCAAAACTTTTCGTAAGCCAATTGCATCTTTACTAACGGATGCCATTGAATGAATGAACCGGCTTCTATTGAAGGCCCAAAACGAGAGGACTGTTGATATTCCTGGAGAAACGCACTTGAAGTTTCAGCCTGACCTTTAATGAAACCGTAAATCAATGCCCCCTTAAAAAGCCAAACGCTTTCTCCCAATCCGCCTTGAATTTGACCCATCAAACACTCAAAACAATTTAAATCGGCAGGACGATCTAATGCCAAATGGATGAGCCAAGATGGTTTGGTGCTTAAAAATGTTTGTGGGGTTAGGCTCATAAGATCGACAAAAATAAATTTTTCGAGATTTAGTTTTTCTAAATTAGGTCGATAAACGAGTTCCATCTCCGCCAACGTAAGAGAAGAAAACGGAATATATCCAGTGTCTCTATCGAGAACATCATGCAGACCAGGCCGAAACATCAGGTTATAGGCCGGAACTTCGTTTTGCATTTGGGTCGCTACAGAAATTTTATAAGATTTGTGCCCGAGCTGCGGTGGTTCCGTTTTTTCTATCACCGGCGTTTCTGTTACAGTCTTTACTTCTGCACGCGCGTTCAACAATTTTGGATCTAGTTGATTGTCATGCCCACGTGATTGATATTTCTGCCAATCAATTAATGCATCTAAAACTGCGGCGCTTTCATGACCTGAAAGCGCAAGTTCTTTTTGCAAATTAAAAAACTCCTGTCGATCCTTTTTATTCATTTTATAAATTCGATTCTCTAATATTTGGATTAATGCGGGTCTTCTTTGTACAGACCGCACAGCACCCGGTGCCTCAGTCACCGCACGAATAGTTTCAAGAGGTAATGACAAAATATTAAACTGATCGCGAAAATTCCATTCAGGGTTAGCGACTTCTAAGAGAGACAAAAGATGGTATGAACAGTTTTCATTTAAAAAGTAATAATCAAAGTGCGTATTTGTCATTTCCCAAAGGTGATTTAATAAGCGATCAATTTGGTTTTTATCGAGAGAAAGTTCGTATTCCCATAAATCTCGATTTTCAATATAACTATACGTATTTATTTTTACATAATACGGTTGTTGAAAAAACATTCCCGGATAGCTTCCAATAAGTCCTTTGATTGCGTAGCCTATACTCATGTTCGAGTCCACCATGGCTTCATAACTAATTCCTGAGTCTAAAAGTTTGCTTGTCGTCGAATCTATCCTTAAAAAAGAATGCCCGAACATCGAAGCAGGATCTCCTAAATAAGGGGCGGCGTACACGAGAGTGACAGATCGAGGATTAAAAAGAGTTTTCCATTCTTTGAACTCTCGACAGTTTATTTCAGGTATGTTGAGGTTTAATTTTTCTTTTAAAAATCTATAACGTTCTGGAAATGCACATTGTGGGTGTTGTTTAAAAAAACCGACTTCTTTGCTGGATGGTTCACTAAACGCGATCAAAGTTGCTTCAAGCTCTGCAAGTGGATCCGTGTTTCCAGTTTTGCTGAAAAAGAAGTCAGGACCATCGGCCTCACTTGCCTCTCCTCGCAATATAGTCTTCTTATAATGCAACAGAACTTTCCAATAACGACTTTGAGCAATTTCGGATAAAGGCTGAGGTGCTATTTGCGCCTGTGTTTTTTGCGACAAAAGCCCATACACGAGTATTGCAAATATCAAGAATTTCCGATTGCTTTTCATTCTCAACGTTCGATACAATTTATTAATGTTATCAATGACGGCATCACCTTTGGGTTGTCTAGGGCTTTTTCTTAGTTCTTTTCTTGCTGCATTTTCTGTACACGCATTTAGCCGCGAACGTTGCGGCACTATTTTTCCAAAATCCGAAGATAGTCATCCCCCCTATTATAGTCCACTTTATATTTCTACGATGGTTCCCTCGACAACCTCTTATTTTTCATCGTTTGGAGCCTGTTCTATGTACGCTGGCTCAAGTGGCGGTGGAGGCGGCCCAGCTCAAGCCCGCGAGGCTTTTGTTGAAAACTCTTTAGTCGCGATAAAAATTGATGCCGCCCGTGGCGAAGGTGAATATTTAAACGCCTTGGCTGAGTTATGGGGATGCCCGTCCGAAGATTACAGCGAGTTTGCTTCGACTCTCCATAATCATTATTTATCGTTATTTAACCAGTCTGGGCCTGTCTTAGATAAGATAGATTCAATTATTCGCTCTCAATCCAATTTAAAAGCGTCTTGTTTAGGCGTAAATTAGGGCTTAAATCCGCTAGCTCCTAAAATTCTGTGTATTTCTTTGAGTTTCCACGTGCGGACTTTACAGGATATTTAGCGAGAGACTTCTTAAGCTTACCCCAAAACGCAAGTTCCAAGTCTATATCTAATTGATCGGCCAATCGAATCACGTAGTAAAGGATATCGGCTAGCTCCTCTTTTACTGCCTGAAATTTCTTAACGTCATTAACTATGGCTTGCGATTGTGACTCCGACAGCCACTGAAAGATTTCTAGAAGCTCGGAGGCTTCAACGCTCAACGCAGCTGCAAGATTCTTAGGAGTATGATACTGATCCCAATCCCTTTCTTGAGCCATTTTTCGCTGGGCCGTCTGAATTTTTGTCAGGTTTAAACTTTTGATTTTTGATACTTTGGTTTTAGGCACTTCGAATGATTAATAATTAAACGAAATAAAATCAACAACGCCGGTGACAATACGACGTCTAATGTTTAGACAGGCTATAGAAGCTTTTTCACTGCTCGATTGGTCCAGTGAAGAACAGGATGCAATGTGTTATTATGCGATTTCGTTCGCCTTCTAGTATTTGACCAAGGAGTCATATATGTCGCTATCACCTATCGGAGTTCCTCAAGAACCAGGTGCTTTTCTAAGAATTGAAGACAAGTTTTTTATCCCCAAAGCTCTTAAAACTGAATTTTTTGACTTTCTAAAAACCGAAATGTCTTTATGTCGATTTGGCTCGGCAAACGATTTCAACATTAACGAATCTATTTATTTTGACTCTAAGGATCTTGATTTCTTTCATCACCACTTTGCTCCGATCAAACAAAGATTTAAAGTGCGCATTCGTCGTTACAATCCAAATCACAACGACGACGTGTCTTACTTAGAAGCAAAATGCAAAGTCACAAATGGCTTGGATAAAATTACGATTAAAAAACGCTTCAAACTTGATGCTCAAAACTATGAGCGCATTATTCAAGGGCTCCCTATTTTATTGTCGAGCAAACTTCGTAAGCTCAATAGCGAAATCAAAGTTTTTGAATTACTCGATCGCGTGCACCTTATGAATTCACTGGCTTCTACTTATTTTATTAAGCCCCAAGTAAAAATTCGTTACGAGCGAACGTCTTTTGAAAAAAACGATTTGCGAATCACGATCGATGAGGGTCTATCAATTGAAAGTTTAAACAGCGGGATTTCAATTCAAAGCGAAAGCGTTAAAAAGCTTCCTGTTTGGTCGACGGCTCAAGCGGTCACTCATAATTGGAAAGACAGCCAGCTCCTTGTCGAAGTTAAACACGCCGGAACACTGCCAGTATTTGTGCAGCAATTTTTTGATAAGCACCAAATTCAAAAAACTAGTTTTTCAAAATACTGCTGGGGTATCGTAGCCGAAATGGAAAACTCATGAGCGCGAATGCTTTGATGTCGGCATTTATGGCTCAAACTCCAAATCCGGAGGAAGGGCTTAAAGCTACTGAAATTTTATTAGCTATGTCTCATTCGGTAGGAACCGGAGTTGTCGTCGCATTCGCAACTTACTTCGCCTCAAAAAAACTTTACAACTTATATACGTCTGAAGAACAAGCCTCAGGCCCTGATGTCGAAATGGTTTTTGGCGCGGCAAATCTTCTATTTTTGAGTGTTGGTCTTACAGGGTTAATGCTTTTGATCAGCAACAACGTCGTTCGTGCTTTTGGAATCATTGCTGCGATTGCAATCGTGCGCTTTAGAATTAAATTAGATCAAAAAAGTTTAAACTCTTCTTTAGCATTTGCGATTTTAGGTGGGTTGGCTTGCGGAGCTGCGGAGTTTAGCCTTGCCTGGTCGCTAGTGGGTGTTTACATTTTTCTTTTAGTTTCGTTCGTTTTATTTGTAATGTTGGTACGTGGCCATACACAAAAAACTGTAATTCTAAAAAAAGATCCTGTTTCTAATCCTATGGTTAATTCTGACTTACCTTTGCCTGAAGAGCAAAACGGAATGCCGCTTTGAGAGACTAGAGCCGGTCTCATAAATACTCGCCACTGCAACTGGCTGATAAACCCCAATATATAGAAAATAATTTTAGTTACTGACGATTTAGTTTTTCGGCGTCAACGATGGCAGGAACGGCAGTGCCATTCCATGTTAAGATTTTATAAGAACCGTCTCTTACTTTTTTGGAAACCAGATCTACATCTATAATGGCATTAAAACCTAGTTTAACAGCCAAGAAAGCTAACCTTAATACCGTTTCATCACGATCGGCACAGGCATTGACTTGCAAGGGAGATTCCGAGCGTTTCATAAGGCGGGTTTCTTTAGACTGCGCTTTATAGTAAACAAAAACATTTTTGGCACTCTCCATGGTCTGATTGTAAGCCTCCACTTGAGGAAAAACTTTTTGATCAAAACAAGGTCCGCAATACACGTCGTGCGAAAGATCTTTAGGAATTTCTGTTAGAAATGAAAGTTCATCGTGATTTAAAAACTGAGAACAGCTTTTACAAAGAGCGCTCTCACAAAGCCCACATTTGAATGGACTCTTCGATTTGCGGCAGATAAAACATTCTTTCGTTTCAGTAGATACAACCATAGACACGACATAACACGCCTTTCGCAGTGCTTCTATCAAAAAGAACCTGGTACCTTTAACGTAAATTCAATATTCTTTTTTTCTAGTGAGGACCTTGTGAATCAAGAAATATTAGAGTGGGTATTACTGTTAGGCCGCTGGATCCACATTACCGTGGCTATGACATGGATCGGAACTTCAATTTTTTTCATGTGGTTAGATCGCACACTTGAATTCAACAAAGATTCAAAAAAAGAAGGACATGTTGGTGAGCTTTGGATGGTTCACGGGGGCGGATTTTATCTCGTCGAAAAGTTATTAATGGGTCCAACCAAGGTTCCAGAACATCTTCATTGGTTCAAATGGGAGTCCTACTGGACTTGGATGAGCGGATTTTTTCTCGCGATTCTTATTTTTTATACGGGTAACGGGACCTTTTTATTGGATTCGTCTGTTTCGCATATCACATATTGGCAAGCGCTCGCGATTGCTCTGTCTTCAATGATCATTTCATGGCTCTTTTATGACTTTCTGTGGGAGCACAAATTAACTAAAAGCCAACCTCTTGTAGGGCATGCTCTGACACTCCTCTGGCTAGCTGGGATGTCCTACTTTCTTTGTCATACTCTGAGCGGCCGTGCAGCCTACATTCATATCGGCGGAATGCTGGGAACATGGATGACGGCCAATGTTTTTTTAAGAATTATCCCCCGTCAGCTCAAGATGGTTGAGGCTTCTAAAAAGGGAGAGCCGGTCAACGAAGATTGGGGTAAAAACGCAAAAAATAGATCTACCCACAACACATATTTTACGTTGCCAGTTATTTTTATTATGCTCAGCAATCACTTTCCGTCCACTTATGGCAATCAGTGGAACTGGATTATTCTTCTTGGTATCAGCGCCGCTGGCGCAGCCATCCGGCACTATTTTGTGATTCGTTTACAGAATCCTCCACGAGCGAAAGTTTTTGCGGCTCTCGGAGGGGCTATTATCTTGATTGTGATTTTCTCTACGCGTGAAAATGTGTCGTCGTCTCTTGCTGTCGAACCTATACCCGTGACTTCTGTAAATGAAACCTCTTATGGGCCTATGGCTGATATCAAAGGTATTATTAAATTTGAAGGAGTAGTGCCTCGTGGAGAGAAACTGCAGCTCCCTCCGGGGTGCAGTTCTAAAGAGGATATGTATTCAAACGAAGTCATAGTATCGAATGGAAGACTCAAAAATGTTTTAGTGCGCATTATTAAAGGCCTTGAAGGCAAAAGCTTTACCACGATCCCCTCTGAATCTGTTGTTTTGGATCAACGTAACTGCATGTACGAACCGCGCGTAGTTGTGGCAAGAGTCGGACAAAAAGTAGAATTCCTAAATAGCGATCCTGTTCTTCATAATGTCCGTACCATTACAAAAAACAACGAAAGCTTTAACGATATCACACCAAATAAAAATGACCGTATCGTTAAAATTTTTAATAAACCCGAAGTTTTTTTGCAGACTAAGTGTAGTGTTCATCCGTGGATGACTGCATTTTTGGCCATTATGGACCACCCGTTTTTTAGCATCACAAATGAAAGTGGCGAATTTCTCATACATAATCTTCCACTGGGAGATTATACACTTGAGGTCTGGCACGAAGTTTTTGGCGTCCAAACGCGAGAAGTCTCTATAAAAGAAAATATGGAGCTAGAATTTACTTTTAAAAAATAGTTACAGAGGAGTTTGTATGATCAGCACACATATTCTTGATACCTGCAAAGGGTCTCCGGCCGCGGATATTTCTGTAAAGTTACAAAGAAAAAGTGGTGCGGATTGGAAAGATATTAGTGTCGGAGTTACAAACTCGGATGGGCGGTTTGTTTTTGATTGCGACAAAACCGTCGGAACATACCAAATCATATTTGAAATCGAAGACTATCTTATAAAATCAGGACAACCATTCTTTTTTTTAAACACACCGGTTGTCTTTAAAATTGAAGACACGCAAAGAAAGTATCATGTCCCGCTCTTATTGAATCCTTTTGGATACTCTACGTATAGGGGCAGTTAAAATATAAATGGCGCGTGAGATTCCCTATTATGAAGACTACGTATCTCAAGAGTTTTTGGCTTATCTGCAAATTCAAAGTCGACCCGTTAAAGGAATCAAGGGTCTTCAGGAAATTGGAGACCGAGGGGGCCTTGAATCACAAGAGGCTTTACAATTTCTCTGCACACTTTATGATGCGCTTAAAGACTCTCTTAATAAAGTTCTGAACCAAAGAGTTATAGACCGACAGTTTATTGATCAACGAACCCGCGCTTGTTATGAACTCAATTCTTCATTAAAAACTGATTTTTTAGATTCAAATTACGAAACTATTATTGGGCATGAAGATGCTCATGGCCGTATCGTTATGGGTCCCAAAAATCGCTTTTATTGTAAGAATAGCGGGCGCGCAAACGTTGCGGATATTCCAAAGTATTTACAGGGGCATCACGTGACGCTATTTGGTCCGCCCGATGATCCAAAACTTTCAATCAATGCTATGAATGCTTTTTATCGAAAGCTTAAAGATGAACCCCCCATCGTTGCGGAGCTTTTAGCTACACATGAAAGTACTCCTAAATGGGGAGCCGATGACGAAGATTCTAAAACACCTTTGAGAAAAGATTTAATTTCTGCGGGAGAAAATCTTACTGGTTGCTTTGCGGGTACACTCGCGTTTACAGATCCTAAAACAAAAAAAGAATATCGCCTCGAAAAAGAAAAACTCGCGCTCCCTATTAAACGATTTCCGGGTCTCGCTTTACCGTGTTTGTTTTTACTCTACAGAGACAATCCTCTACCGTTGCATCTATACGATTTTGCTCTTCATCTTTTTGAAAACTGGCATAACCCTGAGGCGCTATCATTTTATGTACCAAAACTCGAAACAGAAGAAGAGGCACAGTACATTCATTTAATGATGGAAACCGCTGAAAAAATGATTCATCAATGGCACCCAGAATACCATGTTGGTTCTATACGCCTATTTATAGTTTTAGAAAATCCGCGGGCTATTTTTCGCGTAAATGAAATTATGGATGCGCTCTATCCTTATTTTGCGGGTGCCTCTTTGGGATGGCACGACTATTTGGCTTCAACTGCACGGGTGTTTAAAGAAGATGCAAATTACCGCATTCCGGTTAAAGCAGATCCTAACATCGTAATTAAATATATTAAAGCCTCGCATCTTGTTTTATCAGAGGTTGTAGGTTCTCGAGGCGGAATTAAAATTGGTGGCATGTACGGTATTCTACCCATTGATACCGATTTGTTTACACCTTCATTTCAAGTGACTATTAAAGGTTTTATTAAAGATGTCGTCACGCAGCTCAAACGCGATCTCTCGGGATTTTGGGTCGCGCATCCAGATTTTATACGTATTGGTTTAGCTTTAATCGAAAGTTGGAAGTTCTATCAGGGCGGCGATAAATCTAAATTGCATACCCTCGTGACGACATTATTAGAACCACAACACCACCAAGAAATTTTAAAATTTATTGAAGACCCAGATCTCGTGAAGTTAGATGTTGAAAATTCTCTGTACCCACGAACACTTATCGTTGCCGACATCAAAGAATCAGACTTTATCGCGAACAATGACCCAGAAGAAATTCGTTATAATGTTTTTCAATCTCTACAGTATTTAACAGATTGGCTATCCGGAAATGGCTGTGTGGCGCTTCCGGCACAAATTGGCGATATCCCGGTTCGTGTTATGGATGATCTCGCAACCGCCGAAAGATCACGTTGGGAAGTGTGGCACGAAATTCATCATGGACGGTTCAGCGTCGAGGAATTTCTAAAAATTGCACACGAAGAATTACTTTTTATTCGCAAAGACCTTTCAAATACAAAAAAAATAGTCCAAGTGAAATGGGACGAGAGAACTGCTAAATGGTATCCGGTCGCCATGCAAATCATGATTCAACTTATGACAAGTCGAAAGCCCGTTGAATTTGCAACGGAGTTACTACTGCCATTTACGATTGATTCTATTCGCAACTCATCTCAACCTTGGGATGAAATTAAAAAAGTTGATCCAGAAAAATACTCGCTTGAACCTTATATTGAACGTTTTGACTATTATTTTTCAATATGTGGAAGCATCCAGTTTGCAAAGCGAGTTGCCGAAGGTCAAATATTAGATTTGGAAGCGGCAGAAAATATCGTGAAGCAATTTGATCTTACAAATGTAAAGCAGGCTGCTTATTTTCACGGCGATATTGGAGAAACCAAAAAAACTCTAGATGAACAAGCCTCCAGAGAACAGGCGCTCGTCTTTAACGAGGATGAGAGTACAAAAAAAGAATTAAAAGAATTTGGGGCCCAATATATTAAGAAATTCGGAGTTAAGTTTTTAATATCGGCCCAAAATAAATCAGGAAAAGAGATTCTCTCTGCATTGAAATTACGACTAGAGAACTCGGCCCAACAAGAACTCGAAAACGCACGCATCGCGCTTTGGGAGATCAGTCTCAAGAGACTCCAAGTCGCAGAAAGCACGTACGCCCGAATAGCGCAGGTCTTAGAAAAACATAAAGTTTTAGGCGCCATGGTCAGTGTCACATCACAAAATTTTCTACCTCAAACCTTATGCTTTGGTGAACGCGTTAAATCGACTTCACGAGTTACGAAAAACACATGGTTTGAAATTGCGTCTTTAAGCAAAACTCTCGCAAGTTGTTTTGCGATCGAATATTTTCGCAAAAAGGACATCTCACTTCAAACCTCGGTAAACGCCCTCTTTGCAAAAACATCTTCACCCTTTCGACTTAAATCTTCAGTTTCTTCTGATTGGGCAGAACACGTGTCTTTGGAACATTTGATGAGTCATTCGGCTTTAAATCTGCATTATGTAAACGGGGTGCCGTCGTCTACGACCATGCCAAATGTGAAAGATTTTTTAAACGGCAATTCCACGTATGGGTATCAACCCATAGATGTTATCAATTCTCCCGGAACAGTTTTTCAATATTCAGGAGCGGGATTTCTTGTATTAGAACATTTGATCGAAAGTCTTGAAAAGAAATCTATCCAAGAGCTAACAAAACTTTTTTTTGATCAACTTGGTTTAAAGAATTTAAGTTTTGAGCAAAAAACATTGCCGGATATCTCGTATGCGAATGGTTATTTAGCAAATGGAAATGAGGTCGAAAGTGGACGCAAAATGTTTCCAGCCTTTGCTGCCGGCGCAATGGGAACAGCTCACGATGTTTCGCAATTTCTCTCAGCCTTAACCCAGGCGTATCACTCTATCAAAGGCGCAGGTCCGATATCGCACGACACCGCCACACACATGCTTTTTGGAACTGATAAATCTAGTTTGAAATTTATGGGTGCCAAAATGGGCTTAGGTATTTTTATTGCGGAAGCCGGACCTAATCGTCTTGCGATACATCAAGGTGCAAATGATGGTTTTCGATGTCTGTTTGTGCATTGTTTTGATGGTCCTGATAAAGATAAAGGATTTGTTATTCTTTGTAATGCCGATACAAACGGAGTGCTCTTTAACGCTGAAGTTGCTCAAATTCTTTTAGAAGAATTAAAGTTACAAGGCCTTAACACTAACTTATTTAAGACACATTTTGATTTTTCAAAAATCCCACAACAAGAAGTGGTCAACCTCGGTTATAAAAATCTCATATTTGATGCCTTCGAACCTGATTTACCAGAGGAGATTATTATAAAAGGTCCTCTGGATCCTCTCGCTTCATACAACTTATGTATCGGCAGCAAAATTATTGACGTCAGCAATCAGCGATTTGCCCGGGCAGAAAATCTTCTGTCGGCCTATCTTCCCGTGTTTGATCCTGAACTTTACGGACGACAAGGTAAGATCATGGATAGCTGGGAAAGCGTAAGGCACAATCCAAATGCGTGCGACGAATTGATTTTTGAGTTAAGAAATCCTTCTGAGATTCACTACGTTTCTCTTTCAACCAAATATCATAACGGAAACCATCCGCAAGACGTGCAAATAGAAGGCTTTGATGCCAAGTCTAATCAATGGCAAAAAATTCTAGTTAAAACAGATTTGCAGGGTCACGCCTTAAGATTAATAAAACTTTCTGAGAGCAAAATAACTTTTCAACGCATCAAAGTTTCAATGTTCCCCGATGGTGGTCTAACGCGTTTAGGACTTTATAAAAATCTACCAGAAAACGAAAAACAAAAGTTCCTACCTTTGGGGCAATCGCAAAGTCATACTTTTGCCGAACCCGTACCCCACGCATTGAAACCCCTGACTCCAAAATACAAAACATCTGAAGCGCGAATAAAAAAGAATTGGGATGCAATAACTAAAGGTCAAGAAGTTGATGTCGCGAGTCTTGCTTTCGGGGGCAAAATCATCAGCGCCTCGAACGAACACTACGGCCCGGCCGCGCAAATTATTTCTCCATTTCCTCCGCTCAACATGTTCGACGGATTTGAATCCGCACGAAGCCGAGACAAAGGACATTACGAAGACGTCATCATCGGTCTTGCAAAGACTTCACGTATTCATCGCATTGAAGTCGACTTCATGTACTTTATAAATAACAACCCTATGGCTCTGAGAATTCATGGTTTATCAAAAGAGAAATGGATACCCCTCACAGAAAAAACACCGGTAAAAATGTACGCCGGCAACACAATCGCATTTCCAATTGAAACATCTGAAGACATAAGCCAAATCAAAATCACTGTCTATCCCGACGGCGGAATGAACCGCGTTCGCGCGTACACAGTAAAAAACTAAAACCATTTGCCTCTATTGAAATATGTATAATTGAGATAAGGACTCGACAATTTCTTTTCGAATATCTCTTCTTCTTGTAGTTTGCGTCGTGCATGGGTGTATCCGGGTTGCGTTATGCATGCTCGGCAAGACTATCTCTGATTGCTTTCGATCAAGTCATGCAATCCGAAGACAACCTGCGGCCGAAAGCAATTACAAGAAGAAGAGATATTCGAAAAGAAATTGTCGAGTCCTTAGTGCAAGTCTGGCTTCAATAGTGGCAAATGGTTTTAGTTTTTTATCTTGTCGAAGAATTTTCGAAAGGAAGATCCAAGGGGAAGGTAGGCATTTAGAATCTCTGTGGCCTCTTCTAAACTCAGGTCTTGTGCGTCTTGCCAGAGTTCTTCATAGAGATTTTTGGTCGCTCCCAATGCAAGTGAGGGAAACGCGCCGTCGGCGACTTCACCATAAGCGACGATCAAGAGTCTTGAAAAAAGCGTTTTTAGAGCTTTCGTGTAGACAGGCTCGTTAAATTTACCTTGAAGCTCTGTTAAAATTTTAAGTTGTTTAGTAGAAAGAGGAGAATCCATCTCGAGAGTTTCGTAAATTAATTTTTCTGTTTTAGATAACTCCGTCGTATTCATTTTCTCATTGAGTATTCTCATCATAGCTGTAAATACGGTGCGAGAAAAAAATGTCGCGCGACCTTGATACCATTTTGAATAAACAACTTTGCGACTATCAGAAAGACGCTTCATTAACATCCACATTTTTCCGACTTTATTGTCTCCATCGTCGTCCCATTTCCATATCATTTTTTTTCGAGGATGAAATTGCGCCCACAATGAGTCTGGCTCTTTTTTATTATGAATAGGAAAGACTAACAGAATGCCTGATTTTTCAATTTTCTTTATCGCGGATGATTGATTCACTTTGATGTTGTAAAATAAATAAGTCATTCTTGCCACTCTAAAAAGGGACAAAACTCCTTGGAGCTGGGGCAAAACATCCACTAACTTGTTACTATAAGATTGGATTTGCTGCTTGAAGTGGCATTAGCATTGCTTAATATTACAACATGAGGGCTCTATGGTTTTAAGAAGATCGAACATCATAACGTTACTAATTATTCTGACTTTACTTCTATTCGTTAGCCATAAAGTCTGGGGGCGTCCATCAGGACTTAAATTGCCGAAACATTTTAAAATTGACCTCTATGCGATTGTTCCTGGCGCGCGCTCAATGGCTCTTGGGCCGAACGGAATTCTCTACGTAGGGACAAAGGACATTGGGCGGGTGTATGCCGTGCAAGATAAAGATGCAGATCACTATGCAGAAGACGTGACCATTCTTTACGAGGATTTAAAAACGCCAAACGGCGTCGCATATAAAAATAACACTCTTTATATTGCGGAGATCAGCCGTATCTTACGAGCAGAAAACATAGATAACTTGATTACTAAGCCACCACAATTGACGCCTTTGACTCAAACTTTCCCTGATAAAGAACACCATGGATGGAAATTTATTCGCTTTGGTCCTGACGAGCAGTTGTACATACCTGTAGGAGCTCCATGCAATGTATGTAATCCTGGAAAAGATTTTGCTTCGATTTTTAAAATTAATCCTAAAGGTTCGGCATCAAAAGAATTGGTAGCAAAGGGAATCCGCAATACGGTCGGTTTTGATTTTGAGCCTTCGTCACGACAACTTTGGTTTACAGAAAACGGCCGCGATAATTTAGGAGACGACATTCCTCCTGAAGAATTAAATACCGTTACAAAAAAAGAAGAACACTTTGGTTATCCTTTTTGTCATGCTGGAGAAATCAAAGATCCCGAGTTTGGTTCATTGGGTGAATGCAAAGATAGTACAGCTCCGCAACAAAAAATTCCGGCACACGTAGCAGCGTTAGGTATGCGTTTTTATACGGGAACAATGTTTCCGAAAGAATACCGTAATCAAATTTTTATTGCTGAGCACGGCTCTTGGAATCGCAAGGAACCTCAAGGCTATCGCGTGAGTCTTGTACGCGTGCGCAACAGTAAAGCGACCAAATACGAAATCTTTGCGGAAGGCTGGCTATCTAAAGAAAAAGTCGTAGGACGCCCCGTTGATATTGAAGTTTTGGATGATGGCTCACTACTTGTTTCAGACGATCAAGCCGGTGCCGTCTATCGTATTAGTTATAAAAAGTAGAATTTGGCGTGTTAAAGACGCCTTTTTTATGACTGACTATTTACTTTTCAGAAATATGTTCCCTAAATCGCAGAATCTCGTTAATAAGATATTCACGAGGTGATCTTGGAAAATAATGGGGACAGCAATAATCAAAAACGCACAACGTTAGTTGTTTTTTTAACTCTGCTTTTACTCGTTATTCTCGCTTGTTTTTGGATGATCTACCCGTATTTGCTTTCGATCATTAGTGGCGGAATACTCGCACTACTTGCCAATCCGTTATATAAAAAATTACGTGCAAAAGGGTGGTGGCCTCAGGTCTCTTCGCTCATTGTGACTTTAGGAATTGTGCTTCTCGTGATTATCCCTATCTCAATTTTTATAAGTTTAGCCATTAAGCAGGGTATCGCCGTTGCCAAAATTATTTCAGAGACCGAAGCTCTTTCCTTAGAGTCTATTATGGAGAAACTCAATAATTCTCCGTTAGTAGATATTGTGGGCGCAGACCCTCAAGAATTAAAAACAACGGCCCATGGTTGGATTCAAAGTGCCGGCAAAACAGCGACGGGTATTATTCTTGGAATCGTAGCTTATCTTCCCAATATCATCTTGCAACTCGCACTGGCTTCTATCTCTTGCTTTTTTATGCTACTCGACGGAAATCGTTTTCTTTTGTGGATGAAGGATCGCATTCCTTTAGACAATGACGTTCGTAAACGCGTCGTGAATTCATTCAGAGATATGGCAATCGCGAGTATTTGGGCGACATTGGCCGCCGGAGCCGCGCAGAGTGCGGTGATTTTTTTGGCTTATTTAATTTTAGGTGTTCCGGGAAGTTATCTTGCCGCAGGAGCAACTTTTATTTTTGCATGGATTCCGCTTCTAGGAAGTGCGCCTGTTTGGATTGTGGGCGCCGCTTATCTTTACGCTCAAGAATCTTTCAGTAAAGTCATTGTCATGATTATTTTTGGATTATTGGCCGGCATCATAGATAATTTTGTTCGTCCTCTTGTTCTTAAAGGCCGAAGCAATATGCATCCGCTCGTAAGTTTGGTTGCGATTTTTGGAGGCATTGGACTTTTTGGTATTATGGGAGTTTTTCTGGGTCCTATTCTAGCTGCCGTTACGATTTCTCTTCTCCAAATTTGGCCCGCGGTGGCGCAAAGATTTGGACTCATGTCTCCGTCTGTAGAGAAATAATTCTTTACCAAAACTTTATGTCAGCGCAGCGCAGAATGACGCTGAATTTAGTTAGGATTTTAGCTGTGTGCGCAATATTATTGCATTCTTAAAACGACGCTGAAATAACGAAGAGTCACATAAATTATATTTAGAAAAAGCGGAATCGGAGGGATTATGATTCGCAATTTTATTCATGGAGAATGGGTTAACAGCACAGGCAAAAAAAGCGTCGACATTATCAATCCTGCAAATAATAAAGTTCTTGAGCAGTGTCCACTTGGAACTTCAGATGATGTCGATCGCGCTGTGGAATCAGCCCAATCTGCATTTTTAACTTGGCGCCAAGTTCCAGCACAAGAACGCGTGCAATATCTTTTTAAATTTAAATCGCTCCTTGAAGAAAATGTTACCGAACTAGCTAAGCTCGTAACTCTAGAAAATGGAAAAACAACAGTAGAAGCCAAAGGCAGCGTGAATCGTGGAATCCAAATGGTGGATACCGCTTGCGGAATTCCAAGCCTCATGATGGGTCAAGGCTTTGAAGACATCGCGGCCGGAATTGATTGTATTGCGATCAAACGTCCGATGGGAGTGTTCGCGGGGATTGTTCCTTTTAATTTTCCCGCCATGGTACCGTTTTGGTTTTGGCCCTTCGCGGTTGCTTGTGGAAACACTTTTGTTTTAAAACCAAGCGAACGTGTTCCCTTAACCCAACAAAAGATTTTTGAGTTGATTCAAAAAGCTGGTTTTCCTCCAGGCGTGATGAACATGGTTCAGGGTGGAAAAGAAGTTGTAGATGCGCTTTGCACACATCCGAAAGTTCAAGGTTTATCATTTGTAGGCTCTACACCAGTGGCGAAACATGTTTATGAATTAGGAACTAGCCATGGTAAAAGAGTACAAGCCTTGGGCGGCGCTAAAAACTTTATGGTTGTATTGCCAGATGCCTTAATGGATAAAGCTTGCGCGACTGCGCTAGAATCTATTATCGGTTGTGCTGGAGAAAGATGTCTCGCCGGTAGCGTGATTTTATCCGTCGGTCATAAAACACATCAAGAAGTCGAAGAGCGCATCACGCGTCTCGCAAGCGAAATTACAATTGGCGATGGACTTGATCCCAAAACAAATATGGGCCCGTTGATCTCTCCGCAAGCAAAGCAACGTGTGAAAGATCTCATTCAATCCGCGATTGATGAGGGAGCAAAAGTTCTTTTGGATGGGCGACAAAACGTTGATCATCTTTCCGGAAACTTTTTGCGCCCAACAATTTTAACTGGAATTCGACCAGAAATGAAAATCGCACAAGAAGAAGTGTTTGGGCCGGTTGTGTGTTTGGGTGAAGTGCAATCTTTTGATGAAGCCATCAGTATTATCAATAACTCTCCATACGCGAACACGACCACCCTATTTACAACATCTGGAGCTGCGGCTCGAAAGTTTTCTTACGAGGTCGATCCAAGTATGATTGGTATTAACATCGGTGTTCCGGCACCAATGGCCTTTTTCTCATTTGGTGGATCAAAACATTCTTTTTATGGAGACATTAAAGCTCATGGCGCGAGCAGTGTTGGCTTTTTCACTGATACAAAAGTGACAATCCAACGATGGATGAAAGACTCAAGCATTTGGTAAAGGAGATTATATGAGTACGCTTTTAATAAAAAACGGAACCGTTGTAACCGCAACCGATCAATTTGTAGGGGATGTTTTTATCAGTGGCGAAAAAATCTCAGCTCTTGGCCAAAACCTAAATATGACCGCGGACAAAACGCTCGATGCCACAGGGCAATTTGTTTTTCCTGGGGGAATCGATGCGCACACTCATTTAGATCTTCCGTTTATGGGAACATCCTCCAGCGATGATTTTGAATCTGGATCTATCGCGGCCCTACATGGCGGCACAACGAGCATTATCGATTTTGCAATTCAAACTCAAGGTGACACTCTCGGAACTGCTTTTAACCAGTGGATGGAAAAAGCAAACGGCAAGGCCGCCGTCGACTACGCTTTTCATATGGCGGTGACAGATTTTAACGAAACTACCCGTGCAGAAATCCGCGACCTCGTTGAAAAGCAAGGCGTGACCTCTTTTAAAACCTTTATGGCTTACAAAGGAGCATTGATGGTGGATGACCGTCAAATGGTTGAGCTCATGAAAGAAGTCAAAAAACATGGTGGTATGGTCACGACTCACGCAGAGAATGGTGACATTATTGATTCTCTCGTACAAGAAGCACGAAAAAACAAACAAACCGAACCCAAATACCATGCGCTCACCCGACCTGATATTGCAGAATCCGAAGCCACCGGGCGGTTTTTAGACATGGCATTTTCAGGCAAACATCCTGTGTACGTGGTGCATATGACCGCAGAGTCTGCGCTGAACCGAGTGCGCGAAGCTACAAAACGCAATCAAAAAGTTTTTGTTGAGACGTGCGTACAATATCTTTTGCTTGATGCCTCCTTGTATGACCAAGGATTTGAAGGATCTAAGTGGGTTATGAGTCCCCCACTGCGAACCAAAAAAGATCAACTCGCACTTTGGAACGGCATTAATCAAAATCTTATTCAAGTTGTTGCCACAGATCATTGCCCTTTTTGTATGGATCAAAAGAAAATGGGAGAAAATGATTTTTCAAAAATTCCTAATGGCATGCCAGGAATTGAACACCGTATGGAGCTTATGTTTTCTGAAGGTGTAATGAAAAAACGGTTATCTTTAAATAAATTTGTAGATGTCACCTCAACTCAAGCCGCAAAAATATTTGGATTGTTCCCGCAAAAAGGGACTATTGCCGTGGGTTCAGATGCCGATATCGTGATTTTAAATCCTAATCAAAAACACACACTATCTTCAAAAACTCATCATATGAATTGTGATTACTCCGCATATGAGGGTTGGCAAGTACAGGGCAAATGTCAGACAACAATTTTGCGCGGTCAAATCGCAGTTCAAGATGGAAAGTTTTTACTTAAAAAAGGTTTTGGAAAATTCTTACCAAGAAAAAAATTAGATCACACGCCGTGTATCACTGAGTAAAAGGAGAAAATGGTATGTCCCGAATTGTAAAAGCAGCTCTGATTCAAATGGCTAACAAGGTTCCGACAGAAGAATCTTGTGAAAAACACCGTAACGGTATGATTGAAGCCCATATTCCTCTAATCGAAAAAGCGGGAAAGGCCGGAGTGCAAATGCTCTGTTTTCAAGAAATTTTCACCGGTCCTTATTTTTGTCCTTCGCAAGATATAAAATGGTACGGTCTTGCTGAAAGTATTCCTGATGGTCCGACCACCAAACTCATGCAGGACTATGCTAAAAAATTTAAAATGGTTATCGTTGTTCCTATTTACGAAGTTGAAATGACGGGTGTGTATTATAATACCGCTGCCGTTATTGATGCTGATGGAAAATATCTGGGCAAATATCGCAAAAATCATATTCCGCAAGTCGCAGGTTTTTGGGAAAAATTCTTTTTTAAACCGGGAAATCTCGATTACCCAGTCTTCAAAACCGCTTACGGAAATGTTGGTGTTTATATTTGTTACGATCGCCACTTTCCCGAAGGGGCCCGAATTTTAGGATTAAATGGGGCCGAAATTGTTTTTAACCCTTCCGCAACCGTACAAGGCCTTTCACAATATTTGTGGGAGCTTGAACAACCCGCTCACGCCGCAGCTAATGGATACTTTGTGGGTGCCATCAATCGTGTTGGTAAAGAAGCGCCTTGGAATATCGGCGAATTCTATGGTTCGAGTTATTTTGCAAGCCCCCGTGGAAAAATCGTAGCTCAAGCTTCAAAAGATAAAGATGAGTTGCTAATTTCAGATCTTAACTTCGACGAAATTCGCGAGGTGCGAGATTTATGGCAATTTTACCGCGATCGTCGACCTGAAACCTACACACGAATGACGGATCTATAGACTATGCAAAAAGAAGACATCATTGATAAGCGCAGAAAACATTTTTTACCAACTGCCGCTATTTATCACAAAATTCCGATTCAACTTGTAAAGGCTAAAGGAGAATATGTTTGGGATGAAACCGGCAGACAGTATCTTGATGGTATCGGTGGAATTGTTTGTATTTCTGTCGGCCATAACCACCCTAAAATTAAAAAAGCCCTCATGCAAATGTTAGAAAACGACGAAATCCAACACACAAGTTTGCTGTATCTCAGTAAACATGTTGTTGAGCTTGCAGATCGTTTACTGCAAGAAGCACCTGAAGGCCTCGATCGCGTTTCATTTACTAATTCTGGATCTGAAGCCAATGAACTCGCGTTTATGATGTCCCGTCAAACAACGGGAGAATCTATGATTCTGCATCTGCGCCATAGTTACCATGGAGGAACTTCTGGTACACTTGCGGTTTGTGGTCATAATACATGGCGCTTTCGTGCACAGCCTGTTGCTAACGTAATTTCGGCAGAGGCCCCTTACTGTTATCGTTGTCCGTTTGGAAAAAAGCCTGATAGTTGCGCATTAGAGTGCGCAAAAAATGTTGAGACAACAATTCAAACGAGTAGTCATGGTAAAATTGCGGCCATGATTTGTGAACCCGTTATGGGTGTTGGTGGGTTTGTTACTCCGCCTCCCGAATATTTTAAGGAAGTCACACGTATTGTTCACAATTACGGCGGAAAATATATTTCGGATGAAGTTCAAACAGGTGCCGGCCGTTGCGGTGGAAACTATCTCTTAAGTAAAGAACTTAAAATTGATGCGGATATTGTCACGATGGCTAAAGGCATGGGCAATGGTGCGGCAATTGGTGGTCTTATTTGTAAAAGCGATGTGGCGTCGTCGATGAGCGGAAAACTTTATTTTAATACTTTTGGTGGAGATCCTTACCCGGTTGTGCAAGCTCGCATGACTCTTGATATTATCAAAGAAGACAATTTAATTGAGAACGCACGCACTCAAGGCCAATTTTTGATGAATAGTCTTAAGTCTATGATGAAAACGCATCCCCTTATCGGCGATGTCCGAGGCCGTGGATTATTAATCGGCGTTGAACTTGTAAAAGATCCTGTCTCTAAAGTTTACGCGACTGAAGAGTGTGCAGAGCTTATGGACCTTTGTAAAGAGAAAGGCCTCTTGCTAGGCAAAGGTGGCCTCTTTGGAAATGTTTTGAGAATTGCGCCACCTATTTCGATCAATCGAAAACAAATCGAAGAGATGATCAACATTATTGATGCCTCACTTTTTGAAGTGGAGAAAAAATATGGATACAAATCTAACTAATCACGATCTTGCGCCTGTTCCTCCAGAAAAAAGAACCTGGAATACGTTTCATTTTTTTTCTTTGTGGGTCGGAATGGCTGTTTGTATTCCCACATATATGATGGCGGCTTCGCTCATCGGTGGCGGCATGAGTTGGCTTGAAGCCTTAGCGACAGTTTGTATCGGAAATACAATCGTTCTTATTCCTATGATTTTAGTCGGTCACGTAGGCGCGAAATATGGAATTTCGTTTCCAATTTTTGCACGCGCAAGTTTTGGAATAAAAGGATCAAATATTCCGGCGTTCTTACGTGCGATCGTGGCGTGTGGTTGGTTTGGTATTCAAACATGGATTGGGGGTTCAGCAATTTACTCCATGGTACTTGTTATCTGGCCGGGAGCCGTTGAATTTGGCGGAATGTTACCGGCTCCTTTGAGTGTGGGACTCGTTCCTTTTCTATGCTTCCTAGTTTTTTGGATTATTAATATTTATTTTATTTGGGAAGGCCTTGATTCTATCAAATGGCTCGAAGCTTTATCTGCCCCTTTTCTTATTGCTGCAGGGCTTGCCCTTCTTGTTTGGGCGTATGTTCGCGCCGATGGTTGGGGTCCTATGCTTAATACGCCATCAAAATTTCAAACCTTTGAGGAATTCTCAGTATTTTTCTGGCCCGCACTGACGGGTATGGTTGGATTTTGGGCAACCTTAAGCTTGAATATTCCTGATTTCACACGTTATGCAAAAGATCAGAAAGCTCAAGCCTGGGGGCAGGCTTGGGGTCTTCCTACAACCATGACTCTGTTTGCATTTATTGGAATTGCGGTGACGAGCGCTTCACTTGTGATTTTTGGAGAAGCGATTTGGGATCCCGTGCTTCTCATTCGTAAGTTCGATAATCCTTTTGTCGTTTTGATTTCAATGTTTGCCGTTTTAATTGCAACCCTTTCAACCAATGTTGCCGCTAACGTTGTCGGCCCCGCAAATGATTTTGCAAATATGAATCCTAAACGTATTAATTTTCGCATCGGAGGATTGATTACCGGAGTCGTAGGAATCTTAATTATGCCCTGGAAGTTGATCGAAGATCCCACCGGATATATTTTTACCTGGCTCATTGGCTACTCCGCTTTGTTAGGTCCTATATGTGGAATTTTACTCGTCGATTTTTATATTACTAAACAACGCAAAATCAAGGTTGAGGACCTATACAAAAATAAAGGTCAGTACACCTATCATAGCGGTGTTAATTGGCGCGCGATGGGCGCACTCCTTGTTGGCATTTTACCTAATGTTCCCGGCTTCTTTGCACAAATTCATATGTTACCAGAAGGCGCCGTACCCACCGAAGTCGTTCACCTTTACAATTATGCATGGTTTATCGGGTTGTTCCTTTCTGGCTTTGCGTACTGGATATTTATGCGCGGAACAACCGTGTTAGAAAAAGATGAGCTCTACAACAAACATTCTGTTGCGGTAGGAAAATAAATGAAAGAACAGCACGACATTGAAATGTTTCGCCTAGGAAGACCTGAGGTTGAAGCTAATTTTTGTGATATCACACCACCTCTCGATTTTAAAAAATCTCAGATTGAAAGTATGAGATGTTATTTCTGCTATGATGCCCCTTGCATTAAGGCTTGCCCAACAGATATCGATATTCCCAGTTTTATTCGCAAAATTTCTACAGAAAATATCAAAGGTGCAGCCGTTGATATTTTAAAAGAAAATATTATGGGCGGCACTTGCGCTCGTGTATGCCCAGTTGAAACTCTCTGTGAAAACGCATGTGTTCGAAATACGTCTGAAGATAAACCCGTAACGATTGGTCGGTTGCAAAGATACGCAACAGACTGGTTGTTTAAAAATAAAATTCAGCCTTTTTCTCGAGCCGCTAAAACAGGACATAAAATTGCGGTTGTGGGAGCCGGCCCTGCAGGCTTGTCGTGTGCACACCGCCTAGCAATGAAAGGTCATGACGTAGATGTTTTTGAAGCCAAACCAAAATCAGGAGGACTCAATGAGTACGGTCTCGCCGCTTATAAAGTTGTCGATGATTGGTCTCAAAAGGAAATTCAATTTATTTTAGAGATCGGCGGAATAAAAATTCACAACAACCAAATTTTAGGCCGTGATTTTACGCTCGAGTCGCTTCGAAAAAAATATGAAGCCGTTTTCTTAGGTATCGGCTTAAATGGAACTAATTCTTTGAATGTTGAAGGTGAAACTGCGTCTGGGGTTATGGATGCCGTAGACTATATTGCTAAACTTAGACAAACCGAAGATCTATCATCTTTAATGGTTCCAAGACGAGCCGTTGTGATTGGCGGCGGAAATACCGCAATTGATATTGCGGTTCAGGTCAAAAAATTGGGCGCAGAAGAAGTTACGCTTGTTTATCGCCGCGACGAAGCACAAATGAAGGCCACTTGGCACGAACGCGAGATCGCAAAAAATGCCGGCGTTCTCATTCGCACCTGGCTTCAGCCTTCAAAAATTCTACAAGATGCAAAAGGCGTAACGGCCATGGAGTTTGAACGAACCGCTTTGCAAAAAGATAAGCTTGTGGGATTGGGTGAAAAGGTCACTATGGACGCCGACATGATCTTTAAAGCCATTGGTCAAACTCTCATACCAACTCATTTGGGTGACGTGGCTCAAGTATTGGAAGTTTCTAAGGGCAAAATTGTTGTGGATGAAAATCAACAGACAACACTTAAAGGTGTCTATGCTGGAGGAGATTGTGTAAATGGTGGCGATCTCACGGTCACTTCAGTTCAGCACGGAAAAATCGCCGGCGAATCCATTCATAAATTTTTAGGAGGATTGTAATCATGGCGGATTTATCAACTCATATCGCAGGAATTAAATCACCGAATCCGTTTTGGCTCGCATCTGCTCCTCCAACAGACAAGGCCTACAATGTTGAAAGAGCGTTTCGTGCTGGTTGGGGCGGCGTTGTTTGGAAAACTTTGGGAGAAGACCCTCCCGTCGTGAATGTTAGTTCTCGCTACGGTGCTGTCGATTTAAACGGATATAAAATTATGGGATTCAATAATATTGAACTCATTACAGATCGCCCTCTTGAAGTTAATTTGCGCGAAATTAAAGAAGTGAAAAGCAAATGGCCGGATCGCGCCGTTGTTGTCTCTCTCATGGTTCCTTGCAATGAAGAGTCTTGGAAACGCATTCTTAAAAAAGTAGAAACGACAAATGCTGATGGCGTTGAGCTTAACTTTGGATGTCCTCACGGGATGAGTGAGCGTGGAATGGGCTCTGCCGTAGGACAAGTTCCAGAATATGTTGAAATGGTCACACGATGGGTAAAGGCCAATACGAGAATGCCCGTTTTAGTAAAACTCACCCCTAATATTGGAGATGTTCGCCTTCCCGCTCGAGCGGCAAAAAAAGGTGGCGCCGATGGGGTCTCTCTTATTAATACAATTAATTCTATTACGAATGTAGACCTCGATATCATGGCCCCAATGCCCACCGTTGGCGGCAAAGGTACGCATGGGGGATACTGTGGACCTGCAGTTAAACCTATAGCCATGAACATGGTGGCAGAAATTGCCAGAGACGCGGAGACTCGTGGATTGCCGATTTCAGGAATTGGTGGAATAGCCACGTGGAAAGACGCGGCTGAATTTATGGCTTTGGGTTCACAATCTGTACAGGTCTGTACGGCCGCTATGCACTACGGCTTTAAAATTGTCGAAGACATGGTCGATGGTCTTAGCAATTGGATGGATAGCAAAGGTTATAAAAAACTCGATGATTTTGTCGGCAAAGCTATTCCTAATATTACGGATTGGAAATATTTAGATTTAAACTATCAAATTATCGCAAACATCGATCAAACAAAATGTATCAGTTGCGGCATTTGTTATATCGCTTGTGAAGACACATCTCACCAAGCGATTTCAAAATCGACACAACAAAAACCGAATAATAAAAATCGCTATGAAATTATCGATAAAGAATGCGTGGGTTGTAATTTATGTCTATTGGCTTGCCCTGTACCGGGCGCAATTAATATGGTCAAAGTAGACAACGGAAAGCCATTTTTAAATTGGACTCGTCATCCTAATAATCCCATGCGTGAAGCTTAATTCTTCACATTCCTAAGGAGTGACTAAAACAGCAACGCATCTAACGAATAGCTTCCAGGTCCTAATAAAATTAATGCAATCAGAATAGCCGCTAGATTAATTGTATATTCATTCCCAGGTGGATTATTTGTTATCAAATAACCTCCACCCTTATGGCCAATAGTACCTGCAACAATCATAATACAAAGACAGAGGGCCGCCCCTATGCGAGTTGCTAAACCCAATGTTATTAGCAATCCACCACCGATTTCACATAGCATAGCGAGACGTGCCTGAAGTGCCGGTAACGGTACGCCAAGACTTTTGAGCCATCCTTCAAAGCCATTCATGTTTCCGGGCCCTACAATTCCGAGCTTTCCTAAACCATGGATAATAAAGCAAATGCCAATAAAAAGACGAATGACGAGGCTCGCAATATTAATAAAATCTGCATTTGTTTCGAATAAAAATCTGTGAATGTCCATAGGGGAAAGATCGCTGTTCTCTTCTAATAAATCAATATTTATTGGCATTATGGCGCTGCGAATAGACTTGGCAAGACTTCATTTCTTGTTCATATATAGACTCAACCAATTTTAAATATGGAGCGAATATGCTTTACGAACTTACACTTCCTCAGTTTTCCAAAACATTAAAAAATCTATTAAACCTTTTAGATAAAGGCGTAAAGCATGCAGAAGCAAAAAAATTTGAATTTGATGTTTTGTTACAAGCTCGTCTAGCTCCAGATCAGTTTAATTTAATTCGTCAAATTCAAATTGCATGTGATACCGCAAAGCTTTGCGGCGCACGTTTAGCAAATAAAGAAGCCCCTACTCATCCTGATACTGAAAAGACTTATTCTGAAATCAAGAGTCGAATTGAAAGCGTTATCCAATATCTTAATTCTTTTACGTCCCAAGATTTCAACGGCGCTGAAGACCGTCATATTTCTCAGCCACGCTGGGAGGGTAAATATTTAACTGGAAAAGAATTTGTCATTCACCATGCGGTTCCTAACTTTTACTTTCATGTTACGACTGCATATTCTATTTTACGACATAACGGCGTCGACATTGGCAAAAAAGATTATCTCGGCGAACTTCCTTATAAAAAGTAGATTTTAAATTTAAATGTAAGGCGTAAATTATTACGTCCTTATTTACAATGAGTCAGTTCTCCTCTTGAAAAGTTCAAATTTGCCCCGTCTTAAAGGCGATTAAAAGATATCTTACACCTAACACTAATTTTAAATTGGCACATAAAGTGTTTATTATAGCTCAAGTAAACCCCGTAAAGACGTGAGGGACTTATGCGAACCTGTGAAAGTTGCGGTAACATATACGACAAGGCTTTTATAATTACTCTTAGCAACGGAGATCAACATGTCTTTGACAGCTTTGAGTGCGCAATTAACAAAATTGCACCACATTGTGCGCATTGCAACTCACTAATCATTGGGCACGGCATGGAGGCAAAGGGGACTTTTTTCTGTTGCGCGCATTGTGCAAACGCCGAAAGTCATTTTGCCGTTGATCGTTTGTCAGATGCTTAAAAAGGCCAGTAATAGAATATAGGATTATTCAGATATATAGGTAGAGATTATCTTATCCGTTGATCAGATAGGTACTGCACTAGGGTTTGATGAATTTGTTTAAGATCTATTGGCTTTGTTAAATATTCATCACATCCCGCTTGAAGACAACGATCTTGATCTACTTTCATTGCATGGGCAGTTAAAGCGTTGATCGGCTTACTAAAATTTCTCTTTCTAAGCTCTTGAGTGGCCTGGTAACCATCCATTAGTGGCATTTGGATATCCATTAATACCAAGTCAAAATCTCCTGCACAGGCTTTATCAACCCCTTCTTTTCCATTCACAGCGCTCTCAAAATCAATATTCCATTTTTTAAGAAAAAATTGCATAAGTAGTTGATTGTCTGCCGAGTCATCAACGATTAGGATTTTTTTTCCTTTAAGTACATTATCACGCTGTTTTTCAGAGTTCACATTTTGACTTGCGTTTTGAGATCCCAAGTCTTCTCCTAAATCTGATTCGACAGTGATAAGAAATGAAGAGCCTTTACTAGGAGTACTGTATTCTAAAATAATATTTCCCCCAAGCATGATCGCTAAATTACGAGACAGAAATAGACCTAAACCTGTACCACCAAACTGTCGGGTTGTTGAAGAATCCAACTGCGAAAATGCTTGAAACAATTGTTTAGATTGTTCTTTTGTTATTCCTATTCCCGTATCCGAAACTCTGAAATGCAGTTGGCCATTTAAACACCACCAGGTAAGCTTAACCGCTCCCTTTTTAGTAAACTTCAAAGCATTGCCCAAAATGTTTGTTAAAATTTGTCGTAATCGAATACGGTCCGTAAATACCATATCCGATTGAATCTCTGTATTCGTCTCGAAGACTAATGTATTATCACTTTTTACGGCTTTCGCGCTCAGCGCGCTGTGCAGCTCTTCTAAAAATTGAGTTAGTGAAAAACGTGTCTTTTCAATATCTAAATAACCCGCTTCAACTTTAGAAATGTCTAAAATGTCATTCACAATTTGTTTTAAGTCGTGACCCGTTCTCTCAATTGTTTCTATAAATTTTGTCTGCTCTTCAGATGTTAGGTCAGGCTGCTTAAGAGCCTCTGTTAACCCCAAAATAATACCGAGTGGTGTTCGTATTTCATGACTCATGTTTGCTAAAAACAGTGTTTTAATTTGATTTTCATTTTCTGCTTTTTGTCGACGCCCAATGCTATTCTCTAGGTCGTCCGTCATTTTGTTTATCGTTGAAGCCAACTGTCCTAATTCATCTTTTGACTGCACAGGAACTTTTTTAGAAAAATCTCCTGATCCAACATTTTTAGCCACAAGACTCATTTCTTTGATACTGCGACTTAGGTTGCGACTAAAAGAAAACGTGAAGTAAAGCCCCGTGCTTTCTACTATCAACACGGCAAATAAAAGCAAATAACGAAGCAACCCTTCGAGCCATCGCGAGCCTTCACCCAAAACAGCCGAAAATTCATTTTCTAAAACCGTTAGTTTCTTATTGAGAGAATCCACATTCAAAAGCGCCTCCTCAACACGCGCTTGAGATCGAGGTCGTTGAGAAATTACCACATCGAGTTTAGCCGCAGCAAAAATGAGTTCATCTAAAAGAGCATCGGCTTGCGACCAAATAGTAATGGCTTTTTTAATGTAACTTACTTGATGAAAGCGTCGGAACAAGCGTATCAGACCATTGATATCGTCTGGATGAATCTGACCTTGAATAAAGCCTTCACGTACTTCGTCTTCATTAAAATCGGGTTTTTGCATTTCTAAACGCGCCCGACGATCGCCATAGGGAATTAAAAGATGTTCTTGGAACTCTAGGTAGTACTTACGATCCGAGGTAAACGCGTATTTATGTAAGCTCTGAATTGAGTCTTTTTGCGCCTTTGACCATATGCCTTCTCCACCCACAAAAGAGCGCACTGCAGAAAGTATGTCTGTTGTAAAAAGCATCGATAAGAGCTCAAAAGCGATCAAGAGGGCCATTACCCCTACGACGCCATAGAGCTTTTTAAAAATTGAAAGGTCTCGCCACCAGCTAAGCATATTCTTAACCATAGACGAAAATCTATTCAACGCCTTATGGGGTGTCAATTAAACTGATGCATTAGTAATAACCTAATGACAGATTAAATACGTAATAGTTAAAAATACGTTTGGAGGATTTATGAAGTTATTAATCGTATTTTCATTCTTGTTTTTTTCTCTACAAACAGAGGCCGCATCAAAAGAGTTTTGTAAGGTTGCTCGATTATGGCTCCTAACACACATTCAAGAATTACCTATAACGGCTGAAGATATTTGTAACTCCTCTGGACGTTCGTGTCCTAACGCAAGTTTCAATCATGCTATTTGTCACTCAAGCGGCGGCACTTCTTGTGAAAACATACAATCCTTTGGTGAAGCCATATGTAAAGGAGCTAACAGTTCGGGCTGTGAAAACTGCACATTATCCGAAGGCATTTGTAAGGTTGCCAAAGGCGGAAATTGCGCAACGTTGAGTTTAGGTGATGCTGTTTGTGACGCTGGAAACGGATCTTTCTGCTGGGGCGGCCTAAGTCTCGCAGAAGGAATTTGCCAAACAGGAGCTCGTGGTTTTTGTTTCAATGTCGGATTGGGCGAGGCGATTTGTAGAGGCGCAAATGCAGATTTTTGCGTCGAAATGGGTGTTGGCGAGGGATTATGTCGTGCAGGAGGATTAGGACTTCGTTGTATTAATGTCGAATTAGCAGAAGGATTATGTTTAGGTGCCGGTGGAACAAGCTGCGAAAATGCCGATCTCAATACAGAACTAGGTTATTTAATCAAGGATTGTGGCCTGGCGCTTTAAATTTAGGGATAAAGATTATACCAGTGTTGGCACTCGACCTTAGCCAGGTTTTCTTATTCGAAATAAAAAATAATTTCTAAAAATAATTTTTAGAAATTCCGATACTTCGTTAGTATGGCAGCAGCACAAACTGAGATTTCACAGCAAGATTCATTTTTTTCATGGGAAGCTTTTTTACTTGGCGGTTTTTCTATACTCGTGTGTTTGGCGTGCTGGACCTTTACGGATAAGGGAGATTCCGTTAATACAATTTCTCAATTAGCGTTTGGGCTTGCGTTTATTGTTAATCACCCTCATTTTCTTTCTTCCTACTGCCTTTTATACCGAGATTTTAGAAAAAATATTTTTCAAAAATTTAGTTATTTTTGGGCAGCCGTGCTTGCACCCCTGACATTAGCCGGTGGATTATTTTATGCGCTTAGCACCTTACAAGGATTCGTTTTGGGGTATTTTGTCACAACCATGTATTTTTTGGTGGGATGGCATTATACCAAGCAAGTGTTTGGTTGTATTATCGTAACCTCCGCACGAAGAAAAATGTATTTTTCTAATTTTGAAAGACAACTTCTACTTGCCAATTTATTTTCCATCTGGGCTCTCTCGTTTGTTAGAGGTAACACGGGCACTTTTAGTGGTAACTTCTATGGCGTAACATACTCAAGTCTCAACTTCCCCCCACAGTTAACTATGATTATGTATGCGAGTATCGCCCTCACGGGTCTTGCGGTTTTATTTTTCGGAATAAAAAAATATATTGTACAAGGACAAGTTTTAAATTCTTCTGCCATTGCGGCTTATGCAGCTCTATATGTGTGGTATCTACCCGCGTTTGCGCACAAGTCTTTTGCTTATTTAATTCCACTCTTTCACTCATTACAGTATTTAGTTTTTGTATGGTCCTTTAAAACTAACCAAGTTGAAGCTCGCACATTACATCTTAAAGGAAGTGAAAAGCGTGCAGCCTGGGTTCAACAATTTGTTTCATTTATGTTTGTGGCGACCTTTCTTGGTGCTATCAGTTTTGAGTTTCTACCAAATTGGCTAGACTCATTAAAAGTATTACCCGATGGATTTTTTGGGCAAACTCCTTTTCTTGCGTCCTTCCTTTTATTTATTAATATTCATCATTACTTTATAGACAATGTTATCTGGCGCTCTAGCAATGAAGAAGTTAAAAAATACTTGTTTGCACCTCCTTCCGAATGTCCCATCGTAAAGACATTTAAAAAATCAGCGTAGACAGTTGACACTCTCACGTTAATCTTTATTCATTAATTCCTATTTTGCAGACATTTCAGCTCTCTATATTCTATCTCTATCCACTGAATTGATTTGCTTATAGGAGACCCATATGAAATTGAGTACACTTACAACACTTTTTGCGATTACAACTTTGATGTCACTGTTATCGTATGCTGAATCTAACCGTCAGATCGAAAGCAATCTAGGATCGCCTAAAGATGCCATTCGAGAAACAAGACGAAATGTCTCAGAATCCGCATTGGATCGTTCAACGGTAATAGAGGCTCAACAGGCTCTCATTAATCATGGTTACGATCTTACCGCCGATGGAGTTTTAGGGCCAAAAACAACGGCCGCGGTTGAAAAGTTTCAGTTGGAGCGAGGGATCCCTCAGACGGGTATGCTCGATGGTTCAACTTTAGGATTACTAAATATTATGACTCCTGCACCTACTCGAGCGCCGGCAAGCATACCTGATAACGAAGTCGATACAGAATATGACAAGGGACGCACACCAACTGTACCCCCTAATAGTACATTACCTTCCCAAGATTCAAATATCCCTCGAGGTTACAATCAATAACTAGTACTATGGGGCTCGATGAGCCCCAATTGTTGGGACTTGTGTCATAGGTACCATCTTAATTAAGTTATTATTTTTTTTGATTTTTTTTAGTCTGTGATAATCTTGATTGTAAGTTGAAACTTACATTAAGAAAACTAAACAAACATATTCTACATAAAAAATTTAAATCCTTCTGTATTTTCTTTTTATTTGTCTTTCTTTTAAGCCAATTGGCGGCATCCCAACCTTCTCTCCCACCTCTTTTAATTGCTGTTATTGATACAGGTATTGATATTGAGCACCCTCATCTTCAAAACGTTATTTGGTCAAATAACGGAGAAATAGGACTAGACACAAATGGGACCTCCCGCGCTCTAAATGGAATTGATGACGACAAAAATGGTTTTGTTGACGATGTCCATGGCTGGAATTTTGCCAACGCAAATTCTGATATTTCAGATGGTGATGGCCATGGAACTCACATTGCTGGAATTATTAAAAATACGACTTTAAACTCACCTCGCCCGATTAAAATTTTGCCAATCAAATATTATGAAAACATACAAAATCCAGGAAATAATAAAAATTCATTTTTAGACGCAATTAAATACGCGATTGAGATGAAGGCTGACATCATTAATATTTCAGGTGGGGGACTAAATTATAGCCGTGATGAGTTTTCAATTTTGTCAGAGGCCACTCAAAAGGGAATTATCGTAGTAGCCGCAGCCGGAAATAAATTTGAAGATAATGAATATTTCGCATTCTACCCGGCAGCTTATCAATTGCCTGGTATACTCTCCGTGGTTGCGGCTGATGAAAGCGGCCTAACTTTGAGTACAAGCAATATAAATATTGAACGTAGGAATATTTTAGTTTTAGGCAAAAAAATCTACTCTTCTTTACCACATAAAAAATTTGGTTTTAAAACCGGCTCTTCACAAGCCACGGCCGTACTTTCTGGAAAAATTGCGAGTCATTTTGAAACTATTAAAAAAATAAACTTGGCTCATCTGGACGAATTAATATTGAATTCTAATTTTTAAAAAAAGGAACATAAAGTTAGGCTTCTCACTTTATGTTTGAGCTCTCAACAATCAGTAATCAGTCTCTAGAAGATGGCTTCTATTACTGCTGCGAGGCTTACATCACCTGAATTATCAGATGCGTGTATCGATGTCTGCCATGATGTGCCTTTTTTAAAACTCATAGAGTTTAAACATATCACATATTTAAAGTAGCCGTGACAACATCTAATTATATATAGAGCAGAATTTATGCCAGACTCAAACTAAAGTAAGATGTCTTTTTAGAAAGAATGTCCCAAAACTTAGGGGGAATTTTTCCTCTACGTGATATCTTGCCACCTTAATAAATGCGCTTTGTTTACACTTGAAGAGGCAATAAAGCTTGGCAAATCCTCTTCATTAATTCTCAACTTGAGACTTTAATTATGTATTTATTAAGATCTTATGTAAATACCACGACAATTGAGTATTCGAAAATTCGATTTTTAAAATAAGTATAAATGCTGACGTTTCATTTTGAGAAAGTGCAAAGTTTCTCTTAATTCATTCCGAAATGTTACATAGAAAATGAATATATTAGTTTGTCACCCAGAATCAGAAGTCCGTGAGATGATTAGCTTTAGCCTTGAAAGTCAGGTCGGGGCGACTGTCTCTCAATGTTCTAATTTCCAAGAAGCCGTTGAATTCTTTTTAAGTGACACCATTATAGATTTGGTTTTGACGTACCAGACTGCTGAAACGGATAAGTTATTTAAATATTTGCTCTCCACCAATGCCAATATACCTTTAATTGTCTTAGGTGATAACAAACAAAGTATGAATGTTTACCCAGATATAAAGGTTTTAGCGCAATTCCAAACTTCTGATGTTCCCGAAAAACTTATTCCTTTAGTAAAAAACCATTTTAAAGAACTTAAAAATACAAACGATAATCAAGAGTTTTGTCGCATTAGTACAGCTCTACTAGTAAGAGTTGTTCCTTTGCGTGGTGATATTTATGTTCGATTATCAAATGTAAAATACGTAAAATTATTTAGAGCAGGAGCTCAATTTACGACAGAGGATCTTGAGCGGTTTTTACATCAAAAGAAAGTTTCATTTCTTTATATTAAAAAACAAGAAAGTCAGGAGTTTGTTCATAAATTTAATACAGATCTCACAACTATGATCGAAAACGCGACCCCTGGCGACCCCTCTCTTCTTAGTGCCGTCACTGAAGTACAAGATCTTATTCAAGAGCTCTCCTCGCGCCTAGGCTTCACCGAAGAAGTTCAAGAAATGGCACGTTCAAACGTTAAACTCGCAATCAAAACAATTGGTGCTAGTCCTAAATTAACTCGCGCTCTTTCATCTTCACAAATGAAGAGCAAAAACTACATTTCTTCCCATAGTGTTCTATTGGCGAATATCTCTTGTTCTATTGCGGCGCAAATGAAGTGGCCATCTGATACGACATTTCAAAAGTTAGTTTTAGCCTCATTTTTTCATGATTTTGTTTTTCAAGATCCCACACATGCGCAAATTTCAAATCTCAAGAAACTAAACGAGTTAAAGTCTTCGTTATCTACCGAACAATACAATTTTATAAAAAGTCATTCGATCAAGTGTGCAGAAATTCTAAAGGGTTTGAAGGAAATTCCAAGTGACGTTGACACGATCGTTCTTCAACACCATGAGCGTCCTGATGGAACAGGTTTTCCAAACTCTCTTAAGGCACATCAAATTGCTCCGCTTGCTGCCGTGTTTATAGTAGCCCACGATATATTTGATGCTTCGATAGAAGCTAAGGGCCAGTTTGATCTAAAAGAATTTCTAAAAAAATCAGAAAAAGCTTATCAAGGTCTTAATTTTAAAAAAATTTGGAAAACGCTTATGGATAGCGAAAACGATAAATCCAAGCCTGAGGAAGAAAGTGCCGCTTAATTTTTAGCAGTTTTATTTTCAATCTCCCTTTTATTAGAAATCTATATTTAATTCTAATCGTTAAAGCCACTTTATCGCCGATAACATGTACATTCATGGCGAAATAATATAGCCCTATTCGACAATCATGATCGAGTCTTGACAGAAGATATCCTAGAAGTTGTTATATTGAGTGAAAACTCTCTTTCAAAGGATACGTTATGCTAAAAGTGGTTTTTATATTTCTGGTTTTTCTAAACTTCCGAGCTTCAGCAGCTGAAATGGAATCACTCTCGGTCGGAAAAGGAACGGCCAAATTTAATGGACTTTTACAAGTTTGGGCGATTAACGATACGACCGTAAACCAAGAACCGCATTCTAATTATCGCGTGCGACGTGCAGAACTAAAGTTCAGTGGCTCTGTACACTCTAAGACACGATGGTTTGTGATGTTGGACCCTGCTAAGTCGCTAAAAACAGGCGCTATCTCTACCGACAACGACAATAAAATTCTACAAGACCTTGGAGTTGGATTTACTCTTTGTGAAGGTCTTGAATTGATTGCGGGACAATTCAAAATTCCTACAACTTCGGAAGGCCTTATGTCTTCCAGCGAACTCTTACTTCCAGAACGTTCTTATTTAGCGCGGGCCTTCGGTGATCGTCGTGAGCCTGAAGTGATGTTAGATTATAATGTTAAACCCTTACGTGTACGCCTCATGAGCTCTAACGGCCAGTCAACACCAGGAGCCGCCACAGCTAATATTTCAGATACTAATGATTCTAAAGATACAAACGGACGCATAGATTTTGAAATGAATGACCTGATCACAATTGGTATTTTTTCTAGTCAATCATACTCCCTTCTCGGCCTCAGTACTCGCACCGGAGGAAATATTCAATTTACACTTGAACGTACCGTATTCAATATTGAAACGGTACAAGCCAATGAGTTAAATAAAGAGAAAACAAGTCTTGTATCTGACGTTAGCTATTTATTCTCAGAAGAACTTCAGGCGGTAGTACGTTATGAAGATTTTAGCCAAATTTCTAAGCCTGAGCTTTTTTCAAGTGCTGCAACTCTCGGTGTAAATTATTTTGTTTCAGCGCATAATTCAAAAATACAATTACTGTACTCAATGTTAAAAAACATGAGTGGAGACGAAGGCACTTATAAACCTTTACTAAGAACGACAGAAGACTCTTTGGTCATTTTAAATTTTCAAGCAGCTCTTTAAATTTAAATCTTGCTCCTGTTTGGATACTAATGGGTATCCGAAGGGGCTTCCATATCTTTCCAAGGTTTAGGCTGTTCCGAAGCTATTACGCGCGCCGACTCCGGAATTCTATATTCATCTGTATCTGGTGAACTTCTGTCGACATTTGGCACTTCGCTAGCAGACTTTCTATCGAAAACGGGAATGTCGCTTTCGTCTCGTGGATATTCATTTTTTTCGTCAGGCATATAGTTTAAGCCCGCTAAAAATTCCGAACCCGCATCCACTTCCGAATCTGCAGGACTATCAGCGGAAGGCTGTGATGACTTACGTTGAATACGATTAAATTCTTGTTCAGAGATTAGATCTCTTTTCTTTTTATTATCACCCATAACTTCTCCTTAATTTTTCGCATTCTTATCTTGAAAATCTTCTGCTTGTCGACGAGAGCGACGCATATCTTCGGTTTGGCTGTTTTGCAAGCCCGCTTCATAGTTATCTGCAAAAATCATTTTATTATAAAGCAACTCTGCAGGTGTCTTTACGCTCTCATGGTCATTAAGGTTTGTATCGCTTTGTTGAGTAATTGTAGGTATTCCGGAAAATATCGTTACTCCTCGGTCTATTGCTTGCGTTGCCTCATCAAATGCACGCTCTTTCCATGTGCCCTTACCAGTTTCGGATGCTCTACCTTTGTTTGTTTCCATTTTTTACCTCACTACCAAATGTGCAAAACAATGGCCAAAAAATAGCTTAAAAGTCTCAAACTTTTCTCTTCACTTATTTCTAAATTGGTCCCCGCTTTGCATTTTGTTGTTCGCGGACGAATATTTGTTTAGGTGATAAAAACAGGGAAAAATGCACCCAAAATGAGGCAAAAAGCCTCCTCATTTTTCGCGACACCATACTCTTAAGGAGATTCTATGAAAGTGACATACGCTGCATTACTCATCACATCCGGGTTATTTATTTGTGGTTGTCAAAGACAACCAATGCCTCAAGTGACAAGTGATCCTGTAAAAAACCCAACGGGTTTTTACAATAGTGATACCAATACGGTTCAAACGAACCCCGATATAAATTCGAATCAACGTCCTGCCGCGACCGGAAGTTCATTATCGCAATTTAATGGTAGTGGCAGTGCTAATAGCAATACGCTAAATAATAATCTAAATCGTGCACCTGCGAGCTTACCAGATACCAACCCTTCTTTACCTGATACAGATCCAAGATTACCAGACACCAACAATCGCTAATAAAATAAAAAGGGACTATTTTTAATAGTCCCTTGAAAGATAGAGATTCAAATCTTTATGATTTCGGGTTTGTGTGCCAAGAGTTTTGAATACGATCTATCATTGGTTTGGAAAGTTCATCATGATAAATTCCAAAAGAATCTACATAAAGTCCTTTCGTTCCTTCTGTGGGAACTGAAATCGCGTATAAAATAGATTGATCATCAGGATCAGATGAGTTTTCAAATCTAACAATTTCGTCGACGACAAAGTCATTAGGATAAAGAACCTGCTTACCAGAGTTGACCGCAAAATGGTCGTAACAAGGTACAAAATTGGCGATGTATCCTTTCTTTTGAAAATCATTAATACTTTGACTCAAACTTTGCATTTCTCCGGTACCTGCTTTTAGCATATCCATAGACGTTGCTCTCCCCATATTAAGCCTACCTTTTCGAAATGAAGTGTACTGTTTGAATGTATTCAAAGGTAGCTATATCAAATATTTGCATTAAGGATGCCACTCTCATAAATACTCGCTACTGAGGTAAAAAGGTCCTCGACTTAAGCAACTCATATTTATAAATGATATGAGATTCTAATTTTTACTAGCATGTACTCTTCATATTGATAAATACGTACAAGTTCTTGCAATTGATGGTCCATTATTTTTTATTTTTATGAGTCTTGATATAGCGAGAGGGGCAAAAATTCCCACGACATAGATTTTGTCGGGGCAGTTGGTAGGCTTTTTATTTGGTTAGCATGACTTCCCAATCAGCGATCCGTCCGTTTTGTCTTTTGAAAAGAGGATGAGCTCGAGGTCGTGTAATTTTTTGATTTCTGAGAAAATCTTCTTTCGACCTTTTAAATTGTTTCTTTAACAAATGATTCCATTCGTAATCCAATTGCCCTGTGGTAATAGTCATTTTTTTGACTAGTGCTTTACGACGCGAGAGTTTAGAGCGCTTAAATTGATATTCCCGGCGTTCGGCTTCGTCGCAAACAAAATGTAAATATAGATTTATTTTTTCTAAGGTTTTATTTTCTGTTTTAAACCTGAGCAACTGCGGGTGATTTTTATAACCTTTAGTTTTACCTTCCAAAACTTTTTTTGCGAGTAAACCTTCACGCCAAAGAGCGACGAGACCTATTTGATCAAGATATTTAGGATGTAAGGACCATAGTCTCATTCGCAAAATCTAGCATGCAGAATGACGATCAACAATAATAATTGGATTTCAAAGATTGGCTCAATCTTGAAGTTGTTGCAAAACGCGTTCGGCCGCGACTTCATCAATGAGAATAAAGGAGTGGCTGCTCTCTTCGTAAAAATACACATCGGCTTTTGCTATATCAAACCACCAACCATGTACTTTGAGTGCTCCTTCTTCTATTCTTTTTTTAACTGCTGGATATGATTTTACGTGCTCAATTTGTAATAGGACATTTAATTGGGATAATTGGTTATGCTCGCTGAGAGTAGCATCTAAAACTGCTCCGGCATGCATTTGGTCTACCGCCTCGTCTCCATGTCGGAGCCAACTCCTTAAATTGGGTGTATCAACAATTCTTCTATTATTGACCAGTGCACGCATGGCTGCACATTCTGAATGTCCACAAACAATGATGTTGGAAACTTTTAAAGTGAGTAAAGCATATTCTACAGCAGCGGCTTCAGACCCATCACTCGAAGAAATTCCCATCATTCCGCAAGGAGGAATTAAATTTCCGACGTTCCTCAAAACAAATAAGTCTCCAGGATTTGTCGAAGCGAAAGTATTTGGAACCACTCGACTGTCAGAGCACGCAATAAAAAGTGTATCTGGCGATTGCCCTGTCGCAAGACGGCCAAAGGCTTCGCGATAACCCTGTTGGGTCTTGCGACGAAATTCAACTATCCCGTTGATCAACTTCCTCATGAGCGTAAAACCTATCGCATTTTGTAGAAGTCGTCCATGATGTTTTAACGCGCTTCTCTAGGTTTGATTATGACGGCCTAGGGCTTGCTGCAGCTCGCAAATTTACTGATACTAAAAATCCCGTAACTATTTTGAAGCGAGATAACATATTGGCGGTTCCATATACCGCCGCAAAAAATCATGAAAAGTTGTTATAATATTTATTAATATTCACACGTTATGATTGTGTTGACTTAAATTAGGCTTACAACAAAATTTTAATTTTTTATTTAGAGTTTAATTTAGGACTCGTAAAAGGAGATATATATGAAGATTAGTTTTTTAATTTTGGTTTTGGCGTCTTTATCGGCTTTTGCAGAAACAAAACCAGATGCTGCAAAACAAGAGCAGATGATGAAGGCATTTAAAGAGTATTCAACTCCTGGAGCGCCCCACAAAGTATTATCGAGCATGGTGGGTAATTGGAAGTACACGTCTAAATCTTGGGAATCTGCCGATGCTAAACCTCAAGAAGGAAGTGGTACGAGCAAATTTAAAATGATTTTAGGTGGACGATTTCTTCAACATGATACTAAGGGCAACGCTATGGGTATGCCGTTTGAAGGCATCGGCATTACGGGCTATGATAATATAAAAGGGAAGTATGATACTCTTTGGTTTGATAGCATGGGTACAGGAATTGCGCGCGGCATAGGAACTTTTGATTCTACAACTCAAACATTAAAAGATACTGGTGAATATACTTGCCCTATAAAAAAAGAAAAAACTCAAAATTATCGTGCTGAATGGAAGATTGTCGATAATAACAACATGACTTATTCTATGTTTGGATCAGGTTTGGATAATGGACCTGAATATAAGCAAATGGAAATGGTATTTAAACGCGCAAAATAGCGCAACTCAGAAGAGAGGACCATGTGATTATTGTTGATAGTCATCACAAAGTCCTCTCAGCTTGGTCCGAATACCGATGTACTTTAAAAAAATCACCACGGCTTTTGACTCTCGATCATCATACCGATACAAGCTTACCGTTTCGAAATTATATTAAAAACATATATGGTGCAGTTTACGCCGATGCGGACAAATTAAGGAATGATTGGCTCGCCCGTTTGGATTTTCAAAAAAAAGACTCGGTGGATGAAGCTTTAGAAAAATTAAGTAACGATGAGCACATTATAACTGCCATCCATACCGACATAGTCTCATCGGCGTTTATCATTGCCCACAATGCGCGAAACACAGATCTTGAAACCTATCGGCAGCACAAGGTTGCTTGCTGTACGGTTGAGGGGAACATAAATTCAAAGCGTGTAGACAGTGATCAAGTTATCGAAACTGCTTTTTTAAAAACTTGCTTTGATAGTTTTAATAGAATTTTATCGGCGGCTTCAGAAGAGCCTTTATTTAGAGAGCCTTATATTTTAGATATCGATCTGGACTATTTTAATACCTTTAACTCTATCTTACCTAAAGATTCCCGAGCTATAAAATCTTTAGCCAAAGGAGCCGGGCTTATAACGATCGCGACCGAACCTGAATATGTTAAAACGTGCGCTTTGGATTTTGGTTTATCCAGTGAGGCTCTCTTACCGTCACTCTTAGAAATCTTATCTGTTGCAGAGGTTTAATTAGTTTTTGGATCTGCACTTTTTTAGTTCAAATTAAAATCTCTTTTTGCCAAGGCCGCTAAAAGTTTTTCTTTTGCTTTTTCTTGTACGATTTCGCCATGCCCTACAACTATTTTTTCGAAGTCATATGTGAATAAATTTTTAACGGATTTTTCAAAAGCCGTTCTATCTTTCACGTATCTCGCAAAAAACTTACTTACTCCAAATTGGCGATATGTGCCGAAAAGATTGAGGATAATCCACGCTCCCAAGCCTTTAGCGTTTACAAGATTAAAACAAAAATCTGTAACTATGAGCGTGCGAGTGCTTTTGTGAACGAAAACGGCTTCATTTATAGCCGGCATTCCTTCGATGGGAATTAACGCAAGCTCATCTTGATAGGGCCACGCTTGCGTCGTCAAAATATGGGTCCATTTAATGTCTGGCTTTGCTTGTTGCGCACCCTCAACCCCCCAAACTTTGGCGTTAGGAAAAATTGTGGTCGCTAACTTCATGCCTGCACAATGCAATAAATTTGGCGCTACGATGTCTGTAATGTTACCTAAACCTCTTAACTGTTCGGATGTTAAAGTGGAGCCTGGCGAAATAAGTATCGTATTATTTTTCAAAGTCACTACAGGTGAGCGTACGGGTAGTGCCATAATTGGCATTTTTTTTACAGAGTCCAGAAATTTGAGATTCTCCATAGGGTCTCCTCGTCCACCCAACATACCCATATTCCTTTCATGGCGCCAAGCCTTGTTCGTGTACGCACTGCATACACGAACAAGGCTTGGCGCTATACCAAAGTTAATGAGAAGATTAAATTTATGTCTTTAAACGCAGTATTAGTCGGAATTCAATTACCCAAAATAAGCGCAGAGGATCTTGAAAGCTCTCTACAGGAACTCGCTCGTCTCGTAACAACTTTGGGTTACAATGTTGTCGGCCAAGTGACTCAAAAAAGAAATTCGGATCGTTCGACGGCAATTCTTGGAAAAGGTAAAATGATGGAGCTTGCCGCTTGGACAGGCGGTACGGGTCACATTGCATCGATGGTAGATCGCAAACTTAATAAGGCCGAACTTAAAAGACAAGTGATTGAAGACGAAGACATCGTAGAAAAAGATGATCCTGCCGATTTTTTGTCTGAAGAAAAAAAAGGTTCAGCACAAATTGTTGTTGTCGACACAGATTTATCTCCATCTCAAATTCGAAATCTTGAAAGCGCTGCCGGAGTAACCGTTTTAGATCGCACCGGCGTTATCATTGAAATTTTCAGCCGTCATGCCCGCACTCGCGCATCACGGCTGCAGGTAGAAATTGCTAAACTCACCTATGTAGCACCGCGATTGCGAGAAACTGGTGGTGGTGAAGATCGTCAAGGTGGTGGAATTGGCGGCAAAGGCTCAGGCGAAAGTAGTTTAGAACTTGATCGCAGAAAAATTCGAGATCGCATTAAAGAACTTAAATCTGAGCTCGCATCGATCGGAAACGAACACCAAATAAGACGTGCGCGCCGAGAACAAGAAATTACGGTGGCCCTTGTTGGCTATACTAACGCCGGAAAATCCTCTCTAATGCGCGCAATGACCGGAAGCGAAGTTCTCGTGGCGGATAAACTCTTCGCAACGCTCGATACAACGATTCGCCCGATTCATCCTGAAACTCGTCCTAAAATTTTAATGTCAGATACGGTCGGATTTATTAAAAAACTCCCCCATGATCTCGTCGCGTCCTTTAAATCTACTTTAGATGAAGCTTTACATGCCTCTTTATTATTATTTGTAGTAGATGCCTCAGATTCTTCTTTTAAATCTCAACTTGAAGTCACCCGCAGTGTTCTTAATGAGGTTGGAGCTCAAGACATTCCAAGTCTTTTAGTTTTAAACAAACGTGACCGTTTAAATAATGAGCAAATCTCCTCTTTGCGTGAGGAATTTCCAGACGCAATTTTAATATCAACACGAAATAAAGAAGATCTCAAAATTCTAAGGGACCGAATTATGAGTTATTTTGAAAGTCACATGACCGACGAAGATATTTTTATTCCCTACTCGGCTCAAGGAATCATCGGTGATATTCGATCCAAGATGAGAGTCCTAAGTGAATCCTATAACGAACATGGCGTAACTTTAAAAGTACGAGGCGCGCCAGAGACGATCTCTCAAGTTAAAAAAAAATTCGTAACTAAATCTTAAAGTGTATTCGATATTTTTAATTGTTTACCGATCGTATTAATAAACTCAATTCTACTAATGGGTTTAGTTAAGTGAAGATCACAGCCCGCTTGTAAAGAACGAGCGGCTTCTACTGGGAGAGCATGCGCGGTGAGCGCAATAATCGGCTTTTTATATCCTTTTGCGCGAATCTGGCGCGTGGCCTCAAGGCCGTCCATTCTTGGCATCTGCATATCCATTAAAATACAATCGTAAGGTTGCCGTTCGAACATCTCAACTCCTTGTACTCCGTCTGTAGCCACATCGATTTCGGCGCCGAGAGATTTTATGTAACGACAAATTAGGAAAGCATTATCCTGAGAGTCTTCAACAAGTAAAATTCTTTTATTTTGAAACTCATGCTCATCGATAAATGTATTCTTGGAATTAAGCAGCGAGGGTTTTATTACACTTTCTACCGAGAGTTTTTCGATTGGGATTTGTACAAAAAATTGGCTACCTTGGCCTGGGATACTTTGCTTTAATTCTAACTTTCCTCCTAAAGCTTCCGCAATACGCTTAGAAAGCACAAGCCCCAGTCCGCTACCCCCAAACTTTCTAACGATGGAGCTATCGCCCTGACTAAAGGGCTGAAATAGATTTTTTTGATTTTCAGTAGGAATACCAATGCCGTTATCTTCCACTTCAATTTTTAAATTTTTTGTTCCCGCCAATACTTGTAAACTAAGAGTGACTTTAATTGTGCCACGATGAGAAAATTTAATTGAATTGCTTAGAAGGTTTACTAAAATCTGACTTAAACGTTGAGGATCCGTAAATATCATATCCTCGCCTTTAACTTGATCTGAAACTTCTAATGCGAGACCTTTTGATTTTAAATCGGGCAGAAATGAACTGACCAATTCATCCATTAATGCTTTTAACGAGAACGTGTTTTTTTGTATGGGAATCCGCCCCGCTTCAAACTTTGATAGATCTAAAATATCATCGATAAGATGTAAAAGTTGTGTGCCATTTGCACGAATACGCTCAATATAATCTTTACCTTTTTCAACCAATAAATTTTCTGAAATAAGCAGCTCTGAGAATCCTAAAATGGAATTCATCGGCGTACGAATTTCGTGACTCATATTAGCCAAAAATTGCATCTTTGCCTGATTCGCATTTTCAGCGACCTCTTTCGCTGTTTTTTCGCGCACTAAACTTTGTTCTAACTGAAGAGTACGTTCTTCGACTCTTTTTTCTAGTTCTATTCTTGCCTCAATGAGTTGTGATTCAATTTTTCTACGTTCAGTAACATCTTGAGATGTTCCCAACATTTTTACTATCTTGTTTTCGCTATTCTTAATACAGCGGCCTTGGCTGAGAATTATTCGTTCGCCGAGAGACGTATGGATGACATTTTCGAAAAAAAAGTCCTCACCCGTTTCTACAGATTTTTGAATCGTGGCTTGGATTTGTTCACGTATATCTGGGTTCAATCGCTGTAAGTAAGCCTTATAGGAATGATCGAAATTTTCTTTTTTTACTTCAAATATTTTGAAAAGTTCGTCTGACCAAGAAATATGATCTGCATTGATGTCCCACTCCCAGCTTCCAATTTTGGTTATGGATTGAGCCTCTCTTAACTGTGCCTCGCTGCTTTTTAATTCTTCTTTTGTGGCGTCTAATTTTTGATAGTGTTCGGCAAACTCTAATGACAGCTCTCGTTCCGTTCGCAATATTGCATGAATACAGACAAAAATAGCAATCAGAGTGGCACCCGTTACGATAGCGGTAAGCTCTACCGGAGGAACCGATACAATCGAAAGACTATAAAATAATTCAAGTAGATAAAAAATAGGAATATGAAGAAGCGCAAAAATTAAGTAAATTATAGAACGGTTTTTAGCATCTAGTATGGTTCCCAGCGCGTACAAACCGACTAAAGCGACTCCGCAAAATGGGCTGTTGATTCCCCCGGTTGTCCACATACTAGGAAGAAAACTGATCCAAAAACCTCCATAAAGCGGCCACCAATAAAACTCAGGTCGCGTAGAACTTTTAATCCAATACAGAGTTAAAGCGCAGCCGAAGAGCAATACGAAATCTGTATAGAGTACTGAAGGCGCACTCCAAAAAAAATCGGCTACCGTTGCAATGAGAGTTAAAATTATACCCGTGTAGCTCAGGGTTTTACAGACACGATAGGCACGCTCTTGCCGCCAAATCATTAAGACCTGCGTGTTTTTAGTCTGTATTTTTTTGCGATACGGCATAACTTTTTTTATAGGGCCCCTGCGGCTGTTGCAAGTATTTAAATTGCCTGGAATTTAAGTTTTTACAGAGTCGCAATACTAGAAACTTAAATGGATGCAGACTATTTAACAGGTGTAACGACCACAGCTGGAGCGGGTTTAGGACTATAAATATACGGATAAACAAGTGTTGTCGCTCCAAAAACTATTATCATAACGACCGCAAAAAATGCGATTTTCTTATGGTTCATAATAGGCCCCCCTATTATACACGTAACACGTATAAAATAAGGGCCCTCCTCAATTCTGAAATGTTAAAGAATATCTATTTACAGGGTCTTGATATCGATCACAAATCGATACTTCACTTGGCCTTTAATCGTTCTTTCGTAGGATTCATTGATTTTAGATGCCGGAATTAACTCTATATCGGCCAAAACTTTTTTACGGGCACAAAAATCAAGCATCTCTTGAGTTTCTTTAATTCCACCGATTAATGATCCTGCTAATTTTTTTCGACCAAAAATCAAAGCCATGGCGGCGACTTGATTGGGCTCCGGAGCCGCTCCAACCAATACGTGAGTACCGCCAATTTTAATTGTACTCAGATAAGAAGAAAAATCGTGTTTTGCTGAAACGGTATCGATAATAAGATCGAGCTTTCCGCTTAACGGAATAAAATTTTTCTGATCCGTTGTAATGATAAAATTCTTTGCGCCCAATTTTTTTGCATCCTGCTCTTTACCTGGAGACGTACTAAACACGGTAACTTCTGCGCCCATAGCTTTTGCAATTTTAACCGCCATGTGACCTAGGCCCCCTAAACCAACAACACCAACTTTTTTTCCTTTTTTGGTTCCGTACCTTTTCAGAGGAGAGTACGTAGTAATACCGGCACAAAGCAGCGGCGCCACTCTTTCTAATGCTAAACCTTTTTTTATTTTTAAAACGTATTTGTCCTTAACAGTGATGTAAGATGAGTAACCACCGTAAGTCGGAGTCTTTCCGTCTAGTTCTGTACTGTTGTAAGTAAAGGCGGTTCGTACCGAACAAAACTGTTCTTCATGGGATTTACAGTTTGTGCACTTACCACAAGAGTCTACGAAACACCCTACCCCTGCGAGATCCCCCACTTTGAATCGTTTGACTTTTTTTCCGATCTCTTTAACTCGTCCAACAATTTCATGTCCTGGAACACAAGGGTAAGCCGTAGGTCCCCACTCCCCACGTGCGGTATGAATATCTGAATGGCAGACCCCACAGTACGCGATTTCAATAACCACATCGTCAGGACGAGGTGATCGTCTTTCAAATGAATACGGTTGAAGTGGACTTGTCGCAGAGAACGCAGCATAGGATTTTGTTTTAATCATAAGTTTGGCCTTTCTGAAATTTAATTTTATTTATCATCCGCTTAAAAAAGAGCATGTCAATAACGTTATAAATCACTTTGATTTCTTATTACTTTCGACTCACATAAAATAATGAGCTCAAGTTCTTCTGTATTTAAAAATTTTACGAAATGGTATTAAGGATGCGCCTCTACGACGGACTTAAGATTTTGAATGCCCGCGGAAAACTGATCACCCACCATTTTTTCACAATCTATTAAAATTGAAATAAGTTTTCCCATAAAACCGCCGTCTCCTGACATTGACCATGAAAATCGTGTCCCGCTATTTTCTGGTGTTAACTTATACTGAATTAAATTTTGGGCGTACAGGGGCTTTGTCATCGTCAATCTTATTTCTACCAATTGATTTGGCACAATGTTTAGAATTTCTAGTTGGCCTGAGCCGGCATCTTTGTTTCCTTCAAATTCCATAATTGAGCCCACTTGACCCTCAGGACCTTTAAAAGTTTTTTTCATATTCGGATCTATTTTTTCATAAGGCGACCACTGCTCACCCAGTTTAAAATTACTTATATAAGGAAATATTTTTTCTGCCGAGGCCTCTATAACCCCACTTCTCTCGTAAAGGAATTTTCCATCACGCGTAGAAACATAAATTAAAAATAGAATCAAAACGGCGAGTAAACTTAAACCTATTTTTTTTACCATTTGAGCCTCTCCTAATTACAAAAATATTAACATATTTTTTTAATTACTTTCATATGGTGTTCGTATCATTTAAAAATTATTTCTTATTCCCACTTCACCGGGAAAAGTTATGTTACCATTACGTAAATTTGTAAAAAACAGAGTGAACTCGGAAGTAATTAAAAATAGAGTTTAATAATGACTGAAGTGACCGATTTTTGGCGTAAATGTAGCAGCTGTAAAAAATCCATCGGATTTAATCAAAAGTACTACGTCTGCAGCGTCTCTACCTGTAATGGTCAGCGCACAGGATATGTTTTCTGCTCAGTATTTTGCTGGGAAGTTCATGTTCCGGGCGCTAACCATCGCGATGCGGGAGCCATAGAAAAAACATCTCCATCTAAAAGTGCTGAGACCACACGCAGGATCGTACCGTCTTCAACATCGAGTCCTACAACAAGTACGAATACATCTAAAGACGTTCTCATCGTAGCTTCAAAATTAAAAGATTACATCAATGCACGTTCCGAAATGAACACATCGGCCGAAGTAATGATGACTCTTTCCGATATTGTACGCAGTCTTTGCGATGAAGCGATAAATCACGCACGTGCCGATGGACGAAAAACCGTGATGTCTCGAGATTTTGAATAAATACGAGAGAGACTTGTTCTCACTATATCCGTTTTTAAATTTTCTAAGAAAACGGTGCAGTCAAATTATTTCGGAGTCATTTTAACAAGATTCACGCTAATCAAGCATCTGAAATTTCTGCTTTGAGTGCAGACAAATATGTTTTCATGACTTCGACTCTGCGCCGGCCCTCTAACTTACCCGATTGTGTTTTTAAAGTTTCGGCTGTCTTAAATAATTTTTTATAAAAATGGTCAACTGTAAATTCGGAGTCATCAGGTGTACGATTGTCACAAAAAGGATCTACCGCATTATAAAAAGGACGTTTGAGTAAACCAGCTGTCGCAAAGCATCTCGCGACTCCAATTGCCCCTAATCCATCAAGACGATCAGCATCTTGTACGATTTTGGCCTCAATAGTTTTGACCTCAACATTTGCGCTAAAACTATGACCATGAATTGCGTGTGCAATTTCATCATGAAACTCAGCAGGATAATCAATCGTCTTTAAGAACTCGACGGCTTTTTCAGAAGACAGACGTGACGCCTGATTACGAAGCGGACTGTTTTTAGGAACTATCACAAGGTCATGAAGCCAGGCCGCGGGAACAACGACAGCCATATTCCCCTTTTCACGCGCACACAGCTGTTTCGCAAGCCCGACCACTCTTTTAAAATGAAGAATATCATGAGCAGGATCATCTGAAGTGGCGACCTCAGAGATCTTTGATTCAAATTTTGATTCCCAATCAATAAGATTCATAAATTTCGGTATCACCTTTAGGTTAAGATAGATTTTAGATTTGAGGCGCAAGTGTTATCTGGTTTTTATACTATTAACAAATGATTTATTAACTTGGCTCTAAAACGATAAGACTAATTTCTGATCGGATTCCAAGTCGATTCGCAGGGCCCCAATAGCCTGTTCCTGGGTTTACATAAAGCCACATGCGTTTATGTCGGTACAAACCTCGACTGTATTTGTGAACTAAACCTATAAACAAACTAAACGGAAAAAACTGTCCCGAATGCGTGTGTCCAGAAATTTGCAAATTCACCCCCCGTTTTTCAGCTTCAAAACATGCATCCGGGCGATGAGCGAGTAAAATCTTGAATTGAGCCTCTTTCTGGGAGGCGAGCGCTTTATTAATGTCAGGAGCGTGGCCTAATAACATATGCCCACCAGTAGGATCAGTCACACCCGCCATCATTAATTGCGAGTCTCCTATTTGTATAAGAGCGTTTTCATTTAGAAGAGATGTAATACCCAAGTCTTCCATTTTTTTTATAAGCGTTTCCGCATCCCAATAGTATTCATGATTGCCGGTAACGTAAAAAATTCCGTAGCGAGATTTTAAATCTTTAAGTAGGTTTAAGTACGCGGTGACTGAGGTGGAGTGCGCATCCACAATATCCCCGGTTAAAACCACAATATCAGGCTGTATTTGATTTGTTTTGTGCACCACTTTTTGAACGTAGCGTTTACGAATAGTCGGTCCTACATGCAAATCACTAATTTGCGCGATCCTTAATCCTTTGAGCGAAAGGGAAAGATTTTGAATTTTTACGGTCGTTTGCTTAACCTTCGGGCCACGCAAAACCATTAAAAATCCAAAGCTCGACAGAACTCCTGACAAAGCAAATATAAAAATATTCGCATCGTAAAAAAGTACGGATTGCTGTTCGATTTGGCCCTCTGAGGCGCCACTTGCGTAATTCCAAATAAAGGTAACAAGACGAATAATATCAACGGGAAAAGAAATAATAATGAACGTCGCCCAAAAGCCCATCAGTAGTGAGCCTAACCACGTGACAATTTGAAACCAATTTTTATCAAATACAGAAATGTGAGTTCGATAGATGATCATTCCGCCCAACATGATTGCAAAAACAAAAACGGCTAAAAAAATAGCTATCAACCCTTGAGCTGGCCAAAGTTGAACAGATTTATAAAATGTGTAAATAATAAAAGTCGATAAGATTAAAACAAAACGTATTCTCATTATTATTTATTCAACAGATTTGCCACCCACTGAATTTAAATCCTCTTAAAAAATCCCATTTTCGTTAGGCGAATCTTTCATAACCTGTTGTCCTAAATCCCAAAGCTCTACGATACGATCGCTCTCAAATCTGAAAATATGTACAACCGCGATGCTAAGATCGTCGGCGTTCTGTCTTGTGACGTGCGAAAATGTAATGACGCTGTCACCTTCTTCAAAAGCTTGCTTTGTTTCTATCGTTTTGTTTGGAGTTTTTTTAGATGCATCTTCCATCGCTAGCATTAACGATTGGCGATCGCCTTTGAAATATTGATTATGATGAATAAAGTGTGGAGCCACATATTGAGCATAAGCCGCGCGCACGTGACCCGCAGCTGTCATTTTTAAAAAAGATATCGCGGTTTCTTTTCTTGCCATTGTCTCCTCCTTACTCAGATATTTCTATCAAGGCTTCAGGAACAATGGCAAGCCGCACACAATCACGAATGAGAATTAATTATTTATAATATTTCAAAAAAATTTAAAATATGTATTCAACTCTACATTGGTCTGTAGAGCATTTTTTCACCATTGAATTCTAGTTGTAAGCAAGAACCCTTGAATGCATATTGCATTTTTAAAGCTTTGATTGCGGCACTACACGTTAACTTCAGATCTCCAAAAGTTTCGGCCTCAGTCGTAGAATCATCTGATAAAATCCGAATCTCTTGTCCGCTTACAATAATACTCGATTGCGCTTTTGCTACAAGAGTATTTCCGTCTTTATGACAAACGATTTCGACTTCTGCGTAATTCGGAGAAAACGTCATTATCATTTCAAAATCAAAACCATTATTCGAGGTAAAGTTTTTACCCCAAGATCTATAGAGGTTACCACTGAAAGACTCACTCCCTTGACAGAGCGAAAGATCTGTCACTTCTGTCGCTTGAGAGTTTCCTTGGCCCCCGGTAGCTCCCGACGCAGGTCCATTATCTGAATTTTTTGAACCACAGCTCGCCATTAGCAAACTTGATCCTACGAGTAATCCCATCAATACATATTTTTTCATTTAAAACTCCTTTTTGTTTCTAAAATTGTTCACAAATAATATCTTTAAGTTTCGGACAAAAAATGGGGCTGGATTCTTTTTTTATACATTCGTTTAAGACGTTGGCTTGGGCTTCGACTTGAACTCGGCCTGTACCTGAATAAGAATTACCAAAACCACCTTTTACGCCACAAGCAAAGTGCTCTTCACTAGTAGTGATTTTTTCGCAAACAACGTTTTGACTGCAGTGAATGCTCGAATGTTCTTTAATGGCACATTCTTGTTGAACTTGGCTGGTGGAAACCGTCGCTGATTTTGTTTCCGCAATATACGCTGCTCCTACTAAGTCCCCTTGAAGGGCGCAGTAATAACTAGTCACTGGTGGCGGTGGAGGAGGCGGTGGCGTAGTGCCCTTCAATATTTCGTTTATTTTCTGAACTTTATCCGAATCGGAAAGAGTTGAGAAAACTAATCCGGTAATAATTCGTGTTCTCACGGAATCCTTCTCATTAAACTTTTCTCGAAGGTAAGAATAAACACCTTCATGTATGAGAACACCAGCTTTTGATGTACTTGAGAGCAGCGGCGACTCCCATAAATCTTTGCGGATCAATACTTTACTATATTCATTAAAATTCACTAGCTGCGTATACTTCCATTTACCATTAGGGCAAAAGCTTGACCCAGGTATAATTCGGTAGAGCGCATCCTCGATCAATTGAAGTTCGGCATCGGCATAATTAATATTTTGCTCTATAAAATTAAAGTTTTTTTGAATTTCATTTCCAAAATCGAGATTGTTCTGAATCCAGTTTTTTCTTTCCGTATACTCAGAAAAGTAGAATATGTTTTTTTCTTTAATTTCTAATTGAAACTCCGTTCGAGCCTCAAAAAAATCCACAAACATAATATTGTCTATAGCCTGCGGTGTTTCGCAGGACCAAACTCCACCGCCATTTCCGATACGGTCGGCTGCAAATGCAGTATTCGCGAATATTAGTAATAGTAACTGAATCATTTTCCTTCTCCTTTAGAGTTTTTTTTCAAAGGAAACAAAGAAATCACCATGCGATAGACCACTGATGAGTTTGTTGTTTCAAATTTAAGAGAAAATTTATCTTGAGCGCTTCGAATCCATTTTTTAAATTCTGCCATCCTGCTGGGATCCACCAACAACGTTATAGAGGTCGTATCTCTTTCCTTCAAACTAAGTTCAGACAATGAGTATTTAATTAATTCAAGATCTTCAAGGTGAGCTTTTTGAATTGAAAGGTTTAATACGTCATCCGTCGTTTCGTAACGAGGCTTGGAACGCACATATTTACCTTTTTCTAGTTTTAAAAAGCCAAGTCGTAGAAGTCTTTCTAAGTAAGTTTGAATACTTCCAACAGAAAGATTGAGTTGGTCTGAGAACCAACGCGGTGTATATTCGCAGCTTTTTGCCTTTACTAAATTAAGAATAGCAAAGTGCGGCCAATCCGCAATCGCGTGAAATTGGTCGTTGTTAATTTGCAGATATTCTAGACTAACTTTCGCATCTTGTTCCGACTTGAAAGAAGAAAGAAACTCCTCTTTTTCAGAGGGGCTAAGCAGAAGCCTCTCTGCCAGTTTTTCAGCTAAACTATAGGACACGCGTCGTCGGCCTTGTAGAATCTCATTGAGCGCACCCGAACTTAGACCTAACTTCTGTGCAAATGACCGCTGAGAAAAACGCGGATTTTTTTGCTTGAGCTGCATGAGTCGCTCATTGAGTTTAAGTTGAATCGTTTCCATACGCTATTTATGTATGAGATCTAAAATAAAGGCAAATTTTTTTGGAACAAAGTGCTCCGAAATATTGGAGCGCTCGATCGCTTTCTAAAAAATGTTCGAAAGCATTAATTGTGAGTGTGGCTACAGCTCACGATCGTTTGAATCAGTTGGTTGCGCTGAATCGGTTTTGTAAGATAGTAATTGCAACCTATCGCTAGACATTTATCTTTGTCTTCTTTCAACGCATGGGCCGTGAGAGCAATAATAGGTTTTTCGAAACCTTTTTGTCGAAGTTGTTGCGTAGCCTCTCGGCCACCTAAACGTGGCATTTGAATGTCCATCAGCACCACATCAAAGTCTTTGCTTAACGCGTTTTCGACACCCTCGACTCCATCACTTGCAATTGTAACTTCAGCACCTGAAAGTTTTAATATTCGACTGATCAGTAGTTGATTATCTAAAGAATCATCAACAAGCAAAATTCGATAATTTTTAAGTGGTTTTAACTCTTTAAAGTTTTTTATTAAATGGGAAGTTGCATTGACCGGCTCATGCTCTTCAATTGAGCCGGTTATATCTATAGAAATTAAGAATTGACTGCCCACACCCGGCTTACTTTTTACAAGTTGAAGATCTCCACCCAACGCTCTCGCCAATTTCTTTGATAAAACTAAACCTAATCCCGTACCTCCAAATTTGCGCGTTATCGAACTGTCAGCCTGAGTAAAGGGTTGAAATAATTGATTCACCTGAGCGGAAGAAATACCCACCCCTGTGTCTGTTACCTCGATATTAAGAGTTTGAGTACCATCATCGTCGCTCTTATCTGAAGCAAAAATACGAATATTGATTTTTCCCTCTTTAGTAAACTTTATGGCGTTACCAATAACGTTAATAAGTATTTGTTTAAAACGAATTGGATCGGTTCGAATATATGTGGGAACACTTTTTTCTAAAGTAAGAATTAACGGAATTTCTTTAGACAAAGCTCTTGGTTCTAAAGCCATCATAATCTCGTCGATAAGATCTCGAACAGAAATTCCTATTGTTTCGATTGCAATTTTTCCTGATTCTACCTTCGCGAGATCCAAAATATCGTCAATAAGAGCAGTTAATAATTTTCCGTTACGTTGAATGATGTCCATATAAGCAGAGTGCTCTTTAAAAGGTAAATCAGTTTCTGTAAGAAACTCAGTAAAACCCAAAATAGCTCCTAAAGGGGTACGTATTTCGTGACTCATATTCGCTAAAAAAACGCTCTTGGCTTCATTTGCTTCGATCGCTTCACGTTTCGATAGCTCTAAAGCTGCTAAAAGGTCTCGAACCTCATATTGCCTACGACGATCTGCAATCACTGATTGAACCACACTTGTAAGCGTTCCAATTCGTACTGGTCGTTCTAATAAAGTGGTATTACGAAGCGGCTTTAATAGCTTCAACGTATCAATATTTCCGAGTGCCAAATCGCCAGCACCTATTAAAATAATAAATGGCAAAAAAGACCAAGTTGGTTGCTTGTTAAAAAAATTAGTGAGCGTATGAATGGAATTCTTATCAATGACTTCTTTTGCTAATATCACGGCCCCCGCACCTCGGTGGGCTTCGTATAAAAGCTCTTCGAGATTTTTGCATTTTACCGATTCAATTTTAGAAAAATCTAAAATTTGTCGTGTTGATTCCGCATCCTTTTGACTAGGAGCCAAAATTAAGATTCTTTCGCTCAGATTGCTCATTTAGTATTATTCATCTCCGAATTTGAAATAATTCTTGGTGCGCCAGAAAGAATTCCTTGAAACTCTCTTAGTGGCTGACCAATTGCGATACCATTACGACTAAAAGAGAACTCACGAATGGTTCTTTCATGCGGCCCAGCTCGATGTTTAACAACTGACAAGGCTTGTCTTACCATTCCGGCATTTTCAAAATATCTTAGTAAGAAAACATTATCCGCAAGATAGCTGATATCGACGGAAGTTTCCATTTGCGCACCTAAAATTCCATGTTGGACAACAACTAAAAATGTCGCCACACCCATTTGGCTTAAATAACTTAAAAGTTCATGCATTTGGATAATGAGAAATCTTTCTTCAGGCATCGCGTTTAAATAACCATTGAGACTATCGATAACAATAACTTTTGCGCTATTTTTATCAACGGCTTCACGCACTAAACTTACAAACTCACCTGGCGAGAGTTGCGCAGGATCTACCTGTTGAATAGTCATTTTGCCTGACTCGACATATTTTTCGATATTTATTCCAAGGCTTTTCGTCCGGGCAAGAATCGTTCGAACGCCCTCATCAAAAGTAAAAACAGCAACCTGCTCGCCTCTTTGCGCGGCCTGATAAGCATATTGTAATACGATGGTTGATTTACCTGATCCTGCCGGCCCCATCACGAGCGTGCTGGAGCCACGCTCGACTCCGCCCCCAATTAATTGGTCAATACCTTCTATGCCACTACTAATCACTGCCGATGTTGGGTCCACACCATGTTCTGCGGCAATAAGACGTGGAAATACGTGAACACCACCTTTACGAATTGTAAAGTCATGAAAGCCGCCGCGAAAAGAAACGCCACGCAACTTGGTGACCATTAAACGTCTCCGCTCAGAACCATATTCGGGAGCCAATTGTTCAATCTTAATTACCCCGTGAACAATACTTTGAATTTCTTCATCACTGATAGAAGCCGTCTTATCATCAAGAAGTAAAACCGTTATATTCTGAGCATTAAAAAACTGTTTAAAAGCCAAAACTTGTCGACGAAATTTAATCGGGCTTTGTGACATTAATTTTAATTCTGTCATTGAGTCTATCACGACTCGGCTTGGTTTAATTTTTACAATTTGGTTCATAATCGCCTGGTTGGTATTTCCAAGCTCGATTTCGGAAGGATGAAAAAAAGTATTTTGGGCATCTGAAGATAGTTGCTCTTCGATAGGCAGATCAAAAAGATGCAATCCGGTGAGATCCCATCCATGAGAGGCTGAGACGGCTTTCAATTCTTCAGTTGATTCCGAGAGAGTAATGTAAAGACATGTTTCACCTTGCCTTACGCCCTCTAAAAGAAATTGCAAAGCCAACGTGGTTTTTCCGCACCCGGGCTTGCCTTCTAAGAGGTAAACTCTTTTAGTCGGAAACCCACCCCCGAGCACACTATCTAAGCCCTCTACGCCAGTTTTAAGTAAGGTGTTTACTGTTGTTTGCATTATCGCTTTGTATATTATTAACCTATCAAAACCAAAAACTTTCTAACTGACAATGCCGACAAGGCTCTTTATTTAGATTTCTCAATATTTTGAATGTTTGATCGTTTAACTTAGTTAATAATTCTTCTTTTCTATGCGCTTTAAATAGTTCTTAATTTCGTTATGTTCATTGGCAATTAATCCAATATAGCCGTCGGGACGAATTAAATAAATCTTACCTTTCAGCAAGCCTTTCTTATCCATTTCGTCATTCCATTGGTATTGAAGCACGGGTATCTCAGAACTCTCGAAATTCTTTTTTTCAGTTTCGTAAATATGAATCTGCCAAGACAAAGTTCTAAGTGCCGCAAAATTATCGACACTTTTAATCCAAGGAAGACGATCTCCACTTTCAATACGGCAGGCACGACCTTGGCTGATTGGACTATGGCGATAAGTTATTCCTGTTTGAGAAATCGTGCGAAATAAGAATTTTTTTACAAACCTAAAGCGCATTATTAAAGGTAAAATACGGGGCGTAATTTGAGTCCGTACAAACCGCGCCCAAGCACCTCGGGAAGAAATAAATTGGAAAGCCTGATCTGTTGTACGCACAAGTCTTCGTGCAAAGGCAATGCGCTCGACTTCGTAAGATTCCAGAATTTTTGGAGACGCTTTGCCCTTTAAAACTTCACCGAGTTTCCAAGCTAAATTGACCGCGTCTCCAATACCGGTATTCATACCTTGTCCACCTACCGGTGAATGAATATGTCCTGCATCTCCCAATAAAAAGACTGGCCCTTTCTGAAAGTGAGGTGCGACTCTGTGATGCACATGATAAGTCGAAAACCAACGAACGTCTTTGACCTCAATATCCATTTCTTTCAGGAGACGTGGATTGACGTCTTTCCATTCAATTGTTTTTTTCTTATCCATGTCGCGTAGAACTCCGATCAATCGTGCATGACCTTTATCTTTCATAGGAAAAATCGCAAGAAATTCAGCTTGATCGAGAGAGGCGTGCAACTCACCATTTAATGCTGGACCCGAGCCTACAACATCGGCGACATAATACAAATCCGCGTAGGTCGCTCCCTCAAATTTCATCCCTATCTTTTCGCGGACAAGCGAATGAGCACCATCACAACCGGCTAAATACTCAGCTTGGCAGTCCTCGATCTCACCATTCGCGTTGCGAATTTTTGCTTCAATTTTTTGGTCATTTATTTGAAATGATAAAAGCTCGGTCTCACGCTCAACTTCAACGCCGAGTTTTTTTAAATGCTTGATCAAAAGCTCTTCTTGTTGATCTTGTGGAAACACCAAGACATAAGGATAAGGGCTAATACCTTGACCTAAAATTCCAATAGGAATTTGAGCTTTCAATCGATGATTGACCCACAAATTTGCGTTTGGAAAATTGAAACCTTGTGCGACGACTTCATCTGCAATCCCAAGTTGACGATAAAATTCTAAAGTTCGAGCATGCACGACGATGGCTCGCGAAGTTGTCCCAGGCCCAGATGTTTTGTCGATTAAACGAACTTTGATTCCTATTTTCGTAAGCCAAAGTGCTAATACCAGACCCGTTGGGCCCGCACCCACAATTAAAACCGGAAAATGTGTGGTTTTACCAAGCGACATAAGGCTTCGTAATAATTTCTAGATAATGACCCGAGGGATCCTCAAAATAAACTCCGCGACCACCAAAGTGGGGCAATCCCATGATTTCAGACAAAAAATTCGCTGATTCCCGCTTATTCCGTGCATGCACAATTGTGTGATTCAATTCAATACTCATATACTTTTTGAATAACCACTATTTTGTAAAGATACAATACTCAATTTCGTAGGACTCATTGATCTTAAAGAAATCTCAATAACATCTTTCATAAATAAGATTGTTAACGGTATTTTAAAGTAAAAACTGGGCCGTGTAAGAGCGAATGTCTTCAAGTGTAGATTTAATTTGAGTGCCGTTTGCTAAAGAATTTAATGAGGAGTCATGTCGCTGAAGAAACCAAGCGATTCCTGTTGGATTGGCGCCCCACCAGTCGTGAGTTTGTGGATTAGCAAATGAGTCAGTCATTTTTTTTAAATCTGTCATAAGCGGAGAGTTCTTATTCGTTATTTTAGACATCTGAGCTTTTAAGAGCTTCGAAAATGTACTGAGTGATTTTGCTAAGTTCGCGGGCTCCGGTTCACGAAACAAGAAGATTTGTCGTGTGTTTGCGTACCCTGCCAAGAATTGGTGGAGGCTCGTAAACATACCGTGATGAGATACCACGCCGTAACTGTCTTCAATATTCATTCCCACTAATTGGGCACGGCTCTCAGAATTAAAATTTAACTTAGACTCTGCCTCTAACAAAAGCTCAAGCTGCGGATAGTAAGATCGCCCCGTATAAGTTTGAAAAATAGCGGGGGTATATTTTTTTGGTTTATACGTTACCGTTATATCTTTTAGAGACGTATCAAAGACAGCCTTAAACTCAAGATGAGAGGAATAAACTAAAATTTCGTTTTTTGTGGATTGCACTGTCGATTCCCAAAGATTCCATATTTCAAGATTGTTCGTCTCTAAGTAGGCACGAAGGGCTTCTTTGATATGATCAAAAGGAACGACAAGTATCACACGTCCTTTTTGAGGAGGTGTCTCTTCGAGTTCTTCTGGTGGAAGTTGAAGATCATAAAGTTGGAGATAAGAGAGAACTCCCAAATAATTATTTTCATCATCGAAAACTGGCCCGCCGCTCATCCCAAATTCGGCCCAACTATTAGCAAGAAAAGCAATGTACCGAAGACCACTCAATAGCGTCCAATAAAAAAGTGGGGCTTGTGCGACTCCTTGAGTATCCGATATCAATGTTCGCGAGAGTGCGGGATATCCGTACGTATGTGTTAAAGAGTTTTGATAAGATTCTATACTCTTCAAATTATCAAAACTAATAATTTCATTTTTATTAAAACCTGCCGGAAACGTCAGTGTTGAAATCTTAAGCAAACAGATACCCTTGCCCCAATCTGCAAAAAGATATTCAGCATTTTGATCACCAATTTGTTCGTTCCAAATTTTATGTATATACGGGTTGCCCTCTCTGAAAATAACATGATCAGAAGAAAGAACGAAATATTGACCATTATGTTCAAAAAGCAATCCGCTACCATGCCGAGAAAACGGCATATCTTTTTTTCCTGAAAACACTTTTACAACTGAGGTTTCAATAGACGCGTATGAGTTGTAAGACGATAAAATTAAAATCAAGAGGACAAAAACACGATTCATAAAGAATCCAATAGTAGTCCCGCGCAAGTGAGTCAATACTTCTCAAATGGGCGAGTCTTGGTGCTCGCCCGTAACGATAGTTAATATTTAGTGAGTTGGTGACTCAGAAGATTCTGAATGCGAGTTCGATACACGCGTCGCATGTCTAATCGTGACCATTGGAGCCGGCTTTCTTAAGAAAGCTCCAACAGGTCTACGGCGTGGCAGAGAGAAGATAAAAGTGGACCCGCCTGAGTGGCTATCAACACGAACGGTTCCACCATGAGCTTCGACGATAGTTTTAACAATGGCCAAGCCTACACCGGCACCTTGATCGGCTGTTTTACGAGCTTGCCAAAAATGATCAAAAATTCCCGGAATTTGCTTTTCAGGAATTCCAGGCCCACTATCGGCAACCGAAACATAGACAAATTGTTGGTCGCTACGAACCTTAACCACAACTTTATTGTGTTTAGGACTAAATTTAATCGCATTACCAACAAGATTCGAAAGAACTCGCAGTACGCGTTCGCGGTCAAAAAATGCAAGAACTGGTGGGTTCACGGAGTCAAATTGAAGACGAACATCACGCTGATTGGCAAGTGGCTGAAGCATTTGGCGAGCATCATCGAGAATTTCGTTAATACCAAGTTGATCAAGACGTAGGGTGATACTTCTCATATCGGCAGTTGATTGATCCAAAATATCCTTAAGCAAACCTTCACTGATAGTCACAGAGCTTTTAATTAACTCAGCACTTTCATGTGCACTGCTAGCTTCAGGTGATGCCAGAATACTTTCGGCAGCTTGAGTAATGTTATTGAGTGGCTCTCTGAGATCGTACGACACCGCCGCTAAAACTTCATCACGTGCGAGTACCGCTTTTCTGGCTTCTTCATATAAGCGATTACGTTCTGCAACTTGGCGTTTACGTTCATTCACCATGCGGACAACTAAAAGAGCTACACCTAAAAATAAAATCGCAACAAGGCCTGTAAACCAAACCATTCCGCGTGGGATTTGCACTTCGGCACCCAATGCCGCGTCTCGAGCCTGAGCCCGAGCACGATCCAGCTCTGCGTTATGAAGCTGGACAATTTCGTCTAAAGCTTCATTGATGTGGGTTCGCATAGGGACAGTTTTGGAGTGATAGAATTGGCCGACGATCTTTGATTCTGTTTGTTGTTCACGAAACTTCATAGCCTGGTCAAAAGTCTCTTGATGCTGCTGAGAAATTGTATCAATTCGTTTAATGATCTCAGGTATTTGCGGCAGACTATAGTTTTTCTCAAAATTAACTAACGCGTCTTTAAAAGTCTGTTGATCCTTTTTTTGTTCATCAAAAAGAGCGCGTGAACCTAACAAAAAGAAGGCCCGACTATTCGCAAATTCAGAGGCCGCGACAGTGCGAATACGCTCAAGTTCAACTAATGCGCGCACATCAACATTAATAACCGCATTATTAGCGGCAATGGTTTGTCGCAAATTCATCGCGTATATCCACGCACAGGCAATAACACCCGTAAAGACGACAGAGATAAGAAATAAGGCTTTAAGTTCGATGTTCCAATTGATTGATTTTTTATTAATTTTATTCATTTAAACCACATATCAATAGTGCCTAACGTGAGCAATATAAATGTCGTGAGACGCAAACTAATGATGACTGAGAAAATTTAACTCGATATTTATGCGCGCACTGCGCGAATATTCGCGATTTCAATCTGATTTTTTACAAATTTATTAAAAACACTTCTAAGGTCTACTATTCCATTTAGGGCTCATCCTATAAGATAAAACACTATGAAAACAAATATACCGTTTATATTTTTAGTGGCGTTTTTTATGTCGATTAATTTTGCTTACGGATTGGAATGGGGAATTAATGCCCATCTCCCTGTTAATAATTGGGGAGATCCAGCCCCCCACTTAGATCGCGTCGTTGATATGCATTTTGAGCATATTCGTCTTGATCTCCGTTGGGATATTGTCGAACAAACACCGCTTGAAAACTTAGAACAAACAGGCAATTGGCATATTTTTGATGCCTCAATTCACGCGGCACGAGTGCGCGGGATTAAGGTCCTGGGCATTTTACAAGCTCCGCCAGGATGGGCCACCACAACGGGTCATGAACAAGGCACTCTTACACAACAAGGTCTTGAACATTGGGTGAAATATGTTCGTGCCGTCGTCACTCGATACGGCAATGAACTTTATGCTCTCGAAATTTATAACGAGCCTAATCTTTCTATGTTTTATTTAGGCACGGTTGATCAATACGTCGATGAGTATTTAATCCCTGCGCGCCAACAAATTCGTGCGCTCAATTCGAATATTAAAATTACAGGCCCTTCATTATCAAATCTGATGTCTGCAACAATTAAAGTTGAAGATTTTTATAAAAGACTTGGACAACGTCAACACGCGTACCAAGCCGCTACCGGACAACGTTTTTTTGATATTATCACTCATCACACATATAACGATAAATCTAAAGGTGTCGTAGAGGAGTTTACAAAGGGTCGCAAAAGTTGTTTTTTATTTTTCTGTAAACAAACCCGTAAGCCACTTTTAAAAATATTTGCAGATGCTGGATTTTCGAGCGAACCTATTTGGCTTACCGAGTTTGGCTGGAATACCAAAGACGTGACCGAGCAAACGCAAGGTCAGAATCTTATTGAAGCTCTGACTCAGTTGGCTTCTGTTCCACGAATGCAAGCCGCGTTTGTTTATCACCTTATTGACGAATCAAACTCAGGCGATTACGGAGTTCTACGTCCAGATTATTCTCCAAAACCTGCATACGACCGATTGCGCGATCGTCGTTAGAAACCCTACTTATGAAGAGGCTCCCAACATTTTTTATTTCTCATGGTGGCGGGCCTTGGCCGTATATACCAGAAATGAAAACCCAGTTTGCAAAGACAGCGCAGTGGTTGACCCAACTCCCTAACGCCTTACCTTCAAAACCTAAGGCGATTTTGTCTATATCTGGGCATTGGGAAGAAAACATGTTTACCGTTTCCAGCGCACCCAACCCACCTATGATTTTTGATTATTCGGGATTTCCTGAGCACACGTATCATATTAAATATCCCGCGCAGGGTTCTCCTGAAATCGCGCTTCGTGTGCGGAAACTTTTGGATCAAGCACATATTCCAAATCAAGAAGACGCCCATCATGGATTTGATCATGGAACATTTGTACCTTTGGTTTTAATGTTTCCCGATGCAAGTATTCCCGTTGTGTCTATGTCGATTCATACGGGCTATGATCCGCTTGAACACATTCGTGCCGGTGAAGTTCTGCAACCGCTAAGAGATGAAGGCATCTTGATTATTGGCAGCGGACTTTCGTATCACAATATGCGTGGATTTGGATCGGAGAACGCGCGGCCGGTCTCTCAGCAATTTGGTCAATGGTTAGGTGAAACCGTTTCGCATCCTGATTCTAAAATTCGAAATCAAAAATTATTAAATTGGGAACAATCCCCCGCCGCCCGATTGGCACATCCTCAAGAAGACCACTTATTACCACTCATGATGGTTGCGGGCGCGGCCGGAAATGATTCAGGCGAAGTCGCTCTTGTCGATACGGTCTTCAATGTGGATATGTCCTCATATAAATTTGGATGAACACCAAATTTACCTTGAATCGTTTCACAACCTTGGATGTACTTAATAAAATAAAATTTTAAAAAGAGACCGCGTAATTTTATGAAAAACATAATCAAAACAATTCGACAGGCACTAAAAGGTGAAGAACACGATTATACTCAAGGAAATATTTCTGATGCGGTCATCTTACTCGCAATTCCTATGATTTTAGAACTTGGACTCGAAAGCGTTTTTGCCGTCGTGGACATGTTTTTTGTTAGCAAACTCGGGCAAAATGCGATCGCCACCGTTGGCTTAACCGAAGCTGTCGTCACTATTATTTATTCCGTCGCGATTGGAATCAGTACGGGCGCAACCGCTATTGTAGCTCGTCGTATTGGTGAAAAAAACCCTGCCGGTGCGGCGCATGCGGGTGCTCAATCTTTAATATTATCAATTCTTATCTCCGTTATTCTCGGTATCAGTGGGGTTATTTTTGCCTCTGATATTTTAACACTGATGGGTGCAAGTTCAGAAGTTGTACAAGAAGGCACCATCTTTGCGCAAATCATGCTGGGAGGAAGTCCTGTTATTTTACTTTTATTTTTAATTAACGGAATTTTTCGTGGTGCGGGAGACGCCGCAATGGCGATGAAAAGTTTGTGGATCGCAAGCGCAACTAATATAGTTTTGTGCCCTGTTTTCATTCACATATTTGGCTTAAAAGGAGCGGCGATGGCAACCGTGATTGGTCGAGGCTCGGGAGTTGCCTATCAATGCTATCATTTATTTAAGGGTCACGGAGTTTTGAAGTTTCGTCTTCCTAATTTTAATTTTGATATCGATGTTATTAAATCTATTACTAAAATTGCATGGCCGGCATCGTTTCAATTTATTATTGGAAGTGGAAGTTGGATCATTCTCACACGTCTTGTCGCCGAAACTGGCGGGACGGCAGCCTCGGCGGGTTATCAAATCGCATTTCGTAATTTTGTTTTTTTTATTTTACCAGCTTGGGGGCTTAGCAACGCCGCCGCCACTCTCGTCGGGCAAAATTTAGGCGCCAAGCAATTTGATCGTGCCGAGCAAAGCGTATTTACTACGGCAAAATACAGTATTGTCCTTATGGCTTTTGTTACACTTTTCTTTTTCTGCTTTTCTCATTCTATAATCAAAGTTTTTACACAGGATGAAACCGTCATTACTCACGGCATTCAAGCTCTTCAAATTATTGCCTCGGGCTATATTTTTTACGGAGTCGCAATGGTTATGACTCAGGCTTTGAATGGTGCCGGCGACACTAAAACTCCAACGTGGATCAATTTTGTTTGCTTTTGGATATTTCAAACTCCTTTCGCTTATTTTCTGGCAAAAGGAATGGATCTCAAAGCCATGGGCGCCATCATCGCCATTCCTGTTTCACAAGCTTTACTCGCACTTGTCGCTTGGTATTTTTTTAAAAAAGGTAAATGGAAACTAGTGAAAGTCTAATTGGATATCTGGCCTTACGTCGAGCTGAGGATGCAGGCTATCTTAAGCTATATCTTTGAGTTGCGCCTTTAAAACTCTCTGTTACCCTTATCCTATACATTCACATACGGAGTTAAAATGAATACAAAAACCTTCACATTTGTAGCCTTGTCGCTTGGACTATTTATTTCGGCATGTTCTTTTTTTGCTAAGAAAGATCAGGTCAATCGCTTTCCTTCTTCAGATGGAATTATGCTTGCCGGCCTCGACGGATGGAAAAGTACCGAAGAAAACAAGCAGCTTTGGCAAGAATACTGCGTAGGTGATTCAACCGCCGCTGATATTCCTCGCTTTCGATATGAAAACCCAAATCCGATGGTACAAAAAGCGGTAGAAAATATTAAAAAAGTGAGCGACAAAAGTTATTTTCTTTATACCGAAGTTGAAGAGGTTTACGGGCTTCGTGAGTTAGGCTCTAAAAAAGATAGTAAAAAACCTTTGATTAAACCCGCCTACGAAATTCCGGCAGGGGTTAGCCTTTTAAGCAATGCTTACCTCGTGATTCTGTGCGGTGAATTTAGAGATCGCGCCACAATGATTCAAGAAAAATTAAATTGGATCGCAAATTTGTATAAGCTCCCAACTCAACCACAGTCTTCATTTGGTAGTATCGATCCAGAAAAATCGCCTTGGTCGCAGATGTCGGCCCATTCTTACTCTGCATTCTTACAATTTTCGCGCGCTCTTTGGTTTGCTCGCCAACCGCAAACGCCGGCGGTAAACCTTGGCACATTTAGTGTGCGTGGTGCGGTTGAAGGTATGAGTGTTTGCCAAATGAAATATATTTTCACAAAATATATTCATCCCGGAGTCGCATTTGACTCCATTTCGTCTTACGAAACAGGTTTTGCAGATTTTAAAACTAAGTGTTCTACAGATGACGTTTCTGACTACTATTCGTTTAGAGGCGATACAAATTTTAAACCGTATTCTCCCGAAGGCAATGCCATGTTGTTTAGAGGTCGATTTATGGCCTCTCTCTGTAAAAATCCATCGCAAACAAAAAAGCCAGATATCGTAAGCGATGCTGATTGCAAATCCTATTACACCTCACCATTTCAAAGTCGTTGGGCTGCGGCTCGCGCAGGTCTTGCCGCTTGGATGTTTTACGATCCTAAACACGAAAGCGTTTTTTCTAATACAAAATCTCAACTCACAATGTTTTTGCATTTTGACGGCGCCAACCGCCCGCTTAATTTTGCTACCGGTACGAGCGCTGAAGATCCTTCTGTTGGCTCCATTCATGAAAAAAACTTTTCTTCTGATTGGTTAAAGCAGATTCAAAATGGCGATTATCAGATGAATGACATCGGCTTTAACAAATTTGTAAAGATGGGCGCATCTGATATGAACTCTCAGCTGGCTTACACCCGAATCAAAAATGCGGTCGATCGTCACACTGACTGGTACACATCAGGTTATAATGATCTAAAAACTAAACGCAGTGGCACACAAGCGTACTCACCTTTTGTGGCGAGCAGTTATGAAATGTATGAATCAAATGGCTTTGTCAATTGTGGCATCACGATTCCGTGCATTCCTTCTGAACACGATGATCGCAAACATTGGATGTTTGTTTTCCGAGTGAAAGGAGAAAATTGGTACCGCACTCAAGATCTTCAAAAAGCACGACCGATTGATTTCAGCCGCATGTGGTTTGACGAAACTTCATTTGGCACAACAGGATTAGCCATTAAAGAACACGCCTGGGATCGTCTCGGAACCGCCGTTGAAGGCGAATATGATTCAATTCTATATCTACACAACATCACAACCAGCGGCACTGTTGCCGACGATGGTCTGCCTCAATAGCACTTTATTTAAAGAAAGCCTTTATAAACAAAGGCTTTCTTCTTCTTATACCTTTTCAAAACCTAGACCAATGAATTGCACAGAATAACTTCTTCGCCATGGGGTCTAGTTAGACCCCTCAAGTATTATTAAAGATGTCTAAGCCTCCGATAACAGACTGTAAGTTTTAAAATGAGGGTCTATGAAAAACAGTTTTGTTTTCTTCAAAGCCATTTTGTTTTTATCTCTATTTAGCGTTCCTGCGTTTTCAGATGAGCGATTTGCAGATTCAGATGGCGAAGTCAGCGCGGACGTCGCATGTCCCCAAGCGATCATTACCGCCAACATGACAGATAGCACGAGCAATTTGTGGCGCTCGACCTTTAAAAAACCAACGCCGAACCAAAAGTGCAGCCCACCGACGAAAAAAAATATGACGGCCGCGCAAATGGAGAATGAGATTATAAAAAACCCAGAATTTGCAGATGTCAGCCAACGAGGCTTACGTGTCACTAAACCTACTTGTATGGGCGATGCGCGAAAAAGTTTATCTCGTGGGTTAGAAAAATTTAGTGAAGACGAGAAAAAGAAAATGGTCGGCGAATATTACATGGTCATGAAAAAGGTGAACGATAGTTCCAAGCTTACAATAGAGTCTATGGCCGCCATCGATAGTCTTATCCCACCAGAAACTAATTATAGCCCCTCAAAAAACTTCCTCCACGGAGCAGATTGCCGAGGGAACATGAAGTCTTGGTGTGATAAATTAAAAGACTGCAAATCAGATAACGAATCTCAAAGGCAAAAACGCTACGATGCCATGGTTAACCAAACCAAAGAAATATTGTCTTCGATTAACAATATAAAAAATGGTCCGTTAAAAGAAACTGAGGCTGAGATTCGCAGGCAGTACCCAAAAGGGTTCTATATTGCTAAAGGTCAGCCTGTACCACCCATTATTCAGAAAAGAAAAGATATCGAAGGCGCCATTTCATTTATGGAGTCCACAGTTCCCTGGATTAAAGGCAAAGAATTTAGTCGTGTCTATAAAGGCGATCCCTCGAATTGGAAAAACCTTACCGGAGCCTTTAACGAACAACTAAAATCCAACCGCAAAGCTCTAGTTGACCAGATGAGGCAACTTTCTGCGACACGAGCTTGTATCAACGATGCCTCAAAACAGGACTGCCCCGAATCAGGAGGAATTCTAGCTGCAATTCCTGATCTTAAAGTTGCCGATGATAAAACAGGAATCTCTTCTTACGTCACCAATGCTCAATGTCGAATGGCTACTCGTCGCGACAACGACACGTTTGATGAATTAGGTGAAACACTATTTCAAACAACTGCGCTTACGGTTGCAACTTTTGGCTTGGGATCTATCGCTGCAGGGACAAGATTAGCAATGGCCGCCGGAGAAAGTTTAGAGATTACAGCCGCCGGCTCGCGTGCGGCAGTGTTGGCAGAGCAAGCCGCCTTAAGAGCTGGAAGTAGCTCGACGGCAAGTGCACTTGGTCTTAATACCGGCAGAATGGCTTTTATGGGATCAATAGGATTAGATGCCGCCACATCGGCTACAAGTTTAAATCACGCAAAGAACATTTGTTTTTCAAATGGCGCACTTAGCGAAATACCTTCGGCTTCGGGGCGCACTCTTCAAACACCTTCATGTGCCATAAACAATACCCAACAAAACGTGATGGCCGACGCCCAATCGTGTACCGCCGCAGTCATAATGGAAGGGATACCAAGTTTAATCCCATTTATTCCAGCTGGATTAAAAGCGGGGCAACTTATGCAAATCGCGCGTGCAGATAAAGCCGTCTACCAAGCTTTTAATACAAGCTTAAATAAAGCTGGAGGTAATATGGATGAAGTGATGCATGCTCTTGCGTTGGGCAATGTTAGCGAGACAAATCTCCCACGATTAATTAAAGCTCTGGATAGCGACGAGAAAGTCGCCAACTTTAAAAAAGAACTCGAGGCCATAGTAAAAGGTGGAACGTGTAAGGTCGGATTATGAAAAAATTTGTATTGATCATACCTTATTTATTATTTTCAATCTCCGCCTCAGCCGTGGATTGCGGAAGCGCCGTTAATAATCTAATTAATAAAACTATCGGTGCGCCTGCAAGTGGCCTCAATATATCTAGCGACACAATAAAAATCATTCAAAAGGACTTCTATGCCGCCAATAGATTTTCCGGATCGCCAATAACCGCTGAAGACATAACAGATATCGCTCTTTCAGCCAATACGGCGACAAGCGGAGTCAGCAGAAAAATCGTGACCCGAAGCGGAGCCGAATACGACGTGATTGTGAAAAAAGCAGATGGCAAGGTTCAAAACTTATCAATCGCCAAAGTCACACGCCTCAACGGTGACATTCAATATTCTCCTAGGTCTCAAGTAGGGACCCTATTATCCGACGCCGTCTCCAAAACAGACGCTTCAACCCTTTCTGCTGAAGAATTTCAACAATGGTCGCGCTACGCGCTGAAAGACGGACTCTACCAAAAAGGAGACCCTACCGCGTTGATGGAAGTTCTTAAAAAACCTGGTAGCGCAACTGCAAAATTAGGAAACGACACGTTCAACATCACCCGAGACGCTAATGGGAATTTAACTAAAGTCATAGTGAAAGGTGTGGGCGGATCCGAAGATATAACCGCCGTTGCCAAACAATTGGAAAAGAGAGCAAACTCGTCCATAGTCAATTCTGTTAGTGAAACCGCCGCAAAAACAATCTCTCCGACTGTTGCCGTGCCCTCTGTAACGGTTGCAGAAAAGTTGCAACAGTCTTACGGCATCAACAAGGTCGAATTCGCTTTTCTGCAGGCTAGAGCCATTCCCCCTGTGCCTGGAACCACCACTTTTAAAGTCGGAATAAACACGTACACCATAACTAAAAATGGACGCGGCGAAGTCGTATCTGCGACCGTCGTGGGTATTGATCGCAAAATTAAAACCATAACGGAAGAAGTACAACGAATTCAATTTCCGAACGCCACCCTTAGACCGAAGCTGATAGAAAATATCCGACCTAGATCGCGCTACTAAGTCGTTGCTCAAGCCAGCCCCAATGACGGTTCCTCAGATATTGGGAATTCAAAAAAATGCTGTCACACTCAGAGCAGCATTTTTAAATAAGTTGTACCTAATTTATGATGTAAAAATTGCCTTCAGTTTCATTGCTCTCTAGCAACTTTTAAAAGCCTCTGTAACCGTGAAGATAGTCTTTGATTTAGATACAAAGCTTGATTTTATACTATGGCTCGAATATTTATGCGTTTTACATTCCAAGTAGGGCCGTCATGATAAAACGATTTATTTTTTTCTCGCTGTTTCTATTTGCCAGTGATTCTTATGCGCAAACTCTTGAAGAAAAAATTGATGCCTTTGTAAAACAACGTCAGCCTGTTGAAAATATGGGGCTTGCGGTAGGTGTTATTCAAAACGGAAAAGTTATTTTTTTCAAAGGATACGGATACCGCGATCGAAAAAATAAGCTTCCTGTTACGTCATCGACGGTCTTTGCAATTGGTTCAAATACAAAAGCCTTTACCGCACTTACGATATCTATGCTGGCTGATGAGGGACAGGCGAATCTAGAGTCTCCTTTGGCTCCTCAACTACCTGGATTTTCTATGAGTAGTCCTGAAGTTACATCGAATATCACACCTGTCGATATGTTGAGCCATCGTACGGGTTTGCCGCGACATGATTTACTTTGGTATCTCACGCCTTTTAAACGCGAAGAACTCTTCGCAAAAATTCCTTACCTTGCATTTAACAAACATGATCACATGGGATTTCGTGAAAATTTTCAGTATAACAATTTAATGTACATGACCATTGGATTGTGGACCGAAAAAATCACTGGTAAAAAATGGGAAGAGGTTGTCAGTCAAAAAATTTTGCAGCCTCTGAGAATGGACGACACAAATTTTTCGAATGAAGTCTCCCAGCAAGCTGGAGATTTCGCATATCCTTACATCGGCGAAGTCCAGCTCCCTTTTAAAAATATTGAGGCTATTGGTCCTGCTGGCTCAATCAATTCAAATATAAACGATATGTTAAAGTGGGTTCAGTTTCATCTCAATCATGGGGTTAATGAAAATGGCGACGTTCTAATTTCAAAATTTGCTCACGAAAGGACTTTAAAACCTGAATCTGATGCAAGCGCTATATTTCCTTCACCGAACAAGGTTATGTATGGTTTAGGATGGTTCCTATCAGAAATTCGCTCAAAAAAAGTTGTATGGCATGGTGGGAACATCGATGGATTTTCGTCATTTGTTTCATTTGTTCCTGATGAAAATATTGGGGTTGTCATTTTAACGAACGAAGCGAAGGGTAGCCTTTTTGAATTCCCTATTACTGTACCGGTCCCCAATACCCAAAATGAAATTAAACTTCTACCACTCGTGATTTACGAACATCTACTTGAAGACAAATCAAATTTGAATGTTATTAGTAATAATATGAATATTGATTTTAAAAGTCTCTCTGGATTAGGCATTTCTAAATTAGAAGTGCAGTCGTTGTTTAATTTAAACTCAAACATATCCGGCTCAAGCCATTTGCTTTATGAAGACTCGCCATTGGAGCTTAATTCTCAGGAGTATGTCGGAACTTATTCAGAGGTGGCCTACGGAGATATCGCAATTTCAAATGATAACGGTCAGCTCTTTCTAAATTATTATGACAATCATTGGCCACTAAAACCTACATCCGAAAAAGACAAATTTATCGCCACTCCACATATTGAGGGTGAAGAACTCGAACTACCTGTAATGTTTAACCGCGACCCCAATGGGAGTCTTCAAAACATGAATATTGTTTTAGAGGAGTCAGTCGAACCAATTGTCTTTGCTAAATAGGCAATTTATCAATGTTCTGCCATTAAATTGATTTAGCTTTCTGCTTTTTCATAGGCCGCTGTACACTAATAAATATCGCAATCTACTCTTATAACTTTAGTAAATCTAAAAATAGTTTGGCATTTGGGTGCAGCTGTTTTTGTTGGTACCAAATTGCTTTGATGTTGTATTGAAACGTAAGGCCGGGTGAATTCAAGCGATGAAGCTTTCCAGATTCCAGCTCTTCTGCGACACAATAATCAGGAACATACCCCACACCTAACTTGCGCAGTACAAGATTCTTGATGACACCCCAACTCATAACTTCCATCGCAATTTTCATTTCGACTTTGAATTTCGATTTGTATTTCTTTTTTAGGTGCAAAACCTCGATCTTCTCACGTGCGGTCACAATTAATTCGGCATTCTTTAAGTCTTCGCCCTTTGTTCTGCTTACTAAAATAAATTCACCGCTCTTAATCTGAGACGACTGAAAAGTACTCAAGTAGCCATCGTCTAATAAAAGTCCGATGTGACCCTCCTCGCCAGTTATTGCTTTTCGTACTTGCATCGCTGAACCTGTTTTTAAAAAAATCTGCACTTTTGGATATTTTTTTCGATAAACAGATAAGGCTTCGTAAAGCGAACTGACAATCAAAGACTGCGGCGCCCAAATCACGAGTTGCCCGCTAACTTCTTTCTGATTCGAACGAAGACTTTCTTTAGTCGCGGCTAAGCTTGATAATAAACTTTGCCCTTCGATTAAGAGTCTTTCGCCTTCGGTGGTAAGCTGAAATCTTCGTTTTGAATGCACTAACAGCTTTACATCTAAAAAACTTTCTAAGCCCTTAACCGCCTGACTAACTGCCGAATGACTCACGTGGTTCTCTTCAGCAGACTTCGAAATGGATTGTCGGCGAGCCGCATCTATAAAATACTTTAAGTGATATATGTTCATATTATTTACATATATATACATTATTTCTATATTTTATTACATTTAAAATTTCGATATAGACACCCTAAGTTTAAAGATTCTAAAAAAGGATGTGCTATGAAAACTCTCTTATTTTTAAGTTTATTCATGATTTCTCATGCCTGGGCGAAGGTTTCTGAGCTCAAGAGCTATTCGGATATTGATTTGACTAGTATCAATAGCAACACGCTCGTAGTTTTTGATATCGACAATACGCTGATTCGTCAGGATCAAATGATCGGCACTCACCAGTGGGGCGATTACATGAAAGCAAGAGCGATTAAAAAGGGGATGACACCCGAAGCGGCCGGGCAACTTCAGCACAAGGCATTTGCAGAGTTGCAGTCGTCTGTTTCTGTGGTACCTGTCGAAGAAAGTGCCAAAACTTTACTGCAATACTTGCAAGTTCAAAATATCCCCCATTTTGCGTTAACGGCCAGACCGGCGGTGATTATGAATATCACTCTTGAGCAAATCGAAATTCTTAATCATGATTTCTCAAAAGGGTTTCCTGAACAAATCGACACTCAAATTCTCGAAAGTTATTTGCATGAAGGTGTTATTTTTTCGGGCGAAACCCCAAAAGGAGAACTTCTTAAAAAAATTATTGCGAACTCTAAAATAAAACCAAATAAAATTGTTTTTATTGATGATCGAAAATACAATTTGGATTCTGTTGAGACAAGCTTAGAAGGAATGCCCTTTGAACTTGTCAGCTTACGCTATGGCGCCGCAGATCCTATTGTCGCGACATTTAACTCTCAGATTGCCGACCTCGAGTACAGTTTTTTTAAAGTCGACGGCATTTTGATTTCAGATACAGAGGCGGCAAGTCTTATCGGTCATGTTGATAGAGTGGTAAGAAAACAATTTAATAACTACACCGCTCATCAAGGCCCGCTCCTTAAACAAGGAGAGTGTGCCAATTTAAATGAACCAAAAGTTGAAGTTGTCACTTACCGTTGCGAATACATTTATGATGGCATTCCTTCATGGATTGATTTTAGCTACGATGTTGCGGCTAATGGCGAAATTACTTTTGGAGACTGGTAAGTGCTTCGTTCCATTTTTTTGTGAGCGGTTCGCAAATATGACCATCAAAGCTGACCGCTTTCATTAGATCAAACTCACTGATGCTACCCATGGCCCATGCGCCACTCGATGTTTGATTATAACTTCTCTGTTCGATAATGTTATAGCGTTTAAGGCGAATGCCCTTGTCCGTCATTTGTGGCGCCACGAGTTGCTTGACCTCATCTATCAAGACTTCTGGAATTTGAAACCCGGAGAATTCTCGCCACTTAGTTAAAAAATAAAAACCGCGAAGAAAATCATAATCATAAAAACGAGGAAATCGAATTTCTAGCCAATCTTTATCAATAACTTCGCCAGTAGATACTTTACGAAATAGTTTTTGTCGGAGTAAGTACTGAGCACCTTTATCTAAAAATTCTTTTTCTTGCGAGTGCAGCTCTCGATTACGACTAAATAAAATGGCTTCCAAACACGGAAGCGTCGAAATAATCGAACTCTTGGGTTGCGCCTGAGTATAAACTTTCTCGTCGCAGTTTAAACCGCCATCCGGCAACTGATAATGCAGCATCCATGGTCGCATCCATGTAAGCTCGCGATCAACATCGACTCCGCAATCAAATAAAACTTGATACATACTTCCAACAGCACAATGACAAATAATTTTTCTATAAGTGTCAGTGCCGCTGGGAATTTGTTCTGGTCGAATCGGAAATATTGGCAAATAGAAATCTTTTAGGACTTCAACCATTTTCAAAATTATGGATTTAGGAATTTCGCGAGCTAAACCTAATTCGTGAAGCAAAAGCATATGCCACCACGGACTATCCCACTTAGGCCAATAAGGATCTTGCTCCAAGCTCTTAAGAGCCTGTGTAGACGACAAGTAGGCTTTAGATTTTTCAATAATTTGCAGTGCCAAAAAAACTCCTCTCCATCGTCGACTTAAAAACCAATACCACCGAATAACTTGCCTATCTAGAAAATGAGTGGAGAAAAGACAATCGGATTATTAAGAGGACGGCCTACTTTTGATTAGAGATCTAGTATACCCGACTTAAGTCTCGCTACAAGGATGCTGTTGATTATTTTATGAACAGTCGTACACCTTCTTTTATTTTTTAAGACTTCAGAGACAATAAAAGCCATTATAGATAGAATGTTACTTGCATCTTCAATTGGTGAGAGGTTTCATTAAAGATGGCTATACGTCATAATCTCGGGGGAGAGACCATTAAACTTAGAGATGTGTTTTTTATATCGTTGTTTGTTTTAGAAGTCCTTGTATTCTTAGTTGGGTTTAGCTCACCTCTTCACGCCGTAGAGGGCGGGCGTTGTGAATCAGAAATGCCTTCGACACTTTTGTTACAAGCTAATTATAATGTGCGCACTTCGTTAGATTTTTCAAACCTCGTAAGTTTACGGGATGCCGATAAAGATAATTTACATTCGACATTGCCTAAAAATAGTGTGGTCAAAGTTTACAAGCAAGTTCGAATGAGTCGCGGTATCGCCTATCAAATTTCTGAAAATCCAAAGCTTTACGTCTATCGAAGATTAAACACCGAAAGTCAGCTTCAGTGTTGTTTTGATAGTGCGTGCGAAAAAAGTGGAAATCTTGTTACAAAGTTTAACAACACTCCGGCATCACTAGCGACGAACGAAGATGAACCCCGCGCAAGCGCCCGTACCACCACCACGCTCTCAATCATCGCACCTCCTTCACAAACAAAATCTGAAATTCCGTCATTAACTTCACCAAACGCGTCTTCTGCTAGCTCGCCAACTCCGAATAATGATCGTTACAGTTGCGGCCCAAACTCAACATTGTTTCAAGATGAATTAGCTGAAAAGCGAGCTCAATATCCAAATGATAATATTTTAAATAATTTTTACTCTTCGCCACTTTCAGATTTGACTCGAGAGTCGACAAAAGATGATCCTTTAACGGCCTGTTTAGTCAGCGCGATGGAAAAAACTCCTAGTAATGTTATCTACGTACGATGTGATGCTGATGGAAAGCGACATCGGCTTAAAAGGAAAGAAAGCGAACGCGCGTGTGTGACTCCCGAGTATGTTAACGGGGTCACGAACAGTATTCGACTATCGGCTTCATGCCTGGGTATTGATATACACGACTATTTTGCCTTGCTAAACCATGAATCACATTTTCAAGCTAACGTTATGTCGCCCGATGGAAGTATGGGCATTGGGCAACTTTCTAAGAGCGGCCCAGGCGGAGCATTCGAAATTATTAGAAAACGCTTGGATGACAATGTGACTCTTCCTACTAATTGCACAGGGTCTAACTGTCAAAACCTACAGAAGCAATGTCGTGAACTTATGAAGGTTACCGTAGGTGATTTAAATGACAGTTTAAAATCTGATGATGCAGGTTCTTACTTTAAACAATGTGATCGTTTAGGCACAAAGCATCCGATGTTAACTAATATATTTATAGGAGCTACTCTCTACGCTGACAATTTGAGAGCGGTCGCGCCTGTATTGAATACTCTCAGCAAGCAACTCCCACGAAAAGAATTTGGCGACGCCTTTGAAAATCTAAAGCGTACCGCTCAAATCACAACGTATAACGGCGGATTTCCGCAAATAAATTCAGCCCTAAGAACACTTTCAGATGAACTGCGAAACTTTGATCCACCGGCAGATGCTTCTAAGCGCTTTTTAGAAATCGTTAAAACGAATTATAACGGTTCATCACGAAGAAAAAATGAAGTTGCAGATTACACAAGAAAAATTAAAAACGATATGGCTCATCTTCCTTCAACATGCCGTAATGCCCTTGAGCCAGAACGACGTATAGAGGTTGACTTGACTAAATCCAGCTCTTCCGGCAATTCAGGAACTCCATCTACGGTCATTCGGGAGACTCGCTAATGAATTTGTATAGAGATCTTTTGATTGTAGTTTTGTTAGCAGCAACTCAGTCTCCCGCTAGTCAAATGACTTTAGATGCAAAATTGGCCTCGGTTTTAAGTTCCTCAAAAGACACCATTAAAAAAAGCTCTAGCTGGTCAGAAAAAGAAAAGACCTATACGGCATTGCTAAAAGATCTAAAAGGCCCAGATTATTTTTTTAAAGTTCCTAAAAATCCAACCCCCAAATTTAAAGATGAATTTGGAAAATTTCGTTTCAAGGTGAACTTGCTTGTGACATATTTAGAAATGCTCGATCTGCAAGCGCTCAAACAACAAAAATGTTCTGATCAAATAAATCGTCTTGCAGCCTCTGAAAATATTCAAAATGATGAACAAAAATCCACAGAGTTCATCGCTGTCGAAGACCTCGCTAACGCATTTTGCAAATAAAATCAAACAGCTCTCGTCTGACTTTAAAGGCTTTCTCTTAGAGGGTTGCTGTTGCGTATAATCAACATAAATCCATCTGCATAGGTTTTCGTTTTTTTAGTTTTGAACTTATACCAATTACGTGTTTAATAATTATAATTCGTAAGTTCTCATATTGAAACGACAGACAAAAGTGAAAAAATGTTTTTCACTTTTCAAAAAAATCACCGTAGCAAATCTAAAGTTGAAATTACAATTCTCAAAAAATCGTCAAGACTTAGGTCGATTTTCAAAAGATTAAACTTTATTAAAGTCTAGTCCGAATAGTTTTTCATGAAACACTTAATACTTATTTTAATCGCACTAAACTGGACCCTAGTAGGGTGTTCTAAATCTCCAAAATTTCATAGTGGTGAAGAGCCGTCTTCGGCCGCTGCCGAAGCTGGCACTGGGGAAGTCGCAACACCACCCATCGTCAACGTGCCAGAAATTCCAGGACAAGATGATACTGTGATTTACTCAAAAGAACTCATGTGCGGTGGCGCACGCATTCAGGGTAAATACTTAGTGGCCGGAGGTGTTGACGAATGTACAATGCCTCACACTAACGATCAAAGCTGCGACCGTTGGGGATGCGCAGTCACTGTTAATGCTCAAGGTGATGCTGATTGTCCCGCAGGAACAATTAAGCGTGTCATGACACAAGAGCCGCTTTATATTCTTTGCTATAGAAAAGTTATTACAGACGGTCCGGTTGCATCCGTATGTGGTGGAACACGTGTTATTGGTAAAACTTCTTCTCCTGACGAGTGTTCTGAATATCCTACAAATGATATGTCATGTAATCGCTGGGGCTGCGCACAGATGAAAGACCCGTCAAGTGGTGAATCATTTTGTCCATTAGATACTCAAACCGTAAGAATTTCTGACAACTGGACGACTGTTCTCTGCCTTGACCGTCAATGAGTTCAGAGTCTGTTATTATTCTCTGTGGGGGAGCTTCAACTCGAATGGGCTCTCCCAAAGCGCTCCTAAAAATAAACAAAAAAACTTGGCTTGAATACCAAATTGCCCGTATGCGCGAGCTTGATTTTTCAAACATCACCGTGGTGCTCGGATATTCTGCAAAAGAAATTCTAAAGCATGTCACACTTACGAATATCAATGTCGTTATAAATAAACGGCCCGAACGTGGGCAGTTTTCTTCATTACAAGAAGGCCTTCTTAAAACGAATGATGAATATAATTTTATATTACCTATTGACGTACCGGTTCCTGACCGCGCAGTTTGGGATTCACTCAGAACTTATAAACCTTACGATGTGATTCAGCCAGAATGTAATGGTCTGGGGGGGCATCCTCTTTTGATCTCATTAAAGTTTAAAAATAAATTGCTGGCACAACCCTCCTCATACCGACTAGACTTTTTAATTCGAGAAGAAAAAAAATTAAAACGTGTTTGGGTGGCAGATAAAAAAGTTTTGATGAATCTTAATACTCTGGAAGATTTCGAAGAGTTCAAAAAGTTATGCTAAATATTTATATCGATGCGGACGGCTGTGCAGTTAAGGACGAAACTTACAAAGTGGCTCTTCGTTATAATCTTAAAGTTTTTTTGGTTGCCAATAAAGCCATGAATACGCCGATGGAAGGCGAAGTGGAAATGGTTGTGGTTTCTGGGGGTTTTGATGCCGCCGATGATTGGATTGCCGAGCATATCGGCATTGGGGATATCGCCATCACCGCAGATATTCCACTCGCCGATCGCTGCATAAAAAAACAAGCGCGAGTTTTGGGACCCAAAGGCGAAGAGTTCACCGAAGATAATATTGGCTCCGCGCTCGCCACTCGTGAGCTCATGACCAATCTTCGTTATATGGGAGACATGCGCGGTGGTCCGGCGCCTATGGATAAAAAAGCAAGGTCGCAATTTCTCTCGAAACTTGACCAAATCATCCAATCTCTCCGAAATAAAAAACGCTAATTTTTTTGAAGCACAAAATAATTATGACAAAAAGGCGTCACTCAACTTTTTGTTCCGAAGCGCAGAATAATTATGACAATTCGCTATTTATTTTATTGAGATCTAGTTCTTTTTCCCAACGAGAGATCGCGACCGTCGCCACCCCGTTACCTAAAAAATTAGTCAGCGCGCGGGCTTCAGACATAAAACGGTCAATTCCTAAAATCAGAGCTAGACCCGCAACCGGAATCGTCGGGACCACCGCCAAAGTTGCAGCCAAAGTAATAAATCCTGCACCCGTGACTCCGGATGCACCTTTTGAAGTGAGCATCGCGACTCCCAGAATTGAAAGTTGTTGCATTAAAGTCAGTTCAATATTTAAAGCTTGAGCAACAAAAAGCGCGGCCATGGTGAGATAAATATTTGTTCCATCAAGATTAAAAGAATATCCCGAAGGAATGACCAAGCCCACCACCGATTTTGAGCATCCCAATTTTTCTAACTTGTGCATGAGCGGGACCATTGCCGACTCTGATGACGATGTTCCTAATACAGTTAAAAGTTCTTCTTTGATGTAATAGATAAATTTAAAAATATTAAATCCCACAATTTTTGCAATTGTACCTAGAACAATAACGACAAACAAAAAACACGTGAAGTAAAAAGTAATCATCAGCTTCATGAGCGGCATTAGCGAATCAATTCCGTATTTGCCAACGGTAAACGCCATCGCCCCGCCTGCCCCAATAGGGGCCAACTTCATAATCGTATTCATCATACCAAACAAAATATGCGAAGCTTCTTCGATAAAACTATGAACGGCTTGACCGGCTTTTCCCATTTTCAACATGGAATACCCAAAGAGGATCGCGATCAGCAGAACTTGCAACAGATCTCCTGACCCAGTAAACGCATCCATAAAAGTTTTAGGAATCAGATGTAAAATAAATTCGATAAGGGTTTGGCTCTCGGCCGCTTTGGAATAGCTTGCGACCGATTGTGGATCGAGCGTTTGCGGGTCAACATTAAATCCCTCACCCGGTTTAAGCACATTCATCGTGATCAAACCGATCAGTAATGCCAAAGTTGAAACAATCTCGAAATACAGAAGGGACTTTCCACCTACGCGTCCCACTTTTTTCATGTCACCCGCGCCAGAAATTCCCAATACGACCGTGCAGAATATCACCGGACTTATCAACATTTTAACGAGAGCGATAAAGGCATCGCCAAGCGGCTTAAGCGAAACGGCTAATTCAGGGTCAGTGATGCCGAGCAATACTCCCAAAAAGATTGCCAATATCACCCAAAAATAAAGATGCCTTGCCATTTGCTTCATACACTTACCTGTTCTCTGCTTGAAATTTTAAGATAACTTTACATTTTTTAAGCGGAGTTAGCACTCATATGCAACCGCGATATTCTCAAATGAGGCTGTATTCAGAGAAGGACTTCTGATATGTTCAGAGTGCTTTCGGGGGCGACAAGGTTTCGACGTGGGTCGGAAAGCTCAAGGAGCATGCCGGGGCGCTCATCCTCGTAAAAAAGAGCAAACCGTAATTGGCAACGATTACACACAACTTGCTGCCTAATTGAATTAGGTTCAGCTTGCGCTTGCCCGAGACTCCGATGATGGTTTCGGGGCCAAGTGACACTTAGTCATCACGGCTGAAGGGCGGTTTCTCCAAGCGCTGCAGCCAAGAAATGTGGAGGAGGGACCCTAGAAAGTTTGTCTTTGGACGCTCTTAGGTCACCCTAAAAACAGAGACTAAGCATGTAGCTTGCCTTGTAGTAGACCACTTGCGGACGGGGGTTCGATTCCCCCCGCCTCCACCATTTTCGGCACCAAATTTGGAGCTTAAGCGTATGATATTGTTGGCTTTTGCTCCTGGGGCCTGGGTTCCCGTGGTGCCGTGGTTCAACGAGGAATCAAGCGCTTAGGGAGACGATGTTAGTTTTTTAGATTGAGTTTCGCGAAGAGAAACTTTGTTTTGGGTGCTAGTCATCTTGGAATTTTCCTAGATGAACATGAATGAAAGGTTAAGTTTTTAGGGGATCAAAATGGCGTTAAAAAAATACCAAGGAAGTTGTCACTGCAAGAAAGTAAAGTTTGAAGCCGAGCTGGATCTTCAAAAAAGCACCTATAAATGCAATTGCTCATATTGTGCCAAGGTTCGCAACTGGGGTCATATGACAAAACCTGAGTTCTTTAAATGGACCAGCGGCCATAGTGAGGTTTCAACTTATCAAATAAATCCTGGATCTAGAAATGAATACTATTTTTGCAAGCATTGTGGCGTTCGACTCGGCACCAAGGGTTTCATTGAAGAAATTGGCGGAGATTATTTTAGCGTGACAATATCGGCGATAGACAATGTTGACCCAGGTGAGTTGGCTGAGCTCCAAGTTCAATGCATGGATGGAGCAAACAACGATTGGTATAGCGTGCCCAAAGTGAACAAGCATTTGTGAATTTCTTGGCACCAAAGATAGTTCGAGAATGAGGGGATTTTTAGAATGGTTCTTTCTATTACAAGCTTAAAAGTAAGAAAATTCTCACATCTGTTTAGAATTTGGCCATATTCATTTCGATGTGTCTTGCAACTTCAAAAGAGCTCTAAATGTGTAGCATTTAAAACAATTGGATTCGGAAACCCCTCTTACACGATGACCCTTTGGAATAGCGAACAAGATATGCGGGAATACTTTTTCTCTGGCGCACATGCAATGGCAATGAAAAATGCTGTGAAGTGGGCAAATGAAATAAAATCAGTAAGGATCAACCGTGATACTTTAATTGATTGGCATGAAGCGAAACAAATTTTGGATGCCGAAGGAAAAACGTACTCTCAGAAAACCCAAGCCTAGCTATTTTAGTCTACATGGGGGTGGTTTTTTTGAAACTGAAAAGTTTTACATGAGAGACTTGGCATTAGTGATGGTCATGGAATTCTCCTAGATGGGTAGGATTAAACGGTTAGGAAAGGGGGCTTAATGATTTTCGTCGGATTACTAGCATTAGTTTTTGCCGCGCTTTTTGCCGGCGCTGCTTTTTATATTAACTTTGCAGAACAGCCCGCTCGTTTGAAACTCGAGCCGAAGTATCTTCTAATTCAATGGGCCCCAAGCTACAAAAGTGGATTTATTATGCAGTCTACTCTAGCAGTACTTTCTGGCCTGGCTGGCATCTATTCATACACTCAAACTCAAGATTGGCGTTGGATTTTGGGAGCCGCTTTTATTCTTGCAAACTGGCCCTACACGCTACTTGTGATTATGCCCACAAATCGTAAACTCTTGGCGACTAGAGAGAATGATATCAACGCTACGACTATTGATCTCATTCGTCATTGGGGTAAACTTCATGCTGCGCGAACAATTCTTGGATTGTCAGCAACATGCATTTTTACTTGGGCGCTTGTTTGATCTAAGAGGATTCAAGCGCTTAGGGAGACGATGGTGAAATTCTATGGTGGGAATTAGAACCTAGGATCTGAGTAACGTTGGATGAGTTTCGCGAGGAGAAACTTGATATTGAAATGAGACTTCTAGGATTGGAGTTTTCCTAGATGAGCAATTGGAGGCTAGGTGATTATTAAAGGCGAGTTTGAGGTTAAATTAAATCCTATCGATACCTATGCAAAAGGATCTGGTGGAATAAAACTGGGCCGTATGTCGATAGATAAAACCTTTCGTGGCGATTTATCTGCGACTAGTAGCGGTGAAATGTTAAGCGCGATGACGTCAGTCAAAGGTTCTGCTGGATACGTGGCGATCGAACAAGTCACCGGAACACTAAGTGGAAAAAAAGGAAGTTTTGTTCTTCAACACTTTGGAGTCATGGATAAAGGTAAAGATCGACTTATTTTAGAGGTAGTTCCTGACTCTGGAGAAAACGAATTGGTTGGGCTGACTGGAAAAATGGAAATTAACATTGAAGCTGGAAAGCACTACTACAGTTTCGAATTTGAATTGGGGGGAAGAAATGAACGAAGGCAGAGCAACAACGACTAAGAAGCTATTCAGCCGAGAAACATCGGTGAGTATCTCAATCAAAGCACCATCAAAAGTGATCTGGTCACTACTGACAGATGCCTCTCAGTATCCAAAATGGAATTCAACCGTTGTTTCGATTGAAGGCAACATTTCGCAAGGAGAAACGATCAAGCTGAAATCAAAGCTAGATCCCAAACGTGTCTTCAAACTTAAAGTTAAAGAGTTTGAACCAACAAAAAGGTTGGCTTGGGGAGATGTAATGGGTTTAAGGGTTTACTCTCTTTCTGAGGCCGGAGGAGTAACCAAATTTAGCATGACTGAAAAAATTGGTAGTCCGATATTTCCGCTGTTTGCCATAATGATTCCTCCATTTGATCAATCCTTCGAAGACTTTGCTAGGGATTTAAAGAAAGCTGCCGAGAAGAACTAAAAATGGCGAAGACGAAACCAACAAGCGCAAGTATTGCGACGCACTTAAACAAAATCACTGACGACGAACGAAGAAGTGACTGTATTTTACTTATAAAAATGATGACCAAAATCACCAGTGAAAAGCCCAAACTATGGGGAACTAAAATAATTGGCTTTGGAAGTTATCATTACAAGTATGAAAGTGGTCGAGAGGGCGACTCATGCGTAACTGGTTTTGCCTCGGGCAAACCAAATATAAGTATCTATCTGGTGGCTGCTGGAAAAAACCAAAATCAATATTTATTGAAGCTCGGAAAACATAAAATGGCCAAAGCTTGTCTTCAGGTTCGAAGGTTAAGTGACGTGAATTTGAAGGTGCTCGAGAAGCTGATTTCTGAGTCCGTCAAAGAAGTGAATAGACGATATGGAAAAAGCAATGCGAATGAAGAACGTGTCGCCATTCGAGGAAAAGGATGGAAAAAGCAGTCTACTGTTTCTGTTGAAAAATTCAAAACCATATCGACAGCAATAATGAAGTGTTTAACCAAAAAGCCCGTTCGATACTCAGAGCTAGCAAAGTTAGTGGGTTCAAAAGTGAAGGCCTTTGATGGTTCAATTGGTTGGTATGTAATGAGCTGTCTTCGAGAACTTGAAGTTCGTGGCAAAGTTACGCGAACGACAAAGGGATACTGCAAGAAATAGCTGGTGCCGTGGTTCAGCGAGGAATCAAGCGCTTAGGGAGACGAAGAAGGTTTTTTGAGGTTTGGGAAAGTTGAGCACGGAGAAACTTGTTCTTAATTTGAGACGGCCATCTTGGAATTCTCCTTAGATGCGGTTCGATCCAGAAATGCATTGGAACCCACAAAACCTAATGTGATTCATGCTCTCTACAAATTTTCTTAACGTCATCTGGGCTTAGTCTTTCATTTGTTAGTCCGCAAACAAAAGTGTTTTTCTTCGGGTTCTGATTGAATTTGCAGGATACGCACGTGTTGAAGCCTTTTAGCCCATTTTTCTTTTGAATCGACGTTAGCATTGTCTTTAGTACTGGCTCGAACTCACCTGAGCCTCCCATATCAATCTTTTTCAATAGCCTCTCAGTAACCGCCTCCCCCCTCGAAGAAAGTGAGATGTGAAAAATTCTCTTATCAATTTTGTCTTGAACCTTCTTAATAAAATCGTGATTCTCAAGATGTCCGATACTTTGTGAAATACTGCCCTTAGTTTGACCTAGATATTCAGAGATAGCCTGAGTCGAATCGGAATAGCGATTGCAAATTGTTAAGTACTGCAAGATTTCAACATGAACCAGCTGAAGCCCCTCTTCTGTGGCGAATTGCCGCAATAAATTTCGATTTAAGGCCGTCAGTCTTTCAATTAACTGCCCAACTTCACCTAAAGATTTAGACATGACTACTAGTATCGATTCTAAACTTATTTGACAAGTACTTCAGTCGTGCTTATCTTGGTTCTTAACAACCAAAAAGAAGGAAGTGTCCATGAAAGCATTATCAATTGTCGTAAGTCTCTTGTTGTCATTGGCCGTTCATGCGGAACCAACAAAGCATGCAACGACTAAGAAGTCTTTATTCGAGCGCCTCGGTGGCCAACCAGCAATTACAGCCGTAGTTGATTCATTTGTGAACACAACGGCCGTCAATCCTAAAGTAAATTTCTTTCGTGATGGAAAATACAAAGGTCTTGATGTTGTTCATTTAAAAAAACAAGTCACAGCATTTATTGTTCAAGCGACAGGCGGGCCCAGCGAGTACAAAGGCCGTGACATGAAGACAGCCCATGTGGGGATGAAGATTACTGCTGCAGAGTTCGGCGCAATTGCTGGCGATCTCGCGGCCACACTAGATAAGTTTAAAGTTCCTAAAGCTGAAAAAGACGAGTTAATGGCGATAGCAGCCTCAACTCAAAAAGATATAGTTGAAGTCGCTAAATAGTCTGGCTTGGCAAGTAAATGAGTGAGATAAAGCTGTTCGCAGAAAAATGGTTGAACGTTGATAAAGACTTTTCTGAAAAATCATTCAGTGGAAAAGTAGTTGCGATACATGCTTTTCAGATGTTGTGCCCAGGTTGCATTCTACATGGCATTCCTCAGGCACAGCGTCTTCACGAAGCTTTTAATGGCGATCAAATTTCTGTAGTTGGCCTTCATACTGTTTTTGAACACCATGAGGCCATG
>JAKFYE010000009.1 GCA_021731045.1 Bdellovibrionales bacterium | reverse complement strand
AAAGTTATTGAAGTAAAATTAAACGAAACAGAACGCAAAGGTCTTGATCACTCGATTAAAGCCGTTGAGGAACTTGTAAGCGCCTTACAAAAACTGTAATCGAAGGACGTTTAGATGAATATACATGAGTATCAAGGTAAAGAAGTCTTAAGAAAATTTGGAGTCGCGACCCTCAAAGGCAAAATTGCAAAAACTCCCGAAGAGGCCGTCAAGGTTGCCCAAGAACTTGGTGGAAAAGTTTGGGTGGTTAAAGCTCAGATTCATGCTGGAGGTCGCGGAAAAGGCGGTGGCGTAAAAGTTGCGAAATCCATCGATGAAGTGCGAGATCACGCAAAAAAAATTCTAGGGATGACCCTTGTTACCCATCAAACTGGTCCTGAAGGAAAAGTGGTCAATCAAGTTTTAATCGAAGAGGGTTGTGAGATTGCGAAAGAGTATTACGTCGCAACTCTTGTTGATCGTCATTCTGGTCGCGTCACAATGATGGCCAGCTCTGAGGGCGGAATGGATATCGAAGAGGTCGCTCATAAAACGCCTGAAAAAATACACACGCGCACCATTGATCCGGTTTCTGGGCTTATGCCTTTTCAAGCGCGACAACTCGCTTTTGCTATTGGTGTTCCTGCAGAATTGATCGGCAAAGCGACTCAGTTTTTTGTCGGACTTTACAATGCTTTCGTTGCATGTGATTGTTCGATGGCCGAAATCAATCCTTTAGTTATGACAAAGCAAGGTGCTCTATTAGCACTGGATGCTAAAATGAATTTTGACTCAAATGCTCTCTTTAGACATCCCGACATTCTTGAGTACCGCGATTTAACCGAAGAAAATCCCGCTGAAATCGAAGCCAGCGAATACGATCTTGCTTTTATTAAATTAGACGGAGAAATTGGCTGCCTCGTAAATGGTGCGGGCCTTGCGATGTCGACCTTAGATATTATTAAACTTCACGGCAAAGAGCCCGCAAACTTTTTAGATGTTGGCGGTGGTGCGAATAAAGAAAATGTGACAGCGGCATTTAAGATTATTTTAAAAGATCCAAACGTAAAAGCCATTTTGGTTAATATTTTTGGTGGAATTATGAAGTGCGACATTATCGCGGAAGGAGTTATCGCCGCCGCAAAAGAAATCGGCTTAAAAGTTCCGCTTGTTGTACGTCTAGAGGGTACAAACGTTGATCTCGGCAAAAAAATGTTGAAAGAAAGTGGGCTTAATATTACTCCCGCTAGTGACTTAGAAGATGCCGCAAAAAAAGTTGTTGCTGCTGTGAAGGGAGCTTAACCGTGGCCATTCTCATAAATAAAAATACCAAAGTGATCTGCCAAGGTTTTACTGGTGCTCAAGGAACATTTCACTCTCAACAAGCCATTGAGTACGGAACAAAGATGGTGGGCGGAGTGACTCCTGGAAAGGGCGGAACCTCTCATATTGGTCTTCCGGTTTTTAATACTGTTGAAGAAGCCGTTAAAAAAACTGGCGCGAATGCCTCGGTGATTTATGTTCCACCACCATTTGCGGCAGACGCAATAATGGAAGCCGTCGATGCAAAAGTCGAACTCGTCGTTTGCATTACTGAGGGCATACCTGTTTTAGACATGGTTAAAGTGAAACGTTTCATGGAAGGACGAAAAACAAGACTGATTGGTCCCAATTGTCCCGGAGTCATCACTCCTGGAGAATGTAAAATTGGAATTATGCCCGGGTTTATTCATAGGCCCGGAAGAATCGGAGTTCTTTCGCGATCTGGAACACTAACCTATGAAGCTGTTCATCAATTGACGGCGGTAGGGTTAGGTCAATCTTCGTGCGTTGGAATTGGCGGCGATCCTGTCAACGGAACTAACTTTATTGATGTTCTTGAAATGTTTAATAAGGATTCAGGAACCGATGCTGTCATTATGATTGGAGAAATCGGTGGCTCGGCAGAAGAAGAGGCCGCCGAATATATTAAAAGAGAATTTAAAAAACCAATTGCGTGTTTTATTGCTGGTGCAAGTGCGCCAAAAGGAAAACGCATGGGTCATGCGGGTGCGATTATTAGCGGTGGAAAAGGCACGGCGGAAGCTAAGTTTGAAGCTTTAGCGAGTGCGGGAGCAAAAATCGCACGCAGTCCTGCAGACTTGGGAACAACACTAAAGTCCGCCCTCAAATAAGGAGTTATATATGGGAAAAGAGCAAACGTTTTCAATTATTAAACCAAACGCCGTTAAGAAAAATAAAATGGGCGCCATTATGGATCATTTTGAAAAAAACGGTCTTAAAATTGCGGCAGCGAAACTCACGGTGATTTCAAAATTAAAATGTGAGGAGTTTTATGCTGAACATAAAGCGCGTCCTTTTTTTGGTGAACTTGTGAGCTTTATGACGTCAGGGCCAGTTCTTTTGATGGTTCTCTCGGGAGATAATGCTGTTACAAAAAATCGTGATCTTATGGGCGCGACAGATCCTGCAAAAGCAAATCCGGGCACAATCCGTAAACTTTACGGTGACAGTATGGGTGAAAACGCGGTTCACGGAAGTGACAGTCCTACAAGTGCTGCGCGTGAAATTTCGCTCTTCTTTGAAAAATCAGAAATTTGTAATGGTTAGATGAGACAACCTCCGGTTCATATCGGTCAAATTGTTGAAGTTACAATTGACCGATTAGCTCTCGGAGGTGCTGGCCTTTCACGTGTGGAAGGCTTTGTTGTTTTTACGCCTTTTACCGTGCCGGGCGATACCGCACTTATAGAAATTCGCGAAGTTAAAAAAGGATATGCAAACGGGGTTTTAAAAAAAATCCTAAATCCATCGCCTCAACGTATTGAGGCGCCGTGTCCTTACTTTGAAAGATGTGGCGGTTGTGATTGGCAGAATATTAGTTATCAAAATCAATTAGAGAATAAAGTTTTGCTGGTTCGAGAAGCGATTAAAAAATTTCATCTCGCGCCTGAAAATATCTTACCGATACTTGCAAGCCCCCACCCTTTTCGTTATCGCAACCGCATTCAGCTTCACAGTTTTAATAAACAACTTGGATTTAAAGAGGCGCGCTCTCACCACATTGTCGACATTGATGACTGTTTAATCGCAGAACAAGCCGTTGCAGAGCAAATCAAAACTCTTAGACCGCCAACCACAGATGGGCGCTTCGATATACGGAGAGTGAAATCTGGCCAAATTATTGTGACCAATACGAATGAAGTCGAAGCAGAACTCGGATTTTCTCAGGTTAATACGGCACAAAACGAACATATGATTCGTACATTGGTGGATTGGACTAAGGACTTCAAGTTTGATTTTCTTTTGGATCTGTATTCTGGGAATGGTAATTTGACTTTTCCCCTTCACAATCAGATTCAGCCACAGTCCACGCTTGCAGTCGAAATGAACAAAAAAGCTGTAGCCGATGCGGTTCAACACGCTTATGCAATAAAAGACGTCGAGTTTATTTGCGAGTCTGTTGAGCATTTTTTTATAAAGTATAAAAAGCCTTTTCAGAACGCATTAGTTGTTCTTGACCCGCCACGTGCGGGCGCCGGGCAAAATGTCATGGACGCCATCGCAAAACTCAAGCCGCGCGCGCTATTTTATGTAAGTTGTGATCCCGTAACCTGGGCACGTGATGTACAATTGTTTTTATCGGTGAGCTCAGGGGCCTATCAGCTTAAAAAAGTACAACCCTTAGATATGTTTCCTCAAACAGCCCACATTGAAATTATCTCGATGATTGTGCCAACTTAATGCGACGCGCGGCTCCTTAATCTTCATTAAAAATTTGAGCCCGCAAAACGACACTGTTAGAGTTTTGATATGCCTATTTTTCGAATTTTATTTTTGAGTCTTATTTGTATTTTGTTTATCGGTTGTGCAACATCTCAGGGCGAAAAAAAGAACATCGCAGATTTGCATTTACGAATGGGAACTTCTTATCTTCAACAAGGTAATTATCCTCAAGCCCTAAAAGAACTTCTTGAAGCGGTAGAACTCGACCCCAAAAGTCCTGTCATTCACAATAATTTAGCACTCGCCTATTTTGTGCGCGATAAGTTTACTGAGGCTGAATCACATCTTAAAACCGCAATTGATCTTGATTCTAAATACACAGACGCGCGAAATAATTTGGGTCGCGTTTACATCAGTATGAAACTATACGATCAAGCGATTGCAGAGCTTACCCCGGTGATAAATGATCTCACCTATCCAACGCCTGAAAAAGCACACGCAAATATGGCGATGGCTTATTATAAAAAAGGTGAGTTTTTAAAAGCAAGAGACACTGCTCTTCTTTCATTAAAGTCTGAAAAAACTTTTTGTCCTGCTCAAATTGTTTATGGACTTAGTCTTTTCTTTTTAGAGGACTACAAAAAAGCCGGGCCTTCTTTAGAAAAAACAGTTAATCAATGCGACAAAGAAAAAGAAGAGGCTCTTTATTATTCGGGTTTAAGCTATTTTAAAATTGGTTCTAAAGCTAAAGCAGAAGCGCGACTTCAAGAAATGGTTCACCTTTATCCAGAAGGTGAGTACGCAGAAAAAGCTAAAACTATGATTGGAATTATTAAGTAGGAGTGGGTTATGAAAAAAACTGGACAACTTCTACGCGAGGCCCGCGAAAAAAAGGGCCTGACTATTGCCGAAATTGCTCACGTTACTAAAATTAATCCGAAAACATTAGAAGCTCTAGAAAAAGGAGACGTCGATCAACTTCCCCAGAGAGCGTTTATTCGTGGCTTTGTACAAACATACGCAAAATATCTTGGGCTGGATGTTAACGAAACTTTGAAGTCTTTCCAAGATGAAATGGGCCAAACTAAACCCGAACTTCCTATCGGAGATACAGCGGCTAATATGGCCATTGCATCCTCGAATGAAGTCCCACAGGTGCGACTCCACCGCTCTAGTGGCGAGTTTAGTGAAGACCTCGGCGGCAAATCACGGACTTGGTTGATTGCAATTGCCTCGTTAGTGCTAATTTTACTCATTGGATTTGTAGTACAGATGATTCAGAAATACGAAAAAGAATCTGAACTACACAAAGAGAGCATTGCGCTTACCAAAATCGATACAGCCGCCAACACGACAAGTAATGGTGATCTCGCAGTTTTGACAGGATCTACGAACACCTCTGATGAAAATAATTTGGCCGCAAGCGCGTCCACACTTTCAACAACAACTTCAACATTGAAAGAACCTGAAACGACCTCAACATCTTTAGCTCCAACAACGACCACAAGTACAACCAGTCGAAGTACAACGACATTAGCCTCAATCTCTATGACAACAAAGCCCACCTCAACATCACGCTCGACGACCACGTCGACATTAAAACCAACGACCACGTCGACATTAAAACCAACGACCACGTCGACATTAAAACCAGCGACCACGTCGACATTAAAACCAACAACCACCTCATCAACCTTAAGACAAACAACGACAACCACATCGATCTTAAAGCCAACGACAACAACACTTAAACCAACAACCTCCACGACCCTCTCAGAACAAAAGCCTAAAAAACAAATCGAAGTTATTATTGAAGCTCTTGATAATGTAACTCTTGGTTACCGCACCGATAACAGCGGATTTCTTACGATTAAATTGGCTCCAGAACAATTTCATACCTTTAAGGCCAACACATCAATTAACATTGATGTGAGTGACGGAGGAGCCGTCAACGTTATTGTAAATGGACAGGATCGAGGAGCACCAGGGAGTTTGGGACAACCTATCAAATTGAAGTACCCATGATCTATCGTATCTGGGCGTTCACGCTTATTTTAAAACTTTTTATTGCTTATTGGTTTCCATTCTTAGCCGATGAAGCTTACTACTGGGTTTGGTCTAAACATCTTTCACTTAGTTATTTTGATCATCCTCCCTTTGTAGCTTGGCTCTTAAATCTAGGAAGTGTTTTTGAGAATTATGGTCACGCGGTGAGATGGCCCATCGTTATTATAGGACATTGTTCTATCTTAATTTGGGTGGAAATCATGAAGCGATGGCTAAACCCAAAAGATCTTTTTCTTTTCTTTTTAATGATGACTTTAAACTGCATCACCGGATTTGGAACAGGCATTGCGACACCGGACTCCCCTCTTATGTTTTTTTGGCCCCTTTCAATTTATGCAAGCTTTCGCGCTCTCGAAACGAAAAAGCTTTCCTGGTATCTAATTTTAGGAATAATCTGCGGATTAGGTTTTTGCTCTAAGTATCACATGGCCTTTTTCTTACCTGTGGTATGTATTTGGTTTACTGTAGAAAAAAAATGGTCGCAGGTTAAGTTTCAGTACATCCCACCAACATTGCTAGTATTTTTTATTACGGCATTACCCGTTTTTATTTGGAATTATCAGAATGACTACGCGTCCTTTCTCTTTCAGCTGAACCATGGATTTGCAAAAAATAAAAAAGAGTTTTGGGTTTTTGACTATATCGGTAGCCAGATTGGGCTGCTCTTTCCGATTATTTTTGCTTTCGCAATTTTAGCAACTACTCAATATAAATCTCTCGGTGAAAAACGATGGCTGGTTTATTTTGCCTGGCTAGTGCCACTTGTTTTTTTAATTTCTTCATTCCGGGGTCGCGTAGAACCAAACTGGACGGCCGTGGCCTTTCCAGCAATATTCGCGTTAGCACTTCTTACGTATCATCGGCGATTTTGGATTCATCTCACACTCTGGATTTGGGGAATTGCCGCGGTCATTGCCTTTACTGAGGTGCATTTCAAGTGGCTGCCGATTGATGAACGACGTCTTAAGACTTATGAATATAATGCGTTTGATGAGTACCTCGATTTTCCCTCTAAGTATCAGCCCTTTTATGCAAGCTCTTATCAAATGGCGTCCATGCTCTATTACAAAACAAAAATTCCTGTATATAAATTGAATGGCACGCATCGCGTAGATCAGTTCGATTATATGCCGGAGTCAAAGCCTTCGGTTGATAATTTTTATTTTCTATTTGGTGTTTGGAATAACTTAGCACCTTGGACCGATAATTACTCAAAAACTCCTGTGCTTCCTGAATACAAAGAAAGAATTTTAATGAGGTACACGAGAAAATGAAAAAGCTCTTTCAAGTCGCTTTTGTCATTTTGTTTATTGCATTTTATTGTTTATACCTCAACCGCTACTCCTTCATCGTTGCCAATAATGAAATCGAACTTGATGATTCCGAAAAATATTACGACTACCGTGGTATCACCAACGTTCACTCTATTTTAAGTACAGGTAGCAGCTCTCCTTCTGAAGTCGTAACAGTCGCTCAAGAATCTAAAATTGATTTTCTAATTTTTACCGAAGTGAATCTCCTAGAACATGATCAGCCTTTAGAGGGTTATTTTAATGCCGTGACGGTTCTCGAAGCTGGCCTCTACAGTTATTTGGACGCACGCGTTTTGTATTACAATGCACCCCTCAATCAGCCGCCTAGTAGTGAAGGGCAGGCCCAAGTTTATTTTGCAGATTTATTGTCACAATTTCCTCGTAGTGCCGATAGCGGATCCATTATCTTAGCTCATCCTTTTCATTCAAGATATCCATGGACGGGAGAATATCCCAAGGGTCTTGATGGCATTGAAGTTATTAATCTTAAACGAATTCTCGAAGTTGCATGGAGAGATAATAAATTTAACTCAATTTGGAGTATTCTGACATACCCTTTGAATGCCCATCTCTCTTTACTTCGCGTATACAAAGACCCTCAACAGGAGCTTGAGCTCTGGGACAAACTTGCGCAAGAACGCAAAGTAATTGGAATTATGGGGACGGACGCAACCGCTAAAGCCATTTTGTTTCCGGGATATTTTATAAAGTTTCCGTCGTACGCGACGGCTTTTAGTGTTGCAAGTAATCACGTGCTACTAAAGTCAGAGCTGACCGGTGACTTTAAGACAGACAAATCAAAAATTTTATCGGCACTTCAAGAAGGACAATTTTATTTTAGCTTAGATATTCTGGGTAATCCAAAAGGTTTTTGGACCGAAATGCGCAGTAAGGGAAAAACATATCTTTTCGGTTCTGAGTTTAAACATAGCGAAGATTTACAAATCGTTGTGCACTTACCTTCAACGCCACTAGTGCCCTATGAAGTACGAATTATTAAGGATGGTGTTCCGTTTGCAACTTCAAATGCCACAGATACCACGATGAATATTCATTCGCCCGGAGTATATCGCATCGTTGTAAGGCTCTTAGTTCCGATGCCATTTCCGGAAGGCAAAAAATGGATTCCTTGGATTTACACAAATCCGTTTTATGTTCGTTAGTCTTAATCAGTAAATTTTTTCAAGTGGCTTAGACAGGAATACGAATCGTAATCTCAGGAATCGCAGTGATCTGACATGATTGGCGCTCATTTGCGACAAAATTTAAATCTTTTGCCCGTTCAAGCTCTAGCTCGTTCCGTTCGGGAAAAAGCTCTTGCCCTCTTTCGATAAAAACACGGCATGTTCCGCAAGTTCCCATTGCACCACAGACGGAGTTGATTTCGATATTGTTCTCTAACAAGGCTTCTAGGATCGTTTGTCCTGAGGTAAATAATACTTCCGTTCCATCGCTAAGATAGAATTTCAAAGTTTTGCTACGCTGCTTCATGCCTATGATTCATCTGCTTAAAGTATGTCGATGGCGGGTTGAATTGTCATGAACTATTGGGTATCACTAAAGAAGATTTGAGGGGACTTTATGCGTTTTATTGCTTTTGATTTTGAAACTACAGGGTTTCTGCCCGGCATTGACCAGATCATTGAAATTGGCGCTGTTCGTTTTATTAACGGCCAACCCGATGCCACTTTTGTAACTTTAGTCGATCCTCGTCGCTCCATTCCTGAAGGGGCAAGCCGTGTAAACGGGATTACAGACCAAATGGTGGCGGGCCAGCCCGTGATCGAAAATCTTCTCGAGTCTTTTGCCGAGTTTTGTGGAGAAGATATCATGGTGGCTCACAATGCCCCTTTTGATTATCAATTTCTACTCGCAGATATAAAAAAATATGAGTCTTCTGCACCGGGTGGAGTGGTACTGGATTCATGTGCAATGTCTAGAAAAGTATTTCCAGGTTTATTAAATTATAAACTTGGAACTCTTGTTCAACATCTCAACATTCCGGCCACAGGCTTTCATCGAGCCGGTGAAGACGCGAGCTATTGTGGTCAATTGTTCACACATTTGCTGAATAAGATCAGCATTGGTGGGCAACTCCCGGCAATTGAGAATCTTATTGCCCTTTCTAGTGGTCAAGCGCTTAAGTTTCCAAAGCTGATTAAACAGCCGAAGCAACTTGGCTTCATGGACTTTGCATAGTGCGAGTCTCATAAATACTCGGACTGACTCTAGAGCCATTTTTTTCTAACAAGTTTATATTCTAGCTCGAAACTAGCTTCGAGCTTTATTCGTAATTGGGAATCTACGGCCGCGACCGAATGAATGTTCAGAAACTCTGAGAATGGGAGGAGCTTGCCACCGCTTAAACTCAGAGGTGTACATACGATTTAAAACCCATTTTTCATTTTTAGTTTTGGCTGAGCCAAAATTTTCTACTAGTTTTTCAACGATGACATCTAATTCGTCATATGGTGGTAACGTGTCTTGGTCTTTCTGATTCGGACGAAGCTCTGCCGAAGGCGCCCGCGTAATTATTTTTTTAGGAATAAGCTCGTGTTCCTGATTATATAATTCTGCAAGTTCATAGACTTGCCTTTTCACTAAATCTGCAATGGGAGCAAGACCCCCGCACATATCTCCATAGAGCGTTGAATATCCAGTTGCATATTCGCTTTTATTTCCGGTTGTAAGTAGAAGGCTGTTTTGAAAGTTTGAAAACGCCATCAAAATGACTCCACGAAGACGGGCCTGCAGGTTTTCATGGACAGTGCTAAATTCCATAGGTCCTAATACCGAATTCAATGACGTCTTTAACGTTTCGTATGCTGGTTGAATCGAAACTTCTTTAAATGTGATTCCAAGATTTTTCGCAAGCGTTTGAGCCAGCTGGAGACTTTCTGGGGCATTGAATTCACTCGGTAACGCAACCCCCGTCACACGACCCGCACCAATCGCATCCACCGCTAAGCAAGCTACGACCGCAGAGTCTATTCCGCCACTCAATCCGAGATGTACTTTTTTGAATCCGTTTTTTTCAATAAACTCACGAAGTCCAAATACGAGCGCTTGTTTTAAAAGTAGTTGTCGTGATGAAGTCTTTTGACGATGCCCACCTTCTTTTAGTTTTAAGTCCACGACATTTAAATCTTCATCGAAGTGAATCGAGTGTGCGAGCATCTTTCCGTTTTTATCCATAGCAAAGCTTCCACCATCAAAAATGATTTCGTCTTGTCCTCCTACAAGGTTGGTGTAAATAACGGGTGCCTTAAAAAATTGGGCTGTTTTAAGAACAACTTTTTTGCGACGCTCAAACTTACTCAAAGAAAACGGAGACGCGCTAAGATTCACTACTAAGTCAATTTTTTTACCTTTTAATTTTAATAACGGATTGACTCGATATTTACTATTTGGGTTTGGCCATGCCCAAATGTCTTCACAAATTGTAATGAGAATTTTTTTGCCTCTGAAAGATAAAATATTTTTAGACATGTCTCCAAATTCAAAGTGGCGGTATTCATCAAAAATATCGTACGTTGGCAACAGCTCTTTATGAAAGACGAGAGGTTTTCTACCTTTTTGCATGAACAGCGCCGAGTTTTGAAACAGTCTGCCCGTTTTTGCAGAAGTCTTAGTGACGGCTCCAAAAAGTACCGCAATCTCCTTAGGAATTATTTTTTGTATTTGCTTAATATATTTTAATTGCTCTTCGACGACTGACGTTCGCTCAAGTAAATCAGCCGCCCAATACCCAAACAAAGAAAGTTCTGGAAAAACCACAAGATCACAACGGTGTTCTTGGGCCCGCTGAATATATTCAGTTATTTTTTTCGCATTGGATTTGAAATCTCCAACGGTTGAATTTATTTGGGCAATTGCGACTCTCATCGCAAAGAATTATAAACTTAAATCAGGAGGCGTGGCTATAGGCGATTTGTTGATCTCGGTCGGCAATTTAACTCGACCGCTAAATCCCTCTGAATACCCATGCCAAAACTCAATACGCTCTTCGGGAAACTTCCAGCAAAAATAACCATCTCCAGAATCAAAATCGGCCAACCATAATCCACGCGTGAGGCCACCGAGCTTTTCTAGTTTGTTTTGCCAAGCTTCTACGTGTTCGTTGACCTTTTTTTCTAAGGACACCACGAGTTGTTCATTGTTGGAACCAAACGAATCGATTTGGCGAATGAGTTGTTCGACTTGTTGGCTATAGGTTTTAGTGATCTTATTGACGATAGGAATAATCTCCTGAATTTCGGAGAGCGTGAAAACGCGATGTCGTTTGAACTCTACAACCTTGTCCATTTACCTTATCCCCCAAGCCCCAGAGCTCTCGTTATCGCCTCTATTGCGGGCAGATTCAACACTTTCATAGACCCTAAACAACAAATTTTCGGTGCATAGAGTGCAATGATTACAAGTATTTGGTTATTTTTATCAGAGACAAAAGGTTATATTTTCAGCTTATGCTATTGTTGCGGGGCGACAGATGTTTTGGGTGAAGGTTTTAACTCTTTTCTTGGCTTTTTCTGAGCGCTAGAGCTTGTCCTCCCAAGAAGAATACAATCACGATCACAATTGCGGCGATCAAAATATAACGAATAAAATTCGGTAACGTTAGGCCACCAATATCGGGGGCTTCTCCGGCAGGTTTTCGGGCGGTTTCAATTCCTCCTATTTTTCGTGAGCCCTGTTTTTTATCCGCTTCGGTTACGATGATTGTATCTTTTTTCTCGATGAGTCTCTTTTTTTCATTCTCATCTAACGGAATATATCTCAATCGGCCGACTGAACTGTCAAAACGACTCGTCGCTGTTACCGTGGAACTTGGATTAAAACTCCGATAACCGCTATCTCCAGAGCTGCCGTTTTCATCTCCTCCAGAAAAATTCCCTCTTTTCATACTGCCGCTTGCAAATCTTTCTGAAGCACCTGCATTACCGAAGCTCTGACTTCCAGTGCCGCGACTACCAGAAGTCGCTGAAATCGCGGGCTCTGTTTTTTCTGATCGGGGGCTCGAATTACCACTCGAAGTTCGATATGGATTATCGTTGAAATCTAAATTTTTTGATCCGCTGCTACCGCTACCCTGGCTTGACCCCGAGGAATTTTGTAACGGCGACTTTCCAACCGGAGGAATTAATGGGCGACCATTCGCAAAAGAAAATGGCTTATAATTAGATTCACAAAGACCGTTAACGCCAGGTAGTTCTCCTGCTTCAAGCAAGCAGCCGATGTAATTACCAAAATAATTTGCAGAAAATGTGCGAAAAGCATCATTCAATTTATAAAGTACGCCAAAAATGATTGTGAGCGAAATCACCATTAAAAGCAGATACTCGGTTACGGCTTGACCATTAGAATTCGATAAGGTGGTAAGACCAGGTTTATTCGATCTAAAGGGTCTGGTAAATATTGTGAGCAAAGCCATTTTCATTATATAATTTCATGGAATGACCCACGCTCCCTATACTCTTTATCGTAAATATCTCAATTTGACATTAGTGTGTCTCAGCGTTCTTTTTGTTCAGTTTGCATATAGTGCAACTTATACTGAACAAGAACTTAAGAAGTTAGCCACCTTGGCTCCCGACAGTCCCAATTTGAGACAATCATTAGAAACGCTGAAAGAAAAATCAAAGGGGAAAGACATTGAATCTCGTCTGCTTTACGGAAAGGTATTACTTTCTGCAAAAGAATATAACGAATCTTTGATCGTGTTAAAAACGATTAATACCGATGTTGAACCTCGCGCACTAGTGCTGATGGGCCTCGCTTACAGCTTTAAAAAAGAATACAGCGAAGAAGTTCGCATGCTTGAAATTCTAAAAAAGACGCAGCCAGAATCTGAATATGTTTTAACCAAACTTGCAGAGGCTTATTTTAAAATAAAAAACCCAGCTAAATCCGTCGAAGTGCTTAAGGAATTAATCAAAAAGCAGCCAAAAAAAAAGAAAGGGTACTTTCAACTTTTTGACGTTTATGAAAATACGAAAAACTCTTACGAAATTCGTGTGCTTCTAGCTGACATGAAGGAACTATTTCCTAATGATCCTGAGGTTTACACTCGTCATTGTAAGTACTATGCTGTTGGTGGTTTTTTAGAGCAAGCAATAGAAAGCTGTACGAAGGCGACCACTTTAGACAGCGATAATGCGGAAAACCACGTCTACTTAGGACTCACAAAAAAGAATTTAAAAGACGAAGCACAAGCAGAGAAAATTATAAAAAAAGCGGCTCAGCAATTTGCAAAGTCGGAACTTGCACAGTACACCGCCGGGCAACTGAGCGATGAATCCAAAAATTGGGAAGTGGGATCACGCTATTACAAAAAGTGCGTCACTTTCCATCCTGATTCTAATCGCTGTCATCGAGGTTTAGCAAAAGCGTCTTTTGAAATGAAACAGTACGAAGTAGCACTCAAATCATTTACACTTGCATGCGATAAAGATCCTCAAGCACGCAATGAATTTAGAAATGCGATTACTCTCTTGAGAACTAAAAATCGGCATGACCTTGCGGATATGTATAATAAAAAGTTTGAGGGTTGCGGACTTTCTGACTAATCCACAATTCCGACGATGACGGAATTCACTGGTGCATTGGCATCTTTCCAAATCTGACGACAACCTCCGCCCTCACGGCAAATGAGAACAGTGTCGCCCTCACCCGCCCTGATATCGTCATCGAAAGCGAGAAACGCCTGCCCGAGTTTTTGACCTTTTTCATTCACGGGTTCAACGGTAAAAATGCGACGGCCATGAAATGATTTGTGCTTAACGGTTGCAACCACCGAACCGATAATCCGCGCAAGAATCATAAATTTTCTCCGTTTAACTGATCAATGATGGCGACAATCGCCGCGTCGACCGGTACAAACCACGGATCACAGGCAAGAGACGCTTCGCGACTCGCAACCCAAGCAATAATATCACCTTCTCGTGAACTAACGGTATCAACTGCGACCATTGGGTCGCCGATAACTTCTTTTTTTTCATTGAGCGGTTCAAATAGGTAAAAGGTTTTACCTATTAATCCTTCACATTTTTTAGAGGCGACAACATTTCCTAAAACGCGTCCTAAAAACATTAGGCTTCTCCTGACAAATTAAAATACTGTAAAAAATCTTGATGCGGGCGTGCAATGATCTCGGTTCTCAGTAAAGTGCCACGCGACTTTAAAATTTCCGAAACTGATTCTCGTGCGGCCTCTACTGCATCTAAAGCACCGGTAAGAAAAAACACGCTCTTACCGCCAATACCGCGACTTGTACGAAGTTCAATAATTTCGACCGACGCAGATTTTAGCGCGGCATCGCTGCTAATAATTCCTGAAGACATCGAAGCGGTTTCTACAATAAGAAGTGATTCTTTAACTTGTTCTTTGGCTAAACCATACATAGCAGGTAAGACTCGAGGATCAATTTGTGAAATTAAAACCGAATCAAGAAAGCCCCACTCTTTTTTTTGTAGAGCCTCATTAAAAGATTCAAAAACGCTAGCTTCGTCTCCGTTAATAAGAATAAAAAACTTTCCGGGAGACATCATTGATCCTTCAAGAATTCTTACGGGAGCTTTTTTTACAAGCAAATCCATTGCGGCGTATCCCGATGCCAGCGAAGTCATCTCGAGTATGCCGACGGCTGGCCCAAATTGGATTTGCATTATTCGTCCTTACTAAACAATTCTAAAATGACCTTGAAGAGTACAACGTCTCATACGACTAAAATGCTTCGCGGTTGTTAGACCTTCACCCGTTGGACTTGCAATCGTAAATGAGGTGTATCCTTCGCCTCCGAATCCTAACCCTGCATAGCTAGGCGCATTTTTAACAAAGATTGATGTGTTCACCGCACGCGCCATTTTATCGAGATGATCAATATGTTTAGAGTGCATCACCGCCGTGTGGCCATAACCATGCTCGGCTTCAACGGCCATATCGATTGCCGCATGCACATTTGGTGCTTTTACCAATGGCACGACCGGCATGAGTAATTCGAGTTGTACAAACGGATGTTGAAATGGAACTTCGCAAGTAATTAATCTTAAATCTTTATCTGAGGGTACACCGATTTCATTTAGTATAAGTCCTGCGTTTTTTCCGACCCATTTTTTATTTGCATGGCCGTCTTCGATAACAACTTTTTCTAAACGACGTGTTTGCTCAGGAGACATTTTGTATGCGCCTTGAGCTTGCATATATTTTAGTAGATCATCTTTAATCGCTTCAACGGCAAAAATTTCTTTTTCGACGATACAAACGATATTATTATCAAAACTTGCACCCAATACGATGTCGCGGGCCGCTTGCACAAGATCAGCTGTCTCATCGACAACAACAGGGGGATTTCCGGGGCCACCAGCAATCACTTTTTTTCCGGAGTTCATGGCAGCTTTTACAACTGCAGGGCCGCCTGTCACGACCAAGAGACGTATACCTTGGTGATGCATCATCTCACGTGCGCTTTCGAGTGTCGGCTCTTTAAGAACCGTCATTAAATTATCAGGCCCACCGTTTTCATTAATCGTGCGATTAATGAGTTGAACTGTTTTCGCACACACTTTTTTTGCTGATGGATGCGGATTAAAAACCACGCCGTTACCAGCCGCGATCATTCCGATTCCGTTATTAATAATTGTTTCGGTTGGATTTGTCGTTGGAGTAATCGAACCGATCACACCATACGGCGCGTATTCCGTTAACGTAAGTCCGTCATCTCCCGTCACCACATCTGGAGTTAAAATTTCGATACCCGGAGTTTTATCGATAACTAATAAATTCTTTTTTAATTTGTCTTCAAAGCGTCCAAGACCCGTTTCACTCACCGCTTCTTCTGACATCCAGTGATTAGCTTTTCTTAAAGATTTTCGAACCTCTTCAAGAATGGCATATCTTTTTTTCAAAGACATACGGATCCAGTCTTTTTGCGCAAGACCTGCTGCTTTAACGGCCATGTCCATCGAGTGGTGCACACCAAAACCGACAGATTTTGTAGGTGGCTGTTGATTTAAAGAGCTTTGCCAATTGGAATTTTGATTGCGCTCGGTCTCTGTTGCACAGCCGGGTTGCGACTTTTCAACAGTAAAGCCTTTCTCTTTGAGAATCGATTGAACAAGACTTTTGACTTTGTCTTCTGAAAGATTCACTTAAACCTCAGTTTGGATCTTGCGACTTTGAATATGTCTCGTTTCCGCTTTGGGTCACACTATCGACAATTGCCATAATGACAGCATCTACGGGACGATCTTTCGTCGCGCTTGTTTGGCGTGCAGAAGAGCCTGAGGCATACAACACAATTTCGCCAACACCTGCGCCCACACTGTCAACCGCAACAACTTGTCCATTTTTCAGTTGCCCTGAAACATCGGTATTTTGCACGACTAAAAGTTTAAGACCTTGAAGATTGGGCTCCTTTTGAGAAGCGACAACCTCGCCGATCACTCGTCCGATTAGCATATTTTAATTACTTCGCTTTTTTAGAGTTACGTCCAAGTGGAAGAGCCTCGTCAATGTTTGCATGCGGACGTGGAATAACGTGTACGCTCACAAGCTCACCAACTTTTTCAGCCGCTTTTGCACCAGCTTCTGTAGCTGCCTTTACTGCAGCAACATCGCCGCGCACGATCGCGGTTACAAAGCCGCCACCGATTTTTTCGTAGCCAACTAATTCTACACGCGCAGCTTTTACCATCGCATCTGAAGCTTCGACCATTCCGACAAAACCTTTTGTCTCAATCATACCAAGAGCATCTGTTGTCATTCATCCTCCAAAAAAACTTTATTAAATACCAGAAATCCCCTCAAGAGCTTTAATCGCAGCTTCTCGAGCGGAGTCAATTTCACTTTCAGTTCCCGACATCCACAAACGTCCAAAAGCACCGAATGGACGCACTTCAACTAATTTTACATTCGCTGCTTTTTCAGCTTCGTTGGCTGCAAATACAACATAGCCGGCAGGATCTGTTTCAAGAATGAATAAAGATTCTCCAGGTAAAAGCATTGAACCCCAACGATTTGTATTCACAAGAATCGCGTGGTCCGGTTCAACAGAGCGAATCACTTGGTTAGAAACGATTTTCGGTTTCTGTCTTTGCGATTCTTGCAACTCTAAATCGCGAAGAATGGCGACACCGGCCTGGCGAACTTCGCCTTGATCCGCATGATGGACTTCAAGTAAACCAAAGGCGCGCTCCACTATCTGCATTGCAGGACGAACTTTCGTTTCTTTGAGTACGAGATCGTTAATCGTATTAATCGCGATACCTGGAGCGATTTCAACAAACAGAGATGCGTCCCCTGGTATTGGTAAGAAGCCTCGCGCGGTTGTTCCGATAAATGTCGCAAGTTGCGGTTGTAAACTGTCGAGGAAGATATACGTTTTGAGTTGTATCTGTGCCATGCGACAAAACTAAATCGCACTCGTAGGAATGAGTCAAACTTTCTGCCTTCGCCGCGCACAGCGCAATTGGTATGCGGACATTTTGAGGCTAAAACTAAAATGACTAGCTCTGCGCGACTAATACTTAATTGCATCTCTTGAAGTCTGCTAGGCCCCTAACACTTTGGGGATAGGGTACGTCTAAGAATAATTTTTATATTTTAGCGCAGTGGATTTTGAGTCTGACCGAGGCGCGACGACGCCGCACTGGCTAAAGCCAATTCAAGGAGGAGCAACGACAGACAGACTCAAAAGACCAAGCTAAAATATAGAAATTATTCTTAGACGTACCCTTGGAAGAGCCCCTCCGTAAAGGAGGAGCCTTATGAATACTCACCGTTGGGTATTTATTCGGAAGAAATTAAAAAATCTTAAGTGGAGTCGGCGCGACTGGTTCGAGCTGGTAAAACTTTTGGTTTCAATATGGAAACTCTTTTTATAATTCTACGGGCTTAAGACTTCTCAATTGTTTGTGGTAAGTGGGGCATGGATGAGTTAGGGTCCTAGCGCTGTTTCATTTTGAGACACTTTTTTTACTTGCTAATTTTAAATTTATTTTTTCTTCGAATGAAAATAAACTTATGTCACTCCTATGACAGTTTATCTATATGGAACCTTTGAATTATATTGAAACCCGTCGCAGCGCGCACAAACAATCGTCAGCCCAAATTTAATCTCAAAAAATCGCACAGACTTGCTTAAGGAAGTCAGGACTTCTTTCCGATACCTAGAATGAGAATAAGGGGGAAAGTACATGAAATCACTTAAGAACAAAGCGCTCGCAATCTGGAACGACGAATCGGCTCAAGGAGCAACTGAATACATCTTGTTGCTTGTTGTAGTGGTGACGATCGCGATGATTTTCCGAGAGAAAATTTCTGAAATCATCAAAGGAAAAGTTGGCCAAGTTGGTGGCGCGATCGATGGATTCAATATCGGTCAATAACTGACAGGCTCAGTAACTCTTTGTAGGAGTTTACGATGACGACGGAATTGATTTTACTTTTAGGTTTATTCGCTTTTTTGCTCCTGGGCAGTTTTTTAAACGAACGCTCAGGCATTGAAGCGACCTTCAAAAAATCAGCCCCGCGTCTGGGAGCCAGAATTGAAAAGCATCTTGAAACGGGCGGCGGATTTCCAGATTCTTGGGAAGCGCCACCGCAAGCACCAGCGGGAGATATTCCGAAATGAGTTTTCGCGCGCATTGAAGCGCAGAGGTTAAGATGGGTTTAACAACCTTAATTATTCCAACGCTTATTTTACTCGCAGGAGTCGCGGGAGATCTTCGCTCGCGCAAAGTAAAAAACTCGTTGGTTATAGTTTCGGCGATTATAGCTATCGGTGTTCATTTTTATTTTAGTGGAACGCAAGGTTTGGTTGATGGCGGGCTCGCCTTCGTAACGGCTTTAGCTCTCACGTTACCGCTTGTTTTAGCACGAGTTTTAGGTGCAGGTGATATGAAACTTTTAGCAGCATTTGCTTTATCCCTTAATTGGTACGCGGTTTTTGTAACCGTTGTCGGTTCTCTTTTTTGGGGGGCTATACTAGGAGTTACGCGCGCCATTTTGGCGGGACAAGGCCTAACGATGGTTAAAAACACCGTTGCTATTTTAAAAGGTGTAAATTCTCAAACTTTACAAACAACAAAAATTCCGTTTACTGTTGCGCTACTTTTTGGATGGCTAACGTTCGTCTCTTTAGAGTTTCATGGAGGTCGTCTATGAAATCTCAACGTGGGCAGGCCACTATCGAAGCCGTATTAATTGTCGTCGTTTTATTATCAGCCGCCATCTATGTGTCTCAACAATTTCGTTCACGTAAAACAATGGCAAGTTTAGTTGAAGGGCCATGGTCATATATTGACGGAATGGCTCAGTATGGAGTTTGGGGCACTCCGAAACGTGTAAAAAAATTAAATCCGTATTCGAGTCGAAGAGTGTCGTCGGCTTCGGAGGCGGAGTAATGAAAAAACATATTAGAAATCAAAATGGTATTTTAACTTTAGATCTTATTTTTGCGCTTTCATTAACGTTAGGCGGGATGATTATCGTCTTTGCTTTGTCGATGACTCTCACTTCAATCGAACTTGCACAATACATCGCATTTTCAGTTTCGCGCGATTACTTACCAGCTCACGTTAATCCTGAAAAACAAACTGCCTTAGCCCAACTCAAATATGATGAGCTTATGGCTAAGCCGGCACTTAAAGCGTTTTTTCAACCCGGCTGGTTTGAATTAAAATTTTTAGGCGCGCGTGATTATCAACCTGATTACGACGATGTCATCAGTGGTTCCCACAATCAAATGTCCGGTGCCGAAATCCAACTTCGTGCAAAACTTCTTGCCTTTAATGTTCCGTTTTTTGGAAGAACGGCTGACGGCGACGGTTTGCAGACAAAAGTGAATTCGTACTTGGGTCGAGAGCCTACTGCGGCTGAGTGTATTGAAATGACCTCGCAAAGATGGAAAAAAATAAAAGAGAGTCTCAATATTGGTGGTTATAACATTGGAGATAACGGGTATTTTCCTATAACGGATGATGGATGTTAAAATGAAAATGAGTCAGCATCTAAAAAATAAAAAAGGAATGGCCACGATTGAAAGCGTGGTGTTGCTTATTGTTTTTGTGATGATTGCATCCTACGGAATTGGTTTTTTTGGCGTTATTCATACGGCGATTAAAAACTCCATCGCCGCACGAGGCCTGGCCTTTGAAACTTTTCGTAATCGCGCAAACGTTTCTTACTGGCGAGATAATTTGCCTGATGTTCGTCAATATAAAACTAAAGGTTACCGTAATCATGGCATTGTTTCGGAAACTTCGCAGGGCGCAGTGGGATCTAACAGTCCTTATTATGCGACGGCACGACAAATTGCTTATGTCCGTAATCCTGATTTTCAAAGAAGCAACATCAGCACTCAGGGCTTGCCAAGTGGACTTGAAACTCAAGAGGCAAACTCGGTTTTTATTAAAACAAAATATGGCATCTGTTTAAATACGGCGTGTGGGGAATAAGTTATGAATCAAAATCAGTCGCGAACATTATGGATATCGGTCGGAGCCGCACTTTTTGCGATGTTGCTTATTTACAGTTATTCACAAGAGAAAAAAGCTGAATACGATAAGAGATTTGGAACTGCCGAGCGCGTGCTCGTTGCCGCTAAGGATATTGCAGAAATGCAAACCGTTGACGATACGATGCTGCAAATAGAAGAGCGCCCTAAAGAATTTATTCAACCCGGAGCTGTTTTCAACCCTGAAGATGCTGTGGGTTTTGTCGCGGCAGCACCAATTAAAAAGGGAGAGCAAATTTTAATTACGAAATTATTAGCTATGGGCCCAAACACAGGGCTGTCTCTGCAAGTCGCACCAGGAAAACGTGCATTAACGATTCCTATTGATGATGTGCGTGGAGTTTCTAAGCTAATCCGTCCAGGTGACCGTATAGATTTGTTAACAGCCATTGATGCTGGCAGCGGAATGAATCGTAAAACAGAAGTAAAAACACTTCTTCAAGATGTCGTTATTCTTTCCACAGGTATTCAAGTTACAAATAATATTCCTCGCACGGCCGAAACCGACGCCTCCGGAAATATTAAGAATATTAAAAATCTACGAGGAGATCTTGCGTTTGCTACCGTTACGATTGAAGCCTCGCCTCAAGAAGCGCAAGATTTAATCGCCGTGATGGCTTCGGCGCCCGGAAGTATTTATCTAACATTACGTCATCCTAGTGATCGAATTATGCAAAAAGAATTACGAACGAGTAGTTTAGACTCAGTACTAGGTGGAACTCGTTCCCCGGCTTCAACACCAGGAGCCAGATAGGCATTTATGTATTTAAATGATTTGAAGACAAAATTTATTTTAAGCGTATTTCTAATTTGTACGCTACTCTTTGCATTTAATTCTAATGCTAAAGATAAAGTTGAGCGCGCAACGCAATCCCTCAATCTCACAATGTCAATTGATGAAGAAATTAAGGTGGACTACCTGCCACCCGGCGCCACTCTTAAAGGCGACTATAAAAAATTAGCCGATGTCAAAATTTTGCCTGAAACCAAAACACTAAAATTTTCACCACGCAACGAAGGCACGGGAGTTTTAACCATTAACGATTCCCGGGGACGTGTCATCGCCGAATACTACCTTCGTGTTAGCAAAAGTAATTTAAGCAAAGTCGCTCGAGAAATCCGAGCCTTACTTGCCGACATCGAAGGCGTAGATGTTAAAATTATCAATGATAAGGTGATTGTGGATGGGCAAGTGCTTTTACCGGCCGATATGAACCGAATTTTTAGTGTTGTCTCTCAATACAAAGAAGCCACAAGCCTCGTCGTGATTAGTCCTATTGCCCAAAGAAAAATTGCCGAAATTATTCAACGTGAAATCGTAAACCCTGAAATTAGCGTACGTGCGGTTAATGATAAATTTATTTTGGAAGGTTCCGTTGCCGATATAAACGAAAAACAACGAGCCGAAATTATCGCAAAAACGTATGTTCCTGATGTAGTAACGAAAGCCGGTGAAGGCGCTGGACTTATTCGAAAACAACGAGCCGAAGTGGTTATCAATCTTATAACTGTACGTGCGGCTCCGACAGCTGATCCGGGCAAAATCATTCAGCTCGTTGTACATTATGTGGAACTTCAAAAAGATTATACCAAAGGGTTTCGTTTTCAATGGATGCCGTCGCTTTCGGATGACACCGGAGTAAAGTTTCAATTGGGGCAGAGAGATCCTAATTCTGGTGGTGGAATTGTTTCGTCTTTAACGGGAACGATTTCAAATTTATTGCCAAAGTTAAATTGGGCCAAGGAGCATGGTCAGGCACGGGTTTTACAAAGTCAGAGTATAATCGTATTAGATAACCAACCCGGTAAAGTGCAGTCGTTAACTCGTATTCCTTACCAAGTTATCGGTGCGAACAATCAACCTTCAACTCAATTTGAGGAATCTGGCATTTCGTCAACGATTACACCGTCTATTCTTGGTCAAAATTCTGATAGCATTCGTCTCACAATTGATTTTTCTTTGAAATCACTTTTAAGTATCACAACTGCAGGGCCCCTAGTTTCTAATAACTCGGTGCAAACAATCATTATCGTTCGTAGCGGTGAGAGTGCGGCCATTGGTGGACTGGTTTCTAATCAAAGCGGAACAGATTACAATAAGCTCCCTAAAGATGCTTCGAGTAATCCCATCTTAAGTCTTTATGCTTCAAAAAGCTTCCGTCGAAATCAGAGTCAATTTGTAGTGTTCGTTACGCCAATTATAAAAAGCTCTGCTAGCGCAGGCTCCGATCGTATAAAGTCAAAATTTCGATTACGCGATTAAGACGAGAGACTCGACAGACCCACCAAACGTCTAGTTTCTCAAAAAATTTCAAGGCTGAGGACCCCCTAGTCCCTCCATCTTTATAGGTAATTTTCCGATAAAACATTGAAGAGGTGTAGTTTGGCGATTCATCCCAATTGTCATTTAATTGCGGTCACCAGCGGCAAAGGCGGCGTGGGTAAAAGTGTTTTTGCTGTCAACTTGGCAGCAGCACTTGTGCTAGAAATGAAGGCCCGCGTTTTGCTGGTCGATCTTGATCAACAAAGCAGCGGTGATCTCAATATTATAACGGGATTGCGACCAAGCAAAACAGTGCCAGAGTTTACGATTTTTCCAGGACAAATTAACGAGCAGACTCTTCCGGCTCTTTTAACTAAACATTCGAGCGGATTCTTCTTTCTTGCGGCTGTTAAAAATCCTACCGAAAGTCTTTCGGGTGACGCCGCGATGTTTAGTCAACAGCTAGATAAAACCAGTCCGTATTTTAATTATATCATCGTCGACATGGGCTCACAGATGAACGACCTCCAAATGTCCATGATTGAAAAATGCAGCGTAGTTCTAACTCTGACAACAGCAGAAGTTTTAGCCGTCAACCAAACAAATAAATTTATAAATGAACTAATGGCTTCAGCACTTCCCGGAGATCTTATTCAAGTTGTAATTAATAAATCTTCGCCTTCTGGCCTTTCAGCACAAGGTGTTGGACAGACGCTACGAAAAAATGTTGTCGGCGTTATTCCTCAAGACGATGTAACAGCTCTTTCGTCCTTGCAAAATTCAAGTCCTTTTGTGGTATCGCAACCACGAACTCCACTCGCGCAATCTTATCATGAATTAGTGCGTCGCTTGACCAGTGGTGGAATTTTACAAAAATTAAAGGCATTAAGTGCCACGAGTGCATTTAAGATCCCAACTAAAACGGTCCCAACAACTTCTGCTCCAACACCTCATGGAGTGGATCGCAAGCTCGATGCTCATACTTTAATGAAAATGCGTGTTCATACGGCGTTGATTTCGGCAATGGATCTTAAAAAAGGCGTGACCGACACCGGCGGAGACCTGGTAAAGGAAAAAGCCTTGCAAGATAAAACGCGCCAGGTAATTTCACAAATTGTTGATCGCGAGGCCGCTTCTATGAGTCGTCAAGAGCGAAGCCAGGTTATCAAAGAAGTTCTAGATGAAGCTTTAGCATTAGGTCCCTTAGAGGACTTATTAAACGAAGAATCTGTAACGGAAATTATGGTGAACGGACCTTACAAAATATTTGTGGAACGTGCCGGTCGCATTCAGCTTAGCCCGATTACATTTACCTCTAACCAACAACTAAGAAACGTGATCGAGCGTATTGTTACACCGTTGGGTCGTCGCATAGACGAAAAAACTCCGTATGTAGATGCTCGATTAAAAGATGGTAGCCGAGTGAACGCCGTGATCGAACCGATCGCCCTTGATGGTGCCGCGGTTACAATTCGTAAGTTTGCTAAAAAGCCAGTCACACCAGAAAATTACATTAGTTGGGGTACTCTCACGCAACCAATGCTCGATCTTTTAAAAATTTGCGTCGAGAATGGTTTAAACATTGTCATCTCGGGTGGTACCGGTTCCGGTAAGACAACTTTACTTAATATGCTCTCAGGATTTATTCCTAGCGCAGATCGAATTATCACAGTTGAAGACGCGGCCGAACTTCAGTTAAAGCAAGATCACGTGGTGAGAATGGAGACTCGCCCCCCAAATATGGAAGGCACAGGCGCAATTTCTATTCGAGATCTCGTTCGAAACGCCCTTCGAATGCGACCGGATCGGATCGTAGTAGGAGAATGTCGTGGCGGCGAAGCGCTCGACATGCTTCAAGCTATGAATACAGGTCACGATGGATCTATGACCACCCTTCACGCCAACACACCACGCGAAGCCATTGCGAGATTAGAAACGCTTTGTTTGATGGCCGGTATGGATTTACCTTTGAAATCTATTCGCGAGCAAATTTCACAAGCCGTTCATCTTATAATTCAAATTTCAAGATTACCCGACGGCACACGTCGTGTGATGGCCATTACCGAAGTACAAGGCATTCAAGGCGATGTTGTGACTCTTCAAGAAATTTTCAAATTTAAAGAGACCGGCTTTGATCGTAAGACTGGAAAAATTTTAGGATCGTTTCAAGTCGGAGGAATTATTCCGAAATTTATTGAGACCTTCGAGAAAAAAGGAATCAAGATTTCTCGTTCTATATTTATGAATACGAATCCGTCGACGGATAGCGCCGCCGCAACAGCGCCCACCGTTAAAAAGGCCGGGAGTTAAGCATGTCGTTTTTTTTAAATGATTTTGTTTTTACAGTATCTATTGGCGCACTCACCTTTATCGTTATTTATTTTAATGTTGATAAAATGATGGCCTTTCTTCAAAGAAAAAGTTTGGGGAATCTCGAGTACGTCGCACAGAAGCTTGATCTTATGTTCGTGGACATCGACAAAAAACGTCTGACCTATGCCATGTGGGCCCTAAGTTTAGGACTCGGGTTTTTGTTTTTTCTGATTTTTTGGCCCAATTATTTTGTAGGAATATTTTTTGCCATTATCTTTACACTGTTGGGATGGCAAATTCCAAAATATATTGTGGACTATCTTTACGAAAAGCGCTGTTCAAAATTTGTTGATCAAATGGTTGATTCTATGACGATTATGGCGAACGGAATTAAAAGCGGGCTAAGCGCGCCGCAGGCTATGGAACGCGTGGTAGAACACATGCAAAATCCTATAAGCCAGGAGTTTGCGCTAGTTCTTTCACAAACACGTTTGGGTGTGAGTCTAGAAGAAGCTTTAAATTCTCTTGGCACACGTTTACCTAAACCAGACGTGCAGATGTTTGTCGTTGCCGTAAATATTTTAAAAGAAACTGGTGGTAACATGGCCGAGACTTTTTCGACCATCACGGAGACCATTCGTGAGCGGCAAAAAATTCAAAGAAAAATTGAAGCCCTCACTTCTCAGGGTATCATGCAAGGCGTGATCTTGACCTTAGTCCCGTTCGTATTATTATGTGTCTTCTTTTTTATTGACCCTAATTTTATTAAGCCCTTGTTTAATACAACACTCGGTCTTGTATTCTTGTTCGTTATGCTGATGTTGCAAGTTATAGGTGGCCTGGTCATTCGAAAACTGGTTAAAATTGAAGTCTAAGGAAGGAACTTTTCTATGAGATTAAATGGATTAATCGTTTTACTCGTTCTGACTTCATCCTCTGCTTACGCAATGGTCGATGCTCGCAATGCCAATTACTCAGATGCTTGGCAAGATATTGATGCCCCAGGAAGCGGTTTTTCATTGCGAGTCACTCGCGCCTACAATAGTCGTTCGTTATTTAACGGCATTTTTGGATTTGGCTGGTGCTCAGATCTTGAAACCTCTCTTGATGTCACAGCTGAAGGCACAATTAAGATAACCGAATGCGGAGACGGTGCCGATATAATTTTTCGTCCAAAAGATTTTTCAAAAGAAGATATCCAGGAAACAGTGGATAAAATTGTCAGCGCGATGAAGAAAGACACCTCTTTACAAGCAGCGGCCATCCAAAAATTAAAGTCAGAACTCGCATTAGACCGCAATCTACGCGAACAACTTGCTGATAAGTACAAAATTTCACACGCGGTAAAAGACGGCACAAAATATTTTGCGAACGGACGAGAGAACGAAGTCGTAGTAAAAGATAAAACCGGCTATAACCGGACTCTTACCGACGGAACACTTCAAAAATTTGATTTTGAAGGCCACCTTACCTATACCTATGACAAAAACGGCAACTATTTAAAGTATTCTTATCAAAACAATATGCTTCGAGAAGCCGTAGACAATAACGGTCGCAAACTCACATTCGAATATTTTCCGTTTAAAAAAGTGAAATCTATTGTTGGACCTAATCGTATTTCAGCCACTTATAAGTATAAAGGTGTGAGTGACCTCGAGTGGGTTAAAACCGGCGAGGGAAACGTTTACGCATATGACTACGACGACCTTCACAATCTAACAAAAATTACGTTTCCAGATAAAACTTCAAAAAAGCTAGTGTACGACAAGAACAAAGATTGGATTACAAGTTTTACTGATCGCCAGGGGTGCGTAGAGAAGTACGATTGGGTTTTGTCTAAAGAAGATCCAAAAAATAATTATTATTCTACACTTGAAAAAAAGTGTGATGGTAAAATCATTAACAAAAGCAAATTTGAATTTGTGTTTAAACCGCGACCAGACGGTGATGGCAAGTACTTAGCGCGTACTGTGAATACCGTGAACGATTCGACGACCGATACGACTTTTCATCCTCAATTTGGCAAGCCGATCACCGTTATTCAAAATGGAGTGAAGACAGCTTACGAATATTTTGCTAACGGTCTTGTTCAAACACGAACAACCGGAAAAATTTCGACCAAATTTCGTTATGACGATGAAACCAAGAAAGTTATCGAAGTTCGCACCGGCGATAAACTTACAAATTTTAAATACGATAAAATCGGTAATCTCACACTTGCTCAAAGCAGCGATGGGCTAATCGTAAACCTTAGTTACGATGATAAGGGACGCATTACGAGCATTACGGATCAAGCTAAGCGTAAGGTGAACATCGCTTATGATGAAAAGTTTGGTAAGCCTCGGATGGTGGAACGACCAGGAGTGGGCATGATAGAAGTTCATTACAAACCCAACGGTGAAATCAAAGAAGTTAAAAGTAAGCGTGGTGGTCCCACCGTGGCCGTACAAGTTGCCAGCACCTTTAACAGTTTGCTAGAACTTGTATCACCCGCCGGCGTTGATCTTGGATTATAGGAGCCCAATATGAAGACCTTCTTTTTTATTACTTTTTTGTTTGCCCTCAATGTCAGCGCAAAAGCTCTGACTTGCTATGCTGATAATAAAGAAAGTTGTGGTAATCGCTTTACAGTTCCAACGGAATCCAAGCCTGGCCAAACAGATCAGTGCCTTGACTGCGAAGTGACCGCAAAGAACATCCCGCTTTTGAGCTCTACGACCTACACAGGCCAGTCCTCTAATGAAAGCTCGGGCTCTACAGGTCAAGCCGAATAGGTCGGTTTTAGCGCTCCCAAAACGAGTCATTCACTTGTCTAATCTTTAGACATTCTCAAAATGAGAATGTCTAGCATAACCTATTGAAATTACACATATTTTTTGGGGACGGAGCTCCGACCCACGTGGCACGCCCATGGCAATCTAAAGGTTTACCAAGGAGAGTTTTATGACATTTAAAATATTGTCCATCACCTTTGTTCTCTTAACGACAACGTCGTCCGGATGGGCCAAAACAGAAGCCGGTTATAAAGTCACCGCTAAAGCGCTTGATAATATTCCTAAGGTTTGCGCTCTTACCGGAAATTACACATTAGGTGAAAAAACGGCTAGTGTCGTTCAAGCCAATAGTGCTCTAAATAGCTTCGGTCGAGCGACTAACGAAAATAACAACACCGGTAATACTAATTAGCTTTTTATTCCGAGTCAGACTCTTCGGGCTCGTTGTCTCCAAGACCGATAACTTCGCGAACGCGTTGCGCGCGCGAGGCCAGTTCGGCATCAACTTTTTTCTTCTTCAACTCTTGTTGTTTTGCAATTTCTTCTGACTTTAATTTTTGCTCTTCTAAATAACTGTCACTACGAGAGCTAAAAATATCCAAATGCCGACTGCCCGGCATTTTACTAGAATCATATTTATTCCAATATTTTGTTTTGATTCCTGAGGTTGCCTTGGCCCAGCCGTCATGAATTGCAGCCAATCCGCCCTCTGCGACTTCTCTTAAAAAAAGAACCGGAGCGGCCGTTTGAATCCAAAGATGAGCATGCTCTTCAATCGTTGTTTCATTCACTCGGACCTGCATCGCAAGGACGAGTACAAATGTTATCGCGGCCATTTTTAATGCAAAAAACAATTCACTCATGGAGCTTCCTTTCCTTGGACTTCCATATTTTTTATAACTGCAGAGCGCAGAGTCTTCAAAATTTGAGCGGCTTCAAATGGTTTTACCACGTAGTCACAGCAACCCGCATCAATCGCACGCGCGATTACAGCCTCACTGCCTTCAGTTGAACATGCAATAATTTTTATATTTGGATTATGTTTTAAAATCTCTATCGTTGCCTGGATACCACTTTTTTTTGGCATCACGATATCCATTATAACCAAATCAGGTTCTGCCTCTAAAATTTTTATAACGGCCTCTTCGCCATCTGACGCCTCGTCAACTACTTGAAACTCCGTATTCTTCAGTATGTGCACGAAGACTTCTCTAACAAATGGTGCGTCATCAACAATTACCACGCGGTAGTTCATAAGTAGATTATAGACTTGAAGACGTCACAACCCAACTGCATAATTCCTTGATCATGATAAAAGATTTACCTCTCAGAATAATCGAACTCTTCCAAGGTCTAGGAACCGTCGAAGCTTACATCCTAATTGTCTCTATTTTACTTTTTTGTGGATTCGGATTACCGATTCCGGAAGACATTACGCTCATTAGTGCCGGAATTATTTCGGCCTCGGGCACAATTAGCTTTGAAGGAGCATTGATTATTTCTTTTATTGGCGTAATGGGCGGTGACTCCGTTTTATTTTTTCTTGGAAAAAAATATGGCCGACGTGTTTATACATGGCCTGTTTTTAACAAGATTTTTACTCCCGAACGCGTAAATACTGCTGAGATGAAAATTCGAAAAAATGCTAAGTATATTTGTTTTGTTGCTCGCTTCATGCCAGGTTTACGCGCACCTATTTTTTTAACTGCGGGCACCATGGGTGTAAAAACAAGTACCTTTGTTCTCGCCGACGGCGGTGCCGCCTTGATTAGTGTGCCGGTTTGGATCGCTCTCGGTCATTGGTTTGGCCACAATATTGATCTTGTACTCCAAACGGCAAAAAAAATAAATTCGGTTTTACTTATCGTGATTGTATTATTGATTGTTGGATATTTAATTTATAGAAAGTTTAGAAAACAAACGCCAAATTCGATTACCTAATTTTTAATTGCCCCAGATATAGCCGACTTCAAAAAATAAAAAATTATTCATGACGCTGACGTTTTCAGGCATTTCACCGGTATAGGGGTCCGCTGTATTTGAGGCGCCAGTAAAGGAATTCTTTTCATACACGTCTCGAATTTTTAAAAATAATCTATTTGTTCGATTTAATTTAAACTCGGGACCAAAAGAGATGCCCATTTTAATTGTTTCTATTTTGGATCCCGACTTGATATTCCCCGCGGTTTGCAGCTCCTGATGGTTCGCGACCGGCATATACTCAAGACCTAAAATCCAAGCCACAGATTCCGAAGCCGGAACACGTGTCTCTGCCGACAATAATAATCCAGCCGTCGATAGCTTTGAATGTCTTAAATCATCTAATGGCACTTTTCTTTGATAATCATGATAATCAATTCCAAAAGTTATACTCGTTGATGTTGGAGAATAGCCAGCAAAACGACGAAAGCGTAAACCAATCTGAAGCCACTGATCCATGTAAGGTGTCTGCGAAGCTCCTGAGACATCTTTCTTCATCGTGCCTAAAAATGTTTTTTCGTAAGAAGTGGCGACCCCAAAGAAAGGAGTAAACCAAACATTCAAACCTAAACGTCCGCCTGGCGTGGCCGTATTATAATTGCGATAATAGTAATCACTTTTGGATTCATTATAAATAAACGCCGGCGCAAGTTCCAATTCGACGCGGTTGCGCCGAATATCGTCTGGCGATAAATAGGAACGGTAGCGGTCCACATCATCGCTGGATCCGCCAACAATAATATCTCTTACATTATCTCCGACGGAACTTATGCGCGAGTCATCTTCTTTTTGTACGGGCGCCATGTTGGACAAACTTGTTGCTTGTTCTAAAGGGCGAACAACTTCGGGATTTGACGGCACCTGTTGTTTAGGCACTTCTGGTTTTTCTGTAACTTCGAGCACACGACGTGGCTGCTTCGTAGTTGTTCGCTTTTCGTAGCGATTCGATTCGACTTGATCAGACGCGGTTGTTTGAGTTGGGAGGATAGAAATAGCCGAAGGCACTCCCTGAGCATGTACAAACTCGACTAAAGTCGATTCCAACATACAAAGTACGAGCACAAAAAATATCCTCTTCATGAAGTATTTCTCGGAAATAAAATTAAGAAAATGAAGGTCAAATTGACCATTTAGGACTAAAGGGGCAGACTTTAAGCATGCGTCGTTATAACTTTTTCGCCGGTCTTATTTTTGCCATTGTAAACATTGGCTTTTATCCATTTCTTCTTGCTCAACAAAACGTTGATCAGTCGGCTAGTTATGTGAGCGATATTGATAAATCCCTGACCATTCGACGAGTCGGCGTACTCCCTGTCACGGATAACATCGATGGAATATATGCGCGTCCCATAGAAGCTCGTCTTGTCGAGTTAATTAAGGAGAGTCATCGCTGGGATTTCGTAGAAACTAATGTTGTCGGTCAAATTCTAACGCCTCAAGATTTAGAAAGCAGTCCGGATCAAACTAAAAAAGTCGCAGCAGGAAGCGGAGCTGATGCTGTGTTTTCGGTTCGTGCTACGCGCGGTCCGAATGGTGTGTCCATCGTAATGGATTTATTCTTAATTTCTGATGGAAAACTTTTTCTACAAGAAACTCTTAAAGATCATACGCAGTTTGAAACGAAAGATCTTTTGGCGCAAACGACCTCTTTGTATAATAAACTTGTACAACGAGTTCCTTACTCGGGCGTTGTTCTAAGCCGCTCAAATAATCGAGTTACGGTTAACCTTGGTAAGCGCGATGGCGTATCACCGAACAATGTTGTAACCGCGATTCTTTTGATTAAAACAAATCGGCATCCCAAGTTTAACTTTCTGATAAGTTCCGAACGAGAAGTTCTTGGCAAAATTAAAATTGAGAAGGTTGATGAGACCCTTTCTTTTGGAGTTGTCGTCAGTGAAAAATCTCGGGGCGCTATTGAGAAAAATTCAAAACTCACAGGCCTCGATTTTGTAAATTACGATGACAACCAAAGCTTCGTTGGACCTACAAAAGAAGGGCTTAATCCTAGCGATGAGGCCAACAAAATTAGTTTTGGAGCTGGCGCTCAAGAGTGGATTCCCACCGCGCCCCCGACCTTTGGAAAAGTAGGATTGTCCTTAGGATTAGGATCTTACAATTATAATAGTACCTATGAAGGTAGTGTTGGCTCGATGACTGCCGCGAGTCCACTCTTTCCGTCTATAAAACTCAACGGAGAACTCTGGATCACTCCCGAATTAAATATGTTAACGTCTGTCCGTCAGGGAATTTTTTCGATTCCAAATCCTCGTGGCGGAGCACAACCTGAATCACTTTCAGTTTCGGTTAACCGCTACAGTCTATATGCCGCTTATAACTTTTTATTGAAGGGTGATTTTTTTGGTCCAAAGATTCAAGTTTACTCTGGTTGGTCCACCTACTCGGCTAATGTCGATGCGAGTACGCCCATGAGCCTAACCTCGACAACCTACAGCGGATTGGTTCTCGGCCTCAAAGGTGAGTTTCCAATTGATAAAGAAGAAATCTATGTTGCGGGAGCCTCTCTCGAACTTTTTTTACTTAAGCAATTAGCCGAGTCTCCTCAATCCTCTGGTGCGAGCAGCGCCAATACGATGAATAGCTTTTCCCTTTATGGATCCTACAAGCTCTCACCAAAGTTGCGCGCGCTAGGAGCACTTGAATTTGAATCTTACGCAACAACTTTTAGTGGTGATGGCACTCGTCCAGAGCGTGGGTTGAATTCGACTCAACGACTAATTATTTTTTCTGGTGGGCTTGAATTCTTATTTTAGTGTTTAATTTTTTTTGCTGAGTATACAAAAATCCATTCCCTTCATGAACTCAAAATAAAAAAGGCGACGTTGTGACGTCGCCTTTGTCAGTTTCATTTTATATGAACAGGAATTACATCATCCCGTCCATGCCACCCATGCCGCCTGGCATTCCACCACGACCTGTTGGGCCGTCATCTTTCTTTGGAGCTTCTGCAATCATTGTTTCAGTTGTGAGCATCAAAGACGCAACCGAAGCCGCATTTTGAAGAGCGCAACGAACAACTTTAACTGGATCAATTACGCCGGCCTTAACAAGGTCAGTATATTGATCAACAAGTGCGTTGTAGCCAAAGCTAGTTGATTTGTTAGCAAGAACCGTGTGAAGAACGATCGCACCATCAAGTCCCGCATTTCCAGCGATTTGACGGAGAGGCTCTTCGCAAGCACGTTTAATAATATTTGCGCCCCATTTTTCGGTGTCGCTAAACTTGACTCCGTCAAGAGCTAGTGACGCACGCACAAGAGCTGTTCCACCACCGGCTACGATACCTTCTTCTACCGCCGCACGAGTTGCATTCAATGCATCTTCAACACGAGCTTTTTTCTCTTTCATTTCAACTTCACTAGGAGCACCTACGTGCACAACGGCAACGCCGCCCACAAGTTTTGCCAAACGTTCTTTGAGTTTTTCTTTGTCGTAATCAGAAGATGTCTCTTCAACTTGAGCTTTGATTTGACCAACACGTGCATTGATGTCGGCTTTTTTGCCTGCGCCATCAATAATTGTTGTGTTGTCTTTATCGATCACGATGCGTTTAGCATGACCTAGGTCAGTTGCTGTCGCAGTTTCGAGTTTGTTTCCGAGATCTTCGCTTATAACTGTTCCACCAGTTAAGATTGCGATGTCTTCAAGCATTGCTTTGCGACGATCACCAAATCCAGGAGCTTTAACTGCCGCTACGTGGAGTGTTCCGCGAAGTTTGTTGACGACTAGAGTTGCCAAAGCTTCGCCTTCAACGTCTTCTGCAATAATCAAAAGTGGGCGACCTTGTTTTGCCACGCTCTCAAGAATTCCGATAAGGTCTTTCATTGAGCTGATTTTTTTATCGTAAATAAGAACGTATGCGTTCTCAAGAACGGTTTCCATTCTTTCTGCATTTGTAATGAAGTATGGAGAAAGATATCCACGATCAAATTGCATACCTTCAACAACCGCTAATTCTGTTTCAGCTGTTTTGCTTTCTTCAACCGTAATAACGCCTTCACGTCCTACTTTTTCCATTGCTTCGGCAATCAAATCACCAAGAGTTGTATCGTTATTAGCTGAAATTGTTCCAACTTGAGCGATTTCAGTTTTGTCTTTGATTGGCTTTGCCAATTTTTTTAATTCTGCCACTACAATATCAACCGCTTTATCGATTCCGCGTTTGATTTCCATTGGATTGTGACCGGCAGTTACGATTTTAGCTCCTTCACGGAAGATCGCTTGTCCAAGAACTGTGGCCGTTGTTGTTCCATCACCTGCGTCGTCATTAGTTTTAGAAGCAACTTCTTTAACCATCTGCGCGCCCATGTTTTCAAACTTGTTTTCAAGTTCGATTTCTTTAGCAACTGTCACACCGTCTTTTGTGACAAGTGGTGCGCCAAAAGATTTTTCAATAACAACGTTGCGACCTTTTGGTCCCAAAGTTACTTTCACAGCGTTCGCAAGAACGTTCACTCCGCGTAGAATAGAAGCACGCGCATCTTCATGAAATAATAATTCTTTACTCATTTGTATAATCTCCCTTTAATTTTAAATTAATTGATCACGACTAATTAATAACACCGAGAACGTCTTCTTCTTTGATCATCAAATATTCTTTGCCCTCAAGCTTAAGCTCTGTGCCTGAATATTTGCTGAACAAAACTTTGTCCCCTGCCTTTACTTCTAGCGCGAGAACTTTTCCGTCTTCAGTGACGCGGCCTTGACCAACGGCAATGACTTTTCCTTGTTGTGGTTTTTCTTTAGCAGTATCTGGAATAAACAAACCACCTGCTGTTTTTTCTTCCTCTGGAAGACGAGCGACCAACAAACGATCGTGAAGAGGGCGAACACCAATTTTTTCTGCCATGACTCTTTCTCCTTTTTATTTGTTATGTAATTTCAATGATTTGCAGCCACTTTATGAGCTGCACAAATCCATCACGTTCTTCGAACAGCGTGAATATTGTTATAATGAGTGAGTCTGTCAAGTAGAGCTTTTAAATTTTAGTACCGAACGGTTGACCTTAAGGTGATTTGAATGCTAGCTCCCCCCCACAGACTAGAGGAGCATCAAATGTCTAAGTTATTTGTTTTACTTGCTTTTATAATTGCACCCGCCCTGGCGCTTGCGAACGGTTATAAACGTACCAATTGCCATCCTGACAGTTCAAACGTTTCCACTTGTACCTGCGAAATTGGGAATGCGGACTTTTTTGGTTACGCTCAATTTGCTTGTGCCCAACTCGGCTGTGAGGAGTTTGAATCTTCGCGTCGCCCTTCAGAGTGTGTCACCGGAATGCGCGGAATTACCTGTTGGGTTGCACAAGTTGAGTTCACTTGCACTCTTATGATCCCTCGAGCCGACGCTACAATAAAAACACCCGATGTTTGCCAAAGAGCTGTCGACGACATCAACCGCTTAGGACCCGCGAGTGGTTTTTATAATAATCTTGATTATGCTCGTTGTACTTATGCAGGTATGTCGCAACCACCTTTTAGTGGTTGGAGATTTACCGGCTCGTTTGAAGACGGTTGGCGTTAATTTCTAATTCACGAATTTGTTGGGTGGCATTGATATAGCTAACCACGATATCCGCTAGCTCTTCTTTTGAAAGAGACTTTGCCGTATCGCGAGCCTTGCTGGGATTGGACTTAAATTGTTCAACTAAATATAAATGAAAATAGTCTTCTGGAGTCAGATCTTTTTCTGTTTGTAGATTAAACATCGCTTGATTCAATTTGTTTTGATGGATACCTGTCGGCAAAGATTTATCTTGTCGGATCTGGGCCACGATTGAAGTTTTTTCGGCTACGCGACGAAGCTTCCATTTTTGGAAGGATAATGGACTTGCCAATACATTCGACGCTAATAAAAAAACAAAAAGAGCCAACGTTCCGCGTGAAATCATAAAATACCTCTCGGGGGCTCTCATCCAACTCTTATGCCACCTCAAAGTGAATAAAACCGGCATTGAGAATGAGTTCTTCTATGATGTGACGTCAAAGCAATGGACAACGGGGTCAAATTTAGGCCATTCTGGGTAGCATGAAAAAGGTTAAAAAAGCGATTATTCCAGCCGCAGGATTGGGCACACGATTTCTACCCGCTACTAAAACCGTTCCTAAAGAACTTTTTCCACTCGTAGACCGCCCCCTACTTTTATATGTTATCGAAGAGGCCATTGCTGCGGGCATTGAAGATATCGTCATCGTCGCCGGCAGGGGCAAAACCGCCATTGAAGATTTTTTTGATCGTTCCTATGAACTCGAAGATACGTTAGCAAAGTCCGGTAAAACCGATCTTCTCGAAAAAATTTCGAAAATTAAAAACATGGCCAACATCATTAGTATTCGTCAAAAAGAAGCCTTGGGATTAGGTCACGCCGTACTTTGTGGTGCCCCCGTTATCGGTGACGAACCTTTTGCGGTTTTGCTGGGCGACGAAATTATGTTAGGACGACCCAGCGTTACCGAAGAGCTCTGTCAGGCTTATGATAAAACTGGTTTTTCGACCGTTGCGATTATGGAAGTGCCAGAGTCGGACGTTTCAAAGTACGGTATCGTTAAAGTGTCCCCCAACGGATCTACTTTTAAAATTCATAATGTAGCCGAGAAGCCTTCGGTCAAAGAAGCCGCAAGTCGATGGGCCCTTCCGGGCCGGTACGTTTTTGAATCTCAATTATTTTCGTACTTAAAAAATACGAAGCCCGGAAAAAACGGCGAAATCCAACTGACCGATGGCATGAATGGGCTCGCGGCTGAGGGCCGACTTTATGGCACAACCTTTCAAGCCAAACGATTTGATGCCGGAGACAAATTTGGATTTTTACAGGCGAACATTGAAATCGGTCTTCAACATCCAGAGACATCGGCCCGCCTAAAAACGTACTTGCAGGAATTAACAAGGGGATGGAAGTGAAGCCTTTCTTATTTGTTTTATTAATGGGTGTTTGTGCCAACGCGTATATTCCTAACAGCGAGTACATCATGTCTCGAATTGCAAAATCGCATGGCAAAGGGCTTTACTCTTTCGAGCAAGAAGTTATTTTTCAATCTGAAAGTGAAACTTTAGCCGTTCGTGAGTTTTGGACTATTGCCGATGGCGAGACGATGCGCCTAACAGCCAAAGCCGGCACCCTTTCACTCGCGTTTATTTTTAATGACGGCAAAGCTTATTTCTCCGAAGACAACAAGCTTTTAGCTCGTAAATTATCAATAGAGAGTCTTGAGCGTTTTTTCAATGTTCGCTCCGAGAAAGCGCTCAGTGATTTTTTGCTGTCAACCAAAGTGTTAACGCTAAACCCATTACGGTTACGTCCTCGTCCGAGAGATTTAAAACTGATAAAACCAGAGGTCGATCCTTACTTAAGATTGGTGCGTATCGGAGACGACCCCACAATTCTTATTTCAAGTACCGTTGATCCAAAAGAACCATCAACGGCAGCCGGAATCTGGGTCGATCAAGACAACTATACGATTCGTAAAATTCGCTTTCCGTCACAAACAGAAGTGCAAGCTTCAAACTATCAAACACTTTCAAATGATTTGATCGCTCCAAAAATTAGAACCGTGACTTGGGGTACAAACACCGTTGAAATTCGGTTAGTAAAAGCTAGTAGCCTTCCAAAATCCAAGGCCGTTGACGAACAGTTTGCTACAAGCTCTCTTTCTGCAACACCTTTGCAGTGGGGCAACTCTACCCTCTTACCTCAGATAAAAGAATTCTATCAGCGGTTTAGATAATCGGAGTCTCATGAGTGCTGGCTATGTTCGCGTTGCCGTCTACGCCCCAATTAAAGAACCGCTCACGTATTCGAGCGACTTGAACATTCCGCGTGGCACATCTGTTACGATTCCGCTCGGAGCGCGCGCCGCCTTAGGAATCGTTTTGGGCGAAGGAGATCCTCCAAAAGATTTCGATCCAAAAAAAATTAAATCTATTACCGAAGTGCATTTTGAACGTCCAAAACTAAGTGAAGCGTATTTAACCTGGGCCGAAAAGCTATCTCAATATTACGTCTTTCCGCTCGGGTTGGTATTAGAGTTGGCGTTTCCTCCTCTTAAAAAACAAGGCCGTAAATCTACTTCTAAAATTCCCGACGACCCACCCATTTTTGTTCCGGACGAACCCAAAATACTAACAACTGATCAAAAAAAATGTATCCAAGACATCGAGGCCCTCTCGGGATTTCAAACCCACCTTTTATTTGGAGTGACCGGGTCAGGCAAAACAGAGGTTTATCTTCAGTTACTCGAGCGTAATTTGCGGGAGGGAAAGCGCGGCCTCGTGTTAGTACCCGAAATTTCTCTTACGCCACAACTGGTTTCACGTTTTAGTTCACGTTTTGGAGACCGCATTGCCGTTTTACATTCTCACTTAACCGATCGCGAGCGCACCAACCAATGGTGGCAAATGATCGAGGGCAAAAAAGACATTTTAATTGGAGCTCGTTCGGCTCTGTTTTGCCCCGTTGAAAATTTAGGTTTGATCGTCGTCGACGAAGAGCACGAAGCCAGTTACAAACAGGAAGAAAAGCTACGCTATAACGCCCGTGATGCGAGCGTTATGATGGGGCAAGTTTTGAATTGCCCTGTTATTCTGGGTTCAGCAACCCCGAGTCTCGAAACTTGGCATAACACCAAAATCGGTAAATACCATTTGCACCGTATGGGCACTCGAGCCTCTAAAGTTGAAATGCCAGATGTTGAAATTATAGATTTGCGCTCCAAAGAAGGTGATGAGTCTAAATCCAAATCCTTTTGGGCAACCCCCCAACTTCTTGAAGAAATTCAATTGCGTCTTGAAAAAAAAGAGCAATCCGCACTGTTTATAAATCGTCGCGGCCTAGCCCAATCTGTTATCTGTCCCGCGTGTGGCGCTCGTAAAGAATGTCCTAACTGTTCGATCGGACTCACTCTGCATGCTAGTACGCACTTAGTTTGCCATTACTGTGATTATCAAGAGACCCTTTCCGAAATATGCAACGTGTGTTTAGATTCCGAACTTAAACCCATTGGACTCGGAACGGAACTCGTAGAAAAAGATATTAAAAAACTGTTTCCGGATGCTTGTGCGATTCGAGCCGATCGCGACGAAATTCAAAGTCGTGCAGAACTTGAACTGTTTATTAGTAAAGTGGAATCACGCGAGGCCGATATTTTGATCGGCACACAAATGATCGCTAAGGGCTTAGATTTTCCGTACCTCACGTTGGTAGGAGTTTTGTTGGCCGATATTTCTTTAAACTTTCCTGATTTTCGTTCGGCCGAAAGAAGTTTCCAACTGCTCTCGCAAGTGAGCGGGCGTGCAGGTCGACATTTAACAAAAGGAAAAGTTTTTATCCAGACATTTAACCCAGAACATCCGAGCATTCTGGCGGCCCAAACACATTCTTTCGAAAGTTTTGCGGAGCCCGAACTCCTTAATCGTGAAGAGCTAGGATACCCACCTTTTGGCCGCTTGATGTTGATTCGCCTTCAAAGTCTCGACAAAAAAAAGGCCGAGCGCGCTGCGGATGATCTGGCAAGCAAACTCGCCGGCTGGGTATCTCGATCAAAGGCGAGTGAGGGAGTAGATATTTTAGGCCCCTCTGAGGCTCCAATTTTTCGTCTCCGAAACAAATATCGTTATCAAATTTTGATTAAAGCTCCTAAAAAACTATCGTTAAGCCAAATCGGCTGGTCGTTAGTCGATCAAGAAGCGTCGTTGCCGAAGGGTGTACGAATGATAATTGATATCGATCCCATCAACATGTTGTAGGCTTAAACCGATACGAATTTAGAATGGAAACGTCAGGCACATCAGCAAATCAATGTTTAAGGTGTAAATCTGCGGGCCCTCTTTTACGCATTGATCCCGGCCTAAGACTTCGCATCGATGAAACCCTCCCTTCTGAAAATATTCCACCAGAAGTCTGCGCAAACTGTTTTAAACAAATTACCTCTCTAGTTTCGAGCGGCGCGAAACTCATGCGTGAGCAAAACGCCCGCGAACAAAATAAAATGAATTTGTGGCGCAATCGCGTGAATATTCTGAAGCATGGGCGTAAATTAATGACACTGAAATCATATTCAGATGCGGCCGTTGCATATGAAAAATATTTGCGAATACTCGAGGTCGTTTACGACGTGAAAGCTGGCGGACTTACACCCGAACATTTTAAAAACAGCGCTCGCACTAAAGAAATTTCGGTCGTCGCGAGTGTCTATTGGGACTTGGTGCGCATTTACGATACGACTCCACGTTACGGAGATCGTCAGAAAAAATCCATTGAAAAACTCCTTAGCTTTCTTCGCCTCTCTCCAATTTCTAGCGAGATTGGAAGGAAGGCGCGCCAATTCGAACCCACTGCAAAAAATCAAGCCGTTATCAAAGACTTCATTAAGCGAATCGATAAAAAAGGTGGGGGCTGTTTTATTGCCACGGCCACCTACCAAAACGTTGAGGTTTTTGAAGTTCGCGCTCTCTGTGCGTTTCGCGACCAAGTGCTCGCAAACAGTGCAGCTGGTCGATTTTTTATTAAATCCTATTATCTGTTTTCACCCCCTGTCGCCGAACTCGTCGACAGTTCTCCTCGCACTCAAAAATTGCTAAAAAAAATATTTCGCGCTCTCGCGCCGTGGCTAAATCAGAAATTCGACTTGCATACCCCGGAAGACGTTTGAGAGTCTTCTTTCATGGCTTCACTGAAATCTGATATTTGTATTATAGGTGCCACCCTTGAAGGTTTAACGACCGCCCAAGCTTTGTCGGCAAGAGGCTTTGATGTAACCATCATAGAAAAATCAGATCGCGTGGGCGGCGCCCTCCATCCAACGACAACCGAGTTTGGCTCTTTATCAAAACAGTTTAGTTATTGGCCCGACAACGCCTCAACAGAAATGGCTTTAAAGTTTCTCGAGCACGTCTTAAATAGAGATTTGCAATTCGAAAAAAACAGTCTGCCACCGCAAACTTTTCACAAAGGTCAGCTGCAAACATTTGTTGGCTTTGGCGAATCCGCTCCTGATTACGCGGATGAGTTTTCGTATTATCTTTCAGATGCACGCATTGTAAATTCGGAGTCGGCCTCATCATTGCTTTCAGAGCTACAAACAAAGTTTTTAGGTAAAATTATTTTTGGAACATCTCTGCGTCGTGTAGAACTAGAAGGCAATACCGTTCGCGCCATCGAACTTGATGATGGCCGCCACATTGAAGCTTCTGCCTTTATTTTTGCTGAAAATCCTCTGGAGCTGTTTTCTCTGCTTCCGACCGAAGAGTATACGCAACGAGAAATCCAGCGTGTACATCGAACCGCAATTTGGAATACCGTCGCGTTGGACATTGTTCACTCAACGCCGGTTACCGAACAAAAAAATCTTTTCGTCCTTTTGGGTAACGTGAAAGACAGTTTACCCTGCCTCGGAGGGTTTGATAGTCCTGTTGAAGTGAAGGGCCGTAAAATTCAAAGCTCCCATTGGCTGACCTTTATTTCAACTGATCTTGAGGATGAAGAGCTTTCGGCAAACGCCCTTCGTGAAATCAAACGGCAAATCAAACGGGCCTTTCCGCATGCCCTTGAGAACGTTGCTTTTGAGAAGATCACCCTCCACCCTCATAGCCACGGAAAACTTCATTTAAAATCCGACGCCCAAAGCCGCTGGCCAGGCCTTACGAACTTTTGGCTCTCAAATGCCCACTTAAATTCTCAACCCAACGATGTTGGCTCTCTGTGTCAGAGCGCTTTGGTAGTCGAAGCCGTATCGACTCATCTCAGTCCCGAAATTTTGGCAAATCCTGTTGCCCATAGTCACCTATAGCGGTAAACAGAGTGACTTGTTCAAATTAGAACAAAAATAAAAACTCACTTTCTTGCACTCCACTGGTGCTCCCGTTTTTGGGAACTCAATGCAGGAAAGGCGGCCAACCAGAATTTGGAGGATACATGGCGCAGATTACAATGAAGGAAATGCTAGATGCGGGCGTTCACTTCGGTCACCAGACCCAAAAGTGGAACCCGAAAATGAAACCTTACGTGTTCGGAGCACGTGGCGGAATTCATATCATCGACTTGCAAAAAACAGTGACCGCAGCTCAATCGGCAGCGGCTTTTGTTAAAAAGCAAGCATCAGAAGGGGCGAAAATTATTTTCGTCGGAACAAAAAAACAAGCAGTTGACCCAATTCAAGAAGCGGCAAAACGCTGCGGTCAATACTACGTAACAAAAAGATGGTTGGGCGGCACGCTTACCAATTTTTCTACGATTAAGGCGAGCATTGATCGTCTTCGCAAAATCGACATCATGAAAGATAAAGGAGAGTTCAATTTCTTTAATAAGAAAGAACGCTCTATGATGGAAAAAGACTACGCAAAATTGAACGAATACCTTGAAGGTATCCGCGAGATGAAAGAAGTCCCAACATTGATGTTTGTGATCGATCTTAAAAAAGAACACATCGCGGTTCTTGAAGCGAAACGATTGGGCATTCCGGTTATTGCGATTGCCGACACAAACACTGATCCTGAAATTATTGATTTTCCAATTCCTGGAAACGACGATGCGATTCGCTCAATCACCCTATTCACAAACCTCATCACAGATGCGTTTATGGAAGGTGCTAAGGAGTGGGAACAAAAAGCCCGTTCACGTTCTGACAAAGAATCCGATGCGAGAGAAAAAGCCGCTCCACGAGCAGCTGCTCCGAAAGAAGCGGGTCCATCTGTTTCTCGTAAGCCAAAAAGAAAACTTGTGGCGGCAGGAACTGCGGACGACGTAGAAATCGCACTCGAACTTGATAACAAAGAGACAACGGTTACTCCGGAGTCTACGGAAGAATAAGCCAGCAAGAGGAGTAGGTTTACGCCCTCCTCTTCTCCATTAAAAATCTCACTAATTCTTAAGGAGTTTTTGTATGACTATTACAGCTGAAACAGTAAAAGAGCTTCGCGAACGCACCGGCGCGGGAATGATGGACTGTAAAAAAGCCCTCAACGAAACCTCGGGTAACTTTGATGCCGCCATTGATTGGTTAAGAAAAAAAGGACTTAGCGCCGCTGCTAAAAAAGCAGGCCGTATTGCGGCTGAAGGTGCCGTGTCTTCTTATATTCATGGCGAAGGGCGCGTCGGCGTTTTGATCGAAGTTAACTCTGAGACCGACTTTGTCGCGCGTAATGATAAATTCCGCGAATTCGTGAAAGACGTTGCTATGCACGTTGCTGCCATGGCCCCGCTTGTGGTTCGCCAAGAAGAGCTCCCTTCAGAAGCCATCGAACGCGAAACCTCTGTGTTAAAATCTAAAGCTCTTGAAGAAGGCAAAAAACCTGAGTTCTTAGATAAAATTATCGCAGGACAAATTTCTAAGTGGAAAGCAGAAAAATGTTTGCTTGATCAAAAGTTTGTTAAAAATCCGGATATCACTGTTAACGATCTTTTGAATCAAACTATCGCCAGCATTGGTGAAAACATCGTAGTTCGTCGATTTGTTCGATTTGAACTTGGCGAAGGTATCGAGAAAAAAGAATCTAATTTTGCAGACGAAGTTGCACAGGCAACAAAAGGCTAATCCTTGGGAAAATCGAAGTACCAACGTATTTTATTAAAACTAAGTGGTGAAGCTCTCGCCGGAGATGCCGGGTACGGAATTTCTCCGGAGACTATTGGTCAGATTGCCAAAGAGGTTGCTGAGGTTTTTCAACTTGGAATTCAAATTGGTATCGTGATTGGTGGCGGAAATATTTTTCGTGGTATTGCCGCCTCTGCACAAGGAATGGATCGGGCAAGCTCAGACTATATGGGTATGCTTGCGACGTGTATTAATGCTCTCGCACTCCAAGATGCCTTAGAGAAAGAGAACGTTTCTACGCGTGTTCAAAGTGCTATCGAAATGGCAGAAATTGCTGAACCTTATATACGACGTCGGGCGATGCGACACCTTGAAAAAGGGCGTCTCGTTATTTTTGGTGCGGGAACCGGCAATCCTTACTTTACAACCGATACTGCGGCCGCATTACGAGCCATGGAAATTGGCGCCGACGTTATTTTTAAAGCCACGAAGGTCGATGGTATTTACGATAAAGATCCAAATAAATTTAAAGATGCCGTTAAATTTGAAAAACTAACGTACATCGATGTCTTAAATAAAAAACTAGAAGTGATGGACTCTACGGCCATTAGCTTATGTATGGATAATAATTTACCAATTCTGACGTTCAATTTGAAAAAGCAAGGCAATATCCGCCGAGCTGCGATTGGTGAAAGCATTGGTACTTTAGTAGAATAAGAGGGGTGTTTTCATGTCTCAGCAAATTAAAACTGCAAGTAAAGCTGCGATGGATAAGGCGGTCGATTCTTTAGCCCGAGATTTGTCTAAAGTCCGAACAGGTAAAGCCAACGTTTCAATGTTAGAAATTGTACGCGTCAATTATTACGGAACACCAACGCCTCTTACCCAAGTGGCCGCCGTCAGCTGCCCTGATGCCCGCTCATTTTTAATCGCGCCATGGGAAGTTTCACTGTTAAAGGAAGTTGAATCCTCTATTGTAAAAAGTGATCTCGGAATGACGCCTATGAATGACGGAAAAGTTATTCGCTTGAAGTTGCCCGAGTTAACAGAAGACCGACGTAAAGACCTTGTTAAACAAGTAAAAAAAGCGGTTGAAGACTGTCGCGTGGCGATTCGATTAGCTCGACGAGACGCCAACGAAGGCGTAAAAAAAGATAAAACTATTCCTGAAGATCAAAGCAAACGTCTTCAAGATGAAGTCCAAAAAATGACAGACGATTATATCGCGAAGGTCGATAAAATCGGGACTGACAAAGAAAAAGAACTCATGACTCTGTAGGTTGTTTTGAACTTACCCGGTCACCTTGCAATCATTATGGACGGAAACGGACGCTGGGCTGAAAAGCGAAAGCGCCCACGTATTTTTGGACATATCAAAGGTGCGATCGTCGCAAGAGAAATCATCACCCACTGTGTGCAGAAAGGTATTTCGCACCTCACCCTCTATGCTTTTAGCACAGAAAACTGGAAGCGTCCGCAGGCCGAAGTTTTATTCTTAATGCGCTTACTTGAAAGACATTTAAAAAAAGAACGCGCCAAACTTATCGCCCAAAACATTCGATTTCATTGTCTCGGTGATATTTCAAAGCTCCCACATTCCGTGCTCAATGAAGTTGAAAAAACACTCGTCGCCACCGAACACAATACCGGAATGCAGTTAGTGTTTGCGCTAAATTATGGTGGACGCCAAGAAATTGTGGCTGCGGCTCGAGAACTCGCAGCACGGGTGAAAGCTGGCGAAATTTCAGTTGAAGACATTACAGAGAAATCGTTTGCCCAATCTCTCGAAGGGTCCTTTCTACCTGACCCTGATTTAATAATTCGAACGAGTGGCGAACAGCGCCTTTCAAATTTTTTAACCTGGCAAAGCTCTTACTCTGAATTCTATATGACTCCGGTTCTTTGGCCCGACTTTACACCTCAAAATTTAGATGCGGCATTAAATGAGTTTGGCCTTCGCCAACGTCGTTTTGGAAATATCAGCGAACCCACTACCCTCGATGCAAAAACATGAGCAAAAGTCGATCAGTCACAGCCATTCGATTGATCTCCGCAGCTTTTGCCCTGATTTTACTTTTTGGTTTATATTATTTATTTGAAAACAACGGACTTATCGCGATTATTTTAGCTTGCGCTCTCAAGGCGCAAATGGAATATGCGGAGTTAACGATCGATAAGCCCGAGGTTTCTTTTAGTCGGGCGCTTTTGGTTTCGGGCTGTTTTATTATTACGCTTTCCGCTTTGCTTTCACCCAAAGCGATTGGTTTACCAGTCGGTTTTGTTTTGATCGCATTTTTTTCTTTTTTCCTCATTCATAATCGTCATGCGCAAAGTTTAACTTACATTCGCGATCTTATCGGGATTTCAGCGTTAGGGCTTTTATACGTTGGTATTCTTCCTGCTTTTATTGTCGCACTTTTTCGACAACCTTCTGGTGATTTTTGGTTTTTAACTTTGCTGAGCATTGTGTTGTTTGGTGATTCTTTCGCTTATTTTATAGGTAAAGCTTTGGGTCGAACAAAAATGCTTCCCTCAATTTCTCCAAATAAAACATGGGCCGGTTCTATCGGTGGCCTCTTCGGCTCGGTCTTTGCGGTCATTCTTGCAAAATTTTTATTCTTTAATTCTCTTCCCGTTTTACCTCTCGTCATTCTTGCTATTGTGACTGGAGCCGCGGCGCAAGTTGGAGATTTTTTTGAATCTTTGCTTAAACGAGTTGCGAATAAAAAAGACTCCGGCACGTTGATGCCTGGACATGGCGGAATTCTTGATCGCATCGATGGCGTTCTCTTTGCTGCGCCTTTTATCTATTTTGCCTCTATATACTTTCCGACTTTCTTCTAGTTCTTCGTCAGGATGTAGATAAGCTGCGTTAATTGCAAAATTGCTACGTAAAATTGGCTTTGTCCTGAGGTCTGGGTATGTCTGTGGCACAAATAAAACGTGAGCCTTGAAATAACGCAGCCTATCTACAAGCATCGATACTGTTTTTATAAAAAAGAAACAGAAAACTTTGAATTAGGGTGGAGATTCGTCGTTAGGACATTTACAATTATCGAATGGAACTTATTACTTATTATCTCAGTCAAGGTTTGTCGTTTTTAATTCCACTCATCATTTTGCTTGGGCTTTTGATTTTTGTTCATGAGCTTGGGCATTTTTTAGTCGCCAAATATTTCGGCGTACGCGTGGAAGTCTTTAGCCTCGGATTTGGAAAGAAGTTTTTCAAATACAAAAAAGGCGATACGGAATACTGCCTCTCAATTATTCCTTTTGGCGGATACGTAAAAATGTACGGTGATGATCCCACGGCTGAAATTCCTGCAGAAAGCCGCAAGTATTCGTTTACGCACAAACCTGTCGGCCAAAGAATCGGCATCGTTCTCGCTGGCCCTTTGATGAATTTTTTCTTTGCAATCGTTTTATTTACTCTCATAGCTTTTGTTGGCGAAGAGGTTATTCGGCCTGTAGTGGGTGATATTGCTCCAACAAGTCGCGCCTATCTTGCAGGTTTGCGTTCGGAAGACACCGTCGTGGCTGTTAATAATCAAACGGTTACGAACTGGACGGAACTTAAAGACTACATCGAAAAAAATGGTAGCGGACCCATTCAATTATCTGTGCTTAAACCTGGTGCAACTCAACCCGAGAACATTCAAACTCGTACCGACTTAGTCCCTAATCCAAATATTTTAAGCTCACTATCTGAAATTGGGGAGCTCGAAGGTCTTTCTTTTTATTTTCGAGCTTCTGAAGTGGCTGTTACTTCTGATACTTCGCTTGCCGCAAAATCTGGCTTAAAAACGGGCGATCTCATCTCAAAGGTTGAGAGCACGGAGATAACTAAGTGGATTGATCTCGCACGTGCGATCGCCACAAGCAGCGAAAAAGATGAAGTCTCTGTTGTCATTGAAAGAGTGATCGGAAAAGATAAAACAGAAAAACAAACACTCACACTTTCTCTTAAATCGGCCAAAGAACTTGCAGCAAAATCTAATCAAACGACAACATATTCACATGATTTGTTGATTCAAAAAGGTCATCAAATTTTAATGTCTTTAGGTTTTGATTACCCTGACTTATATGTTTCGGACCTTGTTCCAGAGTCTGCGGCGGCCTCGGCCGGAATTCAGAAAGGCGATAAAATCGTTTCGGTAAATGGTGAAATTTCTGAATGGAATGATTTAGTGAAGCGCGTACAAGCGTACACCGAGTCTCAACCGCCACTTAAAGTTTCAGTTTTAAGAAACAACCAACCTCTCAGCTTTGAAATTGTGCCACGAAAAATTTCTCAACCGCAACCGACCGGAAAAGAGATTCCCGTCTATGCAATGGGTGTATTGGCGGGAGTTTCTAGCGCCCAGCCGTTAACTTTTGTTTCAAAGATATTGAATCCCACTGCAGCGCTATCAAAAGGGTTTAGTGATACGATTCTTTGGACTAAAAATACGTGTTTGAGTTTTTTGCGTCTTTTGCAAAATCGAGTTTCCGCTAAATCTATTGGTGGCCCAATTATGATTGGTCAGCTTGCCAGCAAAACTTTTCAAATCGGAATAAGCCCGTTTATGAAAATTATGGCAATTATCTCGATTAACCTTTTCATTTTAAACCTTTTGCCCGTACCGGTTTTAGATGGCGGGCATCTCGTGTTTTTTACAATTGAAGCTTTGCGAGGCGCACCTCTCAGCATGCGAAAAATGGAAATTGCCCAGCAAATAGGTCTTGTTATTTTAATGAGCCTTATGGTTCTAGCGTTGTTTAACGACGTTTCGCGACTCTTTAATTAGTTTGCGTACCTCGTCGTTTTGTTGGTAGGTACGATGATGCTTTTACTCGCTCTCGAAACTTCAACATCGCAGGGTTCAATTGCCCTCGCTAAAATTGACGATAAAAAAAGTTCGTTAGTTTTCAGCAAAACTTGGTTGCGCCAAAAATCACATGGTGAACTCATAGTTCCAGCAATTGAAGAGGCACTCAGAGAATCTGATCTTTCTTTAGAGGCACTTGATGCTTTTGCGGTTGATATTGGTCCCGGCAGTTTTACTGGAATTCGCGTGGGCCTCAACACAATTAAAACACTCTCGTATGCGATTGAAAAACCTATTTATGCTTTTAACTCTTTAGAACTTCTCGCATATGGTGTTCCCTATTATTCAACGAAAACTCCTGTTCTCGCACTCATCAACGCTCATAAAAGTCAGTGTTACGCGTCTACCTTTCAGCCCCTTAAACATGGATGGAAGACTTCTATAAAACCGCAGGCTCTTACCGTTGAACAGTTAGAAAAATTGATTCGTTCAAAACATGTTTGTGTAGGAGAAGGGTTTGATTTTTTTGCAGCAAATTTTTCAAAATCTTTTTCGAAACGTTTAATTCGTCATAACTTTCTTAATGATCGCCCTTCGGCGATTACCATGGTCCAGATTTTTGCAGATCGCCAAAAACAGCTGCGACCAAAGTCCTGGAATGATATATCAGCTCTTTATATTCGAGGTTCTGAAGCCGAGGAGAAACTGAAGGCTGGTACCTTGAAACCGTTGCCTGAATTTTAACCTAAGCGAGAGTTATGTCGTTGGCTGATAAATCACAATCTAATGCCGCTGTGGAGTTATTTCCAGCTCGCAATTCTCAGTCAGAGCCTCAAACACGTTCACCTTTGAAAAACAAAAAAATTTGGGCATTTGGTGGAGGTAAAGGTGGTGTAGGCAAAAGCATGATCACTTCAAGCTTAGGAATTTCTCTTGCACGAATGGGTCATAGCGTAACAATTATTGATTTAGATCTCGGAGGCGCAAATCTTCATACGAGTCTTGGGGTTGCAGCACCCACAAATAGTCTAAGCGATTTTATCGAGGGGCGAGTGCCCACTTTTGAAAAACTAATTTCACCCACCGAAGTTCGTAATTTAGGTTTTATCAGCGGTGCAAATGACTCCCTTAACATTGCCAATCTTGAAGGTTCTAGTCGCGAATCTTTAATGCAAGCAATTAAGTCGGTGCCAACGGATTACATTTTGCTAGATCTAGGGGCCGGTACGACCAAAAATACCTTAGATTTCTTTCTATTGGCAGATCAATCCATTATTTGCGTTTTGCCTGAAGCGACGAGTATCGAAAATGCCTATCGTTTTGTGAAGGCCGCATTTTATCGTCGCCTAAAGATTCTTGAAGACAACTTGGGAATGAAAAAAATTGTCGACGAGGCGATGGATCACAAAAACCGCCTTGGAATCCGAACTCCGTTTGATTTAATCAACTACGTAGCGAAAGTTGATCCTATTGCCGGCAAAACGTTTAAATTGGAACTTTCAAAAATGCATTTCAACTTAATCGTGAATCAAATCCGTACAAATTCAGATATTGAAATAGGACACTCGGTGAAAAGCGTTTGCCAAAAATATTTTGGTGTAAATACCGAATATGTAGGCTACTTAGATTATGATAATGCGGTGTGGCAGGCGATGCGTAAGCGTCGACCCGTCATACTTGAGTATCCCTATTGTCATCTTGTGACACAATTTCTAAAAATCACACGGGCTCTAACAGAGAATCACGCACAGACCGTAGTTCCGCTTTAGGTTGCGTCAACTCGATTTTTGAATTGCCGGACACTGCCTAATATCTTTTTAAGATCTTGATTCGTGGAAAAGCCTCTATAAAATGTAAAAATGGGTCACTTTTCCGAACAAAGCTTTTATGAAATTCTCGAACTTTCTCCGCATGCAAACTCGGAAGAAATCCAAAAGGCTTTTTATAAGGCAAAGGCGACTTACTCTCCAGCAAGTACCGCTCTTTACAGCGTTTTTTCAGAAAGCGAAGCTCAAGAGCTTTTACGGTTAATTGATGAGGCCTATGCTGTGTTAAGTAATAGCGCAAAACGAAGAGAGTACGATAAAACACTCGCAAAAAATTCACCGAGCGCAGAGCCTTCTAGCGCAACGCCGATTCAAAAAACGCCAGCCGCCGCAACAGAAGATCTTCCTGATTTTATGTTGCCCGCAACGGAACCAGTTAAGACACCTTCACCCTCATCACCAACAAAAGCAAAAGAACCGGAACCTTCGAGCGTACCTGGAAAAGGTTATGGTAAAACCATTATTAGCCATTACAATGTTGATGAATCCTTTGAAACCGAAATTGCAAATCAAACTGTTTTTGACGGAACTTTTCTTCAAAAAGTTCGACACTATAAAAATATTTCTATTGATCAGCTCAGCGAAACCTCACGCATCTCAAGACCTTATCTAATCTCAGTTGAAACAAATGATTTTCATGCTCTCCCCGCTCCCGTATATGTTCGAGGGTTTATCATGTCTGTCGCACGGTTACTGGGCCTTAATGAAAGACTCACTGCGGATTCTTACATGAAGCTCTTCAAAGATTCCCGTGATAAGTGAACTTTTTGAAACATTACAAATAACGATCGCCCCTGATGGCGGCGGACATCGTCTTGATCGCTATCTAGGTTCAAAAGAAAAAATTGGCTCTCGAACAAGAGCCGTACAACTAATCGAGAGCGGCCACATCACCGTCAACGGCAAGACACCAAAATCTTCTTTATTTTTAAAACAAGGCGATGTGATTATAGTTAAAATTCCGACTACACCGACCCCTTCCAAACTGGAGCCTCTTAATTTAAAATTAGACATTGTTTATGAGGACGACGACGTCATTGTAGTAAATAAACCCGCGGGATTAGTTGTACATCCGGCGGCAGGTCATGCCCAGGATACATTGGTAAACGCTCTCTTAAATTACACGACAAATTTAGCTATGGGTTTTAATGAGGCTCGACCGGGAATTGTACACCGTATCGATCGCGACACGAGTGGTTTACTTGTCGTCGCAAAAAACGACAACGCCCATCATGCTTTAGCGGCACAGTTCAAACAAAAATCGACTCATAGAATCTATTGGGCCATTACTTATGGACTATATCCCGCAAACTTAGGAACGTTTGAATCTAAATTGGCCCGACATCCGCACGACCGCAAACGCTTTGCCTCCACTCAAAAAGAAGGAAAGATTGCGATTACCCACTACAAACAAATTAAAACTTTTAATAAAGAATTTTCTCTTTTAGAGCTGAAACTCGATACTGGACGTACGCACCAAATACGTGTCCATGTTTCCGAAAGTGGCCACCCAATTGTTGGCGACACGTTGTACGGCGGTGGACCAAAAACCAAAAATATAAAAAATGGAAATGCAAAAGACATTATTATGAACATGAAGCGCTTTGCCCTCCATGCTTGTGAACTTGGATTTACACATCCGAAAACACAAGAAGTCTTATTGTTTAAATCTCCTTGGCCAGAAGATCTACAACCTCTGGTGTCAGCTTTAGGTTTTTCATAAAGGTTTATTATGAACTGTCGCCCGCTCTATGTTGGAAAAAGCCCTATTGGAGATCGTTTTGATGACGACTCCGTTTTTATTTTTTTCGGAAACAAGACATTTACCGAAAACGAACATGCTAGAATTTTTCCAGAGCGAATTTTAAAATTTCTAAAGCAAGTTCACGGCGATAAAATTATAAAAACAGACGCAAAGACACCAACACGCGAAACCTCCGCCGATGCATTTTTTACTCAAGAAGTTGACGTGGCCCTTGGAGTTTATACGGCTGATTGTTTGCCAGTACTTATGCATGACGTTGCCGGAAAACAGATTGCGGCTTGCCATGCGGGCTGGCGAGGTGTGGCTAATAGTATAATTATGAAGACGTTACTTGAAATGAATCCAAAAAATAAAACTCAAGTACGTGTTTGGATCGGACCTCATATTAAAAAAGACTCTTTCGAAGTTCATAATGATGTGGCAGAAATACTCGTCAGTGCTTATCCAGGAAAAGAGAACGTTCTTTACGAACACAAGAGTGACACGGAAAAAAAGCAAGTGGATCTAACTGAAATTGCAATATCCCAACTTCTTTCTCAGGGCATTGAGCCCGCAAATATTTGGATTCACCCCGCTGATACATTTAAAGATATAAACTATTATTCGTACCGTCGCAGTGGGCCCACGGGTCGACTGATTTCGACCATCACGCTATTAAAATAACAGGCATTTCGAGTTGTGATTTAATATTTTTAATTATTGAATATCTAGAAAATTATATTTATTGAAGACAGAACATATAGGTTCGTTCGTCTGAAATTCTAACGGTTTGAGTCCCGCTCGGGCAAGCACCTGTACCCTCAGCGTCGATACGGATGGCACAACCCCATCGATTACAACTGTTGTCGTTGGTTGGAGGGTTTGTACAGTCTTCGCCATTCACACCTTTTCCGCTCATTCGTGTGCCGCCGCAAATAGACGCCACAGGTCCATCGGTAATGACTTTTCTTAGACATAGAAAGTAGCGATTATCTTGTTCCATCACGTGCTTTTCGGTATTTGAGGGACAATCAGCGTCTCCATTGCCGTTTACCATAAGAGCGCAGCCCCAACGATCACAACTCTGATCATTGGTATGAGGCATAGTACATTCATTTGGACTCACATGAAGATACTTACCTTGAAAGCGCGCACCACCACAGATAAGTTCTTTGGCAAAAACATAATCGGGTAGCTCTCCTGTTAGTCCTGCATCGTTAATGACCGGCGCTTCACTATTAATGGGCGCTTCACTAAATTGTACTTTCGAACAATTGTGATAAATTGCTAAACCAAGAAAGAATATCAAAACCAAAGATACTCGTGAAAAGTGTCTCATAATGATCTATCGGCCAATTAAAATTATTTCTTTACGCTAATAGCAAGTTTATGTGAACCGCTAAACCGTCAAGAGCGTCTAGGTACTCGCGGGAGAAAAATTCAGGTTCTCATTCAGGCTCTAGACAAAGGATATATGTAGGCGCATCTGAAATTCTCACGATCTGAGTGCCTTCAGGACAAGACGAAGTTCCAGCCCTATTAAGTCGAATCGCACAACCCCATCGATTACAACTATTGTCGGTTGTGTGTGGGTTTGTGCATTCTACAGGCGACTTCTCTAATTTACCCGAACTGCGAGCACCACCACAAACAGATGAAACAGGCCCATCAGTAATCACTTTTCTTAAACATAAAAAATATTGTGTAGAACCTTGATTAATAGGAACCCTATCGGTTTCTGATGGACAATCGGAATCGCCGTTATCATTAACCACTATTGCGCAACCCCAACGATCGCAGCTTTGATCACTTGTTTCTGGTATAGTACATTCATTGGGGCTTACGTGATGATATTTACCCTGTACGCGAGCGCCGCCACAGATGAGTTCATGCGCAAAAGCGTAATCAGGTAATTCTCCAGTTCGACCATCAATGGAATCGAGATCTATTTTTTCACTGAATTGAACTTTGGAGCAGTTATGATAAATGCCTAATACCATAAAGAATATCAAAACCAATGATACCCGCAAATACTGTCTCATAATGATATATCGGTAAGTTTTCACATTTTCTAAACGTAATTTGATAGAGCGTCTCTACTTAGAGCCAAGTCACACGCCCTTCAGTTTGGCGAGGGGCTTTGGGTGGCTCGTGATCTGGCCAGCCCATAACAACTGCACATAAAAGTTCGAGCTGAGATCCTTCTGGAATTTGGATTTTCTGTATTCCCAAAAACTTATCAACATCGTCTTTTATTTCTAAGGGCGCTCCCATCGAGCATGTTCCTAATCCTTCAGACACAGCTGCTAAAATCATATTTTCTGCGGCCATATAAACGCTGCCGATACTGGTATGATAACGTTCTTCGGGGTCATTTAATGAGTAACAAAAAATAATAACCGGGGCGCCACCCAAAGTATAAAAAAAGCGTTCTGTGAATTCGTATAGCGACGGTTTCAATCTTTTTTGCAAAACATCTTTTATTCCGACAAAAGATTTCTTAGAATACTCCAGATACTCATCTCGCTTCGTTCCTTGCACCACAAAGAATCGCCAGTTTTGACGGTTCTTACCTGATGGCGCGTGCATCGCCGCGGAAAGCACTCTTTCTAAAACTTCTTTGGAGACCGCATCTGTTTTATATTTTCGAATGGACTTTCGACTTTCAATTAACTCATAAAATTCTTTTTTAAAAGAAGGATTAACCCTTTTTTGTTTAAGCTCATTTAAAAGGTAATTTTCAATTGCCTTATCTAAAGCAAAGTCTTTTGAAATAAACTTTGCCCCAATGCGGTCAAAAGAGACATGACGAACCTCAACGGTTGTGCGAAACCGCTCTCCTTTTATAGAAAGGCTCCCGGTTAGTTTTGTTCCCAAAGCCTGCCATGAGTTTTCTTGATCACGCTGAAACGCGATACCAGACAATGAGATATTCAGAACCTCAAGTGTTTTGGGAGCCTCTTTCGAGTAAATTTCAAAATTGATTTTATGTGAAGGTAAAATAGAAGCGCGTGCAGGTCTTATTGATTTTAGAAAGGACAGCCGTTTTAACATTTGTTGTAACAGCGACATGCTTTATATTGTCTCACGTGCACGTGCGCACGCAAGATATTACGACTACGTCTTTGATGTAGAGACCTAACACCCGTGTCGACTGTTTTTACAGACCCCCGTATTATATCCAAGTCGTATTTTTGCCCTATTCGCAAATGCTTGATTTTAGGGGCTTTTTTGTGACTCAAAATAAGACCCCTGGCACTTGCTTTGTATTTATGGTGATTAAACCGGGGGGTTTATGAAACGCGTATCTAAAATCATCTTCAGATTCAGCGCTGTCGTTATTTTTGCTCTTTCATTTGTAATGGTTTTTCATCCCGATGTTCGCTCGTCCTTACGTTCGATATTTAAACCCGAACAGCGTTCTGTCTTATCAACGGCAAAAGCTATTTTTAGTACTTCTGAGGGCGAATTCAATTTTGTAAAAATCCGCACCCTTGATGGAATTTATGTCGAAGTGTATAAAAAAGGGTCTCATTCTGAGTCAGTCCTGGTCGACCGTATCGAACTACCAAAACATAAGGACGCCTTCTTTACGTTTAACGGCCAAGCCACAAATCTCGCCATCGATGATATCGATAGCGATACTCAACTCGAACTCTTGGTGCCTTCATTTGATTCGCAGCTCATAGCGCATCTAAACGTTTTTAAGTTCAATCCTGAGTCACATCGCTTCGAAGCACAAAATCCGTCTTCTTTTTAAGAAAGACTAAAGTCTAGTGACGATTGTACCGAAATGAATCAAATAGAACAGGAGACTCATGTCGCGTTTTAAAATGTTAGCATTGATTAGCTTTTTATCCTGCGTTTTGGTTCTCTATCAAAACTGTGCTCAAGTGGCGCCGTCTCCCTCTGGATCTTCTAACTATGATGACAAAGTAAAAAAAATTGATGCTCCTGGAGATCAAAACTCCGACTATAAACTTGTAAGCGATATCCAATCTCTGACTGTTGGAGAAAACGACCAGCTCGCATTTTCTGTAGAAGATTGTCAAAAAAGCATGGGCTCCGATCGCCGAAATTGCCTATGGGAAAGAACTCTCGAATTTTATGAATTTTTAAAGAGCAAAGACTATTCGGTTTCAGAGGAAATTGATGGCTGTATTTTTGCTATTTCAAAATCCACTTCAAATCTGGGTGAAGCTCTCGATGTGATTTCAACGTGTAACAACGAAGATCCTTCGCAAGTGCGCTCGCATGTTATCCATATAGGTGAATGTCTGACTTCGGAAGGCCAAAAAGCCAGTGCCTTTATAAATTATAAAAAATCATATTATTTTGAACACGCACGCGCACGTATCGTCTTTAAAACTAAAGGCTCCAAAAGGCCTTCACTTCTAATGCGAGACCAAGTCGGCACCTTCATAGACGCCTGCAAAAACCCGCAAATTCTTAAAACGATCGTCGTATATAAAACCGTCGTTGTGAAGTAAGATTATATTTTCATAATCTCTCAAAAAATAATTTTATCTTGAATAGAAAATTTTTGATTACTCGTCGGTGCAGTGAAACATGGCCCAAAACTCTTCGTTGCCCTCTGGATTGACTCGAACCCCGCATTGTTCTTCCACAGGATAGGGGTCAAAAGTAGCTTTTTGAAATCCTTGATTCAAACATTTTTGCTTTCCATTTTCCTGAGCCAAAAGACAGGTATTTCCTTCTCCGGCAACAACCGCAAAGCGTCCACAAGCAATTTGATATTTATCGAGAAGAGACTGGTATTCTGGACGAACTACATCAATTGTTCTTGTTATCCAAGCAGAATCCCCGCTGTTACACCAGTCCACTTGGCCAGTTTGAATCAACGCTTCAACAACATCAGAATTATTCTCTTTAGAAACAATCACCCGCGCTGGACTTCGATTATAAAATTTAGATGCAGACAAGTTTACATCGCCGCCAGCGTTGAAAAACATCGTAAATGAGTTTTCTCGCATGTTAAATCCCCCAGTCACATTCGCGGCTTGCGAAAACACACTAAAGCCTTGATTATCCAGCAAATTTGGATCGGCACCAAACTCAAATAAAAGTTTGGCGAACTCTAGAGAGTTCGATAAAACATCAATAATAATAGGCTCAAAAAATCCAACTTGGTTCGGATTTGCACCAAATTGAAGCATCCGTTTAATTAATTTTAAACGGTCTGTTTCGATAAGGTTAGACTCAGGTTTCTGCATATATGAAAATAGTATTATTTGCATCGGTGTATAGGAGGCTTGTGACGAGGGACAGTCTTGATTGAGATCTAAACCCCATGATAAAAGTTCCCCGGCACCAACAAAGTCATTTGCACTAAGTTTGTCGCAAAATCTTTGAAAGAATAATCTTTGGGTTTCTGAATCTAGAGTTTGCCCAACTGCTTTTTCAATTTCGACAATAATTGGGTTTGAAATAATATATTTGTCATCATTAATTCCATAAACCCAAAGGTATTCATGTAAGGCAATTCTTCTCTGAATTAAATAGGCATCTGTACGAGAGGTTGTTTGAATCCATCGAGAACGGCTCACTTCAATTCTATATTCTGAGGGATAATTTATGGCATCAACCTCTTGAGCGAGCAAAAAAAGATGATCTTGACCTTCCAGTTTAGTTTTTTTGACGATATCCAAAAACTTTATTGGGTCGATTCCAAACGTTTGCGCCACAGTTGGCTCGGCTTTGAAGTAGGCTGCGAGTTGAAGTCCTCGCAAACTGAACTCCTGAAGAATTGAGTCGCCACCATTACCAACCATTCCTCCGGCACCAGCAGAAGACACAAAGAGCAGAACCATAAGGTAAACAAGTCTACTTTTCACTCTTCTTCATCTCCACTTTGTCTAAGCGAAAAAGTTGCATCGACATTTGATAGACCGCTGTTTTCTCTCCACCCTTCATCAGCTCAATTAGTTCTTTTTGAAAGTTTCGGGTCAGTTCGCGCACTTCAGGTAACTTACGTGGGTCGATCGCGATGGTACAACCACTAAAATCGCGCTGCTCTACGCTTTGCGATTCTAGCGCTCGGTCAGCTAACTTAAGCATCTGACGATGAAAGTTGCGGATCGCTCTGCTGGGAATATCACCAATACGATAATCATCTTCTAACCTTTTTAATTCTGGCGATAACAAGCCAACACGAATGAGTCGTTCGACAGCGGTCTTAGTTTTTTCAACGGACAAACCCAGTGCCCGCGCTATCCATCCAATATCTGGCTGAAATTGCACCAGTTCGGTCATTTCTAAAATCGCATAATGGTACCAATCAGAAATTAAATTAAATGAATCTAACTTTAGACGCCGAAAACCTGTGCGCGGCCGTACCGGCACACTTAGTTTCACATACTCATTAGTTAGCGATCTTTTCAGTTCTGGAGATTTTGTACGAACGATTTGTACCAACATTACAAAAGCTTTACGCTTAACATCCGTCCAATTAAGCCGCCGCGCAATTATTTGGGCTGTTTCGTCACTCAGCAATCGTTTACCACTTAAAACCTGACTTAAAAAAGCTGGGGAAAGCTTCAGGTCTCGAGCCATTGCTCGAGCCGAATAATTTGAATTAACTCTTTTACGATCCAACATCTCTTGTTGCAAAAGAACTTGGTATTTTGGTAATTCGTGAATCTTTATCTGCTGATCAGTCGATATCAAAATCTACTCCCCCCAAACCGGAAATAACATAGCGTTTTTTCTAAATTCCTACAATGCTTTAACAAGTTTAATTTAGAGTCTGACCCGTTACTAAATACGTACGCGTACAGTATTACTCCGCAACCAAGAATTCTAAGTATTGCTTCATATCATTTAGCCCCTGCAGATGCCAGGTACCGTTCAGGTTTACGAATCCGGCCGTAGCCTCCATGTGGTTGCGTGCTGGAAAACTCACGTCACGGCGGTCCTCTACGATTACAGAGTAAGTGACTTCGATCTTAGAATTAACCTTTTGAACTATCTTTTTTATCTCAAGATGACGAATGGCCTCTTTATCGAATGTTCCCATAAATTGTTGCAGAATAAGACTATAAGCGGTCGATTTTGAAATTCCATTTGCAGCTTGGCACGGCTGGCTTATTTGGACAATGACGCCCATGACTCCTACAAATAATACGCATTCTAACAAGTGCCAAACTTTCAATATTCCACTTTGGACAGAATCATTTTTAACGATATCAAGCTTCACAAATGCCTCCCATTTTTACATCAAAATTAAATTTAGATTTAAAGGCGTCTGGAATGACAGTCCCAATGTGAGATTTGGACTTTAAGCATTTGCTGTAAGCAAACTCTTCGATGGGCGTTTGCTATGAGCAAACAGAAAGTATCAAAACACCTTTACAAGTTGTCACAAATCAAAACCTGTCCATGTTTTTGTATCAGTAAGATTCTATATCGAGTCTCGGAGGCTTTAATCTTCTGAAGGACGCCTGCCGCTTATAACCCCGGCCTCGAACTTGAAAAGAAAAGGGCCGCGGTTACGCGGCCCGAAGCTTTAGTCCCCTCCTGAAAGGAGGTTTTATGACCCCACAACGGCACTCACTTATACCATTACGCTAATATATAAATTATTTTTTAATCTGGTTTTTTTTCGACAAATCTCGCCAGGATTTGCCTTCGCGTTGCTTGCGATCTAATTGAAATTTTGTGACGGCTTTTGAGTGATCGAGATACGTTGATGTAAACGTGTGGGTGCCGTCGTTTTTACTTACAAAAAATAAAAATTCCGAATCTTCTGGATTGAATGCCGCAGCTAATGCCTGTTTGCCAGGATTCGAAATGGGGCCAAACGGCAATCCTTTAAACGTGTACGTATTATACTTTGTGGGAGCAAGAAGATCGGATTTTCGAATATTCAACGGCATCGTTCCCGTAAGATCAAAAATTCCGTACGAAACTGTTGGGTCTGTTTGAAGCATGATCTTTTGCCTCAAACGATTATGAAAAACAGACGACACCAATCCGCGTTCTTCAGCAGCACCCGTCTCTTTTTCAATAATACTCGCCAAAGTTACAGCTTCGTGTCGCTTCATCGGCATGCGCATCGTGCCGGCCGTCACTTCTGCGTACGCGCTCAAAAACTGTCTTACCATCTCGCGAATAATTTCTTTTACTCCCGTGTACTTAGTAAATAAATACGTGTTCGGAAATAAATATCCTTCTAGCGAAGGAAGAGGTTCTCCTAAAAGTCCGCGAATAAAGTCTTTGTTTTTACACAACCGTAAAAATTCATCTTTATTTGCAAAACCGCGAGACTCTAAAAGCATTGCGATCTCGTACATATTCAAACCCTCTTGAAAGACAACCGGATACTCAATGCTTTTACCCGATACGAGAGTGTTGAGAACCTGCGAAGGCTTCATATTTGTGTTGAGTTCGTATTCTCCAATTTTAACCGAGCTTGTTTTGCCAGATAGGCGTGCGTACCAAGAGAAAAAACGAGCATCGCTAATCACACCGATGTGCTCTAATTGATGTGCAATTAAATTAAAGGTGCCCGGCTGAACAATAAAAATAATTTTTTTGTCTTCAGAAGATGCCGACTTAGAAATAAATGAAAAAAAGGCGTACGCGGCAAGTCCTACCATCAAACCCGAGATGACCACCAGAGTTGCGACAAGCTTTTTCATTAAGAGCTTAGATCCAATCCGGGCGCAATCTTTGTCGCATCAAAAGGTCCCTCATCTTCAAGATTACAAAAAGGGACCGTACAGTAATTAATTGCATAATGACCTGAAGGTCGATCATTACCCGATTTTTTAACGCCACCAAAAGGTAGACGAGAACTCGCCCCTACGGTTGAACGATTCCAATTAAGACATCCGACTTCAACATCTTCTAAACATTTTTCGTAATTCTTTTTATTTTTGCTGAAGATCGAAAACGAAAGACCATAATTCGTTCCATTGACCATATCGATGGCTTCATCCAAATCTTTAGTCGTATAAATCGCAACGTTCGGTCCAAAAATTTCGCTTTGTTGATAAACCGAATCTTTTCTGTATTTTTTAACGATATTAATACTTGGCGTGACGTAATAGCCTGGACGCCCAATATCTAGCTCTTTACCACGCATTAAACTTTCGGCCTCTTCACGTTTGGCAATCGCCTGAAAGCGAACAAATTTTTCTACAGCCGATGCGTTTATAAGGGGGCCCATAAAGGGGTTGTCTTGCCAGTGGCCGATTTTAATTTTTTTCGCTAATTGGTAAAATCTGTCGGTAAATTTTTGTGCGATCGACTCGTGTAAAATAATTCGACTTGTACAAGAACATCTCTGACCGGTGGAGTGAAAAGATCCCGTCAGACACTCGTAAATCGCTTTATCAAAATCTGCATCATCCCAAACAATGGCGGCATTTTTTCCGCCCATTTCTAGGGCCAGCAGCTTCCAATATTGATTCAGCGTATCTTGTTTAATTTTAAGTCCTACTTCGTAGGAACCGGTAAAGAGAACACCATCTACGTTATCGTTACCAACTAAACGTCGCCCTGTTTCGCCGATCCCATGCACGAGATTGAAAACGCCTTTTGGAAAGTCGGCTTTTTCAAACATCTGGGCCATGAGTTGTCCCACGGCAGGCGTCAACTCTGAAGGTTTGAACACCACCGTGTTTCCGGAGGCAAGTGCCGGTATAATATGCCCGTTAGGTAAATGTCCCGGAAAGTTAAACGGGCCTATCACCGCCATGACCCCGCGCGCGCGATGGCGAATATATCCATCAATTCCTGGGATCGCATTTGCAACATGAACGGTTTCGACAAGTTTCATTGAATCATTGAGTGTGACGTCTATCTTTCCAATCATCGATTGGACTTCGCCTAAAGTTTCCCAAAGCGGCTTTCCGGTTTCACGAGAAATAACTTGAGCCATTTGCTCTTTATGAGCCACATAAACTTCTTTAAGACGTAACAAATAATTTTTTCTTGTTTCAAAACTGAGTTTTCGCCAAGTTTTATAGGCTTCCTTTGCAACTTCACATGCGCGATCAATATGCTCATAATTATATTCAATATCAATGACCTCGTCTTTTAAATCCGCCGGGCTTTTTCCTTGCCAAGATCCGTCTGGTTTTTTTGAACGAGTAAACGCACCGTTTATGTAGTCGCCTAGAAATGAAATTTTATGAATGGACTGCATGACTTCTCCTAACAACTCTTAACGTTTATCGTTCACCGGCGAAATAAAAACTTTTTCGCCTTCCGCAATTCCTAAAGTTTCAAGGGTGGCCTCCGGTAAACGCGTTTGCTTTTTGTCTGAGGCTTCGTAGGGAGTCTGACATCCACGAAACTTTCCTTCACGCACAAGACCAACTAATCCAATATTCGTGTATTTTGCTTTGCCCCCAGCTTTAACTTCGAACTCTAACCCGTCACGAATCAGCGGCACATCTTTTATTTTGACGCCGTAGTGTGGGCCGCCATCAAAAGGGTCAATTTCATTTAAATACTGAAAGCCTAGACGCTCCAATAAATATTGGGCAGGACGAGTGGCCTCACCGACTCGGCCCACGACCAATCTGGCTTCGGCCGAAAGCAAAGAAAGATAAACGGGCGTTTGTGGAAACAAGCTTTTGATAAATTCTTTATGATTTTGACTTATAATGTCGGCTTCTTGATAAGGGAGGCCGGTAAATCTTCTGCCCAAGGCTTCCCAAAATTCGCTACGTCCTTCACTTGTCAAAGGCGGCGTTAACTCGCACAAAATATTGGCTTCAAATTTTTTTAGAAACATCGCCATATAAACAAATCGAATCATACTTATTTGACGGCCAATTTTTTCAGGTCTTCGGCGATACGAAGACTCCACAAGCAAACCACCTATCTCGGTTGGTCCATTCACGTCTTGATGCAGTTTTAAAACTTGATGAACAAAACCAACGCCTAAGTCTTCACTAAATTTTTCTTCGCGCTCAATTCTAAAAAACGAATGCGGATTTTCTTTTGTGCCGTGTTTGCCAATTATAAGCGAACTTCCAACCACTCGTCCGCTCTCGGTGTCTTCTGCCACGAATAAGTATTCTGTGTGACTCTTGTCTTTTATTTCGCCATTAAAAGAGGCCAAGCTTCTTGCGATTTTCTCTTTAATAATTTCCTTTTTGGGTGGCAAATTCATGACGTAGAATTGCGCCGTCAAAGACATCAAATCGTCTAAGTCATGCTCTTCTACACTTCGTAACAAGAAACTCATTTAAAAACCTCTATTTCATTTCTAAAATCGACTTTTTAAGCAACTCTTTAACAACGTCGATGTCTTTTTCTGTTGTCACGGCTGGAATTAAAAATCTCAAACGCACCGGCGTCTTCCCGCACGAAAAGGCCATCAATCCGTTTTGAAACATTTTTTGCAAAAGGGCATTTACTTTATCTTTTGTTCCATCAAGTGGAGTGACCGCAATCATCAAGCCCAATCCGCCCGCATCGCGAAGCAAACCTTTGCACTCGTTTTCGTTTAAATCATTGAGCATCGCAATAAATTTTTTGTGAATGCTTTGAATTTTTCCAGAAGCTCCAAGATAGCCTTCTTCTGTAATCATTCGCAAAATCTCATAACCTGTTGTGAGTGACGGCGTTGAACCTGAGAATGTTCCGGCAACTAAACCTGGTTTTGGATTGTATTCTTCAGTGTATAACGTGGCGCCAACTTGTGCCGTTTTTGCAATTGTACAAAGATCTACATATGAGCCAAATCCTAATGTTTCGAAGGCAAATAGCTCGCCCGTACGACAGAACGTTTGCACTTCGTCTGTCCAAACCGCAATGTGTTTTTCTTTGCAAAACTCTAACATCGGCAAAAAGTATTCTCTTGGCGCTACGGTGTAGCCGCCTTCTCCCAGCATAGGTTCAAATACAAAAGTTGAAATTTTCTTTTCATGTTTCGCGTAGTGCTCTTTCATTTTTGCGAGAGCGTTCTCGCTGCTTTTAGGATCTTTCTTGTCGTAAAAAGGAATGCGCAAGACTTCATTATATTCAGGCAAACCTTCTTTATAAGCAGGATTATCTGTTAGCTCAGCCATCATCGTTGACCGACCGGCAAAGGCGTTTTCCATTGCAAGCACCATACGTCCAGAGTTTTTTTGTCGCGCCATTTTAAGTGCGTTTTCATTTGCGATCGTACCGCACGTTGAAAGCCAGCAATGTTTTAGTCGTGAGTTTTTAGATGCGTGTTTTACTAATAACTCGGTTAACCGAATGTGGTCTTGGTTCAATTGCAAATTTCCCTGCATCACAATATCGCTCAGCGCACCTTTAATGCCCGCTCGAATGACGTTGGGATGGGCATGGCCCATAAGGTGAATTCCGATTCCGTTAATAAGATCAAGCTTCACGCTTCCATCTTCAAGCTCAACATACACACCGTTTCCGGCACCACTTCCTACGTAAGGATAAAATAAGCCGCGGCCTCGTAGTTTCGCCACACGTTCGGTTAATTCTTTGAATTTTATCGCCATTTCGGGATCTGGAGGCCTAGGCCCTGTAATTTCACGATTGCGACGAAGAACTTCTTCGACGGCTGCGTTAATATGTTTTTCAATTTCTTTTGATTCCGTAATGCTGTGTCCGGCTAACATTTTTATCTGCCTTTCTAAATTGACTAAACTGCGCTCTGCGGTTTCCATACTAATTAGGTATGTTTGTAAAAATATTTACGCTCGCAATTCTTTTTTTTAGCTATCCTTCAAACAGTCAAACCTCTGTTGATGAGCTCTTCTCACAAGGATTAAAGAACTATCAAGGCGGCAAATTTGAAGACGCTGAAAATCAGTTTCAGCAAGCACTACTACAGCAACCAAATAACACCTCCTTACTATACAACCTAGGCTTAGCTGAGTACAAGTTAGGCAAGGTCGGTCCAGCATTAGCTTTTTGGCGCAAGGCGCTAGTTCTTGATCCTTCTTTAGTCGATGCCCGAGATGCTATTAGTTTTGCGACTAGCAAACTTGAACATAAAGAGCTTCCGCACCAAGTTATGTTACTTGAAACGTTACAGACTTCTTACCTGCAATGGGTCAGCTTAAATCAAATGCTGTTCCTTTTTGCTCTTTGCTTCTTCTCTCTCGGTTGGATCGGAATCAATTATTTGGGTCGTCGAAAGAGTGCGCTCGAAAGCGAAATGCCGACGCCCACTCTACCAATTAAGTTTTTTATTTTTGCCATCGCTTTTGCGTTCACCGCATTCTTAGTGGGAGCTAAACTGATCGAAACTACAACTTCCCGAGCAACCGTTTTGCCAAAAACTCTCGAAGTACGAGCTGGCCCCGATACGGCACAGGCAACTTTGTTCGAACTCTACGAGGGGCTTGAAGTTTTAGTAGATGATGTCCAGAATGATTGGCTGAGGGTTACATATCCTGGAGGGAGATCTGGCTGGGTGCCTTCTTCTTCTGTTCAAATAACCAAGTGAGACACGCGCGATGAAAATCTTGTGGGAAAATGTTTTTAAAAAAGACAACTCCGCCCAAACTATTCAAAAAGCGCTCGCCAATAATATTCTCTTTCGCAATCTCACGAAGTCAGAACTAAATTTTATCAAACAAATTATTCATCTTCGTCAATATCGCGCCGGTGAGGCTGTTTTTTCTCAAGGAGACGTCGGCGTAGGTATGTATATTATTTTAAAAGGCAGCGTTGATATTGCTGTGATCGATGTGGATGTTTCGCGCGTTGACAGTGCCGAAAGCCAAAAAGAGGTCTTTGTCACTCGTTTAGAAAAGGATGATTTTTTCGGAGAGCTCTCTTTGGTTGAAGAAACTGGTTTTCGTAGCGCCACAGCCCGCGCGGCAGAAGAATGTCTTCTCTTAGGATTTTTTAAACCCGATCTGATGGAACTTTTAGATAGAAGTCCAAGTACGGGGGTCAAAGTTGTTTTTCGTTTAGCTGAAGTCTTAGGTCAGCGCCTTAAGGATACAACCGAAAAAATCACGCGATTAAAATCGGAATTGAAACTCATTCAAGGATTAGAGGAGCGTAACAAATCCCATGAGGGCAAACTTAGTAATTCTTAGGCGTGAAAGACGACTCAAGCTTTTTGCATTTTTGTCCGTCTTGTTTTTTATCATCGTATTTTTATGCGCTATAAAAAACGTTCTGATCTCTTTTTTGCTTGCGGTTTTAATTGCCTACACTCTCAAGCCTTTAGTGAATTATCTTGAGCGGATTGGCATTTTAAAGTCCAATGCGATTGCCTTTGTTTTTTGTACGATCACTGTAATTTGTTTAAGTGCGGGTTATTTGCTCGCCCCTTTGATCGGCGATCAATTTGCAGAAATCCAACACGAATTGCCACGCTACAAAAGCGGTGTCGAAAGAATTACGGCGTTATTCGAACAATCATTCAACGATAAATTGGGCTCCTTTTACAAAATTCGAATTTACGAAACGGCTACCCCCTATATTCAGAAGTACATGACGAGTACGCTCGAAACACTTCCGCAAAAAGCCACGGATTTTTTTACGGTTTTATTGTTGGCTCCTTTTTTCGGATTTTTTCTTCTTCGCGATGGAAGGCAGCTCACACGAGGACTTCTGTCTCTTGCCCCCAATAATCTTTTTGAAATGATTCTGGCACTCAGTCATAAGATTAACGACCAAATTGGTGGTTTTATTCGGGCGCGTTTAGTTGAAGCGATGATTGTCGGACTGGTTGTTCTTATCGGATTAGAGCTGATGTCGTTTCCTTACGCCGTGGTTTTGGCTGTTTTTGCCGCCATAACAAATTTAATTCCTTATATTGGTCCCATTATCGGGGCTTTACCGGCTATGTTGATCGCCGTTATTGATAAAGACGGCTCGGCGACCGTGCTTTTTGTGACGAGTATTTATTTAATCGCACAAATCATTGATATTGCTTTTATTATCCCATTGGTTGTAGCCCGAATCGTAAATTTGCACCCTGTTATTGTCGTTATGGCCATAATGGTCGGAGCCGAAGTTGGTGGCATAACGGGAATGATTATCTCAATTCCCGTTACGAGCGCGTTTAAATTGATTTTCACTACGCTTTATACCCAACTCATAACTCAAAAATCAGAGACATAGGCCTTTTTTAGGGACTTAAAGTATCGTCGCGCCCTGACATAAATCAAGGCTCGCTATGCATAAGAAATGGACTATTTATAGGAGTCCCCCTAGACTCTCCGCATGAGCCGTCATTCCAAATTTTTACTTTTTTTAATCCCTATTTGTGTGTTGATTAGCTCCTGTTCATCTGCAACCAAAGATACCAATACAGCCGAAGCCGGCTTTCAAGCTGGTGAAGAATACGAGAAAGATGAACTCTATGAAGAAGCTCTTCAAAAGTTCACAGAAGTAAAAAATAAATTTCCGTATAGCCGGTTTGCAGTTGAAGCCGAACTTCGTATTGCCGATGTTCATTTCAAGCGGGAAACTTGGATTGATGCTCAAAACGCCTACCAACTTTTTAAAGATTTACATCCAAAACATCCTCGAATCGCGTACGTGACTCATCGTCTCGGCATGAGTTACTTTAACCAACTCCCTTCAAGTGTAGATCGTGACTTAACCGTAGCCGATAAAGCTATTGTCGCGTTTGATGACGTATTAAAAAGTTACGACAAGTCTGAGTTTGTTGAAGAGGCTAAAGCTAAACGCGCTGAAGCCCGAAAGATGCAAGCTGAAAAAGTTTTGTATATTGCTCAATTTTACTACATTCGCGACATCTACGACAGCGCTCTACTCCGATACGAAAAACTTTTGAAAGAGTTCACGTCTGAAGGGTACGCTCCAAAAGCACTTTTAGGTGCCGGCATTAGTGCATTTGAAATCGGTGAGCGCGGAAAAGGCGAACAGTATCTTCAACAACTCGTAAAAAATTATTCTGGGACTAGCGAATCTCAAAAAGGCGAAGACGCTTTGAGGAAATATGGAGCACATTGATAGCTTAGAAATTCTGCAAATGGCCCGCGAAGCCTTTGTTGCTGGTAAATATGAACGTGCCGAACCCATGCTCAATCAACTTCTTTTGATTGATAATAAAAACCCTGAAATTTTTCAAATGTTGGCGACTATTTATTATGATCGCAGCCAATTTAAAAAAGCGATAAAAACATTTCGGCGCGCACTTGAGATTGACCCCGCTTACGCCGACGCGAGCGTAGGGCTTTCAATCATACTCAATGACCTTGGTCGTTATGAGGAAGGCAAAGAAATTTTTGAGTCCGCACAACGTGAGCTTGCCGTCGTTCGAAATATTTCAGACCCTTATCTTAATGAGCGTTTTGCGCAAAAACATTTAGAACTCGGCGACCTTTATTTTCAATACAAGCGTTATACCGAATCTACAGAGCAATATTATAAAGCACTCAATTTAAGCTCAAAGAGATCTGAGGTTTTATTAAAAATTGCGGAATCTTTTTTGCTTGGGGGCGATCCTAAGCGCGCGCTTAAAATTTTGCGTGATCTTGTGGCCGAATATCCATCATTTTTACCAGCCCAAATTAAATTGGGGCTTGTTCTCTATCATTCTAATCGTGTTGTTGAAGCGGTAGAAGAATGGGAGCGCGTTTTGATGAGAGATCCCGGCAATAATGACGTTAAAGAATATATTCGCGTTGCACACGAGGCTGGCCAAACAGAGCTGGGATAATTGGGGGGCATAATGAGTCGCTTAAAAGATGAAATGGTTTCTTACATTACCAAAGACGAAATCGCCGAAATGGTGGCACAGCTTGCGAGCGAAATTGAAAAAGATTATGCCGGACAAGAACTTGTTTTAATTGGCGTACTGAAAGGTTCTTTTTTATTTATTTCAGATCTCTCGAGACAAATTTCTCTACCTCAACAAATTGATTTTGTACAAATGTCGAGCTTTTCTCACGAGTCTAACGAAGCCGCGATTAAAATCGTAAAAGATATTGGCGTCTCAATTGGCGGAAAGCACGTTTTAATTATTGAAGAGATTATCGATGAGGGAAAAACTTTAAACTTCTTACGCAACCGGCTTTTAGCATCGGCACCTGCGTCTTTAAAAATTGTCACGCTCTTAGATAAACCCGCAAGACGAGTGATCAACATTAAACCTGATTACACGGGCCGTACGATTGAAGATCGCTTTGTTGTTGGTTATGGAATGGATGACGGAGAGATTGGGCGCAATTACCCTGATATCTATTATCTTCGACACTAACTCTTTTTAAGATACGATGACGTTCATTACAAAAAGAACAAGCGCAGATAAAACAAAAACAATCACAACTTGACCTGGAAACACGCGGAAGCTCCTAGCTGATAGTTATGTTTAATTATTACATTTTAATGACGTTTGGGGTCAACAAAAATAAACCTGTAATCAAGGGCTTAACAAGTTTGCAACTTTCTGCTGGTCTTTGGTCCTTTTCACTGTTTCCAAAATACTCTCTCCGGTCGCGTCCACAGTTTCAACAATTTCACCCACTAAATCATATTCCATTGATTCGGTGATACGAACTTTAACAAATTCGCCCACCTTTGCGGTTCCATCGTTGATGTATACAACGCCATCAATCTCGGGTGCTTGTTGAGAGCTTCGGCCTTGAAGCAGCAGATCTGTTTCGTCGCTCACACCTTCAACGACAACTTCAATTGTCTTACCAATAAAGGCCTCGTGCTTTTCGCGGCTAATGTCTTGTTGAAGGGCCATGAGTGTGTCGTGACGCCGTTGTTTGGTCTCTTCATCAATTTGATTTTCCATGCGACCACCGGCGGTTTTTTCTTCCGGAGAGTACATAAAACAACCTACGCGATCAAAACGTTGCTCTTCAATAAATGCGAGGAGCTCTTCAAATTGCTCTTCGGTCTCTCCCGGAAAACCCACAATAAACTGAGTACGGATCACGGCCTCAGGTATTTCTTTACGAATATTCGCCAAAACCGATGTGATTTCTTCGCGGGTCATCTTGCGATTCATTGATTTAAGCATTTCGTTATTTACGTGCTGGAGGGGCATATCAAAATACTTCACCAAGTTTTCGCGCTCTTTTATCAGTTGGACGACGTCGGGTGTGATGCCATCTGGATATAGATAGAGCAATCGTATCCACTTAAGCTCCTTAATATCGCTCAAAGCCTTTAACAACTCGAAAGGACTTTCTTTGGCTTCCGGGTTTTTACGACGTAAATCCCACCCGTAATCTGTAAAATCATGAGAAATAATGATGAGCTCTTGAACGCCACTTGCGGCTAAGAGCTTCGCTTCGCTCACCACACCCTCAAGGGTGCGAGATTGAAGGTTGCCTCTGATCAAAGGGATAGCGCAAAAGGCACAACGTTTTAAACAGCCTTCAGAAATTTTTAAATACGCGCGATGACTTGGCTGAGAGTTTTTACGAAGAGTCGTTTCGCTTTGAAGATAGGTCGGGAGGTTAAAAAACTTTTTCTGTGTGCTGTCTTTTTCGTTCTTCTCTAAAATAGATGTGATGTTTTGGAATTCTCCCGAACCAATAAAGACATCGGCTTCAGGCAACCCCTCAACCAACTCATCTTTATAACGTTGAGTCAGACAGCCTGCGACCACAAGTTTTTTAAGCTTTCCGGTTTTTTTAAGTTCGGCCATATCAAGAACCGTTTGAATGGACTCTTGTTTAGACGCTTCGATAAATCCACACGTATTCACCACGATGGTGTCCGCGTCTTCTGGCGTGTCGGTAATGTCATATTTAGCCTCAAGCATGTTGCCGAGCATGATTTCGCTATCGACAAGATTCTTTGGGCATCCAAGACTAACAAAGTGAACTTTTTTATTTTGTACTACTTTTTCCACTACGACCTCATGTTTTCAAATTGGAGAGGAATATCAAATTTTTGAGCTCTTAAAAACGACATGCACTCTTGGAGTGCATCGCGACTCTTCGAAGACACGCGCACTGTTTCGTCCTGAATTTGAGCCTCTACTTTTATTTTCGCGTCTTTAATGGCTTTCACAACTTTTTTTGCGTTTTCTTTGTCGATACCTTGAACCAAAGTAATTTTAATTTTCTGTAACATGCCGCCGATGGGCTCAGGTTTTTCAATTTTTAACGATGTAATATCAATGCCGCGCTTATGCATTTTAGATTGCATAATGTCCTTCAAAGCATTGATTTTATAATCATCTGAAGCAATCAATCCAATTTCTTTTTTATCCCACTGAATTTCAAACTTGGATCCCTTGAAATCATAACGTGAGAGCGCTTCTTTGCGCGCTTGATTAACGGCATTGTCGGCTTCTTGAAGGTCAATTTTTGAAACAATATCAAATGACGCCATAACTTTTCCTTAAATATCCGTCACTTCAGCACCTTTAGGTGCTGAGTATTTAAAGTCTTTTGTCGGTAGCTCTTGATCAAACTGTGTTTCACTAAACTCAATAGTCGTAAGGTTTTGAAGTTTGTCTGAATAACGCAAAGACACGATTTCTTTTTTCTTAACAGACACATCCATTGTCACTTTATTTACGTCTTCTGATTTATCTTTTGATTCAAGCTCGAAGGTTTTTATGCCCTCGCTTTCTTTTTGCGATTTTACTTTATAGTGCTTAAGCAAACCACCCTGACCCATAATAAAAGCAAGCAGCGTTTGAGATTGAACTTTTTTAGGATTTCGCGAGCGCAAAACACGTACGGTATTATCAAAATCAGGATCCGTTGGATAACTCACAACCCAAACAGTTTGACCATCCGTTAAAGCTAAGGATTTTTCTTCGCCTTCAAGTTCAAGACGAAACATCCCAGGTTTTTTAATAAGGAGACGGCCTTCCTGCTTACGAGTTTGATCTAGTAATTTAAGTTTTAGTGTTTTTTTAACTTTCGAAGTAAAACCTGGAGTGCCGGTGTATTTTATTTCGATTTCGGTCAAGAGCGACTCTTTTTTAGCTGTCGGTTTCTCTTTTTTCTGTTCTGGTTTTTCAATAACCGGCAGCTCGAGAATATCGGCTTTTGGTTCACCGCCAGCGCAGGCCACAGCAAGATAGATAGCCAAAATCATTGGAATAATTCGAAACTTGTACATATCGACGCGTTATACCAGAACCTTCTTTGGACGACAACCGATTGTCCATATCTCGAAGTTTTGTGGCCTTCCTAAGGCCTCAAAAGCGGCCCATGCCGTACCTCCTGATGTGATGACATCATCGGCAAAAATGATTTTATCCACTCTTGCCATGTCTAAGTTGTTGGAAAGGCTCATTTTATTCTCAAGGCGCGCTTCGCGACTGAGCTGCTTTTGGGGCACAACCTCACCTCTTAACAAAGGCGTCTTGAATTCTCCCCCCAAGATTTGAGCAAGATGAAACGACCACTCATAGGCATGATCGCGCGCACCCGGAGAACTCGCCGGGGCCGGAACAATGATCGTTTTCTGATAGGATTCATTCGATAGTGAGTACTTCAAAGATAAAAATCGCAGCGCTAACCTTTCAAAAGCCTCGTCCAAGCCGCCGCCTTTTAATCCGTAAATTAAACTCTCTAAATATTTTTGCTCGCGCCACGTATAAAGAGAATACGTGGGCAACTTGTAACTCCACTGCCTAAAATTCGACACATTATTTTGTTCGCGATCTAAAATCTTCCAACAGTTTTTGCACATCAAATTAATTTCGCAAAACATCTGCCCACAGTGCGCACACGATCTCAGTAAATCAAAATACCGTTTCATTTTTGAATCCTCCGATCCAAAAAATGAGTGCAAACACAAGGTCTTCTCGAATTCAAAAATAGATTTAAAGAACAGGCGATCAGTCCGTTTTGTTCGCTATCGTCCGTCCTAATTAAAGTTTTAAATTACACCTTTAGAGTAAAATGGCGCCGGTCATGTCTTGGGGTTGTTCGAGCTCTAAGATTTTTAAAATCGTTGGGGCAATGTCGGCGAGGCGGCCATTTTTGAGTTTTTTGCCGGCGGCACTTTTGCTGATCCAAACCAACGGGACAGGGTTGGTGGTGTGTTGAGTAAACGGTTGGCCGGTTTCTCTGCTGATCATCTCTTCGCAGTTTCCGTGATCGGCGGTGATCAAAACGTCGATGTTTTTAGCTAAAGCTTTGTCTATGATTTCGCCAAGGCATTTATCGAGTGCCTCGACGGCTTTTATAGCGGCGGGTTCGATGCCGGTGTGGCCAACCATATCACCGTTTGCAAAGTTAACGACGATCAACGCGTAGTCTTTGTCTAGGCCTTCAAGAACTTTATCTTTTACGGCAAACGCGCTCATCTCGGGTTTTAAATCATATGTTGCGACATCTCGAGGAGACGGAACTAAAACGCGATCTTCGCCTTCGAAAGCTTTCTCTTCGCCACCGTTAAAAAAATATGTGACGTGCGCGTATTTTTCGGTTTCGGCGACGCGAAGTTGTTTGCCACCATTGCGGGCGACGACTTCGCCTAAGAGATTTTTGTAATACAGTTTTTCAAAAAGAATCGGAAAAGGATAATCTTTTTGATACTGCGTAAAGCAAATCCAGTTTTTCGCCTGAACTTTTATCGGAGTCGCAAACTCTTTAAATGTTGGAAGCGCAAAAGCTTCAGAAATCTCGCGCGCACGATCTGCTCTGAAATTAAAAAAGATGACGTGGTCTTTCGGGCCAATTCGTCCGGTCTTGCATGTTTGTCGAGGCTCAATAAACTCATCGGTTTCAGTTTTTTGGTAAGCTTCGTTAATGGCTTCGCTCGCCGAAATAAAACACGGGGTTTGAGATTGCGTTAGTGCTTGATAAGCTTTTTCAACTCGATCCCATCGCTTATCACGATCCATTGCCCAAAAACGTCCGATTACTGTCGCAATTTTAAAATTAGAATGACCTGCAATTTTGGCCTCGAGTTTTTTAATATAGCCTGCGCCACTTTGCGGAGGCGTATCGCGACCGTCCGTTATAACGTGAATACAGACGTTCGTTTTTACTTTTTCACGAATAGCCGCATCGATAAGACCAAACAAATGATCCAAATCCGAATGTACGCCACCATCTGACACCAGGCCGATAAAATGCAGCTGCCCTTCTTTTGCACTCATCGCGCGCTTTACATCAGGTAAGGATTCGAAGCCTTTTGTTTTTGAAAACTCAGAAATGCGCGTGAACTCTTGCTGAATCACTCGGCCCGAACCAATACTCAAATGACCAACCTCAGAGTTTCCCATAATTCCTTCTGGCAATCCAACAGCGGTACCTGAGGTTTCTAAAAGAGAGTGCGGATATTTTTTTAAAAAGCTTTCCCAGTTTTTAGGATGCGCTTGATAAATGGCATTGTGTTCTTTGACTTCAGAATGTCCAAATCCATCTAAAATTATTAAGAGCGCACGTTTGTTCATTAAGGTCCTTTATTCGTTATGGTAGGGCTTGCCTTTCCAAATCATAATGCCTCTATAAATTTGCTCCAAAAGTTGAATTCGAGCAACTAAATGGTTCATCGTCATAGACGAAAGACAAAGCGTAAGATCTGCGCGTTTTTTCAAATCGGCACTCACCCCAAACGCGCCGCCAATAATAAATACGACACTGCGCTTACCTGATTCAAAAGTCGTGACAAGTTTTTTACTAAACTCAATTGAACTGAATGTTTTGCCTTTTTCATCACACAGAATCACAAATTCATTCGACTGGATATTTTGCAAAATCTGTTGAGATTCCAACTCCACTTTTTTTGCGCTTTCGTCTCTTTCAAGCTTTTTACTTTTTAAGATCGTTTCTTTAAATGGAATATAATGATTTATTTTTTCAGAATAAACTTCTGCCGCTAGATCCGACCACTCTTGTTTATGACTCGCAACCGAAATCAACCGAATATTCATAACCCTTAGTAAAATCCGAATTTCACTTAGAGTCCAGCGTCGACCGCCCAAGTATCATATTTAATTTCTGATGAACCTCACTCTTTCGCCAAAAGTTCGATACCTTCTAGCACGTCACCATTTCATATAGGTGAAGTGCTACATTGTTAGAGTGGCCACGTGAAATGGCTTGAAAAGCGCAAGCCTTCGACCAAAAATATCGAGGCAATCTTCCGATTGGCTCGATATGATATGTATACTTTTTATGTTTTCTAGTTGGTTATTCTATAAATGCTAAGCACACCATAATGGTCACTCATCATTAGAGGGGTAGATCTGCCAACTTGCTCAGTTTTGATAGCGGCGTCTATCAAAGAACTATTAAATGTTAATTGCGAATGAGCTAATTGCAAATTTGGGCCAGAGTAAAATATGTAATCAATACGGCCTGGTGGTTCGGCTGAGAAGTAAGGACTAGATTTCGCGTAAATATTTTTAACAGTATCAAAGGTGAAACCTGTCGATGCTTTTTCAGGGTTAGCTGTAAGATATGAATCCGTTAAGCCTACACAGCCCACGATTTGCTCTTTGCATGTTAATAGCGCGTATTCAAATGAGTATTTTGCTTCGTCATATTTACCATTTATAAACTGATAAGGATGAGTATTGAGATCTGCTGCTAAAAGCATATTAGGTGATGATCGTGTACGAGCGATAAACTCTGCAAGTTCTTGAGCTTGGTCGGCCTTTGCGTTCATATGGGCGCTTATAAAATGGTCGGGTGGATTATTAGCATTCGGGGTCTGACCATTTGCTGCAACGGTTGTAAAAGCTCCTAAATGAGCCGCATAAAGATCAATAGAAATGATGTTAGAAAAAATGACCTTCGTCTTTATTGCGCCCTTGTAAACAAGTAATTTGCTCTCATCCGTTCGAGTATGGGATTTAAAACTTATAACTTCAGGCTTATCTAAAGGGTAAACGGAGATAATAAGAAGACCATTGCCAAAACCTAAAATGCTATTTCCGGGCCCAGCTCGATAAACGGAATAAGGATACCCAAGCTGCTGGAAACGTTTTATTAATTGATCTGCCCTAGATTGTCTCCATACCTCTTGAAAAACAATGATATCGGGACCTATCTCCGCAATTTTGTTTGGGATAATTTGAAAACGCTCACTAATATGTCGTGAAGGAGAAACAAGCCCTCCGAGAAGTTCAACGTCCCATGCATTAAAAGTCAAAACAGAAATTGAGTGTGGACTCGAGATAGTGGGTTGAATAAAGCGAGAAGTCTGTGCGAACGAACTCAGAGCAAATACTGTCAAAAAAATAATCATTATGCTGTTAAAGCGCTTCACGCGTCCTCCTAAATTCCGAAAACTCGAGACCTACAACTATTGAGTAATCAGTGTTCAATGTGTATGCCAAAAATTTCATTCGTTTTCGGCCTTCGGGTTTTGAACAAAAAATCAATCAAAAACACTCATGGGATAGCTGCTAAAGTGTTGTCGCGAGTGCGAGCCAATCTTCTGATTGGCTCGATATTTTTTCCCTTAAGTTAAAAGCTAGTGGGCCTTTTGAAGAACCCACGACAGTAAAATGAGGGCTGTTCAAAAAGGTTCAGATTCCTCAGATGTGCCGAGGAGGGAGCGGCGGTGTACTTACTGTACGCCAGAGTGACTGACGACAGCGCTGATGAGGAAGATGGGCCTTTTTCAACAGACCCTAGTGCTATTGTTCAGAGGATATAACAAAAGGGTACTCTTCAATCTCAAAGCTTTGTCCGGCAGGCGCAGCTTCAAATTTGAAGATCCCAATTTTTTTGATGAGACATTTGTAGAGCTTCTCATCACCAGGTTTGACGGTACTTCGCTTAAAATCTTTGGAAAGGCCTTTATCATCTATTTGCCACGAAATATTGACCTCAGCTTTTCCTTTAAGGCCTTCATCTAATCGTTTTTCATAGCAATTTTTAATTTCATTGAAGTTTTTTGTGACGACTTTGTTTACTTTAGATTCTCTCTCTATTCTTGTGAGCTTAATAGCCCACGCATTAAATCCAAATAACAACGCACAGATCACTATAATTAGATTTTTCATTTTTTACCTCGTAGTACAAGTACCAGATCGAAGAACAGCCTGTCCATCAAGCTAATCAAAAACACTCATGGGTGGCTGAAATGCCCGCCAAACTTTTAACGAAACTTTAAGGCTTCAATAGAAACTAGGTGTTCTCTTTTGGGGGTGTTGTGGGCAAGGAGGGATCGCGTAGCATGAGGTCGCGACCGTGACGCCATAGTTCTTCGAGACGATATTCGTTACGAACGTAGTCATAAAAAATATGAACCATTAACGAGCCGTAATCGACCGCGACCCAACGGCCTTCTTTTAACCCTTCGATGTTTAAGGGTAAAACACCAAAGTTTTCTTTTACGGCTTTAATAATGTTTTCGCCCATGGATGAGGCGTGCCGCGAACTTGTACCCGATGCGATCAACATAAATTCTGAAGGAGCTTCGATATCGCGAACGTCAAATCCGCGAATGTTGATTCCTTTTTTGTCGTACAAAATTCCGGCGCAAAATTTTGTGAACTCTTCAAAGTCTGCGATACGAACATCGAGTGGTTTGTAGAGACCGTGCTCTTTAATGAACTCTTCGACCGGAACCGTTAAGTATTTCGCGACGCTTTGTCCATTGCGAATTTTTTTACGAACTTCGGTGGCCGAAACATCGATGTCTTCAAGACGTACAAAATGAATAAATCGGCCAGAAGACAAGAAGGCCACTTTTTTATCAAAGTCTTCTACCATGGCGCGAATTTGTGAGGGAAAGTCTTCTACGGTAAACGGAAATTGATTTCCTGATCGTGAGGTTACAACTAAGTTGACCATCGAAAGAATTTTATCGAGGTCTTTCCATTGATCCATGCTGTAAAATACATCGACGCCAACGATGAAAAATAAATCATCGGGCTGATAATTTTTGGCGTAAGCTTTAATTGTTTCAACCGTGTAGCTCGCGCCGCCGCGTGCGACCTCTTGACCATCGACCACAATAAGTCCGTCATAATCTTGAACGCCCGCTTTAACCATTTCGAGCCGTTGTTCGGCACTGGGCCCTTCAATGGGTTCTTTGATCGGATTTTGAAATGTTGGCACGGCCACGATTTTTTGTAGGCCTACTTTTTTTGCAACCGTCACCATACTATTAAGATGGCCGACATGAAGGGGATTAAATGTTCCACCAAAAATACCAATGCGTTCAGTTTTGTCCAAGAACCATTTCTCCTATTTTGTAGAGTAACTCTTGAATCCCTTGGCCGGTCGCCGAGGACGTTTGCAGTGTTTCTATTCCTTGTTTTTTAAATCGCGCGACAACGTCGTGAAGGTCGGCGTCGGCTAAAGAATCGATTTTATTTAGAACGACCACTTGCTTTCTTAAGCTCAGCGGAGTCTCCCCTTCTTCATTATAAAGGCTGTCATACTCTTTTAATTCTGCATTAATTGCGCGGTAGTCGTCTAGTGGATCTCGACCCGAAACGCCAGAAACATCAATTAAATGAATAAAGCAGCTCGTGCGCTCCACGTGCTTTAAAAATTTGATTCCTAAACCCTCGCCTTTATGGGCGCCGGGAATAAGCCCCGGAATATCTGCAACAACGAGTGTGCGCTCAGAATCAATTCGTACAACGCCTAAATTGGGAACTAACGTTGTAAAAGGATAATCAGCAATTTTGGGGCGCGCGGCGGAGATTCTTGAAATGAGAGTAGATTTACCCGCATTCGGAAAGCCAATAATACCCACGTTGGCTAAAAGTTTTAACTCGAGGCGAATATCGCGAGACTCACCGGCTTCTCCTGGCTGAAAATGCGTAGGGGCCTGGTTCACACTCGTTTTAAAAAAAGCATTACCCTTGCCTCCGCGGCCACCCTTTAAGAAAACCAATTCGACTCCTGGTTCTGTTAGGTCCGCAAGAACTTCACCATTTTGAGTCATAATGATTGTTCCAGGCGGAACATCTAAAACCATGTCCGCACCATTTAGGCCCGAAGAATGTTGGGGCCCACCTGGAGCGCCATCATCGGCTTTGAAAATACTTTTTGTACGTAAATCTAATAGAGATAACAATCGCGGATTCGCCCTGAAAATAACGTCGCCGCCTTTTCCGCCATCACCGCCATCGGGCCCACCTCGTGGGACAAATTTTTCGCGACGAAAACTTTTGGCCCCTGGGCCACCTTTTCCGGATTTTATCGTAATTTGAATCTCATCTATAAACTTCATAAATAAAAAGGGCGCCTCAACTTCAGCGCCCTTCCCTTTAAATCTGCTCAACAATTCGTGATATTACGAAGCTTGTTCTGCAGTATTTGGATAAACTGAAACTTTCATACGTTGCTTATCAAGTCTCTCAAAAGCAACTTTTCCATCAATTACTGAATAAATTGTAAAGTCTCGCCCAAGACGTACGTTCTTTCCGATGTGAAACTTTGTTCCACGCTGACGAACAATGATCCCACCAGAGCGAATGCTTTCGCCTCCGAAAACTTTTACACCTAAGCGCTGACTATTACTGTCTCTTCCGTTCTTGGTACTACCGCCGGCCTTCTTACTTGCCATGACTTACTCCTACGATGTTTTTTTTGTCGTTTTCTTTTTGCCTGCTGTTTTTTTAGCTCCGCTACGTGCTTTCTTAGCTGTTTTCTTTTTTGGAGTAGGGGCTGCTTTCTTTTTAACTTCTTTTTTCTTTGGTTTTTCACCAGAAGCATCCATTTTTGCTTTGAACTCTGCTTCACGTTCGGCTTTTTTAGCTGGGTCGATAACGGCCGCTTTTGTTTCAGCTTTTACAGAACCATTTGGTGATGTAATGCCTGAAATGAAAAGCTCCGTGAACAATTGGCGATGACCGCGAGTTTTGCGGTATCCTTTACGACGTTTCTTTTTAAACACGAGAACTTTTGCATCTTTCGCTTGTTGAGTCACAACAACAGATACTTTCGCATCTTTTACTGTTGGCTCTCCAAAAACTCCGTCTACAAATAAAACGTCGGTAATATCGAATGTCGATCCGAGTTTTTTATCCAATTTTTCTACTTTAAGTGTGTCACCAGCTTGAACACGGTATTGCTTGCCGCCAGTCTTGATAATTGCGTACATCTGAATCTCCTGATTAAACGAATTCACTTGTGTGCCACGGGGCGCCACTTATGTCAACGACAACACCCACCCTCTTGAAACGCCGCGCTCTTTTACCAATCGAATTCGCGAAGCGAACAGTCTGACCTTCTATTGGCGCCCACTCCCTAGAATTCACGTAAAAGGTAAATTCCGCCAATATTCCCCCAGATTTCAACGCCTCGGAGCGAGGGAAACGGAGCTGTGGTAATTCCACAGCGAGTATTCCCGAGCGAGAAGCGTTGAAAGATGGGTGAATATTGGCGGAATTTAGCCTTTGTAGATTTCGTATTGCTCGATGTGATAATTCGGTTCAACTTTGAATATGGCCCTAATCGATAGCTTTTTTTCTAGGTATTCCAGCATTTCGCTTTCTTCGTCGTAGATCCAATCCGCGATCTCGGGATGGCAATGAACGACCGTAGAGGCAAATTGTTTGGAAGAGGCTAAGCGTTCGATTTCTTTAAAGATTTCATTAGAAATAGTGGCTTTGCTTTTAATGTAGCCTTTGCCGTCGCAATACGAACATGGGTTACACATCACCCGAACCAGACTGGGGCGCGTTCGCTTGCGCGTCATTTCAACGAGTCCGAGGGCTGACATTGACGACACACTGGTTTTTGCTCGGTCTTTTTTGAGTTCATCTCGAAGAGTTTGAAGAACTTTTTCTTTGTTGGTCTCTTTCTCCATATCGATAAAATCAACGATGATGATCCCACCGCAATTGCGAATTCGCAGTTGGTGGGCGATTTCTTTTACGGCTTCAAGGTTTGTTTTTAAAATCGTATCTTCGAGGTCTTTTTTGCCAACAAATCGGCCAGTATTGACGTCGACCACCACGAGGGCTTCGGCTTCATCGATAATAATGTAGCCACCCGATTTGAGCCAAACTTTGCGACCTATTGAGCGTGAAACTTCGAGGTCAATTTCATACTGATCAAAAAGCGGACTGTTTTTTTGGTAATGTTCAACGCGGCTTTTTAGTTTTGGTAAAAATTGAGAAACGAATTTTGAAATTTTACGAAACGCATGCGCATCATCGATCACCACACGATCGACATCTTCGTTAAGTAAATCTCGTAAAGCACGAAGCTCCACATCGAGTTCGTTGTGCACAAGACCCGCGCCTTTTCGTTTTTCATAACCACGTGAGATTTCTTGATATAAAAGCGAAAGATAGCGAATGTCGGCTTTGATTTCTTCTTCGCTGGCGCCCTCGCAAGCGGTTCGTACAATAAAGCCACCTTTTGATGGACGATATTTTTCTACGATTTCGCGGAGACGTTCACGTTCTTTTTCACTTTCAATTCGACGAGAAATTCCGAGATGAGTAACGGTTGGCATGTACACAACGTAACGCCCGGGTAAAGACACATGCGTCGTGATTCGCGCGCCTTTTGTTCCAAGGGGATCTTTTGCCACTTGCACGAGAATCATTTGACCTTCTTTAAGAAGATCTTGAATTTGTGGGCCCGTCATTTGATGGCTTGAGCCTGAAGCGCTTGAAGCCGGTTGCCCTTCTGACGGCTCATCGTTAGGCGCGGTGTCGTTATCTAAACTCTGATGGGTTTCTTCGTCTTCAACAAAAAATGCATCGGTGCCACTGGCGTCTTCGCGAACATCACCAACGTACAAAAAAGCCGCGCGCTCAAGTCCGATATCAACAAAAGCGGCTTGCATTCCGGGTAACACGCGCAGCACACGCCCACGAAAAATAGAGCCCGCAAGTCCTTTGCGACGTGTGGGTTCAATTAATAAATCGACGAGTAATTTATTTTCGAGAACGGCAACTCGAGTTTCGTTTGGTCGAACATTGATTAAAATCTCTGAAGCCAACGCGTTCTCCTAGACTTAAGCCCTGCAAAAGACTGCAGAAACCCGTGAGCCAGAAGTACTCTTGCTCTTTAGTCGAGTCAACCGCGCCTCGCATTCTGCCGATAAAATAACTGCAGAGAGGATGTTTGAATGGCGAAGCTTGATGAGTTATTAATTTTGATGAAGAAAGAGCAGGCATCAGATCTTCACTTAACAAGTGGATCTCCGCCCTATCTGCGTATTCATGGTGACATGGTAAAACTTAATCACCGCGATCTAACAGCCGAAGAAACACAAGCTTTGATTTTTGAGATTCTCACTGAAAAACAAAAACGTGGATTTGTTGAAAACTGGGAGCTTGATTGCAGCTACCATATTGAATCTGTCGGAAGATATCGTTGCAACGTCTTTATGCAGCGTCGTGGAATTGCTGCCGTATTTCGTATCATTCCAGAAACTATAAAAACAATCGCAGAGCTTGGAATGCCATCTTCGCTGTTAGATTTAATCGCAGTACATAAAGGTATGGTTCTTGTGACGGGCCCAACAGGCTCAGGAAAGTCCACAACTCTCGCAGCACTTATTCACCATATTAATTTAAATGAAAAAGCGCATATCGTAACGGTAGAAGATCCCATCGAATTTGTGCATCAAAATCAAAAATCTCTTGTGAATCAACGTGAGGTTTCATCGCATACAAAGTCATTTGCGAATGCACTTAAAGCTGCGCTCCGTGAAGACCCAGATATTATTTTGGTTGGTGAGATGAGAGATCTCGAAACCATTTCGCTCGCAATGACTGCGGCTGAAACGGGTCACCTTGTGTTTGGAACACTTCACACAAATAGCGCACCCAAAACTGTAGATCGTATCATCGACGTGTTTCCAGAAGCACAACAGGCACAAATTCGTGTGATGTTATCTGAAAGTTTGCGAGGCGTGGTGGCGCAAGCACTTTTGCCAAAAGCCGATCGTCAAGGACGCGTGGCCGTTTTAGAGGTTTTGCTTAATACTCCTGCGGTCTCAAATTTAATTCGCGAAGGTAAAACGTTTCAAATTCCTTCGAGTATGCAAACGGGTAAGGCGCAAGGAATGTGTACGTTTGAAACTTCGGTTATGGATTTAGTGAAGGCGGGAATTGTTAATAAAAATGATGCCTTCGCCTTCTTAGGAAAAAAAGATCCGGCCGCGCCAACTGGTATTGCCGAAATTATTCCGGGAGTCGCAACGCAAAATACAACGACCGGCACGAACATTCCTAAAGTTCCACCCAACACTACGGCAAAACCGGCGCCCGCGATGCAACCTCCAGTTATGCCTGGTATTAAAAAAACCGGCTCTTAAAAAGTTTCTTAAAAATTAAATGTGTATCCTAAAACAGGAGTGTTCGCGGAGAGCGTCTTCGCGTCTATCATAGACTGTGCGGAGTTCATTTTTTCGCCGGGAAGATCTCCGTAAAATTCTTTTGGTTTGGTCGCTGCCCCATAAGTGACGTAAACAGTTCCGCCAATAATTCCGATCGCAAAACCAACGGCAATGTTCGAAAGTTTATCTTGAGGTCGACCGTAAAAACTGAGCGTGCTTAAACCTAAAATCGCGCCGCCAAGACCGCAAAAAATAATTGTGGCGAGTTGTCGTCGCGGACCAAATTTACTTTTGGACTCTTCTTCTGGCTGTTGTGCAAAACTTGAAACACTAAAGGATAAAACCACTGCGTAAATAACAAAAAGACGCGTTAATCTTGCCACGTAGGTCCTCCGTCGCGACGAATTGAAAAGTCGGCAAAGTCTATTGTTTTGCGCGAGACGTCTTCAATTTTAACATTCTCAACTTTTGCGGCTGCGGGTCCAACCTGTAAAAAGGCGATGAGCTCATTCATAGACGCATCGTTAGGGGCATGTGCAATAATCTCCACTCGCCCATCTTCAAGATTTCTTACCCAACCTTTAATATTTAATTTATGCGCACGTTCGTATGTGTGATAACGAAAGCTAACGCCTTGTACTTTTCCGCTAATATAAATATGCTTCGTTACCATTCTTTGACATGGTATGACTTGTAGGTGTATTTTCAAGTGTTTTCTAAAGTTTAGAGGTCTGATAACGAATGAGTGATTCTTCAAATAAAAAATTAGATGAACTAGCTTCAATTGTAGCGCAAGAGGTCATCCGTCGCCTTAAATCTGAACTTCCAGGATCAGAAAAACCTTCGAAGTCCGCACCTGCTATTAAAATCTCGGCACCTTCAGATTTGGCGCGATATATTGATCACACTCTTTTGAAACCCGATGCGACTTCGGAGCAAATTCGTAAACTTTGCGAAGAAGCGCGACAATATGGGTTTGCAACAGTGTGTGTAAACTCGAGCAACGTTCGTTTAGCCGCAGAGCTTTTGCGTGGAAGTAAAGTTAAAGCCATTGCCGTTGTGGGCTTTCCACTCGGCGCCGCAACTCCTAAAGCAAAAGCTTTTGAAACTCTCGAAGCCATTCGCAATGGTGCCGAAGAAATCGACATGGTTCTCAATATCGGCGCCACCAAAGAACGTGATTACAAAACTGTTCTCAACGATATGCTCGCGGTCGTAAATGCGGCCGGAGAGATCCCCGTTAAAGTAATTTTGGAAACCAGCCAATTGAATGAAGAAGAAAAAGTCATTTCGTGCGCACTTGCGAAAGCGGCCGGCGCCGCGTTTGTAAAAACGTCGACCGGCTTTGGTGGCGGCGGCGCCACTGTTGAAGATATTAAACTTATGAGACGTGTCGTCGGACCAGAAATGGGAGTTAAAGCCAGCGGCGGAGTGCGCTCGTACGAAGACGCCATCAACATGATTACTGCCGGTGCCAATCGCTTGGGCACAAGTTCAAGTATCGCCATTGTGAGCGGTCAAAAAGCAACGGGGACTTATTAACGTCTCTATGTCAAAATTTATTCCCGCTGAGATTATTAAAAAAAAGCGAGATGGCAAAAGTCTGACTGAAGACGAAATTAAATTTTTTATTTCTGCATACACAGATGGTTCGCTTCCCGATTATCAAATGTCGGCACTCTTAATGGCTATACTTTTAAAGGGAATGTCTCTCGAAGAAACGCATTTTCTTACTCAAACCATGCTTCACTCGGGAGACGTTTTAGATTTTTCAGATCTTATCGGATTTAAAGTTGATAAACATTCCACGGGTGGCGTGGGTGATAAAACAAGTTTGATTTTGGCCCCGATCGTGGCGGCGGCAGGATTAGTGGTGCCGATGATTTCAGGTCGCGGACTTGGACATACGGGTGGAACTCTCGATAAACTTGAAAGCATCCCTGGTTTTGTAACGGGGCAAACGCTCACCGAGTTTAGAAAATTATTACGTGCACACAGTTTGGGATTAATTGGGCAAACAAAAGAGATCTGCCCGGCCGATAAAAAAATCTACGCGCTTCGAGATGTCACAGGTACGGTGGAGTCAATTCCGTTAATCTGCGCAAGTATTATGTCAAAAAAATTGGCCGAAGGGATTAACGGCCTTGTTCTCGACGTAAAATTTGGTTCGGGCGCATTTATGAAAACACAAGCAGACGCAGAGTCTCTTGCACACAAACTCAAAGATATTGGTGAACGCGGAGGCAAAACTGTCGTTGCGTTTCTTACAAATATGGAACAGCCCTTAGGGCGCATGATTGGCAACGCTCTCGAAATCGAAGAGTGTGTTTCTATTTTAAAACAAGATGAAAACGCGCACTTGTATAAAGATTGCGAAGAGCTCAGCGTATTTTTAGCCGGCGCGATGCTTTGGCTTGGCGGATTAGAGTCTTCTTTTGAAGACGGCATTATGCTCGCACAATCTTTTTTAGAATCGGGCCTTGCCTATGAAAGATTCGAAGCCATTTGTCGCGCGCAAGGGGGCAATTTACAAAATCTGCCAAAAGCGCCTGCCCACCACACAATTTTAAGTCCGAGCCCGGGATTCGTCACCACGATGGATACCGAAGGTATCGGATACGCGTCGCTCATTTTAGGCGCGGGCCGTATTAAGTCGTCTGACATTATTAATTTTGTTGCGGGCATTGAATGTTTAAAAAAAATCGGCGATCCGGTAAAAAAAGGCGAACCTCTCGCGATTTTGCACGGCTCGCTGGGCAGTGATTTTAATGCGGCTGAATCTCGTTATTTAAAAAGCTTAACTTTTGGTGCAACAAAACCAAAAACTTCACCTCTCGTTTTAAAAGTTATTGCTTAAATCTCTTGCGAATAGCATGGTTTTAGAATGACTCCTTATCAAAAAATTATTGAGGCCGCACAGTTTGTATTAAGCAAAACAAAAATTAAACCGACTGTTGGTTTGGTGCTGGGATCTGGCTTGGGCGCTTTTGCGGCGCAGGTTCAAGTTGAAGTTTCAATTCCGTTTGATCAAATTCCAAACTTTGCAAAACCAACGGTTGAAGGTCACGGCGGAAATCTTTTAATTGGACATGTGGGGGGAACTCCTTGCGCCGTTTTACAAGGACGCGTTCATTATTATGAAGGTCATTCGATGGAGCAAGTTGTTTTGCCGATTCGTATGCTCGGTTTTTTAGGTGTAAAAAAATTAATTTTAACAAATGCGGCGGGCGGATTAGTCCAAGGAATGACTCCGGGTGATCTTATGATTATCAAAGATCACATTAATATTATGGGCGCAAACCCTCTGATCGGAAAAAACATAACAGAGCTCGGTCCACGCTTTCCAGATATGACCGATTTATACTCAAAAGATATTCGCGAAAAAATGATGCAGTCCTTTAAGGCGATAAACGAAAACTTTCAGGTCGGAGTTTATTGCGGACTCAGCGGCCCAACTTACGAAACACCTTCAGAAGTCGAATACATTCGTCGTATCGGTGGTGATGCCGTTGGTATGAGCACAGTGCCTGAAGCGATCGCCGCTCGCCACATGGGTATTGAAGTCGGCGGCATTAGTTGCATCACAAATCTTGCTGCCGGAATGACCGGGCTCGCACTTTCACACTCTGAAGTGACCGAAACTGGCAAAATGGTAGAAAAAAAATTCGTGGCTTTACTTACAGATTTAATTCCGAGACTGGCATGAGCCTCCTAATTAAAAACGGCCTGATCGTCACGATGAATGCCAAGCGTGACGTCATTCAAGGCGATCTTTTAATTGAAGGAACAAAGATTTCTCGCATTGCTAAAAAAATTACGCCGACAAAAAAGCCCACTCGTACCATTGATGCAACAGATAAGTTTGTTGTCCCAGGTCTTATCCAAGCACACGTGCATCTGTGCCAAATATTATTTCGAGGTGATGCCGACGATCTTTCGCTACTCGAGTGGCTAGGTAAAAAAATCTGGCCCATGGAGCATGCGCACACCAAAAAATCTTTAGTCGCGAGCGCGCAACTCGGCATTCTCGAAATGCACAAGCTCGGGACAACCTCGATTTTGGATATGGGAACGGTTCACCACACGCACGAAATGCTCGAAGCCGTGGAATCTTCAGGCATGCGCTATTGGGGCGGCAAATGTTTGATGGATGCCAAAGAGCGCTCAGGCCCACTGTTTGAAAACACCGAAGACGCCTTACTCGAAACCGGAGATCTGATTTCGGAGTGGCATGCGCGCTCTCAATTGATCAACTACGCGCTTTGCCCAAGATTTGCCGTCAGTTGCACTGAAGAAATTTTGCTGGAGTGCTCAGTCCTACAAAAAGAACATCAGCTCTTAGTCCACACCCATGCGTCTGAAAGTTTAGAAGAACTCGATCTGATTCGAAAACTTACTGGTCTAGGGAACATCGAATATTTTGCAAAATTAAATATGTTAAACCCGCGCACGGTGATTGTTCACGGTGTGCATATGTCAGAAAAAGAGCTGCAAATGATGTTGGACTCCGGGGCACCTTTGGTCCACTGCCCGTCGTCCAATCTTAAGTTGGCCAGCGGAATTGCGCCCATCCACATGTACCATCAACGACATTTAAAAATGGGATTAGGTTGCGATGGGGCTCCATGTAACAACACGATGGATCCGTTTATCGAAGCACGGTTGTGCGCACTTATTCAAAAACCTAAGTATGGTCCGACAGCTTTACCTGCTACCGTGGCTTTTGAACTTGCCACCCTCGGAGGCGCTCGAGTTTTAGGAAAAGAAAGTGAACTCGGAAGCTTAGAGATCGGAAAGTTGGCCGATGTTACGATTGTCGATCGCTCTCATCCAAGCGTTTACACGGTAACGGATCCTTACTCTGCCCTTGTTTATTCCTGTACCGGTCGCGATGTGACCGATGTCATTGTAAACGGTCAACTTGTCGTAAAAAACGGCGAGCATACTTTGCTCGATGAAGACCGTATTTTAAAAGCCGCCCGTAAAGAGAAAACAAGTCTTTTGAAAAGACTTTAAGCTCCTGATTTTTTAACCCCTCAAACCAAAGTCTAGTTCTTATGTTCAAAGTCGTCATAATACGGCGCCGGACTTTCTTGTTAGCTGCTTCATACCGAGACGTTGTCACACCTTTACTGACCAGGATTGGTCACGGGGACACGTCACATGGAAGTTTTAAAAAAAGCCACTCTGTTTACCTTTCTCGTAATTTTGTCTGCTTGTGCAAAAAACGAACAGGTCGAAAATTTTACCAAGAGCACTTCGACTGCTTGTGAAGATTCTGAAGTCAAAGGTCAATACATTGTCAATTGGAAGGACGGCTCTCGCACGGTTGAACATGCCGTATCTGAAAAAGAATTTATCGCGGGATTTTTAGAAAAAAACAAAGATCATGTTTCGTTTGCAGAGCCTGATTATATGATTCGTCCGCGAAATATCGACATCACACCTGCGGCGACACCTCCGGCGGCCAATTGGGGCGCCACGCGTATTCATGCTGAAGATGCTTGGACAAAAAATATTAAGGGTAGCGGAATAAAAGTGGCCGTGGTTGATACGGGCATTGATATCACTCACAAACAATTGAAAAACCAACTTGATCCAAACTTAGCCGAACTCAACGGCGTGCGCGGTGTCGACGACGACAAAAATGGTTTTGTCGACGATATTTACGGTTGGAATTTTTTTGAAAACTCTCCGGTTCTTTTAGCCGATGAAGCTTCGCACGGAACTCACGTTGCGGGAGTGATCCTTGCGGAACACGCCACCGGTAGCACTCAAGGTATCGCACCCGAAGCCAAATTGATTACGTCTTCATTTTTAGGCGTCATCGATAATCAGGGTAATGTTGGCGGCACAACGAGCGATGCTATTTTAGCCATTCAATATGCGGCTTCTCGCGGAGCTAAAATTATTAACGCAAGTTGGGGCGGAAGCGCGTGCTCAAAATCACTTCAAAAATCGATGACCGCCTTAGAAACATCTGAGGTATTAGTCATTGTGGCCGCCGGCAACAGTGGACAAAATCTATCGTACTCACCTGAGTATCCCGCCGCATTTCACTTGAAAAATCAAATCACGGTGGCTGCGCTTGATCCAACAGGCTACATGGCTTCGTTTTCAAATTACGGTTCACTCGTGGATCTTCTCGCGCCGGGCGTCGATATCGAGAGCACGGTCCCGCATTCGCTTTACGATACAATGAGCGGTACAAGCATGGCCGCGCCTTTTGTCACAGGAGCCGCCGCACTTTTGTGGAGTAAAAAACCAAGCGCCACCGCCGCCGAAATCAAAGCCGCACTTTTAAATTCGCTAGAAAATCTATCGAGCCACAATTCTCCCCGCGGCAAACTTCGCATCGATCAAGCGCTGACCCTTATAAATTAACCAACGCATGAACAAACTAAATTGATTTCAAACTTTGCAGTTGCTCGAGAAACAATTGACCGCGTTTGGTTTGGCGGAATTCTTTTTTGTAGATGAGGCAGATGCTGTCGATAAAGCGAGGGGAGCCCTCAACTTTTTCGTATTTGGATTTTTCGTAGGTTTGTAATACGCGCTCGGGTAAGATGCCACAGCCGACGCCTTGAGCGACGAGACTGGCGATCACCTCAAGGCTTGATGACTCCATCACGCGTTTAAAATGGATTTTGGATTTTCTCAGTTTTCTTAAGATGTCTTGGGTTTGCAAAAGATTGGGCTCTAAGATTAAAACATCGTCGTTGCGATTGTGTTTTGAACGCCACAAACACACTTCGTCTTTGCAAAGCTCTTTAATAATTAAGTCGGGATTAGGGATAGGATTAACCGCGATGGCCACATCTAACGACTGACTCACCACCTGCTCGGTCATGTGTCTCGACAATCCATGTGTGAGCTGAACCTCAACGAACGAGTTTTCTTTTAAAAATTCGCTTAAAGCTTTGGGCAACGTATATTGCGCCACGGCCGAGTGACAACCCAATCGAATCACACCCTTGGCCTCGTCACGTTCGGCGAGGTTGACCGCTTTGATTTCTTCCCATTTTTGAATCAACTCGTGAGCAGATTGCTTAAGTCTTAAACCTGAGGCCGTTAGCTGCATTCCTTTTTTGGAGCGAATAAATAATTGTGTTCCGAGTTCGGCTTCGATGCGTTTAAGTCCATGCGATAATGCCGGTTGCGTAAGGCCCAATCGCTCGGCCGCGCGAGTTAAATGCAGCGTTTGTGAAACCTCTAAAAAGTATTTTAGATCGGACTGATTAATCATTAATTCTAGTTATCATATATGATCATTTCTTTCATTATATTTATGATGAAAAACGGCCTAACTCTGGGAGCGAGAGATCATTCTCAAAAAAAGGAGTTACCATATGAAGCGTTTATTAGGAGTACTTATTGTAAGCGTGGCCAGTTCGGCCTGGGCCGGTAAGTTTGAAATTATCGGCGAAGGCACCGCCACGAAGGCCGCAGAATTTATCAATATAGACATTCAAATTCAGTCAGAGTGTCATACTTCAGCTCTGGCGGCGCGAAAGTCTGCCGATGACCTCACCGATCAAGCCCTCATCGCGCTTGATAAATTTAAAGCGAATATCCCAGAGCAGTTGCAGGTTTCTCCGGGCGCAAACGCCCAGGCACAGAAAATTATTTACGTGAACAATCAATCCGTCATTGTTTGCGATGAGAATCATAGCTGGACATCGTCAACGACTGTTCGTTTTCGGTTAGATAACTTGCAGAATTTGGCAGCCCTTCAAGATTCTTTATTAAAATTGAACGTCGTTCATCCACCGGCAAACGCGGTGAATGTGGCCCGCCTCAGTTTAAGTCTCGGTCGACCCAACCCAGGGGTTTTTGCCAATACTTGGGACGACATGAGTGATCTTGCGCTACAAAGATCTCAACAAAATGCTTTGCGACAGGTTTTGGTGCTCACCCAAGGTACGAGTCAATCCAACATTGAATTGCTTAAAGTCACAGCGGCAAAAGATGTTTCCGGACAAGTTCTTTATGATCGCATCGACACTGAGGGTGATACAGGCGGAATTGGCTTAGGTCACGTCTCTGTAAAAATCGCGCGCCAATTTACTTACAAAGTTGGGCCGTAATATGAATCGCCGTCATCTTTTGAAAAACAGTTTGCTTTCGGCTGCGTCTATTTTGGTTTTGCCTCAACTCGTGCGCGCGCAAGTGGCGTGTGAAGTGCAGAATACGCCACCACAAACCGAAGGGCCTTTTTATCCCGTTATAAATCAAGTCGATACGGATGCCGACTTGATAGAATTCAAAGGCGCTATGGCACCGCCGAAAGGTCGCGTGATTTTAATCGAAGGTCACGTGCAAGATCAGTTTTGCAAACCTGTAAGAGGGGCACTCGTAGAAATTTGGCAGGCTTGCCATTCGGGACGCTACAATCATCCTTCGGATACAAACACCGCCGAGCTTGATCCTAATTTTCAATATTGGGGAAAGTCGATCACAACAGCGGATGGGTTTTATAGTTTTCGCACGATCGTTCCGGGCGCATATCCCGCCGCCGATGATTGGATACGACCTCCGCACATCCACTATAAAGTGTCGTGTAAAGGCTACGTTGATCTCATTACGCAGATGTACTTTGCCGGTGAAGCCCTGAATGAGGAAGATAAAATTTTACAGCGTTTGTCTTTGAATGACCAAAAACAAGTGATCGCAGAATTAAAAAACCCTCCGCTCTACCCTCACCCTTTAGCCGTTTTTAATATTTTTCTAGAAAAGCTTTAGATGTAACTCAAAGTTTCGTTCCGAGGCGTGTTACCACGCGGCTGTTTTAACATTAGTCGTGTGGTGTTTTTTTCGCACAACTCCCATTAGAATCGAATCGGCCTCGTTAAGAGTTTGTTTCGTGCTCTCGAGTCGCGGCAGAAAACCCACAACCATTTTATTAATTTCAATTTTAAATATTTCTGCTTTCGTTCTTATAAGAAGTTGAACTACGTTTCGCCCATATAGGAGTGAAATATGAAAAAAACATTGTTTTTTCTTTCGCTACTGGTTCTGTCGGGTTTGGGCTGTGGTGGCCCACAAGACATGGGCCCTAAGCGCTGCAACGGCTATGACTGCACCATCGTGGCTGAAACTATTGTACAAGTTCGCCAACAAAAATATTTAGATTGTAATAACAACGTTATACGAACTGAAAACGTCGAATATGAGGGCAATCAAAAGGCCGTGAGTTTGCTTTCGGTTGCGAATATTAAAATTGATCGCGGCGAATTTCAAAATCTCAATAATGGCAGTACGACAACCAACATTAGCGACTCTCTTTTTGAAGGCGACGCCGTTAAACAAAAACTTTATGTCTCGGGATTTAATCGCACAGGCACACTCCGTCTCGAAAAAGGTGCAAACACCATTCATTACAAATATCTTTTATGTTGGCACCGAGATTCTCAGAGCAACTGCACCGATTGGCATATTCAAGAGGAGGGCGACCGTACAATTTTAGCTTTCTATAGCAAAGTTCTCGATACGACGATTGAGCGAAAAGCCAAATGTGCCAACGGAAATTTTATTGAATATGAGTCTTTATATGACTCTTTGGACCGCGTACAAAAAATAGTGCCGGCAAAAATTCTTGAGGTCGACTTTGGAAAGGATTTAATCCGATGAGCTTAAAATATTTTATATTAACGCTATTGCTGACTTTTTCTGCTTTCGCAGACGAACCTACAAATTCAGAGTCCCAAACATCGGCTCCTGTAGTTGCTAAGACCTCGCGCTTTCACGACGATAAGTTTTTTCAAATCGGAGCGCTGCATGGATATTTCGATACATATGAAAACGACCGTCCCTCACAAACCGGAAGCCTTCAAGGATTTATTGCAAAATCCTCGTTTCGCTTTTACCGGGACCCGTTGCTTGTATCCGCAGAGCTTGAATATTTAGCGGGCCCCACAGATTTTAAAGGCCAAACCACACGCGGCGAAAATGTGACGGCTCGCTCGAACGATGCGCTTGGCTCACTAAAATTTCTAGCCTCTTATGCTATAGACGAACCCGTCGGCAGTTTTCGCCCTTTCTTAGGGTTCGCAGGCGCCTCTTGGCAAAACAAAGTTCAAACCGAGGGCGGATACGGGCGCACACACACTCGTCTTTATACCGTTGCGGGATTAGAGTTTCGAAAAGATCTGTCAGAAAAGAACATGATCATACTCGCAGCCGAATATGATTATTTAAACTTCGGTAGTGTTGAAAGTCGCTTGAGTCACGTAGATGCGGCGCTCCCCGATGTCACAAATAAAATCTCTAATGGTTACGGCCTTAGAGTGTCAGCGCAAGATTTACTCGTCTTATCAGAAAACATGAGCGCGTTTTTTCAAGCCTACTACCAATATTGGAATCTCGAGGCCTCAGACTCAGTTTCACTTGCGACCAACGTTTCCTATAACCGCCCAGCGTCCACATCCAACCTTCTCGGACTCACCGCCGGCCTCATCTTCTAAAAGGTCGGCTCTGTACCTAGAGGGATTGGAGGAATTTTTGGAATTCGTCTTTGAGTTCGAGGACGGAGATGGAGTCGTAGCCGGCGAAATCTTCTTGAAAGATACCGCCGCGAAAATCTGAGGGGACGCGGCCCGCGATAAAATGGTCGCGTTTGCCGAGCGGGCCCCAGCGCGCGGGAAACGTTCGGCCCATTAAAACTAGCGTTGGAGTTTTAGTTGTAGCCGCAATAAATTGAACGGAGCTTGTATTCGTCACGACAAGTTCCGCGCACGCGATGAGATTTGTGAGCGCTTCAATGTTTGCAGGTTGAATCACGCGAAATTTTTTATCTGCAACAAATTCGAGCCACTCGGTTTCGTTCGCCGAGCCAACAACAATCACCTCTCGGCCTTTAGATTGGGCTAAAGGTAAAATCTCTGCGCACCAATCTCGAAATTTTTCTTGAGCCCAGGCTTTTTCCCAACGACTCGAAGTCGGATTCACGACCCAATATTTTTTATTCTCTAGTTTTAACGTTGAAAGCAATGCCGGGTTAGGTTCTAAAATTTGCGGCAAGGATTTGTCTCGCCATTTATAAGCCAATGTTTTTGGGTTTTGCTTGGGGTGAACAACCAGATACTTGTTGGGCTTAGTTTTTAAAACTCCCGTTTGATTCCATTTTAAAAGATCGCGATTTTTTTGTGTCGGCTCAAATTTAAAAATTTGCGTGCGTGGCGCTTCGAGTAAAAGCAAGTGGCGATCGCGCTCGTGAACGATGGGGTCTTTGCCGAGCCATGGTGACCAATGCGTGTACAGCCATTTCATTAATGGAGGACATGTGCCAAATCGGTAGCGCACACGCGCAAAGAAAGGACCCAAAGCATAGCGATACGATTCGACGCGATGATTGACCGTTGCCTGACACTTTTTAAAAAACACCGAAAGTTTTTGCGGTGTCGACGCCTTTTCCCACCGCTCCCATTCGGGTTTATAAAGCGTGACGGTATTATTGTTTCCAACAACGAGGATACCGTTAATGCGTGGCCAAAGTGCGGGTTTTAAAATTTGCAACCAGAGCGACGGGCCCATCACCCACACGTGTGCATTCGGAAATTTAAGAAGTGTTTCTTCGAGCGCCGCAAGCGCAACAAGCAAGTCGCCAAGTGCACCGACACGTATCCAGCAGACTTGTGAAACATCTGTGAATTGCGCCGCGTCTACTGTGTCGCGGCGACCTGTGTTTTCGGATGCGTGAGCTTTATCTTGCATGATAGAAAAATCATTCAATCACAAGTAGTTAGCTCAAGCTAGTAAGAAAGAAAAACTATGCGAGTTTATATATCAGATTTATCAAAATACGTGGGCCAAACCGTTGAGCTTCGCGGTTGGGTTTATAACACGCGCTCAAGCGGCAAAGTAAAGTTCTTACAAGTTCGTGACGGAACAGGTTTTTGCCAATGTATTTTTTTTCGCGGTGAATGTGATGAGTCGTCTTTTACAGAATTTGAAAAACTCACGCAAGAGTCTACCGTTTACGTTACCGGAGTTGTGCGCGCAGAACCACGCAGTCCGGGTGGTTACGAGCTCGGCGCAAAAAATTTAGAAATCAAACACATTACAGAAAATTATCCGATCACACCAAAAGAGCACGGCACTGATTTTTTAATGAGCCAACGCCATCTCTGGTTGCGCTCAAAGAATCAGCACGCGATTATGCGCGTCCGTTCTGAAATTATCAGTGCGATTCGTAGTTTTTTTGATGGCCGTGGATTTACTTTGATGGACGCCCCAATATTTACGCCGAACGCATGCGAGGGCACATCCACGCTTTTTGAAACTCAATACTTTGATGACAAAGCGTATCTCTCGCAAAGTGGTCAGCTTTATGCTGAAGCCTGTGCCGCGGCTCACGGAAAAGTGTATTGTTTTGGGCCCACCTTTCGCGCAGAAAAATCGAAAACTCGCAGGCATTTGATTGAGTTTTGGATGGTCGAACCTGAAGTCGCGTTTAATGATATGTACGACAACATGGATTTAGCCGAGCAGTTTGTGGAATACATTGTTCAGCGAGTTCTTACGAATCGCGCGGATGAGCTAAAAGTTCTCGAGCGAGATGTTGAAAAATTAAAACCGATTAAAACGCCATTCCCCCGTCTCCACTACAAAGAAGCCGCAGAGATTATTAAAAAAGAAAATCCTGAGTTTATAATCGGCGATGACTTTGGCGCACCAGACGAAACTATTATTAGCTCAAAATTTGACAAGCCTGTTTTTGTTCACCACTACCCGTCCGCGATCAAAGCGTTTTACATGAAACGCGATCCGAAAGAGCCGGAGAGCGCCATGGGCTGCGATCTTTTGGCAACCGAAGGTTACGGCGAAGTGATCGGCGGCGGCCAACGTGAAGACAATTTAGATTTATTACTTGAGCGTTTAAAAGAACATGGTCTTAAACAAGAATTTTTTGAATGGTATTTAGATTTAAGAAGATACGGGGCATTTCAATCTGCAGGATTTGGATTGGGTCTTGAGCGAACAGTGGCTTGGATTTGTGGTCTACCACACATTCGCGAAACCATTCCATTCCCACGCATGTACGGGCGAATGTATCCATAAGGGGAGCACAGCTGAAAATGGAAATTACGAACGAATCACTTCAACTTATTTTAGAAAGAAAAAATGAAGAGGCGCTTATCGGCGGCGGATCTGATCGTCTTGCCAAACACAAAGAAGGCACGCGCCTTACCGCACGCGAACGTTTAGACGTTCTTTTAGATCCGGGAAGTTTTGTCGAGATGGATCGTTTTATGACTCATCGATGCGGCAATTTTGGAATGGAAAAAAAGAAAGTTCTCGGTGACGGTGTCATCACAGGTTACGGCCGTATCAACGGCAAACTTGTTTATGTTTATTCTCAAGACTTTACCGTTTTTGGTGGGAGTCTCTCGAGCACGCAGGCAAAAAAGATTTGTAAGGTTTTAGAACTTGCGATGAAGAACGGCGCCCCAATGATCGGTCTTAACGACTCCGGTGGCGCGCGAATACAAGAAGGTGTAGAGGCTCTTGGGGGTTATGCGGATATCTTTTTACGTAACACTATGGCGTCAGGAGTTGTTCCGCAAATCAGCGCGATCATGGGCCCATGTGCCGGTGGCGCCGTGTACTCTCCAAGTATTACTGATTTTATTTTTATGGTGAAAGACACCAGCTACATGTTTGTCACGGGACCTGATGTTGTTAAAACAGTCACTCATGAAGACGTTACCAAAGAGGCTCTGGGCGGCGCAATCACTCACGCAAAAAAATCAGGCGTCGCTCATTTTGTTGGAGACAACGACAAGCACTGTTTGCTTTTGATTCGCGAGCTTTTAAACTTTTTTCCGAGCAACAATATTGATGACTCTCCGGTTTTACCTACGAAAGATTCTCCGGATCGCGCAGAAGCTGAGCTCAACGAGATTGTTCCTCCAAATCCTAAAAAGCCTTACAACATTAAAGACGTTATTAAACTCACCGTCGATGAAGGTTACTTTTTAGAAGTTCACCAACATTACGCCGAGAACGTCGTTGTCGGATTTGCTCGTTACAATGGGCGTAGTGTTGGGATTGTCGCAAACCAACCGCAAGTTCTTGCTGGCTGTTTAAATATTCCGGCTAGCATTAAAGCCGCACGCTTTGTGCGCTTTTGTGATGCGTTTAACATTCCCATCGTCACATTTGTGGACGTTCCCGGATTTTTACCCGGTGTGGATCAAGAGTGGAACGGCATCATTACTCATGGTGCAAAACTTTTGTACGCATATGCCGAAGCCACAGTTCCTAAAATTACGATCATTACACGAAAGGCTTACGGTGGCGCTTACGACGTTATGGCCTCTAAGCATTTGCGCTCTGACGTCAACCTCGCTTGGCCGACGGCACAGATCGCGGTAATGGGAGCCGAAGGCGCGGTGAATATTATTTTTAGAGAAGAAATCAAGAAGGCAAAAGACCCACAGGCCGAACGCGTGCGCCTAACTCAGGATTACGAAGATAAATTTAACAATCCGTATTTAGCCGCAGAGCTGGGCTACATAGATGAAGTCATCGAACCCGCGATGACTCGCAAGCGCATTGTGGATTCGCTTGAGATGCTTAAAAATAAGCGCGATACAAATCCACGCAAAAAACACGGCAATATTCCGCTTTAATTTAGAGGAACCCGAATGGTTACACAGAGAATGTTTAAAAAAATTCTAATTGCAAACCGAGGCGAGATCGCGGTGAGAGTTATTCGTGCGTGTCGCGATTTGCAAATACAATCAGTCGCGGTTTACTCCGAAGCTGATCGCAATAGTCTTCACGTTATTTTAGCAGATGAGGCGTATGAGATTGGGCCCGCCCCTTCTCGCGAAAGCTATCTCTGCATGGAAAAAATTATTGCAGTTGCAAAAAAATCAGGCGCTGAGGCGATTCATCCCGGCTACGGCTTTTTGAGTGAGAACGAAGACTTTGCTGAACTTTGTGAAAAGGAGGGTCTTGTTTTTATCGGGCCTTCTACCAAGGCGATCAGTCTTATGGGCGACAAACTTCAAGCGCGCGATATCATGAAAAAAGCCGGGGTTCCAACAGTCCCAGGAAGCGACGGCGCACTCGAAACTTTAGATGAAGTTCGCGCCGTGGTTGAAAAAATTAAACTACCCGTGATGATCAAAGCCTCTGCCGGTGGCGGAGGAAAAGGCATGCGCTTGGTTCGCGAAATGGGCGAGCTTGAGCGCTACTACACCAGCGCCCGAAACGAAGCGCGAAACTTTTTTAGCGATGATCGCGTATATGTCGAAAGATTTATTTCAAACCCGAAACACATCGAAATTCAGGTGTTCGGCGACATGCACGGAAACGTCGTTCATCTTTATGAACGTGAATGTTCGATTCAAAGACGGCATCAAAAAATTATCGAAGAGTCGCCGTCGCCGTCTGTCCCGCCAGAAGTTCGACAAAAAATGGGCGACATCGCGGTGAAAGCGGCCAAGGCCATTAATTATTATTCTGCTGGCACATTCGAGTTTATTTTTGATGGCGTGACCAAAGACTTCTTTTTTATGGAGATGAACACACGCCTTCAGGTGGAACATCCCGTGACCGAAATGGTGACAGGCATTGACTTGGTTCAAGAACAAATTTTAGTCGCCGCTGGAAAGCCGTTGGGCTTTAAACAATCAGACGTTGTTCAACGCGGGCATGCGATTCAGGCGCGGATTTGCGCCGAAGATCCTTATACGTTTATGCCGAGCCCGGGGCTCATTCGCCGTTGTCGAAATCCTCAAGGGCCATTTATTCGCGTGGACTCATGCGCATATCCAAACTCGGTTGTACCGATTCACTATGATCCGATGGTGGCAAAACTAATTGCGTGGGGACACTCGCGCAAAGAAGCCATTCGACGCCTTCGTCGTGCTCTCGATGAGTACTCGTTAACCGGAATTAAAACGAATATCGTGCTTCACAAATCTATTCTTGAAGAGCCAAAGTTTTTAGATGGTTCTTACACGACACAGTTTTTAGAAAAAGACTTTACTGGATACAAAGATCTCTTCCGATTTGTAGACGATCGCGTATTTTTAATTTCGGCTGCGATCGAGGCCTATAATGATCGAAAAGCCCGCGGGATTTGGGATTTAAATTTAACTTCGCTATGGAAAGCCCAAGCACGCAACGATGCGATGAGGAGCTAATCGATGTATTTTCAATCGACGTTTAAAGATAAGAAATACGAAATTGAAGTTCATGAGCTTCGTCAACACTGGGTAGTTTCTCTACATGAAGAGGGTAAAAGTCGTGAGGTACATAAAATTCCAAAAGTGAATTACCGCCGCATGGACGACGCGATCAGTTTTTTATTTAACAATTCGTCTTACATGATTGACGTGGTGGGCGAAGGTCTTAACTACAATGTTTACACGCGTGGTTCTTACCATACGATTCCGTTGATTAACGATGAGGGACTTTTGCACGAAAGTCTCAAGGGCGGCGCGGCTCTTGGCGGGAGCGACTCTTTAAATTCTGGGATGCCGGGTAAAATTGTCGATGTACTTGTATCGATCGGCCAAGAAGTCAAAGCCAAGCAACCATTGTTAATTATGGAAGCCATGAAAATGGAAAACGAAATGCGGGCCTCCCATGATGGCGTCGTTAAAGATATTCTTGTAAAAAAAGGTCAGAGTGTCGATTCTGGTGCGGTTTTAATCGTGTTTGAAAAAGCGCAAGATGGCTGAAAGTAAATCAGAGGCAAAGCCACAGAAAACACATAAAACGCTTAGCGGAATCGAACTTAAACCTTTTTATTCTTCTTCAGACTTAAAAAAAGATCTTGAGAAAAAACTGGGCGCGCCGGGAGAGTTTCCGTTTACGCGCGGAGTTTATCCGACGATGTATCGCGGTCGTCCGTGGACTATGCGCCAATACGCGGGCTTTGGCTCGGCCAAAGAGAGCAACGCCCGTTATAAAATGCTTCTCGAAAAAGGCCAAACTGGATTAAGCGTGGCTTTTGATTTGCCTACACAAATGGGATACGACTCCGATCACGTAATGGCCACCGGCGAAGTCGGCAAAGTGGGCGTTGCGATTAGCTCGATTCAAGATATGGAAATCTTGCTTAAAGACCTTCCGTTAGTAAAAATCTCAACTTCAATGACAATTAACTCTACGGCTTCGATTCTTCTTGGTTTTTACGTGGCCGTAGCGAAACGCCGCGGAATTGATCCTAAAAAATTATCAGGGACGATTCAAAATGATCTTTTAAAAGAGTACATCGCACGCGGAACATACATTTATCCGCCAAAACCTTCTATGCGCGTGATCACCGATATTTTTGCATACTGCAAAGATGAAGTGCCACAATGGAATAGTATTAGCATTTCGGGTTATCATATTCGCGAAGCCGGCTCGACCGCCGTTCAAGAGGTCGCGTTCACTCTAGCAAATGCCATCACGTATGTTCAAGCCGCACTTGATGCGGGCCTAGATGTCGATGCATTTGCTCAAAGACTTAGTTTTTTCTTTAACGTACAAAATGATTTTTTAGAAGAAGTCGCTAAGTTTCGAGCCGCGCGCAGAATGTGGGCGCACATTATGCGTGATCGGTTTGGTGCGAAAGATCCTAACTCTATGAAACTCCGCTTTCATTCACAAACGGCCGGGGTTTCTTTAACTGCTCAACAACCTGAGAACAATATCGTACGCGTATCTTTGCAAGCCATGGCGGCTGTATTAGGCGGAACGCAAAGCCTACACACCAACTCGATGGATGAAGCTTTAGGTTTACCAACAGAAAACGCGGCGACAATAGCCTTGCGTACACAACAAATTATCGCAAACGAAAGCGGAGTTGTCGGTACGGCTGACCCTCTCGCAGGTTCATATCTCGTCGAATCCCTGACGGATCAAATTGAAACCAAATCTTTTGAATATATTAAACGCATCGAAGATCTCGGCGGCGTCATAAAGTGTATTGAGTCCGGTTGGATTCAAAAAGAAATTCAAAACTCGGCTTATGCCTTTCAACGTGCGATCGACGCAAAAGATGAAATCATTGTGGGCGTAAATAATTACGTCGACACGCGACCATCTAAGATGGATGTTTTAAAAATTAAACCCGCAATCGAAAAAGAACAAATCCAACGTCTTAAAGCGTTTAAGAAAAAACGCAAAGCCACTGTTGTTGCAAAACATCTTCAACACATCCAAAACGCAGCCAATTCAAAAACGAATCTTATGCCGATGATCGTAAATGCCGTCGAAGACCACGTCACTCTAGGCGAAATTTCCGATGCCCTAAGAAAAGTCTTCGGCCTCTACAAAGAAACCGTAACGCTTTAGTCGCTGAGGCGCATGTACAACTAATTACCGACATTATGGAGGGCGATTTGGCAACGAAGCAAGATATGAAAAATCTCGAAACTAAATTCGATACCTCCATTGAACTATTAGACCATAAAATGGACACGTCGATCGAGAGATTGGAAAATAAAATTGATACTTCAATCGGACGTCTAGAGCATAAATTAGACACATCCATCGAACGATTAGAACATAAAATGGTTCAAATGGAATATCGACTTACTATAAAACTTGGGACTATTGTTACCGTTGCTATCGCTGCGGCAACTACAATTATTAAACTTCTCTAATGATTTTATTATTCGATCCATAATAATCCCTGAAGTTGCGCAAGCACCAGAATCTCCCAAGGTCTAAAATATCTTCGTAAAAAACGAGTTCCGCAGCGCCAAGGCGCGAGGACTGTCTGAGCTTTTTTACGAAGATATTTTAGACCTTGGGAGATTCTGGTGCTTGCGCGGCTCGGTTTTTTTCTATGCGGCCGACGAGCAAAATTGAAATTTCATAAAGCAAAAGAAGTGGGCCCAACATAAAGAGCATACTTAAAAGATCTGGCGGCGTAATCACGGCCGAAATCATAGATAAGATGACGACAGCGTAACGTCTTTTTTCTCTTAAAAATTTTTGATTTACGATTCCAAGCAAACCTAAGAGTGTGAGAATCAACGGTAACTCAAAACACGCCCCAAACATCAGCGTGGTCATAACGAAGAAAGATAAATACTCCTCGATCGTGATCATTGGCTTGTCAGTGCCGCCACCAAAGTGAAAAAGAAATTCAAATGCAAATGGAAACACCACCTTATAAACAAATGCGACCCCTAGTAAGAACAGGCCCACGCCCGAAACCATAAACATCAGAGCATATTTTCTTTCGTTGCGGTAAAGGCCGGGAGCTACAAAAAGCCAAACTTGATAAAACCAAATGGGCGACGTGATAACAATACCGGCCAAAACCGAAACTTTTATGTGCGCGGTAAATTTGTCGACAATTCCTGTGTAAACCAATCCACCGTCAGGCAGATATGCCGCCACCGGGCTCCGTATAAAATTAAAAATCTGCTCGCTAAAATACCAGCAGCAGGCGCCGCCAACGGCCAAAATTAAAAATATATTGATCAGTCGAATACGAAGCTCTGTCAGGTGGCCGGTCAGTGAGTTTGCGAAATCCTCATGCGTTTCAGAATTCATATTACGAAGACCCTTTTTTAAGTTCTTCGCTTGGCGCGTCTGTTTTTGTTGGAGATTTATCGAGATCAACAACCGTTTCGCTTAGTTTTTTTTCAACATCACGTACATGAGTTTGAAACGTGTCTCGCGTTTTTAAAAAAGAACCCGTTAACTCATCGCCTGTTCTTTTTAGTTCATTGAGTAGTCGGCCGACCGTGCGTGCGATTCCAGGTAGCTCTTTTGGCCCAATAAAAATGAGCGCAATCGCTGCGAGCATAACCATTTCACCAAAACCAATGTTGAACATATTCGCCAACCTAGCATTTGCGGACTTGGGAGTCCAATACCTACAAAATCTTATCGGTCAAGTTAAGGCCGCTCTCCATATTATCGAGATGTTTCTGTTTCAGTGGGAAAACGCCCTAAATGGCAGAATAAGGCGCAGTCATGTATCAAGATAAGACGCTCTAATAAAATCAGGCACTATAGACCAGTTTTTACTTTAACTCGCTAGAAGAAAATCCGATTTATTAGGTAGAGTCAAAGCAGTGCTTGTGACTCAAAAAGAGACGGTCTCTTTCAGGGGATGGGCGATTGGGTGATTCGAAGCAGATTTTAATTTCTTCTAAAGACTTTTTTAAAGACGTCGTGGACGATGCATTTAAACACAGACGAATCAAAACCTTTCCACTTGCGCAACAGTATATCGCACATCTTTTAGAAAATTATATTTCAGCGGATAAGCTATTTGATGAGTCCTCAGAGGACGGTAAAAAAAGCCGTAAAACTTTGGCAGAATTATTCTTAACCGCTTCTTCGTCTGACTCTGCCGTTAGAAATGATCTCTTAAAAAGATTAGGAGATTCGTCGTTATACGTCAGCGGTTTTTTTGGCGAATCGTTACAACGAAAGGTTGTTGATATCGATTATTACGCCAATATGGGCGGTCTTGCCTATGGAAGTCTTTCAAATTTAGTTAAAGAAGATACGTACAGAAAAGTGTACCAAGAAATCTCCACACGCTTTATGGACTTCGTCGATATCCTTACATTTGTGAGTCAAAAAGTGATGGTTCAAAGCGACGAAAATTTATTGCGACTTTACGATAAATATATTCGCACTGGCTCTGAACTCGCAAAAGATACTCTTCTTGAAAAGGGAATTAATCCCGTTCCGAAAACGACTAAAGCGTATAATCAATAATTTTTTCTGCTACAAAAGTTAAAAAGGCTTCCTTAATTTTAGCGAACAGAAAATTGATCAATATTTTTAATAAGTAGTTCTAAATTCTGGCCGTACATCATTTCGGCTTGGGCAATTTCGTCCTGGCTAAGAGGTCCATAACCACGAATATGCTTCCATCCGTAACCCCACCTCCAGGGCATAGGGAGATTTGCGTAACCGCCTGCGCGAACTCCGGTGTACATAAGCTCACCTAAATCAAATATAAAAAATTGACTGATAATCCACGTAAAAATTGGTCCTTGTTTGTTATCCACACACAATGCGAGATTCCAATCAGCATCTTTACGCTCTTTAGCTGTGCCACCTAACCGACACCTGTAGAAAGGTAAATATCATGGCGATCATAATCACTATTTTGGTTTTAGACGTCATGAGCCGACAAAATGCAATAGTCAGCCCAAGTTTTATCAAGTTACCAGGGTTGGATCGGGCCAACTGCGGTGATGATTTTCTTTTCTGCGAATAAACGCTGTCCTAAGGATAAAACATCCGCCGTTGTGATCGCACGAATACCCTCAGCGTAATTAAAAACATTTTGGTAAGGTAAATCGTAAATCTCTTCGAACAAAATTGAAGACGCAAGCGCTGAGTTTTTTTGCAATCCAATGTCGTGACGTCCGATTAAATATTTTTGTGCACGTTCGAGCTCTGCCTCAGAAATTCGATCTTGAGCAAGCTTGCTAAATTCGATTTCAAGCATTTCAAGGGCTTTTGCGCCTTTTTCAGGAGAGCAGCCTATATACGCGCCAAAATATCCGGTTTCAATGCCTTCTGTTTGGAGCGGCGACACGCTATAGGCCAAAGACGCTTTGTCTCGCAATTCTAAAAACAAACGCCCCCCTTGTCCTGCTAAAACAGATTGTAAAACTTGAAGCGTGTGGCGCTCTTTATCAAACAAGCTCAATCCGCGCATACCATAAATAATATGACTTTGTTCTTTTTCAAGTTTTTCAAAAACGCGTTTGTTGTCAGTTATCTTATTTACGCCAAACTTATCTTGAATCGCCGAACCCGCATTGAGCTCCAAAAGACTGCTCTTCAATCGCTCGCCTATTTTTTTATTAAAATCTCCAACCGCTACAACCGTAAAATTCGCTTTGTTAATCATCTGTTTGTACGCGGCGATTACGTCTTGTCTTTTAATACTTCTAATTGTGTCTTCGGTCCCGGAGGAGTCTAAAGCATAGGGATGACCCGCAAATATGATCTCTTGAAATTTTTGAACGGCAATTTGAGCCGGATTGTCTTTTTTCTGTTTGATAGACTCAAGCATAATGAGACGTTCACGTTCAAAAGCTTCGAGTTCAAAAGTAGGTGCGGAGACCACCTCTTTAAAAAGCTCAAATGCTTTTTCAAGATTCGAAGTCAGTGTTGTTAGACTTAACCCCACCGTGTTTCTTCCGGCAAAAGGACGAATGCTCATCGCTAACCCATCCATTTTTTCGAGTAATTCGGATTCGGAATGGTTTTGGGTGCCGGCCGTCCATGTATTTGTGAAAAACTCCGAAAGGCCTTGGTTCATTTTATCTTCAAGTCGCTGCCCGCCCCGAAACGCAATTCGTATCGAAACTGTAGGCGCTTGTTGATTCGGTGATAAAATAAATTTTGAACCCGTTGTTAAAACCTCTTTATGAATCGGTGTCACCTTAGGTGACGATTTTATTTCTCGCGACTTGATGCGTTTTGATGCGACTTTCTCAACCTCAGGTTTAACTCGGCGTAAAGCATCTTGAGCTAACGAAAAATCAAAGGACCATTTTTGAGCCGCCGCATTTGCCTCTTTTTGTTTTTCAGGAGTGAGCACCGCCACGGTCATGTTCTGCGTAGTTAAATACTTACGCGCGACATTTAAAATTTCTTTAGGTGTCACTTCAGATAATTTTTTTAAATAGTTTTTGTAAAAGTCGGGCTTGTGAAACAGCAATTCAAATGATCCCAGTTTTTGCGCTAAGCCGTCTACGGTTTCAACGCCGTAAATTTCATCTGCTTCAAGAATGCTCAAAGCTTTATCAATTTCTTTTTGCGTAATACCGCTGAGTTGTATTTGCAAAATCTCCTCGCCGACTTCTGATAAGTAAGAGTTCATATTTTCTAAAGACAAACCTGCAGAAACCGCAAAAAAGCCTTCGTCTTGCGGAGAATACACATGCGCGCTCACGTAATTTGCAATCGCACTGTTAATACGCACCCGATAAGAAAGTCGAGAGCTATCGCCTTGTCCTAGCACCAAGGCCAAAAGATCTAAGGCCGGTGTATCTTTATGTTTAGCGCCCGGCACGCGCCAAGCCGTGTGCACGATTGTCTCTTGAAACGGCGCCTGCAGAACATTGACGGTCGTCGCGCGAGATTTATCTTCATGCGCACGTTTCGTTTTACGTAAAGAAAACGATTTAATCTTTGAAAACGAGTTTTCAAGATCATGTTTTATTTTTTTTGTATCAAAGTCACCGACAACGACGAGACTAATGTTTTTAGGAACATATCGAGAGTTATAATAATTGACGATTGACTCGCGGCTAAACTCTCGAATGTTTTGTTCGTAGCCGATCACAGGCTTTTTGTACGGATGTTTTTTATAAACGCCCTCAAACAACAGTCGGCTCGCCTGACGGTGAGGGTTGTCATTTGAACGCTTGATCTCTTCGATCACAACTTCGCGCTCATTGTCGATTTCAATTTTATCAAACTGGGGATAACCGATCATTTCGTTTAGCGTGTCGATCGCAACGTCGGTGTACTCTTTTGAAATCGTAATGTGAAAGACTGTTTGATCAAAAGACGTGTAGGCATTGAGTTCTCCGCCGGATCCTTCAATGATGGAAGCAATTTCACCAACTTTGTATTTGCGAGTTCCTTTAAAGAGTAAATGTTCGATAAAATGACTGATTCCCTCTTCGCCTGGACGTTCGTCTGCGCTGCCCGTTCGTACCCACGCCTGCACGGTGACGACCGGAGATTTTTTTGTTGGCCAAAGAATGACTTTCATTCCATTTCGCAATTGATATGTTTCAAGCATTGACTATACTTCCCTTCCAAATGAAGTTTGGGATTTACGTTCACATTCCGTATTGTCTTCAGCAGTGTCCTTACTGCGATTTTGCAACGGTAAGATCCGACCATCCCGTGACTCGTGAAGACTACACCCATAGTGTCCTCCAAGAGATCCGATCTCGCAATCGGGTGGTCCCATATAAAAAGGTTTCTACACTTTACTTTGGCGGCGGCACACCAAGCCTCGCTGGGCCCAAAAACATTGCCGCAGTGATTCAAGAGCTTAAACGGTATTTTGATTTTTCTGCGATTGAGGAAGTGACCTTAGAAATCAACCCGGGAACGGTATCAGAACCCGAATTGCTAGAATATCTTGATATTGGAGTTACACGGTTCAGTGTAGGTGTGCAGACTTTTAATTCAGAGTTACTTAAAAAAATAGGAAGAGAGCATAGTGAGCAGAGCACGCATCAAACTCTTGCTCTCTTAAAATCTAAAAACGTCCTTTACACGGCAGACATTCTTTTTGCTTTGCCGCATCAATCTCTAAAAGACCTCGATCAAGATTTAAACGAGATCATTCAATATAAGCCTCAGCATATTTCAGGATATTGCCTCACGGTACCGGATAAAAATCCTATGTCTGCCTATAGACCTAGCGAAGACGTTCAAGTTCAAATGTTTTATCACCTTGAAGAGCGTTTAAAAGAGATTGGGCTTACACGGTACGAGGTATCCAACTACGCTCTGCCCGGTAAGGAATCGCGCCATAATAGCCTTTATTGGAATGACTCACCTTATTGGGGACTGGGAATGAGCGCGCATTCTTATTTTTTAGAAGGCCCTTACGGAACTCGTTTTTGGAACCCACCCTCAATTGCCGCTTATACAAAACAAGTGCAATCCTATCCGGGTAAAAATAGAATTACCGAGTCTTTTCCAAAAGAACAGTTTGAAGACCTTACTTTGTCACAAGCCCTTACAGATTTTTGCCATACTCGGTTAAGAACAACTCGTGGTCTAAACATAAACGAGCTCACTTTAAAATTGGGACACAGCGCCGAGAACATCGTTTTAAATTATCTCAAGCGCCTAGAAGCACGAAGTCTAGCCAAACTTGAAGGTGATTTTTGGAAAATTCCCCACAAAGCCCTAGTAATGAGCGAACAGGTGTTTCAAGAGATGACTTTTTTGCCATCTGATTTATGATAGGCCCCTATGTCAGAAGAATCAAAAGAGAGCAAAAAAGAGTCTAAAGAAGAAGTCCAAGAGCCAGGAACAGAAAAACAAACAGAAAAGCAACTCGCGGAGCTAAAATCTGAGGTTGATAAGTTTAAAAGCGAGTATCTTTATTTGCGCGCGGACTTTGATAATTACAAAAAAAATGCGATTCGCGAGCGTAGCGATACGTTGAAATATGGTTGCGAACGCGTATTTACGGAATTGCTTGAGATCTGCGACAATTTTGAACGCGCTTTGAATTTCGAAATTAAACCTGAAAACATTCAAAGTCTTCACCAAGGTTTTAAATTGATCAATGACGAGCTAAAAACTCTGTTGAATCGTTTTGGTGTTACAGAATTGCCAAGCCAAGGCGTTAAATTTGATCCGCATATTCATAATGCGCTAGGTACGGAACCTACAGATAAGGTCGAGCCCGGAGAGATCATACAAGTTTTAAAAAAACCTTATAAACTTCATGATCGTGTGATTCGCCCTGGCCAAGTCATCATCGCCACGGAGCCAAAAAAGGAATAGTCGCTTTTGACACAAAAAGATTATTATAAAATTTTAGGTGTTCCTCGAAATTCTCCAGAGGCCGAAATCAAAAAAGCCTTTCGCAAGCTCGCAATGAAGTATCATCCAGATAAAAATCCCGGAAATAAAAAAGCTGAAGACACATTTAAGCAAATCAGCGAAGCTTACGAAGTTTTAAGCGATCCCAAGAAAAAACAGTTTTATGATCGCTTTGGTTCTGCCCCTGGTCCCGGCGGAGGACCTAATCCCAATAACTTTTCAGGCTTTGGCTCACAGGCTGGAGGTTTTGGTGCAGGTGGCTTTGCCGGCCGCTCACAGTCTTGGAATTCGCAAGACGGAACAGAGTCTTTTCAAGATGTCTTCGGAGATCTTTTTGGAGATTTTTTTGGAGCGGGTCAAAGAGCTGGCGGACCAAACCGACGAACCGTGCGTGGTGCAGATTTGAAATACACGCTTTCAATTGATCTTGAGGATGCGGCTAGAGGATCAGAAAAAGTTATTAGCTTTATTCGTCAACGCGCAGGAAAAGACGAAACCGCAAAAATCTCGGTTAAAGTTCCTGCCGGCGTTAAACATGATCAAAAATTAAAATTAAAAGAAGAAGGTGATGTGGGGCCAACTGGCGAAGCCGGTGATCTTTACGTGATAATTAATATAAAACCTCACCCACTTTTTCAATTAGACGGAAAAGACATTCGCGTGGAAGTTCCGATCACGCTCTCTCAGGCCGTTGCGGGCGGAGATATTCGCGTGCCAACAACAAGTGGCTTTATTAGCTTAGCCGTTCCCGCTGGTACAGCTTCAGGCCGCGTCTTTCGACTTAAAGGTAAGGGCTTTCCTGATATTTCGGTCGCACAGGCGACACAAGCAGGAGACATGTTTGTTCGCATTGTGGTCGATGTGCCTCAACACCCAACAGCAGAGCAAATCGAATTGATTAAAAAGTTCGATGCTTTGTCCAACCGATATTTGCTCCACGAAGAGTTCTTAAAAAAGGCCGAAGCTTTAAAAAAAGGATAAAATGAAAACTCTTTCAATTTTGCTTACAGTTTTATTCGTCAGCGCTCTTTTAAGTTGCTCATCCACTGTTAAAAAGCGAGAGCCTGTCATCGCCGCACCGGCCTATGGAGAACTTTTTCAAAAAGCCAAAAAGGATTTTCAAAAAAAAGATTACACTCGCGGCTTACAAAAATTTAACAAGATAATTCGAGAAGTACCTGAGTCAGAGTTAGCTGCTGAAAGCCACATGGTTATTGGCGACCACTACACCGCTCAAGGAAAAACCGAAGAGGCCTGTCAAAGTTACGACCGCGTGGTCAATAGCCCCGTTAAAACTAGATTTGAATCGCCAGTTGGAATTAAAGTCGCACAATGTTTGTATCATCTAGATAAACTTACCGATGCGTTAGCGCGTGTCGATATCTCTTTGAATGATCCGGAGCTTCAAAAGGATCTTCTTCTCAACGGTCTTAAGCTTCGGTTGCTCATATTAAAGCGAATGAACTTTCCTCTCGAAGAACTCAAAACAAATTTGCATTTATACGTCACCGAAGAAAACGAAGCCACTAAACGCGAGTACCGAATAGCGGCAATTTCGATTGCAGAATCTTCACTCACAACGGCACAGCTTGAAGAGGTCGCAAATGATTCTAAGTATAGTTTTACTCAACCCGCCGCAATGTTTCGTTTAGGTGTTTCAAGTTTTGAAAAGTCAGAGTTTGGCAGAGCTCGGAGCTATTTTTCGGATGTAATTCGCTTAAGCCCTAATACTGAAATTGCCGAACGTTCCGCTGAGCTTATGGATCAAATTGATGCGCGTGAAACCGTAAATCCCCAACGCATCGGCGTCATTTTACCTCTCACAGGAAAGCTTGCGAAAATTGGTTATAAAACTCTTCGTGGAATTCAACTTGGTCTAAATATTTTTGGAAAAAATCGCTCGCGTTTTGAATTAGCTGTTATCGACAGTGGTGGCAATGCTTCAACCGCTCGCCGTGCCGTAGAAAAACTAGTAACCGAAGATCATGTTGTGGCGATTTTAGGAAGTCTTTCAAGCAAGGAAGCTTCGGTTATCGCAACAAAATCGCAAGAGTTTGGCGTGCCCACGATTGTGCTTTCACAAAAGTCCGGCATTACCGAAATTGGAGACTACGTTTTTAGAAATGCTTTAACGAGCGAAATGCAAGTGAAACAACTTGTTAGCGAAGCGATGTCTCGTGGATTAAAACGCTTTGCTATTCTTTACCCGCAAGACGCTTATGGATCCGAATATGCAAATCTGTTTTGGGATGAGGTCATCAAACAAGGGGGCGAACTGCGCGGCATTCAATCCTACAAATCGGGCGAAACGGATTTTAATGTCCCGATCCGAAAACTCATTGGCACGCATGATCCCCTTGCACGTAATTGGGAATATAAAACTCGTTACGAAGAATGGAAAAAAACGCAGTCACCTTCAGCCAGAAAAAAGCAGCCTGAGGATTTGCTTCCTCCCATCGTAGATTTTGACGCCATTTTTATTCCTGATAGTGCAAAATCGCTCGGCCAGGTAGCCCCGATGCTGACTTACAACGATGTCGTTAACGTGCAGTTGATCGGAACCAACCTTTGGAACACACCTTCAATTATTGAACGCGCCGGCAAGTTTTTAAAAGACTCCTTTTTTGTCGACAGCTTTTTAGCGGCAGATCCTCAACTCACAAACTCTGAGTTTTATCGAAACTACGCTCAAACATTTGGAGAAAATCCTGAGGAGTTTGAACTACAGGCGTATGACTCTGCCCTTATTCTTAGAAAAGTGCTTGTTGAAGGTGCCGGAAACCGTGCCGATGTTCAAAGAAGTCTGGCTTCTTTGCGCCAATTGCCCGGTGCCGTAGGGCAGCTTTCGATGTCAGAAGCTCGCGAGGTTGCAAGACCACTCGTCGTACTTACGATTAAAGACGATCAAATCGTACGTGCGGCTACAACCCCTACATCAAAGAATTGATAGACTTTAGACACCCTCATGACAAAAATGCGTCGGACTCAATAGACGCGTTTTTAGCGCGATTTTAGACCCTCCCCGCACGCAATCTGTTTGCAATAAGGGGTAGGGAGATTTTATGAAACCATACTTATTTTTTGTTGGATCCGTTTTGACCGCTCAAATTCTATCTGTCAGCACAAGCTTTGCGACGCCCCTCGAGGCATTTCCTAAAATACGCGAGTTAAAATGTGCTTCTGAAAATATGTCTGAGGTTCTCTTTGCTTTAAAGGGCAATCTTATCATCGGAAATTATCTCTCTATAAAGTCTCGAATTACAGAGCGTGAAACCTATACGATCAATGAAGCGAACTATTTAGAAGTCTCTGGCAGCCAAGGTTATTACCGTATTCTCGCTAAAGACAGCTCCGACCATACTGGAAAAATCTCAACAGAGATTAAAATCTACGGGAAGTTCAACGAGTCATTAGTTAATGCAAGTGCCTCGGTGCAGGACTTTATGGCCGATGAGTCAGACGTATCGTCTTTGGGTTCGCCCGACAAATTACGCAAATTAAAGTGTGATGTTCTTTATTAGGATACTAGTGCTGAGCTTTACTTAAACGATCATTGATTGCCCGACCCAAACCTTGGGTCGGAACCGCAATCGCAATAATTAGGCTCGGCTTTTGCTTATCAATTTGTCTGAGTTTAATAAATAAATTTTGTGCTGCTTCTTTAAGATCGCCAAGAGGTGAAAGTACCACTACTGGTTGATCTGAATTTAAAGTTTTCTTTTGCTGATTATCAAAAACGATTGCGACATTATTTTCAGCAGTAAGATGTTCGCGTGCATCCTCAAGCGTTCGACAAAAAACTAAGCGTGTTCGCGGAGCATAGTGAAAACTCAAAAGCCCAGGAGACATTTGTCGAGCGCTTTCTTGAGCCCGGGTATTTGCGGTTTTAATTGGATGCCCTAATACCATTTCAATATCTTCTGCCGGGATAGCTCCAAATCTTAAGATCTCAGGCTCATCTATTATAGAGAGAACCGTCGATTCCAACCCACTCTCGCACAATCCACCATCTATTATAAGACCGACTTGATCTCCGAGTTCCTCGAGCACAGCCTGCGCCGTTGTTGGGCTCATGCTTTGAAATTTGTTCGCGCTCGGCGCCGCGACAGGAAGTCCCGTGAGTTTTAAGAGTTCAAGTGCAATTTCATTTTTAGGAATTCGAATTGCAACGGTGTCTAGACCGGCCGTAATAAGGTCGCTCACCTTTTTTGATTTTTTAAATATGAGTGTTAACGGTCCAGGCCAAAAGGAGTTCATAAGTTTTTGAGCCGTCGGTGAAACTTCTAAGACGAGTTCTCGCAACTGCGTTTCTGAATAAAGATGAAGGATTAAGGGGTCCGACGTCGGGCGTGCTTTTATTTTAAATATTTTTTTTAGAGCGTCTTCATTGAACGCATTCGCACCCAGACCGTACACCGTCTCCGTAGGGAAAGCGACCACCTCGCCCTTTTTTAAAAGCTCCGCTGCATATCGTAGGTTTTCGTTTTCGAGACCACTCGCAATCATTCCGAGTGTCTATTCGCTAAGAGACCAATTCGCAAATATAAACTTAAGGAATAAAAAAAACTTATTGGAGCCATGATACCTATGACTTAGGTCCTTTCAAAAAAACTGGTCTATGCGGCAGTCCGTCACTCAAGTATCTTAAATTGATCTTACGTTTCTAAAAACTCGGAAGGGCATTTGGGCGTTTTTGTATCCGTTTTTTAACCGGCTCTGTGGGCGGCGCGGTCTTAGGAACATCCTCTGGCAGACGTCGAGGAAAGAAGATCAAGAGCTGAGAAAGGATTGAGTATGAATCATTTACCTAAAGACCTTGTCGAAAAATGTAAGCGCAAACTTTTAGAATCTAAAATGGATCTACTCAACCGCGCAAAAGAAACAGAGAAGGCACTTCGCGAACTTGGTGATAAATCTGGTGATGAAGCCGACCAAAGTGCCGCCATACTTTCTGAAAACGAAGTTCTTTCAAATCAGGAGCGCATTCGTTTTCAACTTACAGAAATCGAAATTGCACTCTCAAAATTAGCAAATGGTACTTACGGGATTTGTGAAGAAACCGAAGAGCAAATCGAGCCTCAAAGATTACTTGCAATTCCATGGACGCGTCTGAGTATTGAGGGCGCTGAAACGCGCGAAGCAATGAATAAAAGATTTGCTCGCTAATTGAGCATTACTAATTTTAAATTAAAAAACTTTAATAATGCCCTGAATTAGACGCAATAATTCAGGGTTTTTTTTTGGTGACACAACCTCATATTATTACTTAAAAATCATCAATCAAAAGCAGTTTTGCCATCGGGGCTGAAGGCGATTATATGCCAACAGAGGTAAAGCTGAAGGACATCATCATGTCTCATCTTAGGGGGAAGTTTTGGTAGATCATCTCTCAAAAACATTTTTAAATGAGTGCAAACAAAACCTTATTAAATCAAAAGTTGATATTCTCAATCGCATCAAAGATAGCCGCGATAATCTTATTATGGATCGCGTATCCGGTGACTCCGCCGACCAAAGTCATCGCTTGATGGAAGAGAACGAATTACTTTCTTTTCAATCTCAATGGCGCAAACAACTTGTCGAAATTGAACACGCACTTTCTCGTCTTGAGAATGGTCAATACGGTGTTTGTGAAGAAACTGAAGAACTTATTGAGCCTTCTCGCCTCCGAGCAATACCTTGGACAAGGTATAGTCTTGAGGGTGCTGAGATGCGTGATTCTCGATAATTCGTAACTCACTAAAACCAGACCTATAAAAAGGGATTTTTCTTAAAGGGTTTCCTACTCCTCACCGATCTTTATCTCAGCAACAGTTGTATTTCCCGCCTACCTGCGGAGGGTGAGATGAATTTTGACGATAAAGCTTTAGAAGTACCAGATGTCCTACCTATGTTACCGGTTCGTGACATCGTAATTTTTCCTTACATGATCTTGCCTCTTTTTGTAGGCCGCGATGCTTCGATCAAAGCTGTCGAAGACGCACTTGCAAGAAATCGCCTGATTTTCTTATCTTCTCAAAAAGAGTTGACGGAAGAAAATCCAAATCCTGAATCTATTTATAGAACAGGAACGGTGGCTACGATTATGCGCATGCGAAAACTTGCGGATGGCCGAGTTAAAATTTTAATTCGCGGCGTAGCAAAAGCGCGAATCACAGAGTTCACAACTTTAGAGCCAAGCTTTGAAGTTCGAATTGAGAAAATCGAAGAGACCGAAGTTAAGCCTGTTTCTTTAGAAATCGAAGCGGTTATTCGTTCGGCTAAAGAACATCTTGAAAAAATCATAGCGCACGGAAAAATGCTATCGCCGGACATTTTGTTGGTTCTTGATGAAGTCACGGATCCAGGACGTGTCGCTGACCTTATTGGCAGCAACTTAGGATTAAAAGTATCTGACGCACAAAAAATTCTCGAAACTCACGATCATATAGAGCGTTTAAAATTTGTTAATACACTTTTACTTGCAGAAATCGAAGTTCTTCAAATGCAGGCAAAAATTCGCAACACCGCAAAAGATGAAATGACGAAGAGTCAAAAAGAATACTTCTTGCGTGAACAACTTCGCGCAATTAAGAGCGAGCTTGGTGAGAACGACCAAAAAACAGAAGAACTTGAAGAGCTGCGCGAAAAACTTTTATCTGCCCGCATGCCAACAGATGTTGAAACCGAAGCCTTAAAGCAACTAGGTCGTCTAGAGCGTATGCATCCAGATGCTTCCGAAGCTTCTATGTTGCGCACATATTTAGATTGGATGATCGAGCTTCCTTGGAGCAAAGAGACTAAAGATAATTTGGATCTTGTGCATGCTCGAAAAGTTTTAGATGACGATCATTATGATCTTCAAAAAATTAAAGATCGTATTTTGGAATTCTTAGCCGTTCGTCAATTGAAGGCTAATATGAAAGGTCCTATCCTTTGTTTCGCTGGTCCTCCAGGTGTTGGAAAAACATCTTTAGGCCGCAGTATTGCAAAAGCCATGGGTCGTGAATATTTTAGAATTTCTCTTGGTGGAATTAAAGATGAGGCCGAGATTCGTGGTCACCGCCGTACATACGTTGGCGCTATGCCCGGAAAAATCATTCAAGCACTTAAAGCCGCAAAAACGCGCAACCCGATTTTTGTACTCGATGAGATCGACAAATTAGGTAGCGACTTCCGTGGCGATCCAAGTGCCGCAATGCTTGAAGTTTTAGATCCTGAGCAAAATGCAACATTCCGAGATCATTATCTAAACGTAGACTTTGATTTAAGCAAAGTGATGTTCTTAGCTACTGCAAATAATGTTGAAAATATTCCGGCAGCTCTACGTGATCGTATGGAGATGATTTATCTTACCGGTTACACTGAACAAGATAAAATCTTGATTGCGAAAAAGCATTTGGTTAAACGCCAAATGGATGAAAACGGAATTACTTCTGAAAAAATTGAATTTACAGACGAAGGCTTGTTGTCCATCGTGTCTCACTACACTCGCGAGTCGGGTTTAAGAAATTTTGAGCGCGAAATCGGAAGTGTTTGTCGAAAAATTGCAAAAGACGTCGTAACGGGAGACAAAACAAAAAAGACCGTTACCTCAAAACTTGTAGAAGAATTGCTTGGTCCAGCCCGTTTTATCAGAGACGAAGAAATGGGTGAAAGTCGAATTGGTATTGCCACTGGTTTAGCTTGGACATCTGTGGGCGGCGAAGTGCTCTTCATCGAAGCCGTAAAAATGAAAGGCAAAGGCGCGGTTGTTATGACAGGCCAACTTGGAGATGTTATGCAAGAGTCTGCCAAGGCTGCCATGTCTTACGCAAAATCAAATGCGCGTGCACTCGGTATTGGCGAAAAATGGTTTGAGGAGCATGACATTCATGTTCATATTCCCGCCGGCGCAACACCAAAAGATGGTCCATCTGCAGGCATTACAATGGCCACAGCTCTCATCAGTCTTATGACCGACACCGCGATTCGTAGCGATGTTGCCATGACGGGTGAAGTCACGCTCACGGGTCGTGTGCTTCCAATTGGCGGACTTAGAGAAAAAGCGCTAGCAGCTTTACGTCACGGAGTGAAAGATGTCTTGATTCCTTTTATGAACATAAAAGATCTTGCAGACATTCCAGATGAGTTCCGCAAAAAATTAAATTTCATACCCGTGAAGCATCTGGATGAAGTTTTAGCGGTAGCTCTCGAGAAGTCTCACTCACGCAAGAAGGCAGTTGCATCTCCAGGCGGTACAAGCACAGGTAAAAAACCAAAGTCGGCCGCGTCAGCTGCATAATAAATTAAAATAAATAATTTTTTAAAGCCATTTCAGAAGAAATGGCTTTTCTTTTTGAGGGCGCAATATTTAAGTGTTGAGACGTTTTCGCAAGCGATCGTTTTCAGATTCTAAAACTTGAGCCAGTGTTCTTAGATCTGCGATTTCTTCTTTGAGCTGAAGAAGTTGTTCTTCTTTTTCTTTTAAAATAAGTGAATAGGCTTTTTTTAATTCTTCGACTAAACGGTTGGCAGCAGAAAATATTGGCTCGCTTGATGTGCTCGCAACATTCACGACGCTCTCTTCGAGAGTTTTAATCGGGGCAATCTCATCAGCATCAAAATAAACTGCTGATCCTATTTCGGAACCTTCATTAAAAAAATCATGACGTTTATCATCGTTCATTGGACGACGGCCTCGCGGCTTACGAGTAGGCGGTTCATCAATTAAAAAATATTTTCCAGCATCCAATTTGTAATCGATGGATTCTTCTTTTATACGTCGGCGAAGCGTAGAAATACTCACTTCATATTTATTTGAGTAGTCAGTTAGTTGTAACCAAGGTTTATTCGACATGGGCCCGCCTCCAAGCATTTAGACTAACACAACGTCTGCTTAAGTCTATAGCAACTTGACTACTCAAATTGCCTGGAACACCGCATACGCTAAAGGTACGGACATCCTTTTTGCGACTCGTGTAGTCGCAAAAAGGATGTCCGTACCTTTTATAGATATCAATAGGTTATGACGATAAAGCTGGGGCGACATGGTTAATCCGAAAATTGATTTATCGAAAAAAAAGAAAATAGCACTCGTTATGAGTGGGGGTGGTGTTAAGGCTGCCGCTTTTCACGTGGGAGTGTGCTTAGCTTTACAACAAAAAGGTTTTGGCGTTGCGGCCACCACCGACAACGAATGCTCCTTAGACCCCAGACAAGTTAAAATGTTTGTTGGCTCTAGCGCCGGAGCCATTGTCGCGTCTATTTTGGCATCAGGATATTCTATCGAATCTTTGATCGATGCTTTTCAAATGGGACAAAAAATTAGCCCTCGGGATCGTTTACCACAAGATTTTCATAAACGATTGCGACCGCTAAAGTATTGGCATTTGTTTTCGATGAACGCGAAAAGCATGATCACGAGCGTCCCAAGTCTGTTCCAAAAACCTAAAGTTTTGACCGCAGGTTTTGAAGCGTTATTTAAGAATCTGTTCAAGATTAATGGCTTTTTCACGATGAATGGGATTGAACACTACCTTCGAAAACACGTGCTTCATACTAATGACTTTCGTTATTTAAATCGTGAACTTTACATTGTCGCCACTCAACTCAATCGCAGTCGTAAAGTAATTTTTGGTCCTTATGATCGCACAGAAAGCAAATCTCACTTGATGACCGCAAATTTTGCAACGATTTCTCAGGCAGTTGCCGCAAGCGCAAGCCTTCCGCCCGCCTATGCGCCCTACGGAATTGTTAATGAGCGTGGTAAAATGGTGCATTTTTTTGACGGTGAAATTCGTGACACACTTTCAACCCACATCGCGACCGATCACGGGGCCGATCTTGTTATTTCTAGCTATTCTATTCAGCCGTACCATTACAATAAAACTATGGGAAGCTTACATGAGCACGGGATTCCTTTGATTTTAAATCAGGCTCTCTATCAAGTGATCGAGCAAAAAATTAGGCGCCAAATTCATCATGAAAAAATTATTGAAGAGATGATCAACACGGTTGCGAGTTATTTTAAGCAAAATGACCTTCCTGTTGAACACCGCGACCGTCTTATAGAAACATTGGCCGCGCGCTCAGGATACAAAGCAAATGTCGATCGAATTTACATTCATCCTCATCCGCAAGATTACGAGATGTTTTTCTTTGATCACTTTAGTTTAAATCCGAGCATTCTCAGCCGCATCGTAAAGATTGGCTTCAAATCTGCTGTCCGTGCTCTACGACAATTTGATATCTAAAGTGCCAACAACTTTTAACTAAAAAGTGCCTACCACCTTTTGTGGATGCTGTGCATCCACAAAAGGTGGTAGGCACTTTTCTGCTTCGTTTGGCTCGGATTTTTTGGCGGGATACCAGACGTGCGTGAGTTCGGCGCCAATAAAAACGACGAGCGATGAATAGTATACCCACATAAGAAAAACGACCAATGAGCCTGCAGCCCCATAAGCAGACGCAACGGCGCTATTTCCAAGATACAAACCAATCAAAGATTTCCCGATCATAAAAAAGAATGACGTGAGCATTCCGCCCTTTATCAATTGCGACCAAGCCAAATTTGCGTTGGAGACATATTTGTAGATCAAGGCAAACAGGGCGCAAAAAGTAATATATGAAAGTAAAATATTAATCAGCTCCCATACCATTCCGTTAGAAGTATCAACAAGGACCGAAATCGCGATGCTCAAGGCAAGCGAGACCATAGATAAGAAAAGAAACGCCAAGACAAGACCCATAGAAAGTATCTTGGCCTCTATCCACGAAACAAAATTGAGGTCACTTTGCGGTGGGGTCTCAAAAATAATATTTAAAGACGTTTGAATTTGACTAAAAATTACGCTCGAAGAAAATATAAGAATAAGAATACTGACGAGCCCAGTAATAGTTCCGGTGTCGGGGCTGTTTTCAGCGTTGCTAATAATAAGTTGTATGGCTTGAGCCGCATTTTCACCTAAAAGTTCATGCACGTTGACGAGCAGCTTGGACTTTATTTCGTCTCCAAGAAGGCCCGCTAAAGACACAAATATTATCATCAGCGGTGCTAAGGCGAGCGTGGTGTAAAATGCCAGCGCCGCTCCAAGCGTAAGAACATCATGTTTAAGAAAGCTTGATAAGAGCGTTTGAAATTGAGTCTTCGCATTTTTCGTATTAACTGCCATAAATATATTAATAAAATATTTCTCTTTTAAAGGTAAAGCAGAAATGAAATTGCTAAGATACCTTGTTAATCGAACCCCTAAGTACGTTATTATTCTGGTCGGTGTTCTTATTGTTTTACGTATCGCCCCCGACCAAAAACATAAAAATCTCGGCCAGGTTTTAACCGAATAGCAGGACGCATTGAGGATCCTAATGTTGAAACATGGGTTTCGATAAAAAACGTTCTTAAAAACGCCTTCGTGAAAGCGTTTGAAAAAAATTTAGATCACGACATTACGTTTTCTGATCTTAAAAAAGTTAAAAAGTAGGCTTCAGCTTAAAAGCTGAAGCCCCTTTTCAATTATGTGTTGAACAAGCTCTGCACAGATTCTTGAAGACGCTCTAAAAGTGAACCCGAAGCAAGCCCAACGATAAAGACGAGGGCAACCGAAGCCGCCAATGTAAAGCCGGTAAATGGATATTTAAGCGGCTCTTCATAATATTCGTCAGCTTCGTGCATGTACATGTTCACGACTGGACGTAAATAATAAACCACGCCGACAACCGAACCCATTACGCCCCAAACAACGGGCCAGAACAATCCTTCGGCCACAGCATTAGAGAATAAAAAAAGTTTTCCGAAAAAACCCGCAAGTGGCGGTATCCCAGCGATACTAAGAAGCAAGGTTGTCAATCCTAACGCCAACATCGGTCTTTTATGCGCCAACCCTTTTAAATCATAAATGTACAATGTTGAATTCTCTGTTTTTTCATATAGGGAAACCAACGCGAACGTTCCTAATGTCATGATGGTGTAAGTAAAGAGATAAAAAATAACACTCGAAATGCTTTTTGCCGGAGCTTTACTAATCGCAGCCGCAATGATCCCAATCAAAATATATCCCGAGTGGGCTATGCTTGAATACGCGAGCATACGTTTAAAACTTGTTTGTTTAAGGGCAGCTAAATTTCCAAGAAGAATTGTAATGACTGCTAACCATTCCAATAGGTCGATCATCGTGTCAGATCCCCCAAAAACACCTGTCAGTGCTAACCGAATAAAAAACACGAACATAACGGCCTTCACACCTGTGGCCATAAAAGCCGTAATCGGAGTCGGAGCACCTTGATAAACATCTGGCGTCCACGCGTGAAAAGGCACAATCGAAACTTTAAACGCCACTCCGCTCACTAGCATAATCATTCCAATTAGAAATAATTTGTTCGAAGCCATAAGTGCCGGTGCGGTTTCTGTAAGGCGCGTCAGCATCGTGGTCTCCGCCGTACCGTAAATCAAAGCGATACCGTATAAGATAAACGCCGAGGCAAAGCTTCCGAGAACAAAATATTTAAATGAAGCTTCTTTAGAAAGTTTTTGCTCTAGTCCGAGCCCAATAACCACGTAGGTCGAAAGTGACATTAATTCAATTCCGATAAATGTTACGATAAGATCATTTGACCACGCGATGATCATCATTCCTAAAGCTGAACTCAAAATTAAAAAAACCTGCTCTGCAAATTGGTGATCTCGAGTGTGTAAATTGTCGTGCATTAAAACCAGAGAAACACCGGTAATAATAAGTGTCAGTACATTGGCCCAGCTCGAGATGCCGTCAAAAACAAGCGCGTGACTAAAAACATAGCCGGTCACGCCATCCCACTGCCATACTACAAAGCCGAGAGCAATAATAACCCCTATCAAACCTTGCGCGAGTGTTCCGAAAAGCGGCTGCTCTTTGTTTTTACAAAGAACTTTAATCGTAATGGGTGCAAGACTTGCGATAAACAAAACTATAAACGGAAGTAATAACCATACGTCGGGCATTCCGGATTCAATTTGCATTATAGTCCTCCGTATTTTGGCGGCGCTGTTGGCTCAATGGCGAGTTGATAGTTAAGGCGATTTTTCAATAGAAACTCGATGCTCACTTTAGATTTATCCATAAAGTGATTCGGAAACAGTCCCATCCAGAACACTAAAATAACCATCGGAATTAAAACCCCAATCTCGCGCCAACTTAAATCATGAAGTGGATGTCGTTCATCAGAAACAAGCTCTCCTTTTTCTCCAAAGAAAACTCGCTTAAACATCCACAACATATAGACGGCGCCTAAAACAACCCCGCTTGCAGCAAACGCACCGTAAGCTTTATTTGTTAAAAACGTTCCCATAAGAATTAAGAACTCGCCAACAAATCCGTTCGTGCCTGGAACGCCGATACTCGAAAGCGTCATTATAAAAAATAAAATCGTAAAAATTGGCATGACCGAAGCTAAGCCACCGTATTTTTCAATTTCGCGCGAATGCGTGCGCTCGTAAATCATGCCCACGAGCAAGAACAGGGCGCCTGTGCTCACACCATGATTTAACATTTGAAACAAACCGCCAGATATACCGTACGTATTCAATGCAAAAAGCCCGATCATAACGTAACCCATATGAGAGACCGAAGAATACGCCACGAGTTTTTTAATATCTGTTTGCACCATCGCCACAAGCGCGCCGTAAATTATTCCCACCACACCCAGGAACAAGAAAATCCATGCCCAATAATCGACGGCACTTGGAAATAGCGGAATAACAAACCGCAGAAATCCGTACGTTCCCATTTTAAGCATAACACCCGCTAGTACCACGGAGCCTGGGGTTGGAGCTTCGACGTGCGCATCTGGCAACCAAGTATGTAGCGGAAACATCGGAACTTTAATTGCAAACGCAATTGAGAATGCAAAAAACATAAGCGTTTGCGGGTTTAAAAAACTACCACCAACAAACGGTATTTCTAATTTATAAAAATCAAGCAGGCTTGCAGACATATGACCCAATTGTAACTCGGTCATGAGCATCAACGTTAAAATTGAAACCAACATCAATAGCGATCCTGCCATCGTAAAAATAAAAAACTTTATTGTGGCATAAATTCGACGAGCGCCACCCCAAATCCCGACAATAAAATACATCGGTACAAGCGAAGCTTCGAAAAACATGTAAAAGACGACAGCATCCATCGCCAAAAATGTTCCGATCATTGCGGTTTCGAGCAAAAACATATTGATATGAAATCCGCGCACCTTTTTATCAATTCCTGTCCAGCTGCCCCAAATAATGACGGGCACTAGAAAAGTTGAAAGGAGAACTAACCAAAGTGAAATTCCATCAAGCCCGAGAAAATAAGTAATTCCATATTGGGTAATCCAGTCGTGTTTTTCGACAAGCTGAAGAGATGGCGTTGTGGAATCAAAGTGCTGTAACAGTGTCAGGCTTAACAAAAAATGGACAACTGATAAAATTAGCGAAGTGGGCCGTATCCACGCCTTCGGCATTAGCCAAATAAGAGCTGCATATAGAATTGGTAAAAATACGATCCCTGACAACAGCATGATTAGCTCCTCACCACATCACGACGATCGTAATCGCCGCAGCCAAACCTAAAACAATGTACATGGCGTATTGTTGAAGATTTCCGTTTTGCAAAGAACGGACGCCTTCACCCGCCTCTTTTGTAAAATCAGAAATCGCGTATGTCGCCTTGTCGATAAAATTTACGTCCACGTAAAACCATAAGCCCTTTGCCGAATCCACAATCGGATTAATAATTCGCGCAAAGTAAAACTCATCAACAAAGTATTTGTTTTCGAGTAGGCGATGTATGTTTTTAAAGATTTTTGCCATCTCTACTGATTTTTTAGGATCAACCACATACAACACATACGCTAAGAATGCCGAAGCTCCCGCTACGCAAACCGAAATTACCATCAAAGTGATTTCTAAGCCCGCAGTTGCAGAATGAAAGTTGGGAAGTTCCACAATTTTAGGTTCAAGCCAAGCTTCTAAAAAATTAGGAATATGAAGTGCGTGCCCGATGACGTGCGGAATTCCAATCCATCCGCCTACAATAGAGAGAACTCCAAGTACCATCAAAGGAATGGTCATCGAAAGCGGAGACTCGTGTGGATGCACTTCCGGAGATACCCGGCTTTTACCCCAAAATGTAAGACTCATCAAACGCGTCATGTAAAACGCGGTTAAGCCTGCCGTAAGAACTCCCATTAACCAAAGTCCAAAATTTCCACGGGGACTTTGCCAAGCCATATACAAAATTTCGTCTTTACTAAAAAAGCCAGAAAACAAAGGCGTTCCGATAATGGCGAGCCAACCAAAAACAAATGTCCAATGAGTGATCGGCATGTACTTTTTTAATCCGCCCATTTTTCTGATATCTTGCTCTTCGTGCATAGCGTGGATTACGCTGCCCGAGCCCAAAAACATTAATGCTTTAAAAAATGCGTGAGTCATAAGATGAAACATCGCCGCGCCAAAGGCACCGACTCCGCACGCAAGAAACATATATCCCAATTGTGAAACGGTGGAATACGCGAGGACTTTTTTAATATCATTTTGTGCAAGACCAATCGAAGCGGCCATAAG
>JAKFYE010000015.1 GCA_021731045.1 Bdellovibrionales bacterium | reverse complement strand
GCCTCGCAAAAGGTGAACAATACTCATCTTTTGGAGTTCGAAGCTTTATTAACTACAGACTTCGGCTGCTAAATATTTAAGATGTTTGAACTTTTGGATACACTTCCACCATCGAGTGAGTAGAACCGTAGAACCCAATTTACAACCTGCTGATTTCTGATTCTGAATTCTGTACTGTATCCGGGATACCGTTAACCGTATTCTGGATACTGAATTTTAATGGCGGAGGGGGTGAGATTCGAACTCACGAGACCCTTGCGAGCCTGACGGTTTTCAAGACCGTTGCATTCAACCACTCTGCCACCCCTCCGGGATCTTGAAGGGCAAAAAATAGTTTTAAGTTGTCGAAAGTGCAATACAATTTGCTCTTAGTTTTGCGACAACTGCGATGACGCTTCGCCCAAAGCCTCTTTAAAAAGAGTATTGTACGTTTTGTAGGTGGAACCAAAAGAATTTGCTTTCGAAGCTGCTCGTAAAGTCCTCTCTCATATCGAATCTGAATGTACGGTTTCGTTTTCTCGAAGTTCGGGAGCTGGTGGGCAGAATGTCAACAAAGTTGAAAGCAAGGTTTTGTTGCGGTGGGATCTCAACACATCGTCGTTGCCTTGGGAGTTGTTGCATGTGATTCGCAGAGAACTTGCGAGTCATATCACTCTCAAAGGTGAGCTGCTGCTCACAAGCTCTCGTTATCGCGATCAAGTTCAAAACCGTCGAGATGTTTTTGAAAAACTCGAAGCGTTTTTGATAAAAGCCTTTACGCCAAGAAAGGCGCGACGACCAACAAAACCAACAGCCTCATCAAAATTGAGAAAGCGAACATTCAAAAAAAAGCTAAAAGAAAAAAAGTCGAATCGCAAAAAAGTTTTTTCTGAATAAACGGTCATTTAAATTATTTTGAAACTTTAAATTATTGTACATATCTTTGACGCACGATCGCGGCAAGATCCTGCAATTATTCACATTTTCAGGCTTAAATGCAGGACTTTCAATTAAGAATCCAGTAAAAAGTCCGATACATATTTATGTCTTAGTTTGCGACAAACTGAGCTTGGTAGATTTTAAAAATTTACTTTTGAGTGGAGTCCCAAAGTGAGAATCATCTCTGCCGTTGTCGGAAGTACCTTTGTAGCCATGATTCTTTCTGCATGTACCGGTGGGTTTAAACCCCTCAAAAAATCTCCGTTTGCTATGAGTTCATCAAGCAACTTCGAATTGATTAATACTGGCCATCCGAAACTTTTTACAGATCAACAAGCGTTGGCCGCAGGTAAAGATCCGACCGCTTATAACAATATGATCACCCAAGCCGACTTGGATTTAGGTAAAGTCATTTACCCAGGTTATGCCGGTTGGGACTATCGTAATGCTCTAGAGTTTTATGCACGCGCATACCGTATTACGAAAACAAAAGATCCCTTGCGAGCCGATTTTTATTCTAAAAAAGCGTTGGGACTTATGAGGGTTCTGTACTTAGATAATATGTATGGCGGTCCCGAGAGTGCCGAACTTGTAGGTGTCGGTAACGGAAATACCAGACAATTTAACCTCTCAATGCCGCCCCTTAATCCGACGCAAGTTCAAATTTATAAAGCCGATGTCCAAACCGTTTCGTTTGTTTATTCAAGCGCTACACCAAACAAACTCTCTGAGTTTTTTCGTATTGTAAAAATTAGTAATTCTCCAAATGGCAATGCAGACTATCCGGTTTCGAATGTCGACTATCAATATCGACACAACACCTTGGGTAATTACGTTTTAGTTTGGAAGCCAGGGTTGCCTCACCCGGCAGAAGGCGCAACTTATTACGTCAGCTACACGAACTCTCAGACGACGGTTCAAACGAATACAACATACACAATTACAAATTCGGCACTCAATTTTAATTCTGCACCTTCGAGCACCGAAGCCATCTATGCCCGCTACGTTTCTCTGAACTACGAACAGTCCGGAAACAAAATGGGTGGTCTCAATGCCATTCAGCCAGATGGACCTGGTTACCCTGCACGCGTTTTCATGGTGGGCTTGGCTTATGGTTACGATCTTTTGTGGGATCATCCAAATTTTCCCGCACATTTAAAGAAAAGTTACTACACACTATTAAATCAAGAGCTCGATTGGTATGCCGCCAATGCTTACTGCGCAAACTGTCCAACGAATAACTACTATACGCGAGGTTATTTGTTGCCGGCACTCTACACGGCGTTAGCCACCGCCGATGAAAATCCCCGAGCTCAAGAGTTAAAAGCGTTGGCTAAGACTTTGATTCTAGCAACACAAGCCGCACTTAAAAATCTTGAAGGTGGATCGACACAAGACGGTCAATATGCAGGCGGGTCGGCGGCCGATATTCTCGGAACATTTGTCTTGTGGCGAGATTTGTGTGGCGAAGACTTGATCACGTCACTCGCATGGTTTAACAATCTTATTCCTACAACAATTCATCAGGTAAAGCCAGATCAGAATACGTTTTATGATGGGGGAGATTGGTCAACATTACCGGCGAGTATCTCGACCCCTAAAAGTATTGCGCAAGTGTTTATAAATTTATTTCCAGATCACGTGATGTCGAGTTATGCGCGACAATTTTTAGTTAATTTAGGAGAGTCTGTTGTTGGGCCGGTCAAAGATTATAAAAGAGATTTCTCTGTGTCCTACTTAGCGCAAACAACTGGGCCACTGATTGCTCGCTCAGATTGGGACGCCAACGCCGTTTGGTGGAGTTTAGCCGCGACAACTATTTTTGATAGCCATCAACACCGGGATCAAGGACACATTACGCTCAATCGGGGAACAGATTATTTAATTGTAAATTCTGGCGGCTACGGGCTTACGGAGACATTGCCATACCATAACACTCTTGGCTTTGACGATGGTGGAGTGAATAGCGTTTATCCTCCGGGGCAAGGGTATTGGGCCGCGGCAGGTTCTGTGGGAATTCAAAAGTTTGATGACGAATCTGACTATACGTATGCCGAAGCCGATTTTACAGCGACATATAAAGCGGCCCATACAAATATGGGTAATTCTGTGGTGCGCGCACGACGGAGCACGGTGTATTTACGACCCGAGATTTTAATTGTTCACGATCAAGCGCTCACTGCGACGGCAAACGTAAAGAAAATTTTTAATATTAATTTTGGTGGCCCACCAGTACAAAACGGAAATAAATTTGTTATAGATAAGGGTAGTAGCCGACTCTTTATGTCGTCACTTGTACCGGCGAATCCTATGCCGGTATTGGCAAACATAACGTATGACGGAATTTCTGCTACGAACTATCAAGTTTCAAGTACGGGAACGGTTGCGGATAGTTTTTTACACGTGTTTCAAGCGACGGCTTTATCTCAAGCCAATATGTCTACCCATCAATATATAAAAAGCCTTGATGGTAATGCAGAAGGAGCAGAACTTTCGGTCAATGGAAAGTCGTGGGTTGTTCTCTTTGCTATACAAGCAGATCAACTTCAAAGCCCGGTTAGTTATGTGACGAGCTATTTAGGAGCGCATCGAGATGTGATTAGCGATCTTCAGCCTCTGCGTGATTATCGTGTAGAGGTCAAAGTTGGCGGCGTTACCACATCAAGCTTTGTGAAAAAAGCCACAGACTCTGGCGCAATTAGTTTTTCATATACGATTTCAGAATCAGCAAATATTATTGTGACGGGAATTTAAAATGATAAAATCATTCAATTTTATTTTTGTTCTTCTAATCGGCGCGATCGGGGGAGCCAACAGCACGTCGGCACTCGATAAATTTGGTATTTATTAGGCGAGTTTAAAATCCGATATTTATAATTGGTGAAACTTTAAACAGGCCTTTGCTTTGAAAATTTAAAAGACCGATCTGAATACCGCGAAGAGTCTCGGTCACGTTGATAATGCCTATTTGAAAACCATTAACCGTTAAAGCTCGGTTGTAGATACCAACTTGGGCCCCATAAATTGTTGTGTGGTCACCGATATTGGTTAGTGCTAGCTGAAGTCCACCTATCGCAGACGCCGCCTCATTAATATTTACGGCTGCGACTTGCACGCCATAAACATTGGTTTTCTGCTTGTTATAGTTCATACCCAATGCTGCTTGTAAAAACCAAACTGTTGTTGTTCCGTACGTCGCGTTGAAGAGTCCCGATACGCCAATCCCTACAAAATCTTGTTCGGTGATGTTGCCGAGCAAGCCAATGTCGATCCCATAAATATCTCGATGCCGTCCCCACAGAGCACTCACCCGCGCACCAGTAATCGAATAATCAGAAGCCGGATATTGGAGTGGGGGAACAATACTCAAAGCAAGGGGCGAAAGTGCGGCCCACGCATTTGAACTTAATAGAATCGCCACAAGTATTGTAAGTATATTTTTTCTCATACCTAAGCATAAGGAAATCTCGAGCAAAAACACAGCACCTTCACGCATTTTTTTAGATTTTTCCTAGGACCGTCTGGACGTTCGTCAAAATTATGAAGAAGAAACTTAAAAATGATTAAAAGGCATCCTCATCGTTTTGAATTAAGAACAACTTGTATGCTATAAAGGCATTTAAAGATTTGAACATATCGAAGATATTTAAAAAAACTCCCGATGATCGGGAGTTTTCTCGAGTTATCGACACCTATAAAAACTATCGATGCGCCAAAACGGTTGAAGGAGTTGTGAACAAAAGAACTTTTTCTTCAATCAACAAGCCGTGATCATTAAAAACCGAGGCGATAGGCAAAGATGAAATATTGCGAACTCGCGAACGGATTTTACCGTCGACGATAAGTTCAATCTCACCAGATGGCGTTTCGTTGAGCACAACTTCTTGAAGGCGAATATGGTTTTTGTCTTCAACTTGAATGGTTGAATGGCGAAGCTTGGTACCTGGCATGAACTTGTGTTCCACAAAATAGGTTTTATCGCCTTCTTTAAAGTTATAAGATCCAGCAGATACCCGACCTTCCCAGAAATCCATGGTGTTAAAGATTACAAGGTCGATCAGCATAGTTACGGCAAACACAATGCTCGTAAGAATATATAATACAATTCGCAGAATAATATTTTGGGAATTTACCCAACTTGCATATTGACGGGTGAGTTTAAATCCCCCCGAAGCGCAGCCAGATGTCATTGCCATAATCGAGCAGGCAAGAAGCGAAAGACTTAAAAAAATCGAGCGCGTCCAGACCTGTGTGTAAAATCGTTGCATATAGTCTCCTTTTAAAAATAGCGAGATGGTTTTCTCACTACGTCATCATACGTCTAAATAAAAAATTTATCTTCTTTACCAAGATGCGCCAAGGAAAAAACGCAAGAGATTTATTTTTAAGTGAGAGAAGTAATTGGATTGATCGCCTTCCATAAGACCTCGCTCACTCGAGTAATTTGAGTTTATTCTTTCATCCGAAAAACGAGTGAGGATTGGCGACGTCGCCCCAACCCAGTCACAGCCTAATGTAAAATTATCCCATTGCCATTGATTTCCGATATTAAACATCACGCTCAAGACATGGGCATCAAAACTGTAGCTAGAGCTTCCGTAATTTGAAACGTAATTATTGTTGAGGTGGCCTTTCATAAAATCCAAACCGCCACGCACATAAAATGAATTTGAAGAAAAATATTTGTAATGGATGCCCAAAGAATTATAGGTAATTTTTGTATCTGATTGGCTAACCACGACTCCTGAAACCGAGGATGTATAATTAGTTGAAGAGGTCGCAGTTGTGTATTCAAGCATCAAGATGTCGTTTGGTTTCAGAAAATATCCAAATTGAAGCCCCGATGTCGAACCTGAACTTGGACCCGAACCTGTCAAAAGAGCGTTTGCTTGGTAGGTTTTACCTTCGCGATTTTGTTCACTATTCCGATTGGTTTCAACTGGCGGCGGTGGCGGGATAACCACGGGTTTTTCAACTTTTTCTTCGGGAGGAGTTTGTGGCTGTGCCTTCTCAGCATGAGCGCAAAACGGTAATAAAACAAAAAGCACGACAACCAATTTTAGTAGCATAAGTTCTCCCTAAAAAACATACTTGTAAAAGCCTATCGAAAGCCTTTAGCTGGTCAACAACTTCTTCCAAATCAATGGAGCTCTAGAAAAACAAAACACCCATCGCATCGCGCAAGCGCCCACTTAAAATCTGCAATATTAATGAATATTGCCTGCAACCTTTTAAAGAATTCGGGTCAAGTAAGGTATGGGTCAACGCTTGAATTGGGATGAAATCGTCGAGGATCTCGGTCCGCGGCTATACAGGCCGCCCGCATAGACAATTCGGACGGAACGAATGTTTATTTTGGAGCGACAACACATAAAGGTTCATTTTATATCAGCTACGTACCTTTTGCTGGCGCTAAAGAAATAGGACGGGCAGAAAAAAACAGAATTAAGATTGAAGATAATGGAATAAAGCTGAATATAGAAAGCGCCGACTTGTTTTTGCCGCGAGGAGCGTCGGCAAAAGTTTATGGTTTTTTTAATTTGAATAAAAAAACAGAACGTGTGAATTCTGTTCGCTCGCAAGGTAGCGATAAAGAAGAAAATTTTTTAAAAAATATTCAAAAATAAAGCAAGAGATCAATGCGAGAATAAATTCTCGCATTGATTCATAGGCGACAGATTAATTGGCTTGTGCAGATTGATCAGCTTGGTCGGCTTGATCTGCATGATCTTCACAATGGTCTTGGTCCGGAGTAACTTGCGCAGGCTCATCCATGTGATCGCGCCAGCCTAAAAATTCATAGCCAGCATATTCTCCTGGGTAGAACCATTTTTGAAGTACTATTTTTCCATCCGCTCGCGTGTAATAAACGATTTCAGTATCTTCTGTTAAACGGCTTCGTTGAGTTTGAATGACATTCATCATAGCTAAAACTTCGGTCTCATCTGCATTAAGAATCATAACAACGTTTCGTCCAGGCGTGTCGGCTAATTTAAAAACATAATCGCCTCCAGCTTCGGCAAGAAAACCTAGATCTGACTCAAGCTGTGCTCCTGGAACAATCAGTGCACCATCAAAATGTACATATGTTTTTCTATTTGATAGATCCGCATTTGCGGCGGCACATAAAAAAACAAGAGCAAGGGACATAAAATATTTCATAGACTCCTCCTTAAAGGGTTGTTGGAGACCACTGTTAGTACAAATTAAATGCCATATATTTTTTAGTTTAAAGCGAACAAATTTCGATCCAATTTTTTTTTGGGGCATGTCTCTTCATTCGTGTCGGGAAATTAGTCCCAAAGTCTTCTAAAAATAAGTCGAAATTGGCGGAGTTCATTTTTAACAAGGAATGTTTTTTGCTTAAGGACACATCAGGAGGATTCATGGCACCCAAACAAATAGTAGATGCAGGTAAGCGAATTCAAAAAAACGGAGTTATTATTGCGAAGGAAGGTGAACAAGCGTTAAGACATCGCATATATAAAACGTTAGATAGGGGCCTGGCTCTTTTAGGAAAGATCATAATTTCTGGACGTAAATTAGAAGAAAGCTTTCAAGCCGAAACACATCGTAAACTTGAAAGATTAAAACAAATGAAAACACAAAAGCCAGAAACAGACGCAGAGAAAGACGAAGAGTCTCTGCAACAACATGAAATCCTTCGCACGCATACGTTTGACTTTAGCGAAACGAGTTATCCTGAAAATCTTCGCCGAAAAGAGATTATACGAAAATCTGATTATCGTGGGCGCAGAAACAAATCGCATCTCGATGCAACCGTGAGATCTCACTAAGTAATTGTAATTAAGAAGCGGGTAAGCCTCTATATTTGGCGAGAAGAGTCAGTAACTTAGAAACTTCGATAGGCTTTGTTACATGTGCATCACAACCGGCGGCGCGTGTCTTCTCGCGCTCCTCTTTCATCGCATGTGCTGTCAGCGCCACAATAGGTTTATGATAACCTTGATTTCTCAGCTCTATTGTAGCTTGTAGCCCATCAAGAATCGGCATTTGAATATCCATAAGAACAAGATCGTAGGAATTACTGATGGCCTTTTCAACCCCCTCGCGACCATTTGTCGCGAGGTCAACGAAGATACCTTTTCGTTTTAAAATGCTCTCAATTAGAACACGATTATCCGCAGAATCATCAACTAACAAAATACGCATACCTGTGAGTTGGAGCGCTGGTGGAGCATCTTGAAGTTTTATTTTTTCTGAAGATATAAAGAATGCGGGTTTTTGCACGAGTTTGGCCTCTTGATTTTTATCTAAATGCGTAGCAATAAATATGTGAAATCTTGTTCCTGGCATTTGAGAATCTAAGAAAGCAATGTCGCCCCCCAGGGAACGTGCAAGTTTTCGCGAAAGCGCCAAGCCCAAGCCGGTGCCTCCAAATTTTCGCGTCGTAGACGGATCAGCTTGAGTAAACCATTCAAATAAACGTTCGCGATTGTGAGGAAGAATGCCTAGGCCTGAATCTTCAATTATAAAAGAGATGTTTTTAAGATTTGAAGAATCTGGTTGCACCAAAATTTTTACGCCACCTTTTTCGGTAAACTTGATGGCGTTACCAATAATGTTAATAAGAATTTGTCGTAAACGAGTGGGGTCAGAATAAATAAAATCGGGTGTTCGTGGATCAATCTCTACATAGAAATTTAGGCCTTTTTCTTGCGCACGCAAACTCATTAACGATGCAATATCAGAGATTAAAGTCGTCAAAGAAATTTCAAGACACTCAACTTCTAAGTGTCCCGCTTCAACTTTAGAAAGATCTAAGATATCGTCGATAAGCTGTGTAAGTAACTGACCGTTTCGGTTAATGATGTCGGTATATTTTGTACGATCAACAGGAGACAAAGTCAGATCATTTAAAAAATCCGTGAAACCTAAAATTGCGCCTAAAGGAGTGCGGATTTCATGAGACATGTTTGCTAAAAAGAGACTTTTTGCTTGATTGGCCGAAGCTGCGACTTCTGCGAGTTTCGCCATTTTTTCTAGCGCATCTTTAGATTTATTTTTTTCGGCTTCTGCCTCAGAATATAAAATCGCATTATCAATAGCGACGCCCGCTCGGCGCGCGAGTTCTTCGGCAAAAGTAAGGTCGGTGGGCGTATAGCGACGACCAGACTCGGCTGAAATAAAAGTAATAACGCCGAAGGTTTTTCCACGCGAACTTAGTGGGACCACCATTCCTGATTTTAACCCGAGAGCTAATGCCATTTGATAATGGTCTTCGTCTTGACAGCTGACGCGCAATAATTCGTCTGGAATTTCGGTATACAGCTCAGATATTCCTGTGCGCAAAACATTTGCAGCTCCGGTTTTAGCATCCCAGTTATTTGGATAACGAGCTTGAAACTTTGCAACTAAATCCAATTTTTTTCGGTCAAAATGTTCAATCGCGACCGACCTTGGTAAATCTTCGCCTTCAACGCGAAGATTTATGGCACACCAATCGGCGATTTTGGGTACGGCCAGTTTGGCAATTTGAGCTAGAGTTTGTTCGTAATCTAAAGACGAAATAAGTATTCGGCTTGCTTCATCAAGATACTTTATTGCGTCCTCAGAACGTTTGCGATCCGTAAAATCTTTAAAGATTGTAACCGCAAGACGCACCTTTCGGGTTTCATCATAAATCGGATTGGCCTTAACGATGGACCATCTTTCTTCAGTCGTATCTTTGTAACGAAAGCGCACGATAATTTCTGTCGGGTCTTCAACTCCCAGCAGTGCCAAACGCCCTGGTAGCCTAGAGGTAGGAAACGGCCGACCATCCTCATCCATAATTTCAAACTTAGACATAACATCTTCAGTTTTGGCCGCAAGAAATTCTTTTGCCGAAGCGAAACCGCACATTTTTGCGCCGCTCTCGTTGGCATAAACAAAATTGCCATTTTCATCTAAAACAGTGATGCCATCATGGATACCTTTGAGAATAACGTTTAATTGATCGCGTGATTGGACCAGCTCGTTTGTTTTTTCTTTTAACTCTAAAGCGAGCTGATCTCGCATGTAGCTTAAATTGTCTTCGTAACGTTTTCGTTCAGATAAATCGCGAGTCACTTTAGAAAAACCAATGAGCTTACCCTCATCGTTTCTTACAGCCGTAATAATAACGTTTGCCCAGAAGAGAGAGCCATCTTTTTTAAGTCGATAACCTTCATCTTCAAAACGCCCCACTCTGGTGGCTTCTTGAAGTTCAAACTCCGGTTTGCGATTCAGAATATCTTTTTGGGGATAAAATTTAGAAAAATGCTGACCTACGATTTCAGAGGCTTTGTAACCTTTAAGGTTTTCGGCGCCGGTATTCCACGTGATAATGTGGCCTGCTTCGTCTAACATAAAAATCGCATAATCTTTAATAGCCGAAACCATCAATCGAAAACGTTCTTCGCTTTTTCCAAGTTCCGACGTTTGCGAAGTCACGGTTTTCTCTAATGCTTTTTTTGAATTTTTTAAAAGACTTTCGGCTTGTTTACGATCTGAAATATCGCGGATAAACCCAGTCAATAAAAGCGGCTCAATTTGAAGTCTCGCGATCGTGAGCTCGATAGGAAATTCTGTTCGGTCTTTACGAAGGGCGACGAGCTCAAGTCGGCGATCCATAAAAGGCCCCTCGCCTGTCGCCAAATAGTGGGCCATCCCTTTTTTATAAGTCTCTCTAAAGCGCTCGGGAATAATAAGTTCAGTGACACCTTGTCCAAGAACTTCAGAGCGAAGGTAGCCAAAAACCTTCTCTGCAGAAGGATTGAATTCGGTGATACGATCGTTTTTATCTACAGAAAGAATCGCGTCCAAAGCGTTATTTAAAAACGTATTTTTTTGCTGATTGAGTAGGCTTTCAGATCCAAGATCTGTAGAAGGCTTTTTTAAAGGCTCAACATGATCCACGTTTATCTTTCTGGTTTATGTTTAGTTAATTAACGCTCTGTGCTTTTATACCTATACGCGGATCAGGATAAAAAAACAGCTATTAAATCAAATGCTTATAAAAATGAACTTATCGTGGAATTGGCTTTGTTAAGCTTTAAGTTTTTCGCAAAAAAGGCAATAGCCTGCCAAAGGCCTCTGACTCCCCCTAAGGCCCTTTAGTAAAAAGAAGGGTTTCACCCGAGAAATCCAATCTAATGTATTTTTTGTAACGCCTGAAATCTCCCCGATATTCTTCGGCGAGCTAATAACATGGGCGTGCGCGCCGCAGATCGCAAAAGCAGCTGATTGAGCGAGTCTTTTCGAAGCGAACCGGCAAACCCTAAAACTTTCATAATGTACCTCTTTGGTTATTAGGATTTAACAGAGTCTTTAAGGGGGAGTCCATTTGTTAGGCAGCTCGCGGGCCATCCATAAGCGACAAAGCATTTGTCTTTTTATAAACATGCCGCTAAGGTGCGCATAAATAAAATGTATTTACAGTTTTGTGAGATACGAAATGAGCGACAAAAAATTAATTTTTGCGGCCGAAGGTTTTTCGGTAAAAAGGCTAAGGCAAGCCCATCGGAAATTAGGACAAGTTTTCGCGGCCGTTAAAATAATAGAAAGAGTTACGGATACGTCGTTTTTAAATTTTAGTAATTTTAAACTCTCGCTTTTTTCTGAGAAATACAAAGGAACCTCATGACACCCAAAAACACTTAATTAATATTTCTGACAGCAAGTTAGAAGAAAACTTTAAGTCTTAAACAAATCACAAGCTTGTGAGTCTTAATTAAGCAAAAGAACAAAAGCAAGGCTCGAATACAAATGTCAATATTTGATTGCTACAGATAGTTTTTCATCCAAAAGCAAAAAGGTTAATTTGGTTAAGCCTCAAATATTAAATTCGCAAGCTTTGTAAGAGTTGGTTTTTAAGAATATCTTGCGTAAACAAAAATAATCGTCAGAACACATAAAAACAAAAGTTGTTTACTAAGATTACTAAGAAAGTTAAGATTGTTAAGATTTTTTAATCTAAGTCGTTGGTCCGATTTGTTTTAACAAAAGCACAAAGTGTTTGTTTTGCCACGAACCCGCCGATACGTTTATATACATAAAATTTATTTACTATTTTGCGGGTATAAAAAATGAGAGACAAAAGAATAGTTTTCGCTATCGAAGGTTTGTCAGTAAGAATACTTAGACAAATCCACGGAGAGTTGGGACAGCTTTTTACGGCAGTCAAAACAATAGAAAGAGTTACTGATATGCCGTTCTCAAATTTTGCAAATGCCGATTTGGCTGTTTTTTGTTTTCCCAGAAGCCGAGAGCGGGCAGAAATGTTTATTCGCAGCGTAGGCCTAAGATCTAAATCTATCCCTATATATATTTTTTGTTCGCCTAAGGAGGCGCAAGCACTCGAAGGTTTAAAGAACACAGAATTTATTAAAAAACATTTTGTTGATTCAAATGAAGATTTTCAAGCCGTTATTCGGCAACTGGTTTATGTAGAAGAGCCCTTCCGACAATACGAACCAGAGCTTGTCTAGAGTCTGTCTCATTAATAAAAATCTTTATGAGATAGACTCTAGATAGAAGCTATTAACTTCCGCACGCAACGCAATCTTCGGGGTTATCTAGGCTGCAGGCGATTTCAGACATTCCGGCATCGTAAGACTTTGTGACTCCAGCGAGAGTTTCGGGCAAGCCTAAATCAGCCATCCCGTCTATTTCTGGAGAAGTAGGCATGCGCAGATTACTAACTGCAGTAGTCGCAGAAATGCCAGGGGCAGAGAAAGTTTCTTTTGAACCCGGCATAAAGGCCACTTGCTCTTTCTCGATCGTAAATTTAATCGCTTCGGCGGCGGCCTTTGTACGCAAATAATACATTCCGGTTTTAAGCCCTTTCTTCCATGCATAAAAATGCATTGAAGTTAGTTTGGCAAAATTTGGTTTATCGATAAAAATATTCAAGCTTTGGCTTTGATCGATAAATGCCCCGCGATCGGCGGCCATATCTAAAATAACTCTTTGTTTGATTTCCCAAACAGTTTTGTAAATCTCTTTTAATTTTGCGGGAATTTCATCGATGGCCTGAACTGAACCATTGGCCGCAACGATTTTATTTTTTAAAGCAGGAGACCATATGCCAAGATCGACAAGATCTTTGAGCAAGTGTTGATTTACAATTGTAAATTCCCCACTCAAAACTCTTCGGGTGTAAATATTTGAAGTGTATGGCTCAAAACATTCGTTATTACCTAAAATTTGCGACGTCGAGGCCGTAGGCATAGGAGCAATTAAAAGACTGTTACGAATTCCGTGAACAGAAATTTGTTTTTTAAGTGCGGCCCAATCCCAGCGAGAAGTAGGTGTTACATTCCACATGTCATATTGGAGAATGCCCTTAGAAACGGGTGAGCCCTCATAAGAAGAATAAGGACCCAATTTTTCGGCGAGCTCACAAGAAGCCGTTAGCGCCGCAAAATAAATTGTTTCAAAAATTTCTTTATTAAGCAGTTGTGCCTCTTGTGAGTCAAAAGCAAAGCGCATTTTGATAAAGGCATCCGCTAAACCTTGAATACCGAGTCCGATCGGACGGTGACGTAAGTTGGAGTTACGGGCCTCAGGAACTGGGTAGTAATTCACGTCGATAATTTTATTTAAATTTCGCGTGATAACCTTAGTTACATTAAAGAGTGTCTGATGATCAAACTGACCGTTCTCGACAAATCTTGGTAGAGCAATTGAAGCTAAATTACAAACGGCAACTTCGTCTTTCGACGTGTACTCAATGATTTCAGTGCAAAGATTTGAAGATTTAATTGTACCGAGATTTTGCTGATTCGACTTTCTGTTGGCGGCGTCTTTATACAAAATATAAGGCGTGCCGGTTTCAACTTGAGATTCAAGCATTGCAAACCAAAGTTCTTGAGCCTTTACAGATTTACGTGCGCGTCCTTCTTGTTCGTATTTAGAGTAGAGGCGTTCAAACTCTTCGCCCCAACAATCGGCAAGACCAGGAGCTTCATTCGGGCAGAACAAAGACCAATCGCCATTGTCTTCAACACGCTTCATAAAGAGATCTGGAATCCACATCGCATAAAATAAATCGCGAGCGCGCATTTCTTCTTTTCCGTGGTTTTTACGCAAATCTAAGAAAGAAAAAATATCGGCATGCCAAGGCTCAAGATAAATGGCAAAAGCGCCTTTGCGTTTGCCCCCTCCTTGATCGACGTAACGAGCGGTATCGTTAAAAACTTTTAGCATCGGGATGATGCCGTTAGAAGTTCCGTTTGTTCCGCGAATATAACTACCGGTTGCACGAATGTTATGAATAGAAAGTCCGATGCCGCCAGCAGATTGAGAAATTTCGGCGCATTGCTTAAGGGTATCGTAAATTCCTGAAATAGAATCATCTTTTACGGTGAGCAAAAAGCATGAAGAAAGTTGAGGTTTAGGAGTCCCAGAGTTAAAGAGCGTTGGAGACGCATGGGTAAACCATTTTTCACTTAGTAAATTATAAGTTTCAATAGCGGCAGGAATGTCTTCTTTGTGAATGCCAACGGCCACACGCATAAGCATGTGTTGAGGGCGTTCAACAATTTGACCGTTGAGTTTTAATAAATAACTGCGCTCAAGTGTTTTAAATCCAAAATAATCATAACTAAAATCACGATCATAAATAATTGAAGAGTCGAGCATCTCGGCGTTTTTCATAATGATTTCGTAAACGTCATCAGCTAAAAGAGGTGCTGGTTTTTGAGAGCGCGGGTCAATATAGGAATACAAATCCGACATGGTTTCTGAAAATGATTTTTTTGTATTTTTGTGCAAATTTGAAACCGCAATGCGTGCTGCGAGTAACGCGTAATCAGGATGGGTTGTGGTTAAATACGCAGCGGTTTCTGCGGCGAGATTATCAAGTTCGGCCGTCGTCACACCATCGTAAACCCCTTGGACGACTTTTTTTGCAACTTCGGTAGCATCAAGAAAATCAGAGTCTAGGCCGTAGCATAGTTTTTTGATGCGTGAAGTGATTTTATCAAATTGTACAGCCTCTTTACGGCCGTCTCTTTTTACGACGTACATTGTAATTCCCCTCTTGGACTTTTTACTGTCGATACATCTTTATCGACAGAGTTAAAATTCTGCGTCTAGTGTAAATACCTGTTGCGAGCGATCGGTCATGACCCCACTCTTTTGATAATCGCCGACTCGTTTTTCAAAGAAATTTGTTTTTCCTTCTAAAGAGATTAACTCCATCCAATCAAATGGATTTGATGCTCCATAAATAGATTTGTAACCAAGGGCTTTAATCAAACGATCGGCAACAAATTCAATATATTGGGCCATCATTTTAGAATTCATGCCGATTAAATCAACCGGTAGAGCCTCGGTAATAAATTCTTTTTCAATCGTGACCGCATCCATAATAATAGAGCGAATGGTGTCTTCTGATGGACGACCGTTCATCATCGAATACAGCAGACATGCAAAATCACAGTGAAGACCTTCATCTCGCGAGATTAATTCGTTTGAAAACGTAAGCCCCGGCATAAGCCCGCGCTTTTTTAACCAGAAGATCGAGCAGAAACTGCCAGAGAAGAAAATTCCTTCAACTGCAGCAAATGCGACAAGGCGTTCGGCAAACGTTCTGTCAGAACTAATCCATTTCATTGCCCACTCAGCTTTTTTCTTAACTGCGGGAACAGTTTCGAGAGCATTAAAAAGATGTTCTTTTTCTGCGGGATTGCGAATGTAGGTGTCTATTAAGAGGCCATAGGTTTCAGAATGAATGTTTTCGGTTGCAATTTGAAATCCGTAAAAACAGCGCGCTTCAGGAATTTGGACTTCGTTTGAAAAACGCATAGCCAGATTTTCGTTTACAATCCCATCACTCGCGGCAAAGAAGGCTAAAATATGTGAAATAAAATGTTTTTCGTTGAGATTCAGCTTTGCCCAATCTGTCATATCTTGAGAAAGGTCAATCTCTTCTGCAGTCCAGAAAGAAGCTTCCGCCTTCTTATACATCTCCCAAATGGCTTGGTGTTGAATAGGAAACAGCACGAAACGTCTTTTATTTTCAGCTAGTAAAATTTCATTCATATTATTTTGTTCGTTTGCGTCAGCCTTATTTTTTGTTGCTAAAATTTCATTTTTTTGCACTTCGGAGTCCTCATGACATCGTTTGTAGTTTCACTTTAGTGAGGGCAGTTAGAAATTCTAAAAATCCCTTAAAAAATCTCTAATGCTTGAACAAAATCAAATCACATCCGCGAGACTTTGCAATAGCAATTCCGAAAAATGTGCTAAAAAAATTTGACGAATTTAGCGACGAAAATTTGACTCATTCAGTTGCAACAAAATCTCACAAATAGCATTTACTTGAGACTTGACGGACACGACATATGTCTAAGTTTTCTTTAAAACACTGGGCTTTCATAGAGTTAACTCAAATGATCACGAATAAAACACTGTATAAAAATCAGACAAATCCACACTAAGTCCACGTTACATGTGGAAAAAGCTGTGGAATATGTGTGTCTGGACTCGTGACTTTCAACACTCTCAATTAGACTCAAATCAGCAAGTAACTGAAAACACTAGGCCTGCTCTAAGCGGCACGGGTTGTGCTTTTTAAGGCTTTAGGAGAACGATGCTCCACGTATTTAAGAATAATTTAAAAAGTATTTTGAGTCTTGCGGTGTTATTGAGCACTTCTGTGTTGTTTTATCAAAACTGCGCACAAGTTCCTGAACAAAAAGGTTTGCTATCATCAGAAGAATTTGCTTCGCAAGGACCATTCCCTTTAGATGTTGAGCCCGATACGTATGCTTACATGAGTTGCTCTGATCGACCAGAGCTCGATAAGACTTCGTATTTTACGGTAAAACTAGGTGCGATTTTTTCTGGGTCAGGAATATTTTTATCTCAAGCTTTTCAAGATTACTTGGCTGCGAATAACATAAAGGCATCTAAAGTTAAACAAATGTTGATCGACAATCGCTACTCGAGAGAGGCGAAATTACAAGTCTCTCTACGCTTGCCTTCAAATATAAAAGGCAATCCGCTCGGAACAGGTCCCTACGCTGGGCGTGTGGGCGTTTCTCCATGGGGTTCTTTAACCTCAACAGCTGTCGTAAACGACCTCGCTCTGACAACGACAGAAAACAAACTCAATATAATTAATGGTAAGCCTTTGGTCGGCTCATTTTTAATTAGTAATATTTCAGAGGGTGCTATTGTCGACGCGATTTCAAATTCGGGAATTTCAGTTATTGGTTTTCAAGGCGCATTTTTTTCGGATGCGTCTCAAAAAGATTATCGTATTATCGCACCTTCTGATCTCAGCGGTGGAAATTTAAATGCCGTTTATGGCAGAGGATACGTTGCAACAGTGGGTGCACCTACAGATAAAAATACTGGCGGACTTTTAAACGCCCACAATAGCAAAGTATTGGCCTCACTCACGGAGAAAAATGTTGTCGACGGAAGCTTTGCTCCTATTGCAAGTTGGAATTGCAAGGCGCAGGCGCAGTATCGAATTGTTCCGGCTGGCCACGAGAACTCTGCTGGTTGTGGAGGGCCATGGGATGCAACTGGCCTGCAGGGTGACGACTTAAAAGCCTATACGGCGGCAAAAGCTTTGCTCATTGATTCAGTTTCCTCAACTCGTTGGAGGATTAGTCAAACAAATCGTTGTATCGTTGACACGCTTGCGAGCTCGTCGATACCTGCACAGTGCTATAATCAAAATAAGTCTATAGAGTGGGGGCGTGGGGTACTAGATGTTTGTGGTGGTTCAAATAATTATCAGTGTCCTGAGTATCTCTCAATCTGCTGGCGCTAAGAATACGCGTCTAGAGTTTTGTATAAAAAAACTCGCAATAATTTAATTGTTAATTTTTAGCTGTCGGGGTGCAGAGGTCAGCCGCATTACGGGAGGCAGATTTCTTTAGTAGGCAGTCTGCAAAGCTTTTAACATGTGGTTCATAAAGGACAGTGTATGGCTTCATGTACTTAATGGGATCAAGGCTAACACCATTTTTTGAAATACCGAAATGAAGATGTGGTCGTGTACAAAAACCTGTGCAACCGACCTCGCCGAGTTTTTGTCCGGCCTTAACATCGTAACCAACATTAATTTTAGGATCGACCTCGCTCATATGAACGTAATCTGTTTGGTATCCATTTTTATGTTTGACCACGATGAACATACCGGCGGCTTTGTTGCGACCTACACGTGCGACCGTTCCTTCAAGGGCGGCATAGATTGTAGACCCATGATTAAGGGCAAAGTCTGTTCCCTTATGGGGAATTCGACGTCTGCGAATAGGGTGAAAGCGCTTCATGTTAAACGGTGAAGAAATATGTAGGTATTCGATGGGTGCATAAAAAGGACGAGTGTCGTGATCGGCGTCCATGGCTAAAAAAGCTCCGCCCTCGCTTGATTTCAAAAAATAACGCTCTTGTTTGCCGCCATCGATTTCTACAGACGTGTACAAAACTTCTCCGGGAGCTACGTATTGGCCGTTAATCAGTTTTTCTTCGTACGTAATTGAAAACTTAGCTCCGCGACGAACTTGTTTGTCGAGTTTGTAATCAAGAGCATAGGCATCTAAAAAGCGGAGGGTCACCCAGCCATCCGGTACGGCCCGTCGAATACTGCTAAAAAGAGAGCCTTGAACTTCGCCGCTAATTTGTCTGACTCGCAATTCAAAGTTCAAATCTGAAACACTGAACTCTGTTTTGCCTTCATCTTTTGAGAGTTTTAGTACTTGCGGGCTTCTTTGTAGAAAGAAAATCAGTTCGACATTTTTAGAATCCTTAAACGAAGAAACAAGGTAGCGCGCGCCAGGAGTCAGAACGTAATGCTTTGGCCAACTCGGAAGGGCCAAAAAACTGTAAACCTCATCGCTCTTGAAGCCATTTGAAGTTAGAATTCCCAAAAGAGAATCTGAGCGCCGCACTGTACGAATGATTGTCTTTTTATCTTTTTTAGTCTTGTCTAGGTTGAGTTCGACGTCGGGTGTTTCATCAGTGTTACCCGTTTCGATTTCGGACTCGGTAAATGCGCTGTCATCCTCGCTGGAGTCTTCGAGGTTGGCCAAAACGGAGGCCGGAATCATGACGAAAACCAACCACATCAATGCGGTGCGAAAACTTGCTTTAAACATATCCTTATTATCTCTGGGATTGGTCCTGTTAGGCAACCCGAAACCTGTATTTGCCCAATATTTTTCTGGCCCCAAATCTAATGCAATGGGGGGCGCCGGTCGGGCGGCAGGCGAATCTGAGGGGCACCTTTTAAATCCGGCTTCATTGGCTCATTTAAAGGGTTATAATCTTGATGGTGGTTATCGATACGAATCACATGAGGATCTCGGAGGGACACGGGACTGGTCGGTTAATATTGCAGATGGAAGTTCGGAGTCCCTGTTTCTTGGTGGTTTTTCCTACATTAATTCGGAACAAAAACTCAATGGGCAAATAACGGATATTGAAGACTATGTTTTGTCTGTAGGAGGATTCGTTATTGAAGGGCTTTCGCTAGGCGTACAAGCCCAAAGGTGGAGTCGACGCCCTCCGAGTTTATCAGAGCAGATTATTTATCAGGGGAGCGCAGGGCTCTTGTACACGCCGCTAGAAAATTTTGGAATGGCATTAGTGACGTACAATTTTTTAGATGAACACGAACCACAATTGCGACCAGAACTCGCGTTGGGACTTCATTATTTATATGAACCGATTTTTCGTGCGAGATTGGATGTTTCGTATCCCACAAAATACAATCCAAATAAAAAAGGTATTATCATGATCGGAACCGAAACCCTCTTTTTGAGCGGTTTTAAGCCACGATTTGGCGCGAAGTTTGATGATGTGGCGAAGAAGACAATCTTGACCGCAGGGGTTGGGTGGGAAGGACCAAAGTTTGCCATAAACTACGCCTTTGAGAAGGACGTGCGCACGAAGGATCAACACCGGCAATCGTTTGACTTGAATATGTTCTTTTGATAGCCAGTACCTCGTTAATAAGCGTCAAATTCACAAGAGGTAAAAATGGCATCCAAAACACGAGCAACTGAACTTAAGAGACTCCGTCGCGACGCTCGCGGTGGTGCAAAACGCAAAGCTAAAAATCGTAATGCCGGCACAACTCCAACTAAAGCAAAACTTTTTGGTGATAAAGAAGAATAGTCTGTTGGACAGAGACTATCTAACTAACAGTCTAATTTGATTTACGACGAAGTAGGGTTGGCTTTTCTTTCGAGTCGCCCTTGAGTTGAAAGGTCCATGGTTTTGCGTACACTCCCGGCTCTACGGGCGGGATAAACTTCCAAGTTTTCATTGCTTTCAAAACGTTATCGTTAAACATTTCATTCGTACTTTGAATAATTTGAATATTTGAAACTTCACCACGCTCACTTACATCAAAATGAACAAGCACTTGGCCTTCAATGCGACGAAGGCGCGCCATCCACGGATACTCGGGCTGCTTATTGCCCGGAACGGCTCGTAAAAATTGATCGGCGTTTCGCACACCTTGGGCGGCTCCAAAGTTTTGGTCCTCTACTTTTTCTTGACCCTTAAGATCGGCAGCATCGTTTCCGACGGTTTTTGTTTCTTCTGCATGCGCTCCGACGACGGGCGCTGGGGGGCGGGGAGCTTCTTCATCGGGTTCTTTTGCCTGCGGGAGTTCCTCAGCAACAGGCTCGGGAGCTTTCTCGGGCTCTGCGACGGGTTCGGGTTGCGCGTATTCAGGTTTGTCTTGTACGACATCGAGCGATCCGTCTTCTACCGGCACTACGGGCTTTACAGACTCTTCAGAAATTTCGGGAACTTTTTCAGAAGGCGCAGGGGGCGGGGGAGGAGCATCTTGTCGTTTCACTTTTTCGGGAGACTCTGGTTGCGCTTGAGGAGCTACGTTTGGAGTAGAAAGCTGCGTCCCTTCCGGAACGATCGCATTAAACTCGATGGCATCTGAAACGTTTCCTTCGGGCATGGTCAATTGAATGGTCATCGTGGCAATAGCCAACAAGATCGCGCCATGAATAAAAATGGAAACTCCGAATGCGCCAAATTTTGTTTTATTATTTTTGTCTGTCATAGTTTGCCAGTGCTAAAAGTTTAGCATGGCTCAGGGGGTTTTGAATCACCTGGCTTTTAAAACTGAAGACTTCCTGAACTTTCGAATGGGTCAACGCAGATTCTACAGGTGCGTCAACAAGAACTCGACCATCGAACAGGACGAGGGCTCGGGCCTCTGAAAAAAGCAAAGCCCAATTGAAATCGTGAGAGCTCACCAAAAAGTTGCGTCCCTGTTGAAGCATATTCTTAATAAGACTTTCTAAACTAAATCCGTGGGACCAGTCTAAATTTGTGAGAGGCTCATCCAGAACAACAGAGCGTGAGGGGTGAGAAAGAACGGCAGCCAGAATCATGCGTTGCGCTTCTCCAGAGGATAACTCATGAAGTGGTCTATGAAGAAAGTTTTGAACTCCCAGTTGTTCGAGAAGTGAATTTGAAAAAAATGGAGAGGACTTTGCTTGAAAAAGCTCGAGCAGATCTGATCCGGTTACGCCATATTGAATTTGATTTCTTGCGGGTAGATACGCGATTTGTTTTTGAAGCGAGAGTATGTTTCCGCTCAGCGGTGTTAATAATCCTGCAAAAGATTTAAGAAGCGTCGACTTTCCGGCGCCGTTTGGGCCAAAAATAAAAGTAATGCCAGAGGATATTTGGCCATCTTCTAGTTCAAGAAGTGATGTGCGGTATCCAAGTGAGAGTTTTGAATATTCAAACATCTCGAAACCTCTTAAAAAGTAAAATCATTAAAAATGGCGCGCCGATGAGGGCCACGAGACTGCCAGCAGGAATTTCGGTTTCGCCACCGAGAATTCGTCCGATGATATCAGCGCCGAGTAAAAGAATTGCACCCGTGATGAGCGTTAAAAACAATGAGGGTTTTGTGCGCCGACTTTTTGTTAGAAGATGTGAGAAATGCGGAGCTAAGAGTCCTACAAATCCGACAAGCCCCATGAGCGCCACACTAGTTGCGGTTAAGAAGGCTACGATGATGACGGTCTCTCTACGAATTCGTGAAAGCTTTGTTCCGATAGACAAGGCGAGGTCTTCACCGAGCAAAAGACTGTCGAGCGAAGAGTTGCGATGATAAACCCAGATGGTGCTGAGAGCGCATGTGCTGGCGACGAGCGGCCACCAGAGATCGCGTGAAGTTCCGCAATGTCCCATCATCCAATGAATAGCGGTGTGAAGTTTAGTGGGATCAAAAAGACTGAGCAAGAGCGTTACGAGCGAGCCGCAAAATAATGAAATCATAATTCCAAAGAGAATCAACGCGCGGGCACGAAAGGCCGAAGAGTTTTTTAGGAGCAATAAAATAATCGCGGTCACCAGCGCGCATCCGATAAGGGCTCCGAGCGGGAGCCACAAAGACAAAGGAAGGAGCGGAATAATTAAACTAATTAGTGCGCCGAGAGTGGCGCCGCCCGAAAGACCCAAGGTGTAAGGCTCAGCAAGGGGGTTATCGAGAAGCATTTGCAAAAGTAGGCCCGCCAAACCAAGACTTGCGCCGACGCTCAGTGCGGTCATGGTTCGCGGAAAGCGGAGGCTTTCTAAAATATAAATTTGAGAATTGTCCAAAGGCACTTTTTGAAAAAGATATTTTAAAAAAATACTGAAATCTATTGAACTCGTACCCACACTCATTGAGAGACAAAATAGTGCTATAAGCATGAGAATGAAAAAAAAGCGAAGGGTGTTCATGGCGTCGCTTTTAAGTCTTTGCAAATTTTAAGAGCGGCGAGCGGCAATCGTGGCGCCAATCGACTGAGTTGATCGGGATCAGCAAACAAAATTCGCGGTTTAGAATTGAGAGGTTGTTTCTCCCAAAACGCCAAGATGTTTTCTTTAAGGTCTTTGGCTTTAATTTGGGCCGTTACGAGAATGGTATCGGCTTTTGTTTGCGCGAGTCGTTCTAGGGTGGGCTGTTTGTAGCCATTCAAAGAACTCATGTCGTTACTTGACCCACACCGGTCGATAATTTCAGAAAGAAACGTTTTGTCTCCTGCAACGAAGATAGGGTCATGATCGACTTGAATGAGAACGCGGTGTTGAGACTTTTCGCTTTCGAGTTTTTTCCAATCATTTTTCCAATTGGTTAATACGGCGTCGGCCTTTTTTTCAACGCTCAGCTCTTTTCCGAGCTGAGTGACGACGGTTTCAAAGTCACGGAGCGTTTTCATTTTATAAATTCTTGTTTTTATACCCGCACGTGCAAGGGATTCTGTCACGGTGTCAACACCCTCATCGGCAAGCAAGACGGCTTCCGGTTTAAGTTCCACGATTTTTTCTATCGAAGGGCTCGCGTAACTCCCAACGCGGGGAATCGGCTTCGCTTGTCGGGGATAATCGGAATATTCCGTGGCCCCGATAATACGCTTACCTTCACCGAGAGAAAAAATAATTTCAAATAAAGCGGGACTTAACACAACCAATTTTTGCGGTAATGGTTTTGCGAAGAGCGGAAGACTAACAAAAAAGAGTAGAGCGATATTTAAAAATTTCATTAGAACAACCTTTCTAAAGATGCAGTAAATCGCTTTCGAGGTTCAGGATATCCCGTCATATACTCGATCGGTTCATCAAACATATTGTAAACACCGGCCGAAAAAATCCAATCTGTGAGGCCGATGGTGCGAACTTTAAAGTCGTATGTGTTCCAGTTTGATTTATCTTCATTCGAGGCTGTGCGATAATAATTTATCCAACTCGTGCTTTGTAATTCAAAAACGATGGGTCCAAAATAATGTGCGAGGGAGGCTTGAAGTTTGTGCTCCGTTGTTAGGGCTAACGGCAAGTTATTAAACTTCGCATTGACGTGAGAGTAGGCAAGACCGATATCCCAAAGATCAAAAGGATAACTTGCGGCGGCTTCTCCTCCAAAAATACGCACAAAGTCTTTGTTCGTAAGCGTAGAAAAATCGGAAGTCGTTGTAATGAGATTGTCGTAGCTGGTTGAAAAAACAGAAATCTCAGAATTAAAATGATTTAAAAAACTATCATCATGTTTGCGACTTTGTTGAGAGGCGCCAACCTCAATCTGAGTAGAAACCTCAGGCTTCAAATCGTGATTTCCATGAAACGTCGTATACTCCGCATACTTGTCAGACAGGGACGGAGCTCGAAACCCCTCTGCATAAGTAACCCAAAATTTTTTGTTCTCATATGTTCGCACCACCCCCAACGCCTTAGTCAAAATTCCGTAAGAAGCTAAATAACGAACACCTGCCTGCATAACGGCGTCATCCGCGAACGGAAAAGACACTAGAAGTCCGGGTTCGGCCTGTTGTTCGCGTTTATTCGAAATCGCGACAGTTGAAAGCGAACTCTCTTTGTAGTCGCCTAAAAGTTGAAGACGTAATTCTGCACCTTCATTATAGGAAGTAACAAAGCCGGTCACGGTTTCGGATGCGCGGGAGTCATAAGAGACTTGAGTTTTCTCTGTGAGAAAATGACTTTGAGTTTGTACATTCGAAGCGTAAACTTTAGTGTCCCAACGAGGTCCATAAGCCTTGCTGACTTTAAAGGCATAAATACCGCCCGTTTTTTGAGCCGAAGTCGGATCGGGCGACCCTATCGCGCCGGGGACGGAGCCAAACTCCTGCGCGTGTAAAATTCGATAACCTAACCTGTAACCAGAAAGTATATGATTTCCCGAAAAAGTTCCGCGTTGAGTGTGAGTATCTGTACGTGTACGCGTTCCGTTTTGTCCAGATGTCGGAGAAAAATAAGGGTAATCGCCATCGAGAGATTCAGTAAAACCCGTAAGTTGAACCTGATTACGTTCGTCATTTATTAAGCTTGCTGCTGCGAATGCGCCTTTTTGTCCGAAGCTACCGGCCGTTGCCCGAAGACGAGAGCGGGTATAAAATTCAGGTTGAAAGTTGACTCCTCCGCTCATTGCGCCTGCGCCGTAGTATACACCCGAAGGACCTTTTAAAATTTGTATGCTACCAAGGGCCTCGCGCGGAATTAATAATTCTTGAGCGCCTATTCCGTCTGCTAAGTTGAGCGGAATGCCGTCGTATAAAAGCAAGCTACGATTGGCCTTTGTGGAACCACGAAAGGTAATTGCGGGTGAGCCTTTACTTAAGCTCCCCCGAGTTTCGATTCCGGGCACACGATTTAATGTTTCAAAAGTTGAAAGGTTCGATGATTGCAATAGTTCCGAATCGTATCTTTGCGTTGGCCAAGCGGCCGTTTCTTCAGAAAACGTTGTTATTGGTGTTGATTCCACTTTTTCTGATGGTAGTGTATGGATTTGAGCGTGTGCTGAAAGTGTGACTATGATGCAGGCGAAAATAAGCTGGTATTGATTTCTTGAAATAGTAAAAAACCGTTGTCTTTGTTCCACGAAGACTCCTTTATGTTGGACAGATATCCTGGCTTGTAGACCGTTTTTGTCATCGAGGTCTTCCCAGTTTGGCGATTAAGCGTTTCCAGTGACGTCGATGCGGTTGCCTTAAGGCGTACTACATACAGTGGCGGGTACCGCGAAGGATTCAAACCTTCTTTCCTGTTATTAATTTTCCTGCTTAAACCACACTCTAAAAAATTTCGCCATCAAACCAATCCCATAGCTGCTGCGCATCCACCCAAAACGGGGACGGAGCTCGGTATACCGGTGCTCATAAATCGTCAACAGGCGCTATTTTTGATCTCAATCTGGCTTCAGTTTAGCTTACACATTTATTATGCGTATTCCTCGTTCATTGCAGCTTTATGAATCCCAGGGTTGGGTGCACCAATATTGGCGATGCCATAATCGCGAAAATTATCTTCAAACGGACTTAATGAAATCTCTCTATTTAACTTGTGTAAAAGAAGCTCTAAATTCTCATGCTAAAGACGGTTGTGTAAAAATTCACGCGTATGCATGTATGGATAATCACTTTCATAACGTAAGTAGTTTTGATCAAGGAAGCCGAAAGTTTTCAGATTTTTTACGCCAAGCCCACGCACTATTTGGCGCAAGATATAACAGAATCCATAAGAGATCAGGAAAGGTAGCGGAAGGTCGACCAAAAACACCACTTATTGAAAATTCAGAACATCAAATGAGGGTCCACTTTTATGTTGAGGCAAATCCCATAAGAGCTGGTAAATATATTGAAAGAAAACTGAAGTTTAATAAGTATTCAAGTTACAGATTTTACGCTTATGGAATTAAAGACGAGTTCACAAAACTACTGACGACTCCCGAATGGTATATGGAACTTGGTACAACGGAGAGAGAAAGGCAACACAAGTATAGAACATTATTTTTAAAATATTTAGAGCAAACGCAAGACCGCACAGAATTTTTTCAACCGTTTATAGGATCTCAACTCTGGAAGATGCGACGTATTTCTAAAATAATTTATGCGTTAGCCACAAAAAACGATTTAAAACCTGGATAGAAAATAAGTAACATTTTAAAAAAGCAGCAGTATCTACATTGATATTAATAGATAAGTTTGTTTTTTAGTCTAGCGAACTTAGTGTTTGTGCTTGATTTTTAAATAACGGATATAAAATAATCCAATTTTTTAAAATTACATACGCGTAATATCGATCAATTTATAAATTTAAATGAAATTGAAAAGTGGCTATATTGGAAAGTTATAAATCGCCAGGAGTTTTCGTAAATTAGGCTCCGTCCCTGGTTTGTTAGGTGGTCATGCCTTCGGGGATTTGGCCGGAGGCGATGGCTTTGGAGAGCGCGAGGTGATCGGGGTGGCCGATGATGCGAGCGGCTTCTGGCAAGGGGAGTGGGTCGATTTGTTTTACTTTAGACTTCTTCAGTTTTAACATGAGCTGGTAATTATTTTCTACGGCATCCATCGATATTCTTTTGTCAGCTAAAGCTTTGTCGATAGCGTCTAGCCCCATTTCTGGAGTTTCGGCTTCGTTGCAATAAAGTAGAATATTTATTCCTGCTTCTAACGCGCGAACCGCAATGACTCCTGGTTCATAGAGCTTTCGTAAAGCTTTCATGTCAAGATCGTCCGAAATCACGAGCCCGCGATATCCGCATTCTTTGCGCAAAATCTCACTCAGAATCTTCTTAGAAAGTGTTGCGGGCCATTCGGCATCAATATTTTTGTACAGAATGTGTGCGGTCATCACCATATCGAGTCGTGCGCGAAATGTTTTTTTAAAGGGAGAGAGCTCACGCGCAATTAAGGTTTCAAGTGAAACATCTTCGACGGGCAAATCAAAATGAGAATCGATGATCGTGTTGCCATGACCCGGAAAGTGTTTGGCACACGCGATAACGCCAGATTTAATATACCCACGCACCAAAGCGCTCGCGAGTTTTCCAACTGCTTCGGCGTCCGTGCTGAGGGCGCGGTCCCCGATCAAAATATTTTGGGGATTGGTTAAAATGTCTACGCACGGGGCAAAATCTAAATTTACGCCGATGGCTTGGAGCTCCGTCCCCATGCTTTCGGCGAATTTGAAGGCGATGCTGGCGGAGTCGAGGTCGCCGATTTTTTTTAGTGGGGGCCATTGGGTAAAGGGGGCCTTGAGGCGTGCGACTCGGCCGCCCTCCATGTCGATTGCAATAAGTAATGGTGCTTTATCAGGCTGTTGATTGCGAAGAGCTTGGATTTCGGTCGTGAGTTTGTGTAATTGTTGGGGCGTTTCGATGTTGCGAGAAAAAAGCGTGATGCCGCCGATATTGTTTTGAACAATAAATTTCTTTTCGCCCTCGGTCAGAGACTTTCCAGAAATTCCGATCATTGTCGCTTGACCGACTTTTTGCCTCGTTGTTGTCATAGTTTACTTGCTCTTTGGCGGCTGCTCGCCTTTGCCCGGCGGAATCAAAATTCCTTTTGGTGTTGTCGTGTCGGCACCTTCTTGAAGTTTTTTTGCTTTGTCTTCATCAATGTGATTCGGCTCAACGGGTAAAGTGGGGGCTTCGGTTTTAGGAGCAGCGGTTTCTGTTGTCGGCGCGTGCGGAGCGGCCGCTACAGGTAGGTTTTTGAAAAGCAGAGTTAAAGTTTTTTTATTAACGTCGAGTCCTTTAGTCGCATCTTCCATACTGGCGGTGAGCTCGGTTGAAAGACTTTGGGTTGGCGATTTTGTAAGTAAAATAAGTCCTTTTGGAGTTACATAGCTCACGTATTTTGCACCCTTAAATGTATTGAGAATTTTATACGTATCGACACCGTTCACTTTTTCCATTCCCGAAACAAAAGCCTCACCCTCTTGGGCTTTGCCGTCTTCTTCAGCGACGGCACTGTAAGCAAAGCGATTTCCGACTTTTAATCCTTTAGGGTTTTGTAAAACGACGTAAATTAAAAACTGACTTAAAAAAGTACCTTTTTGCAATTTATTCTGAATGGACTCAACTTTTCCACCCTCAGAAACTTTTGCGCTCAACACGCCTTTTAAAAAAGAGGCATCAATCGTTTTTACCAGTTGTCCCACGGTCGAAGTAAATTGGTACGAGACCGGATCAAGATTTTGCGCGGAAGTTGCAATCAAACTTTCTTTAAGATTTCCGCCGAGCTGATTTGTTTGCGTAAAAGACGTTGCAACAAATTGTTTTTTGCTCTCGTTAAATTCGTAACGTAAGACCACAAACCCGATATGTTGACCACCCATTATAATTTTGTACCAGCCTTCTTGAAGAACGCTGGCCTGAGAGAATGTAGAAATTAAGAGAAAAGCTAAGGTAATAAGCAGATTTTTCCAGACCATGGTCGAGGCTCCTAAACTTTCGAGAGGTGCTAAGGTAGAGACTTAGCATCTCGTCTTTGGGTGTCGTTGTCAAAATGTTAGACTGAAAACACGGCTATGAATATACAACTATGCAGCGCTCTAAAAAATCAACGCGGATACATGGCTATTTTTATCGCTATGATCTTTCAGGTGCTGTTTGTTTTCTTTGCAATGATTATTAATATTGGCTTATTGGTTCACGATAAAATTAATTTACAAAACTCGGTGGATCTTGCCGCATATTACGCAGCCGGAAAACAAGCCGAAGTATTAAATGCGATTGCTCATTCAAATTATCAAATTCGCCAAAGCTGGAAGTTACTCTCATGGAGAGTTCGCGCATTAGGCGACATGGCTTCAAAAGGTCACCCGTTTTTTGAGCCGATGAATGTGAGCGTAAATTCAAATGCCGGAGATGTTCCTATTAACGATCGCTATCCAATAGTGTGTACCCAACACTCTTGGTGGAAGTTAAGCCCAATTAAGCCTGGAGAAAACATAGAAAATTTTTGTAAAAATAAAGTTGAAGATGCTGCGGTACATTTTCCGGACCCTCCTAAGGTCATTGCGTTTTGGGTACAAACAAATCTTGCCACCTATGAAATCATGCAAGATTTGCGTACTCAATTTGATGATGCTTGCAAGGCGTCTGGTATAAGAAGTTTTTACCAAACTTTAAAATGGATGGGCGCTTACAAGGGCGATATTGCCAACCGTGCAAAGGTAATCGAGTTTTATGCAAAAAGCCTTTCAGCAAATGTCGGAGATTTTTCAGATCTTGAAAATGAATCGGTTAGAGAGGGTGCAAAAAAAACTTTAGAAAAAAACCTCACGCGCTCAAACCAGGAAAATCTTGAAATGAGGCTTTATAACTCCTTTGGCCATCCTAGTGCTGGTGACGGAGGATGGATCAATAAAATTAGTGTCCTCCCACAAATCTATTATTTAGATCCAATAGTACTCGAAGAAGGTGATTGTAAGGTTGAGGTCAAGCCGTGTTATCAATCTCCAACGTATGATTCCTCACAAAGAGCGAAAGACATGGCGAGGGGTATTTGTGGGGAGCCGCCCAATCTTCGCGACCCTTATCACTCTACGGTTGGATACGAAAAAAATCCGTGGATTATGGGTTACGTGGGAGTCGAAGCCACCGTAAAAGGACGCCGTCCGTTTGCACCGTTTGGTGCTGCCGTTACGTTGCGTGCGCGTGCTTTCGCTAAGCCTTTTGGTGGCAGGATTGGCCCGTGGTTTCGTACTGAGTGGCAAAGAGGAAGCGCGTCTTCTACGAGCGGAGATTTTGTGGATCGACTTTTGCCGGCCGCGGTTATGCCTGAAGGTGGAGAATCAGCAGATGGTAGAAATAATAAAAATATTTCGACGCCAAATTATTCGCGCTACCCAGGAGATCTTATTGGCCTAAGAAGCAAACTTACGCTCACACAACTCAGAAGTGCTTTTTTAGCTAAGGCGCGTTCACGCCTCGAAGCTGATTTTTGGGGATTGCTTCCCTATGCGACGTTTGAAGATTCGAATGCCGATGTCTTGGCCTGGGAGCCAGGAAAAACAGAAGGTCCTTGGATTCGTCAGTTTGAAATTGCGGCCGTCGCTCCAGATTTATTCGATATTACTTACTACTCTATCGACCCACAGTTTTCGGATACGTACATCAAAGCGTCCAACAACTCGATTAAAGCTCGACCCGATTTAGGATATCGCGTGGGCTCGCCGGATTATGATCCGATGAATGTGTGGAAACAGGTGAAAGTCTATGCTCCGTTATATGCGGAAAGCGCGACATATATTATTCGTGATCCAGGTAAACTTTTAACCGGGTGGGCCCCTCAACAACTTGCAGGGAGCGAATACAATTATGATTTTCCCGACGCGGTTTTTGCTAAATGCCTGTCAGATTTTAAAAACCCGGCACGCGGAATACCTGGTGGTTGCGGGTATGGCGGTCGCGTTGGCTATTCGGTCAAATTAGTTTCAGAAGAGTACTTGAATGACCCAGAAGCCGGAACGGGCGGCGGCGGAAATGTGGGCCCGATTATGAATCCGCCACCCCCCGAGTTTCAGTAGACATTCGCGCGCATAAATGGGACCGCATAAATGGGGACGGAGCTCGCGAAAGATATTGAATTAATTTGCCTGGCGGGGGACGGAGCTCACACAAGATGCGGAATTGATTGATGTTTTTTGTCCGTGTTTTTTCAAAGTTGAAAAGCCGAAATTTAAACTGATTTGTTTTTTTGATCTGAAGAAGGAGCTCCGTCCCCGGGAGAGGGCTGGATTTGTTTTAAAAAAGGGTCGAGTTTTCGAGGGAGCTGTTTCAATTTGAGACGCTTAAATAGGATGTCTCGCTCTTAGACAGGTGAGGGGATTTTGGACGAAAAAACAGTGTGTTTTGTGACTGAATCACCCTCATATGGCGCCTCTCTTGCTCCGATATAGGGATGGGGGACTCCGATGATTTTTGGGAAGAAAAATTTCTTGTTGTCAGTTGTATTAATCTTTAGCGTGTCCATAAATGCTTTTGGACAATGCGATCCTAACGGACAAGGTTTCGATCGATGTATGACAACTCCGACACCGACGCCTGCAGCGGCACAACAAGCGCCTGAAAACTACGATGATATGACGGCGGGATACATCACCGACACCAAATTTTCTGCGTGTAAGGGTTCGGCAAGTGCGGCTGAGGTTTCTTGTAAATCGATTCAGATGACTCCTCAAGTAACGGCCGCGGTGAATAGCATTGCGCAAGCAGGTGCCACCGGTGATATAAAAAAGATTTGTGAAGCTTCAAAAAAATTAAATATCATTGCCGGGAGCGCGAACATTGGTTTTGCAACGACGTGTTTAACAACTTCAAATTCGTGTAAGTCGTCTTGTAAAGCGGCCGCCTCAAATGAAAATACAAACTATAACAACTGTATTAATAATGCGCGAAACAAGTGTCTTAACTCACTCAATCCCAGTTGCTCAAGTTTTGAAATGCAAGCGTGCGCTAAGCACAGAGAAAATGCGGCAGAAGCGAGCCAGCTTGGATCTTCTTGTAGTGGATTAACTACCGTTGCGGGCCAAGGGTTTATGCAAGCTATGCAAAACTATGTGGGTTACCAACAATCAAAAACGTGTGAAACTGCGGTCGCGGCGGAGACATGTGAGACCATGGATGATTTAAGAAACAAACCCGTCTGCCCGCCGATTATGTGTGATCCTATTTCTGGAAAATATCGAAACAAAGGTCTCTCTGAGTGTGCGCAGTACATTGCGGATGTCGACTGTAGCCTTAGTCAATACATGTACACTGAACCAAAATGTATTTGTGATAGAAACCCTCAAGATCCCATGTGTCCAACGGCCGAGCCGGCAGTAGCGGCAATTCCTGCAGAGCAAATGTTGGGAGAAGCTGGTTCAAGTATGGATGGAGGATTTGCTGATGCAGATCTTTTGAATCAAATTCCGGGTGATACGGCGGAGGCGTTTGGAAGTAAAAATCCGAATGGCGGTGGTGCTGGGGGGCAAATGCAACCGGGTGGCGCGTTCTCTCCAGGCGGCGGATTTTCAGGTAATCCGACGGCAGGTAAAGGAACCAACAAAGGTTCGCTCAACACCGATATTCTTCAAGGCCCTGCGGGTGGCGGCGGATACTCGGCGGGAGGCACCGGATCCTATCCGTTTGGTACCGGATCATCGGGTGATAAAAACGGAATGAATCTTCGCGATTTCCTCCCAGGCGGAAAGCGCGGTCTTGCTGGTAAATCGGATCTTGAGAAAAACGGTGTGAGCGATATGAATGGTCCATCGAATTTTGAAAAGGTTTCTCGTCAGGTGAATCGTCTTCGTGAGACTAAACAAACAATCGAGACCAAGTAGTTACGTGATTTGCCTTTCGTATTTATGGGGGAGACATGTTTGTTCAAAGTCGTTTTAAAAAAATCCTTCTTACTATCGTGTGTATACACGCCCTTGTTTTTTCTCCTCAGGCCCATGCAGGTAAGATGAATCAACAAACTATCATTGGACTCGCGAGCGCAGGAGTTGCCGTTACATTTACTGGTAAAGATTTGGTCATGAGCGGAAAAAACTGCACCAAAGGTGGGCTTGCGGCCGTCGCCTATTGTATTCGCGCGACTTTCGATGCTGTACAAATAATCTATACTGTCAACACAATAAGAAAACTTCTTAAAGCCCACGATGATTCTGTATGTCTGCCGCCTCAATGCTTCAATGGCCCCGCAAGTACGGAGGATCCAGAAAAAACCGCAGAAACAGTGGAAGGAGGAGGTGGTGGATCACATCACCCACAAATGGCGCCGCCACCAACTCTTGCTCCGTTCGAAAAATTAACTCCTGCAGATGTTCTTAAAGCCATCGGACTCAATCTTGACGATGCGATGAATATGGCTGGTCGATCTCTTGAGGATATGAAAGCCAGAGGCTACGAATACAATAAAGAAAACAATTCTCTAACCACTCCCAAAGGTACGTTTTCAATGAGCTCGTTAGGTTCAGCGGCGGGAATGAAAGCGGCAGGACTTACCGATGCCGAAATCGCGGCGCTGAATGAAGGTCAAGACGAAATGAAAAAACAAATGGATAAACAATTGGCTGCAGTTCTTGCAAAGTTTGGCGCCGATGAAGGCGGTGGTTCCGCGGTTGCCGCAAAACCCGAACCAGGTTTTAACATGAGGGACTTTATGGGCGGTAACAAAGTCAAACCAACGGTTGTAGGGCTTTCAAAATCTGATGGTCAAGGTGGGCAAATCGGTGTGGCGGGAGACGACATGTTTGGAATGATTCGTCGTCGCTACGAGGACCAACGTAAAAAAAATCAATTCAATGAAAGCGCAAGTGGCGTAGCCCCGACGGCGCCATAATTAAAAGTAGTTGTCTAAACAGTTGGCGGTACGGTGTCGCGAAAAATAAAATAAACGGCGCCGAGCAAACAAACTCCAGCCCAAAGATAATTCAGAGTCATTTTACTATCCATGTACAGAGTTGAAAAACCAACAAACACAACGAGCGTCATCACCTCTTGCATAATTTTAAGCTGTGCGAGCGAAAATTCTCCGTAACCCATGCGATTGGCGGGAACTTGAAAGCAGTATTCAAAAAACGCAATGCCCCAGCTGATAAGGATGGCGAGCCACAAAGGTTTGGAACCCAAAGTTTTCAGATGTCCATACCACGCAAATGTCATAAAAATATTTGAGAGAAAAAGTAATCCCAAAGTTGCGTACATCAAGTCTCCTGAGCTTAAAGAATTTTTCCGAGAGAAGCGGCCTTTTTTGCGCCAGTTGTTTGCGGTAAGTTTGAAGGGATATTCCAAATACGAAATGCGGCGAGCAGAGCAAAGGCGGCGCCTTCAATAGTTTCTGCCGGCCAACCTAAATCTTGAGATGTTAACACCTGCGATTTCGGAAGATGATATTGAATGCGAGACTTTAGATACGGATTTTTTGCTCCGCCACCACAGAGAACAACGACGGCAGGAGGCTGCGGCAAATAGCGCTTGTAGCTGTCGGCCAGAGAGACCGCTGTAAATTCTGTCAGGGTGGCGAGCGTATCTGAAAGTTTATTCTCACTTTTGGAAGAAGCCTCGAGATCGCCCAAGGCGCCAATTAAAAAAGATTCTCCGAATTCTTCTCGGCCGCAACTTTTTGGTGGCCGACGAGAAAAATACTCGTGTTTCATCCACTTGCTGATTAACCCCGGAGCCGGGATTCCTTTGGTGGCAAACGCACCATTTTTATCAAACGAGAATTCTTTGTTTGTCAGATGTGAGCACGCAAGGTCAATCAACATGTTTGCGGGGCCGGTATCAAAAGCAAAAGACGTTTTGCCGTTAAAATAACTAACGTTGCCAATCCCACCTAAGTTTTGAATGGCAACGGGAGCCGATTTTTTCTTGATAAGTTTCAAAGCTAGCGGCGCCAAAATTTTTTGATGAAAGAGCGTCGCAAGTGGCGCAGCTTGGCCGCCCAAAGCTAAATCCAAAGTTCGAAAATCACAAACAACCGGAACATCCAGTACCGCACGTAAGTACGAGGCTTCACCAATTTGCAACGTGGCTTTAGGCGGAGCATGAAACACCGTTTGTCCATGAACCCCCACAACATCAACTTTCCATTTTTTTGCACGAACTGTTTTAGCGCAGATTTCAGCATAAAAACGGCCGAGCTCATGATGAACGAGGGCCAAACGATCCACACGCAACTCGTGCTTGGCGGCAAGTTTAAGTTCATCTTGTAACGAGGACGGAAATTTAAAACTGACAGATCCGATCAACTTACATGTGAGCGGAGATTTTTGAATGCGACACAAAACTAAATCGACACCATCAATACTTGTACCGCTCATGATTCCAAGAACATTCATATTCAAAGTCTAAACGAACAATATATGAGGTGCACTTTATTTATTTGAATGCGACACGAAACGTGAACGCTATTTAAGGGCGAATTCTTTAATTAAGGATTGGAGGGTGGGGTTTTTTTCTTTCAACAGATTTAAATGTTCCGTGGCAAGCTTAAGGTCTTCGATGTTTCCTGTTTCAAACCAAAGACCGTTATCCACGATAGACCCCACGCGTTCTCCTTTGGAAAGGGCTTGAACGAGAACATCATAAAAAATATTTGATTCTCCTGGGGGAATATATTTAAAGACATTCGAGCTCAAAATTTGAAAGCCGGTAAAGTGATAAGGCTTTAGCCCAGGAGCGGGAGACGCTTTTCCGAAACCACGAACATTCATTTGCGAGTCGCACCAGACGCCACCAAATTTTGTGCCGACATCTGGGTGTTGAACCAAAACTAGAGTTGCAAGATTGTTTTGGACTTGATGTTGGGTCCAAACCTTAGAAAACAAAGCGGGGTCTTCAGGTAAGAAAATCTCATCGGCATTCGCAACCCAAAATGCGCCGTTGTTGTTATTTGAATTTTTCGGTTTGTACAAAGATTTAAAAAGAGTCGCGAAGCTTCGAGAGCTTTGCAAATACTCTCGTGCAAAACCAATTCCGCCACCGCTCCCAAGAATTTTTTTTTCTTCGAGCGTGAAGTTCAAAGTTTTAACTCGGCCTTGTACGGATTTATAAAGGGTGACCACTTTTTCGGGAAGGTAATGGGTGTTCACCACGAGCTCATCAACTCCAGCGCGTAACAAATGATAAAGCGGCCAATAGCCAATCGGGATGTTTAATAGCGGTACAGCGGGTTTAGGTACCGTATTGGTGAGTGGACGTAGCCGCGTTCCTAATCCTGCGGCGAGGATCATAGCCTTCATAGGGAATCGTACTGTTTATCCAACACGCCGTGATCGTTCAAAATTTGTAAGAACGGCTTGTATTGCGGAAAGAGTTCAAGACTTTGCTTTACCGTTTGTAAAGTTTTAGAAATATATTTTAAATAACGTCGGTCTTCTCGAGCATTAAAGAAACTTGCAAAGCTTCCACACGCTTTAAAGCAACGCTGAATTGTTTGCAGTTCATAAATATCAAAAAAACGATCGTGAGGAATTTTGGGAAGATTAAACTCGCTTCTGCGCGATAGATAATACTCAATTAATTTTTCGGCCATCTCGTCGCCTAAATTCACATACGAGTCTCTGAGTAGACTGACCAAATCATATTGAATTGGCCCCAGACGAGCATCTTGAAAGTCGATGATGCGCGTTTTGCCAAATTTAATCATCACGTTTCGGGAGTGATAATCACGGTGAGAAATAAACTTAGGTTCTTTATGCAAAGTTTCGCATATGTTTCTAAAACATGAATCGAGAGTCGCAAGTTCATTATCAGAAAAATTAATTTTACATACGCCTTCTAAGAGATGTGTTTTGGCGTAGTTCATCTCCCACATGAATTTTTCAGTATCAAACATAATGTTGAAAGCCGTGCACGTCCGTTTATCTTGGGTGGATTGATAATGCATTTTGATGAGTTCATCGATGGTCTGTTCGTAAAAAGGATAAGCAGACTCTTGATTTTGATTTTCCCAAAACTTTCTTTCAAGAGTGAGATCTCCAAGATCCTCTAATAGAACGAGGCCTTGAGCCGGCGATTTCGCCACGATTTCAGGAACCAACACGCCGTTGCGTTTGAAATGATTGAGCACACTTAAGAAAGGGTAGTTGTCATCGTCGACGAAGGGCTCCCAAACCATTAGAACCCACGAGGTTTGATCTTTTACGACACGAAAGTAGCGACGTGCTGACGCGTCTCCCGCAAGAGGAATAACTTCGACTTCCGTTGAAGATAATGCAGATGCTAAAAATGAAAAATAAGTCTCTTTTTCAAGGACTTGCTTCGGAAGCGCGTTCATTTATTCAGGGTCGCAAAAAGACGACCCTGTGTCACGCCATTTTGTTACGTGAAACTCGACCAAAGTTTAGTGAGAAGGTTCCTTCGGATTTACAAGATAAAGGTGTCTCTCGTTCGAAGTTTCCATTTTATATTCGGTCGTAAAAAATCCCATCATCTCTTCTATCGTCATAGAACTTGTTCCTTTCGGAGGAAGTTTTACGCGAGCCATACGAATTTTCTCATAAAGACCGGCGTGAAACTCGCCCGTTTTTACAAGTTCATCGGGATTTTCTTGAACCGCGCAAATGATGCGGGGGTGATGAGTCGTTCGCGAAGAAAAATGCAAATAACTTTCAAGCGTCATTTGCATGTCGAGCGGAACTTCGCTGAGATTAGGAATAAATAAAGTAATCGGACCCAACGATTTTATTTTTTCAACTGATGTGAGTTCACTCGCGATATAACTTTCGTAAGTTAAAAACGAAGTGCGATTAGATGTACGGTGAATCTCAACCGCAAGTTCTTGCGCGTCCTCGATCGAGTGGCTTTCAATCAAAATTGGAAAAACCGAATCAAGATTTTCGTGGGGAATAGAAATTTCGGGATTTATAAAATTAATTTCTTGATCCTTCATTTTTGTTCGAAGATCGATAATGTCTTCTAGCGAATTAAAAGTTTTAATGTGGTGTTCGACAACTTTCATGCGTTGCGCTTTATCTTCGAGCAGGCAACTTTCTGTTAATAAGAGATCTGTGACCTGACGAATTTGTTCAAGTTGGGCTTCTTTCAAATAAATTCCATCAAATAAAGTGATAAAGCCGTAGAGTTGCGATTCGGTACGAATCGGCAAAACCATGTCTTTGTCGGTCGCAATAAACGAAGCCATCGGATTGCGCTGAACCGCCGTAACCGCCTTTACGTCCGCAACGCGAAGGCGTGAAGTAAAATCCGTAAACGTGATGTTCGTATCAAAACGCTCTTTCATCATGTTTGCCAAACGCTGAAACATTCTGTCTTTTTTGCTTGTTGCCTGACTCATCACTTCTCTCCAGATAATAGGGAACTCTCTCTCAGTATGTTGGATGCCTATCGCAAGGGATGTGCCCAAAAAAAACGAACTTAAGCTATTGAAAACACAAGCCTTTCATTAGGGGCAGAGTGTCTAGTAGAAGACTAAGACTAAAAAAATTACCACACACCCGCCAAAAAAAGCCCTCCCTCCAATTCGGGGACGGAGCTCACAAATAAAGTGGTGCGCCAATCGACGTGTCCGAAAAAAAGCAGGCTTCAAACAGACAAAAAACCCTAAGAATTATAGTAGCTTAGAAGAGCTCCGTCCCCAAATTGAGGGTTTGAGGGGATCAGAAAATAGTAAAAGGACCTTGCGGTCCTTTTGGGTGTGCTGAGTTTTGAGTTTTTTAGGATTAGCGAAGAAGTTTTCGTTTATCGAGGCCGTACTTTTCGACCTTCATGATAAGGCCGGCGCGGGAAATGCCGAGTTCTTTTGCTAGTTTGGATTTGTTCCAACCCGTGCGACGAAGACCATCTTTGATCATCTCGCGTTCGAGTTCTTCCAAGGCATCTTTAAGTTTTCCGTGAACACGAGCGCCTTGAACTTTCGTTTTGTCGCCCGTTTCTAAAATTCGTGCCGAAAGCATATCGGCCGCAATTTTTTGTTCGGCGCCGGCCAATACGACCACGCGCTCAATTTCGTTTTGAAGTTCACGAATATTACCCGGAAAGGCGTAATCAAAAAGTTTTTCTAAAGCTCTCTTCGTCATGATTTTTTTAGGATGTACGGCGCCTTGAGCTGCACGGTCTAAAAAGAACTCGATCAATAGTGGAATATCTTCTTTGCGCTCGCGAAGTGGCGGCACGCGAAGATTGATCACATTCAAGCGATAATACAAATCTTCTCGGAATGTTCCTTTTTCAACCATCTCTTTAAGATCACGGTTCGTTGCTGCGATGATTCTTACATCGACGCGTTTAGATTCTGTTCCGCCCACAGGCAAGAAAGTGCCCTCTTGAATGACGCGAAGAAGTTTTACCTGCATTGTCGGAGAGGTATCTCCAATCTCATCCAAAAAGAAAGTTCCTTTGTCGGCCATTTCAAAAAGACCTTTTTTATCTTTAATCGCGCCGGTGAACGATCCTTTTACGTGACCAAAAAGTTCTGACTCTAAAAGATTGTCATTAAAGGCTGAACAGTTTTGAATAATAAAAGCTTTGTCTTTACGAGGAGAATTGTAGTGAATCGCTTTAGCGATCAACTCCTTACCTGTTCCGTTTTCACCTTGAATCAAAACGGTGCTCTCGGCAGATTTAATTTTATCTAAGAGCGAATACATATCTTGCATTGGTTTTGATTTACCAATCATGTTGTCGTATTTGTAACGTGTGCCCAATTCTTTATTTAACTCGCTGATACGGTCTTCACGGCTAGTAATTTCAAGGTGAAGCGTTACAACTTCCTGAGCCACAAGCTCACAAAGTTCAGTAAAATGCTGACGATCTTCATCTTTCATAAACGGAATTTTATTTAAGCAGCCTTGAATTAAGTCGCTCGAAGCGCCAAAAGCCGCGAGGCGGTCGCGCACTTCATTAAGACGAGACGGATTTGCATTGTCTTTAAAAAATCCGAGTGCCACCACGGTACCGACAAAATCATTTTCGATTACAATCGGAAAAATCGCAGCATCAAATCCGCCAGCGTCCCATCGACGAATCGAGTAACCTAGGCCTGAGCCTTTTAGGTCTTCGGTCGCTTTTTGTACGAGCTCGGCAAGTGATTCGTGCGTTGTAGGTTTGTCCATCAAAAATTTGACGGCGGGATTCACAAGTAATTTTTTGTCTTTATCGAATCCTTTAAGATGACCACGATCATCTGTAAAAAGAGTATCGATGTTCCACCATGAGCTTAAAATTTCTTTCAATTTTTTAATTACGTGTATGTGCTCAAACTCGTCCCAATTAATCATGTGGGCGGCTCCTTCTGTAAATGAGTCGTCCTGACATTTAAAAAAGCGCGACGTCCTGTGCACTCGTTGAGGCAAAACCTCTTGCAGACTTATCGTCAAAACTTTGGACAACTTAAGGCGAGTGCTTATTTGTTTGTCAAAACTGGCCTAAGCCTTTGAATTTTCATTTCATTTTTGGAGTCTCAATGTGAGACATGTAGACGAAAAGCTCAAATTTTCTGAAGTTGTTGGAACTCGTAGTAAGTTCCTTTGTGTTCCATGAGTTGTTGATGAGTGCCTTGTTCGATGATTTCGCCGTGTTTGAAAACAAGAATTCGGTCGGCATTGACGATAGTAGAAAAGCGATGGGCAATCACAAAGGCCGTTCGCCCTTCCATAAGTTTATCGAGGCCTTTTTGTACTTCGACTTCGCTGGCAGAATCGAGTGCGCTCGTGGCCTCGTCTAAAATAAGAATTGGCGCGTTTTTGTAAATAGCGCGCGCAATTGAAATACGCTGTTTCTCTCCACCAGAAAGACGCCCGCCTCGATCGCCGGCGCGAGTTTCGTAACCATTCTGCATGCGGGCGATAAAATCGTGCGCGTTGGCCATTTGTGCAGACTCTTGAACGGTGTAGTGTTGTTTGCCAAAGTTGCCCGATTGAATATTTCGTTCGATAGAGTCATTAAATAAAAATACGTCTTGGGTAACTAAGGCGATGTGTTCGCGTAGCTCATGTAAACTAATATTTCGAGTTGAGACGCCGCCGATTAAAATTTCTCCCTCTAGAGGGTCATAAAATCTCTCAAGTAAATTTACAAAAGTGGATTTTCCGCTGCCGCTTTCGCCGACAAGAGCCAGACGCTCACCACGTTTAATTTTTAAACTAATACTTTTTAAAACGGCGGAGTTACCATAAGAAAATGACACGTTTTTAAATTCAATTTCTTTCCAATCTAACGGAAACGTAACTGGATTCACTGTCTCTGGAACAATTGTTTTTGCTGCTAGGACGGTAAAGATCCGTTCGGTAGAAGCTAACGTTGGTTGAATACGAATAATTCCGTCCTGAATTTTTTTAATCGACGGAGTCATAATCGCAAGCGCCGTAAAGTACGCCATAAATTCACCAAGCGTCGACGTGCCATTAATAATATCATGGCCTTTATAATAAAAAAGTAATGCCACGACGGTCGAAACCAAAAACTCCGTCAAAGGGCCTGCCGATTCTTGACGAATAATAATTTTTTTTCTAACGGCGATGTAATGATCAATCACTAACGAAAGACGTCGTCTCATTTCATTCATTAAATTAAACGATTGAATAATACGTACTCCGTCTACAGTTTCTTTGAGAGTGGAAGTAAAGTCTTCCATGGACTCTTGTTGCTGGTGACTGTACTTGCGAACGCCGCGAGATAGAGAGCTGATAATAAAAATAACGGGCGGACAAACCAAAAGTAAAATAACGGTGAGCTTCCAATCTAAATATAAAATGTAGCCCATCAAAAGTAGAGCGGTAATAGGTTCGCGAGCGAGGTCTGCAAAAATAGTAACGCCAAACTGAATGGCGCTAACATCGTTGATGGTTTTACTGATCATGCCGCCGGTATCGGAAGAGCTGTAGTAACCCAAATTCATCTGCATGTATTTTTCTTGAAGCTCGCGCTGGAGTTTGGTCGATAGCAGCTCGGCCGTCATTTTCAAATAAAACCAATGTAAATATCGAGCGATACCGTGAACAAAGTAGAGCGCCGGGATATAAAGCGACGCGACGATCGCCGCTTGAATATCTTTGTTATTGAGCCCATCAAAAAGCTGCCCTGTAATGCGAGCCACATAGGCTTGGGCCACGCTCATGATAATGCCAAAAACAATCATGCCCGCGAAGTAGCGCTTGTTTAAAAGCAAATAGGGCAACAATTTTTTATAGGTCGGCATATGGCTGAAATATACTCTGGGCAAATCTAAATTGGCACTATTTATTCATGGTGAATTGGGCTCAGGTTTACATTTTTAAAAATTCGGCCGTAGGACAATTGCCTGCACGCGCCATTTCTTCTGGGGTTCCAACAAATAATAAGTGCCCACCCTTAGCGCCGCCCTCAGGGCCCAACTCAATGAGATAATCAGCAGAGCGAATGATATCCATATTGTGTTCAATAAGTAAAACGCTGCCGCCCGCATCTATGAGTTTATTTAAAACCGCGAGCAAGAGTTGAACTTCATGCGGATGAAGGCCTGTCGTGGGCTCATCTAAAATATAAAGCGTCGCTTTTTGATTAATCGAATCGAACTCTTTCGCAATTTTTAATCTTTGGGATTCTCCACCACTCAAACTGCGTGAACTTTGCCCAAGACGTAAATAATCAAGTCCGACTTCTTTTAAAACCGAAAGGGGACGTCGAATTTTAGGATGAGAAATAAAAAAATCCATCGCCTGCGTTACGGTTAAATTTAAAATATCATCGGCATTTTTACCGCGAAAACGCACATCCAAAATTTCTTTTTTAAATCGCTTTCCGTTACACTCTTCACACACCAAGGTAATGTCATCCATAAACATCATGTCAATGGTTTCGTGACCATTGCCCTGACAGCGAGGGCATCGACCGGCGTCGACATTTAAAGAGAAAAACCGCGAGGTATAACCGCGAGTTTTGGCATCCTCGGTCGAAGCTAAAATTTCGCGAATTTCATCATACACCTTCATGTACGTAACCGGATTGCTACGGGCACTTTTGCCAATTGGTTTTTGGTCGATAAAAATAACATCCTTGATATGTTCGAGTCCGCTTAAACTACTAAAGGGTAAAGTCGGCTGATTTTCGCCGGTGAGATTTTGCATAATAGCTGGGTACAGTGTGTGACTCACGAGCGAGGACTTTCCAGATCCACTCATACCTGTTACCACCACAAGACGATTTAAAGGTATTGAGACATCGATGTTTTTTAAGTTGTGACCCTTACAACCTTTAATCGTCATTAAATATTTGTACGATTCAATATTCACAAGCCGTGAGGCATGCGCAGGCTTCCATTGGTTATCCAGTCGAAGATGATGAGCGGTCCGGGACTCTTTAGAGTTAAAAAATTCTTTTGCGGAGCCATCAAAAATAATTTCGCCACCCAGATGTCCCGAGCCTGGGCCTAGCTCTATAACGTGCTCGGCACTGCGAATCACATCTTTGTCGTGCTCGACGACGACAAGGGTGTTTCCAAGATCTTTAAGTCGTTTTAAAATTTGGATTAAACGATGATTGTCTTTGGGATGCAATCCAACCGTTGGCTCATCTAATACATAGAGTGTTTGCGAAAGCCCCATTCCTAATTGGTTCGCAAGATTTAATCTTTGGTACTCTCCGCCCGAGAGCGTTCGTGTTTGTCGATCAAGTGTTAAGTACCCTACGCCGACATCAACTAAAAACTGCGCGCGTGCGATCAGCTGTTTTAAAATTTCCTCTGAAGTTTCTTTTTCTTTTTTTGAGAGCTTCAGTTTGTTTAAGCTGTCTAAAAAATCACTTAGCGGTAAATTTGATAGCTCAATGATAGATTTATTTTGAATTAAAATATTCTGAACCTCTTTGCGAAGACGTGTGCCACTACACTCAGGACATTCTACGCCTGACTTATATCGAGACAAAAAGACTCGCACGTGCATTTTGTATTTTTTTGTCTCGAGATAATCAAAGAGCCCTTTGACGCCGTAAAAACCATCATTTCCGTTCCATAGCGTCTGCGTTTGTTTTTTAGGAAGATCCTTCCAGGGAGTGTGAATATCTATTTTCGCTTTTTTACAATACGCGAGCAGATCTTTACGATCGGTCGAAGCACTTGGCATGGTAAAGGGATGAATCGCTCCTTGCGCAATAGAAAGCGAAGGATTCGGAATCACTTTTTTTTCATCAAGACTAAGGGTATTGCCAAATCCATTGCACGTAGGACATGCGCCAACAGGGCTTGAAAAACTAAATAAGCGCGAAGAAATTTCGGGAAAGGTAAAGCCGCAAAGTGAGCAGGCGTTTTCTTCACTGACCAAAAGATCTTCGTTTTCAGTCGTTAAAATTCGGGCGCGCCCTCCATTGAGATTTGCATTGAGTTTTTGACTAGCGGCATACGCTTGCGCCAAAGAATCAGTCAAGCGGCCGCGGTCGTCTTCACGAAATGCCACGCGATCAATTACGATAAAAAAATCTTCAGCTGGCAAAACCGTTTTTGGAGTTAAATCGATCGATTCGCCGTTAATAAGTACACGTACGAATCCTTCTTTAAGAAGTAAGGGCAAAAGTTTTTTACCTTTGGCGATTCGTCCTTCGTGCAGAACAGGAGTTAAAATGTAGCCGCGCTTGCCGGTAAATTTATCGAGAACTTTTTGCGTAGCTTGGGTCACGCTTTCGCTTTCAATCTTTGTTTTATGGTTCGGGCAATAGGGCACGCCCACTTTTTCGTAAAGAAGCCGCAGGTAATCGACAACTTCGGTTGTTGTTCCCACTGTTGAGCGGCTTGTTTTGACGTGGTTTTTCTGTTCGACCGCGATGGCGGGCGGAATGTTTTCAATAGAATCAAGATCGGGCTGTGGAGCTTTATTTAAAAATTGGCGTGCGTAATTAGACATGCTTTCGATAAAGCGGCGTTGTCCTTCGGCAAATAAAGTTTCAAACGCAAGCGAAGATTTACCGGAACCACTTGGACCACATACGACGGTGAGGGCGCCCAAAGGAATATTCACATTGATGTTTTTTAAATTGTTCTGTCGCACACCTAATAATTTGATATGCGACAGATCTAATTTTTCTTCCATTGTTCCTACTGCGATAAATCGTCTTTTAAAAAATCTTTGTCTTCGCCCGTGGACGACGACTCTGAAGATGTCGTCGTAGGCTCTGTTCCTTCAAGGAAGGCTTGACGTACTACCACTTTAGAAGAAGCGGAGGCAAGCTTGCCGGTCACATTGTCAATATTTGCAAACACTATTTTATCGGGAGTTGGAAACTCTTGTCGCGGCAAATCTTCATGAGCCTTCATCATGTAGCGTAGCCAAATAGGAAGCGCCGTCTTTCCACCGGTCTCGCCAACGCCAAGCGACTTTTCGCTGTCATATCCCGCCCAAACCCCAGTTACGATTTGCGGGGTGTAGCCCAAAAACCAAGTGTCATAATAACTGCTTGTGGTTCCTGTTTTGCCAGCGGCAGGTCGGCCAATCTCTTTAGCTGCTCCGCCAGTTCCGCCGGGATCAAAAATAACTCCGCGTAATAAACTTGTCATGAGATACGCCGTTTGTGGACTGATGAGAAGATCTTTATCATCAAAAAATATTTTTGCTGTTTTCTTTTTTGATGGTGTCGGCACGGGAGCTTCGGGATTGGGTGCGGGCGCATTTGGATCTGTCGCTTGTTGTGCTAAGGCTTCAAGATATTTTAAACGACGTTCTTCAATATCTGCGTCCATCTCGGATGTTTCGTTTTCAAATCTTGAGTCTAAGCTCATATTTTCAAGTAAAACGGCCCCTGCTTGATCTTTCACTTTTCGAATGAGAACAGGATAGATACGCTTTCCTAAGCGACCAAAATGCGCGAAGACTTTGGTCATCTCATACAACGTGACCGAACTGGATCCCAAGCCCATTCCTAAATCCATATTAAGAGGAGAAAAAATCCCGAGACGTTTTGCGTAGTCTGCAACAACGGGAACAGATGTCTCTTCCATAATCTTGACGGTCGGAATATTCAACGAGCTAATCAGGGCATTTCTAAAAAGAACATCGCCGCCAAAAGTTTTTCCGTAGTTTCCGGGTTTCCACTTTTTTGTTTCGCCATCTGCGCTGACCGTTCCGCCTTCTTCTGGGGGAGCTTCAAACTCATAGACAATCGGGGCATCAATAATAACGCGATTTGGGCTAAAGCCGTTATCAAGCGCGGCCGTGTAGGCAATCGGCTTAAACGAAGAACCTGTTTGGCGCGTAGCTTGAAGTGCGCGATTGAATTCGTTGCGCTCGAAAGCGTAACCACCCACCATTGCTAAAATATCTTGCGACTTTAAATCAAAAGACAAAAGCGCGCCCTCTGCCAACGGCTCTTGCTCCAATTCAATGCCAGCATAGTCATCTAGCTGCGGAAAATCTTTTGGAAGTTCAAACACACCTTTTTTATTTACCCGTGCAAAGTTCTTACGAAGCGTCGCTAATTTTTCAGTGAGTCGAGGAGATTGAAATTTATCGCTCACCACTTTTAACATGATGACGTCGCCAACTTTAAGCGCCTTAGAGGGTAAAGTGAGTTCGTCAAAATCAGAACGAACCTCAGGATTTGGTTTGCGCGCCCACTTCATTGTCTCGAGGTCAATGGCGCCTTGACTCTCAGCAAATCGTACCGTGACGACTCCCCATTTATCGTTAATCTGTGTCACAACACCTTCGGTGAGAGTCTGAAGTTTTACGTAATCTGGAAGATTTTTTTTCTTAGCTTGCGGATCTTTAGATACTTGAGGGTTAAGATTTAAAGGACCGCGGGCTGGCACCGTACCGTCGGCTTGTACAACGAGTTCAGGAGAGGCTTCGTCCATTAATTTGTTGCGGGTTTTTAAAAGCACGTCGGCGACGTCTTTAACATCCGTTACGTTTTTTAGAGCGCCCCGATAACCCTGACGCTTGTCTAACTCACGTAAGCCTTGTGCGACTTGCTCTTGAGCAGCGAGTTGTATTTTTTTATTAAGACCGGTTTCAATACGAATGCCTTCATCTAAAACTTTGGATTCGCCCAGAGTTTTTACGAGCTGTTGACGAATGGTCTCAACAAAATAAGGCGCGATCTCCCGATATTTTTGGCGGGCATAAACGGTAATCGGTTCGTTAACGGCTTCGTCATGTTCTTTTTGCGAGATAAATCCGACGGTTTCCATTCGACCGAGCACGTATTTTTGTCGCGCTTTCGCGGAGCTCGGGGCATCAAGCGGAGAGTAACGACTCGGAGCTTGAGGTAGTCCCGCCAAAATTGCCATTTCGGATAATTTTAAATCTTTAAGATCTTTTCGGTAGTACACGCGTGCGGCTGCAGTGACTCCGTAAGCACCCTCTCCAAGATAAATTTGGTTTAAGTAGAGGTACATAATATCTTTTTTGGAAAGGTTGGTTTCCATTTTGTACGAAAGCAAAACCTCTTTAATTTTTCGCGTATATGTTTTTTCGGGAGTGAGCAACAGCGAGCGCGCGACCTGCTGAGTGATCGTCGAACCTCCTTGAACTTTTTTTCCGGCTCTCACGTTGGCAATAAACGCGCGTACAATGGCAATATAGTTAATTCCGCTGTGCTGAAAGAACGTGTCGTCTTCGGCGGCCACAAACGCATTGATTAATTTTTCAGGAATTTTATCGACTGGAACAACAATACGTTTTTCGCGAAAGAACTCGCCAATTTTTTCTCCATGAGAATCAAAAACTTCTGATACCACGAGCGGTTTGTAATCTTTTATTGTCATCAACTGCGGAAGATTTGCTGAAAGATAAAAAAGAAAAGCGGCGACACCAACAAATCCGGCAAATATGAGTCCCACGACGGCCAACACGATACGTTTCATAAGAGATCCCTATTCTTTCGTCTGACAATAACGAATTATTATCTCTGATACAGGGACGTCATGCAAATCAAACATTGTGGGGTAAATTCAACCTGCGCGTTTATAAGAAAATAACGCGGGCTGGTTATGAGTATTGTTAATTATATAGCAGTATTACTTGCGAGTGTTACTCGTGAGTGGTTCCTGAACCTGACGTTCCACCGGAAGAGCTTGTAGAGGATGCGGCACACTTAGTTTCAGAATGTGCTTTCGCATCTTTCCAAGTTTCAACTGCTGCCTGAGCAATTCGAAAGTCCTCTTCGGTTGCAGAACCTGTCGCGGCTTGCTTAACTTTTGATAAGTCGGCTTTGACCGCATCTAAAGTTTTCTTTTGAGCGTTCTGTTTGTTTTGAAGTGTAAAAAGTTCTTTTTGTTGATTCTCTTGAGACTTGATATTGGTTTGGGCGAAGGCCGCAATTTGTTCAGCTCTTTTTTGAGTATCCAATAAAGCCGCTTGAGCCTTTTCGTAAACGGATTTTTCCATAGCTGAAATTTCGTTGCCAGAGTCTACAGGAAGATTTGCAAACTGTTTTCTTAGATCGAGAATACGGTCGTTTGTATTTTTTATTTCGAGATCTAAGAGTGCTTTTTGGTCGTTATACAAACGCAAAGCCGACTCAAGAGGTCCTTTGTACATACGGCTTTGTTGACACTGACGAAACGCTTCGTTGGCTTTATTTCGCAAGTGCTGAAGAATGCCTATTTTTGCAATATCTAAACTGTAATTGGCAGAAACGCCGGTACGGCTTTTCAAATTCGTACTTTCTTTTTTCGCGGCGTTTAGGCCCATTTGATAGCACTGTTGGTGAACTTGCGTGAGAACCTCTTGATATTTAATCGTGGCCTTTCCTAGCTCCACAATCTTTTTTTGCTCAACATTGGCAATAAGAGTATTGATGGTGTCTTTTATTGCCGCAACGGTTTTGGTGTTGTCGCCATGAGCTTCTTCGATTTTCGCATTGAGAGCTTCGAGTTCGGCCTTGGCTTCGACGCCTAGTTTTGCAGAGTCATCTTCCATAGTTTTTTGGTCTTTCGTCGCTTGCTCTGATTCTGTTTTCATTTTTTCAGTGAGGTCTTTTAGTTGGGTTTCTGTTTTAACAAAAGCGTCTTCGAGTTGAGTGACTTCTTCTTTTTTCTCTTCTTTTTCTATTTTAGCAAAGTAAGGGCAGGCTTGAATCAAAGCCAGTTTGCTAGACTTTGTAGAGAGATCCAAATCTAAATCACCTTCACTGGCGAGATAATCCTCACAGATTTGAAACTGCCCCCCCGCCTCACAGCTGCCCATTTTTTTACAAGCGCCAATTTTTGCTTTCGAGGCTTCTTCAAGGCTTTTATTAGCTCGCGAACAATCAGTCTCATATTCTTTTTCACAACGGTTGTGATATGAGATAGCTGCGGAACAAACTAAGATTTTATCTGTACCATTCAGAATAATCGTTGTTTTGGTTTCAGGTTTATTTGTACGACATAGTGTTGCGCCAGTTTCTGCTTGAGAACAATTATAGTCACGCATTGTAGAATCAACGACAACACTGGGAGTTGTTGGAGTAACCTGAGAAAAACCATTAACACTCAAAAACAAAGTCGAAATGAATATCAATGTTTTCATCTTAAAATCCCCCTACCATCATGAAGAGCAAGCAAAATGCCACGAGAGGCGGTTTCAGCTCTAATATAAGACCTTGATACTAATAGGATTTTTCAAATAGTAGTCAAATGTCAAAGGATTTGACTGGGGTCATTTTTAGTAGACGCCTCAAAGTGTCTCAAAATGAGATAGCGCTTTAAACCGTGCAGATGAAAGGCGCCGAAGCCAGCCAGCACCATCCTTGTATGTCCTTTTAAGCCACCCACAAAAAGCAGCAGATTAAACTTCTATATCCAAGTTGCGATTCGAAGTATCCACTCAAGAATTTGCAAACCCATCAACGTACAACGAAGCAAAAACTCAAGTTTCTTCGAAACGGTCCGATATGAATACAACTTGTATTTCATATTGCGGCCCCCTTTCTTCTGAAGGGGGTTCTTTTTTCCCTGAATCCCAAAAGCACTGGCTGACTTCGGCGAGAGCCGAAATTGCAAAAATGAGATTCATCAGAGAGTAAATTTAAGACGTTTTAAAAAAGAAGAATCCGAGATCTGTGCAGAAAAAAAAGGCTTCCACTCTGGCCGGGGTTATTGGAAATTCAAACCTCATATAGCGTCAAGTGGGCGACCATGGTAGCGACTTTAGGCTTCTCAGTACAAGCTGAGCTTGCTCACCATCGCCAGGGACAGTCCCCGATAATGTGCTTGTCAGGTTTTAATTTCCGCTAACGGATCGAACCGAGCAGAAACCTCAGATTCTTACTCTAACAGAACTACAAAAATCGTCAATGTAACATGAGCCCAGTGATTTATTTTGAGACGGCACAACATACTTTTAACACCGTGCTCACTACTTAGGGCGTGTCCTCATTTTGAACTACCGTTAATTTATTTAAGTTTGAGTTGGAGCGAGGCGCGCCGACGAAGGACTAGCGAAAGCTAATTCGAGGAGAAGTAACGAAGCACCAGCTCAAAATCAAATAAATTAACGGTAGTTCAAATTGAGGACACGCCCTTTAGCCTAGATTATTTTTTTACTCTGTGTACCGATACGTGAGCATGAATCTTGCTCAGTTAGATTACTATTTTCCCTTCGTAGTTTTTGTTTATGGCGTAACAATGACCCTTCTTTTAAATTCAAAATGGTTTACAAATTTAGCGCAAACAAGATTGCCGCAGGCGCTGTCGACACAAGTTTTGTCGCATCGAACATTGGGATTTGTCTGTCTGTTAGTGGGAACGTTTTGGTCGATACAAAATCTACTGCTATCTGAGCCTCCGTTTTAACCAAAAACACGTGAAAATCGGATATTGACTCACTCTTATCTGACGCATAATCTCTCGACTCAAATGAGTCAGCTTTCACTCGAAGATTTTTTAAATTCAGCTCCAGTAGAAGAGAAAAAGCCAGAGACTCCTGTGCCCAAAACCGCGCCTATGGCGGAATTAACAGTGACCAAAGATATGTCCAAAGATGCATCAAAAGACCTAGTCAAAGAATCACAAGAGAAAATCACAGAAAAAATTACGGAGACAAAATCTGAGCCGCAGATTCTTTCGGTCGGCGACTTAAATCGTATGATTCGCGGAACTCTCGAAGGGCAATTTGGGACAGTTTGGTTACGCGGAGAAATTTCAAATTTTAAACCTCATACCTCAGGACATTTTTATTTTAGTTTGAAAGATAGCACAGCACAAATCAGCGCGGTGATGTTTCGCGGACTTAATCAAAAGCTAAAGTTCAAGCCGGATAACGGAATGGAAGTTGTCGTTAAAGGTAAAATCACGGTTTATGAACCGCGAGGGAATTACCAAATATTTTGCGAAATTATGGAGCCGGTCGGATTAGGCGCCTTGCAAATGGCGTTTGAACAATTAAAGGCGAAGTTAAAAGCCGAAGGTTTGTTTGAGGTGTCTCGCAAAAAAGCGCTGCCGTTTATGCCGAAGCGAATTGCCATCGTAACGTCTCCGACAGGAGCGGCGATTCGCGACATGCTGAATATTTTATCTCGACGAGCACGCGGTATTGAGATCACCGTTATTCCTGCGGTCGTTCAAGGCGCGCAAGCACCGGTAGACATTGTTCGCGGAATTGAACTTGCGCAAAAAGTGGGAGGATTCGACGTTCTTATCGTCGGTCGCGGTGGTGGCTCCATGGAGGACTTATGGGGTTTTAATGATGAGGCGGTCGCACGCGCGATCGCCCATTGTCAGATTCCGACAATATCGGCCGTCGGGCACGAGATCGATTTTACAATCGCCGATTTTGTTGCAGATCTTCGCGCGCCGACGCCTTCGGCGGCCGCAGAACTCGTGGTGCGCAACACCTCAGACCTGCAAGAAAAATTGAAAATGCTGCTGAGTCAGCTAACCCAAGCCACCGCTAAAAAAATTCAGTTTGAAAAAAAACATTTATCGTCTCTCGAAAGGGGATTGGTAGATCCTAAAAGACGCTTACAAGATTTAGCAATTCGTTGTGATGAGCTTTTGCAGAGACTCGAGTTATCCATGAAGCATGTTTTAGACGAAAAACAACAGCTGATTGTTTTGCTTCGACAAAAACTGGGCGACCCGCAACAAAAACTAAATACAATTAAGCAACAGCTCCAATATTTATATTCGCAACTCACAAGCCAAACGCATAACAATGTAGAACATGAACGACAGCGATTGGCGCGGGCCTCGGATCTTTTGGACTCTCTCAGCCCACTCAAAGTCGTCTCGCGAGGCTATTCTATTGTTACTGAAAATAAAAAATTAATTAAATCAGCGTCGCAGCTAAAAAAAGGAGCCAGCGTAAACATACAGTTTGCGAATGGTTCTGCTGAAGCCTTGATTCAAAACACGAAACCATGAGGTTATAAATGGATTTTGAAAAGAAAATAAAAAGACTCGAAGACATTGTGCAGTCAATGGAAGGCGGAGATCTTGCGCTCGATAATTCGCTAAAACTTTTTGAAGAAGGCGTGAAGCTCACAAAAGAATGTCACTCGCAATTGAGCGAAGCCGAACAAAAAGTAAAAATGCTTTTAGGCGTAGATGCGAATGGCAACCCAACGCTAAAAGATTTTGATCTTGATGACGAGTAATGGAATTTGAACGTAAATGGGCAGACACTGCCCAAGTCGTCGAAGACTATCTAAAACAGATTGTGCCGAAACTCACACGCGCACGGACTTCGAAACTGCATTCGACGGCATTGTCACGTCTTGCAGATTCTATGGAGTATTCGGTTTTCTCAGGGGGAAAACGCTTTCGTCCGGTCTTAAGTTTATGGGTGGGCGAAGTTTTGGGTCTTGACCCAGCACGTGTACTTCCTTTTGCTGCCGCAATTGAAATGATTCATAGCTACTCACTGATTCACGATGATCTGCCGTGTATGGACAACGATGACGTTCGCAGAGGTAAGCCAACAAATCATAAAGTTTTTGATGAGGCCACGGCGCTACTTGCCGGAAACGCGTTGCTGATCGAGGCTCTCGGTTGGGTTGCGAAGAATTACGAGCCTGAGTTGGCCAACGAACTCGTAGAGATTTTGTGCGACGCCAGTGGCTTTGTGGGTATGGTTGGTGGTCAAGCGATTGATATGTCGAAGTCCGACATGCTGACCGCACAAGAATTAGATGCGCTTCATGGTTTAAAAACAGGGGCTTTGATTCGCGCCGCGGCCGAAGGCGTTGCTAAAATTGCGAAAGCGGATGTCAAAAACTCAAGTGCTATAAAAAAATATGCAGAAACTTTGGGATTGGCGTTTCAAGTTGCAGATGACATTTTAGATTTTGAGCCACAAAAAACAAAATTTGGAAATTACCCAATGGCGATAGGAATAGAAAAAACCAAAGCCTACCTTCATGAGCTAACAGAAACGGCAATTCATGAGGTGAGAATCTTTGGAGAACAATCTTGGGCTCTGGAGCAACTTGCCCGCTATAACGAAAATCGAAAAAATTAAAACGGATTGAGATTATGGCCTCCCAAGAACGCACAGACAATTTTTTAGTGAAAAAAGGTTTGGCGCGTTCGCGACAGCAGGCTCAGGAGTTGATCTCTCTGGGACTCGTTTATTATCAAAAAGTTGTGATTACTAAACCCAGTTTTTTACTTCCTTCAGAAACAGAAGATGTCGAGGTTCAAAATCACCCGTTGCGTGAGTATGTCTCAAGAGCGGCACTTAAAATAAAAGGTGCTGTAGAACAGCTGGACATACCGATCGCGAACAAAATAATTTTAGATATCGGAATTTCAACAGGGGGTTTTTCTGATTACTTATTAAAAATGGGCGCGCGAAATATTGTGGGCGTGGACGTTGGGAGCCACCAGTTGGCCGAAAGTTTAAAAAAAGAATCGCGGTTAAAAGTTATCGAAAATTTCAATGCGCGTAATTTATCTGCGTCTGATTTACTCGCGAATGGCTGCGATACAAATTTTGATTTGATCGTCATTGATGTTTCGTTTATTTCGCTTGAACATATATTGCCTCGATGTGTCGAGCTTCTAGGACAAGAGGGTGCGATCTTAGCTCTTGTTAAGCCGCAATTTGAAGTGGGTATTGAAGGTCTGGGGAAGGGCGGCATCGTTCGCGATTCTCAACAATACGGAGTCGTTGAAGAAAAACTACGTGTTATTTGTAAAAATTTGTATCTCACGATACAAGATTACTTTGAGAGTTCAATCAAAGGTGCTGATGGAAACAAAGAGTTTTTTCTTTACGCCAAACCGAATCCAAAACATCTCTAATGTTGCGGCACAACTTTTTAAGACCAGCCTCGTACTTATTTTAATTTCTTGCTCGTCTCATCAAAAAAGAAACGAGCCACCGGCGCGTGAAAGTGCCCCAACCGCTAACGATTCTAAAGTAGTTACGCTTCCACGTGCGACGAACGTACCAAAAGTTGGCTTAATTTTAGGCCCCGGCGGTTTAAAAGCTTTCGCCCATATTGGAGTGTTACATGAACTTGAAAAAGCTCATATTCCTATTCATTCGGTTGTCGGCCTTGAGTGGGGATCTTTAATCGGGGGACTCTATTCGCTTAAAGGCAAGAGCAATGATGTGGAATGGAAAATGCTGAAGCTCAAAAAAGAAGATCTTCCAAGCCCGACATTATTTCGTTCAGATATTGAACCCAAAAATGTCGGCGCTCTTGAAAAATTCTTGCAAGATGTTTTTGAAAATAAAAGTGTAAGTGATTCCGACATCTCATTTTCTTGCCCCACGACGAACGTTGAAACAAACCAAACGGCATGGTCGAGCACGTCTTTCAAAGATAGCATTATGAACTGCTTGCCCTTTCCTCCAATGTATAAACCTTATCGCGACAACGCGGCTTCTGCTTTTAATATCAAAGACGCTGCTAAAAAATTGCGTGACGGTGGCGCGGAGGTTGTAGTTTTAGTTAATGTTTTGGCCCAAGGCGTGTTGATTAAATCTAAAAAAACAAAAGATAGTTATGCGACTCAACTGCTATGGAATGAACTTCGCAATCGTGTTGCTCAAGATCAAGATGCGGTTGACTTTGTTATTGGCGTGCACACGCGGGAGTATGACATTATGAATTTCGATGCGCGCCGATCGATGATTTTATTTGGAAGTCAGTCAGGAATGATCGCGGCCAAAAAACTTTCAGAAAAATACGGATTTTAGGAGCCAGTTATGAGAAAGCCTGATTTAGATATAAAAATATTTGCCGATCGTCGACGCAAGATCGCCGAAAAAATAAAAGGTGGCGCGATGGTTATACCCGCGCATCCGGCGTTAATACGCAATCACGATGTTCACTATGAATATCGCCAGGACACAAATTTATTTTATCTCACAGGATATGAAGAACCAGGCTCCGTGCTTGTGTATCGTCCTGGACAAAATCCAGAAACCGTTATGTTTGTGTTGCCGAAGGATCCTCTTCGAGAAACATGGGATGGCTTTCGCTACGGACCAGAAGGTGCGAAGGCGGAGTTTGGCTTTGATAAAACATATTCCATTAACGAAATGGACTCTGTTCTGCCAGATCTTTTGATGCCGGTGGATCGCGTGTACTATCGACTCTATCAAAATAGTGACTTTGATAAAACATTTGCGAAGGCTTTAGATGTTGCGCGAGAAAAACTGGGTCGAAGCGGGCTCGGCTTAAAGCCGGTGGTCGATCCGTTTGAAGTTCTCGGTGAGATGCGCCTTATGAAATCTCCAAAAGATATCGAATGGCAGAAGAAGGCCTGCGAAATTTCTGCCGAAGGGCACATCGCCGTGATGAAGTTTACTAAACCGGGAGTTAACGAGCGACAAGTTGAAGCCGTGCTTCGCCACACGTTTATGATGCACCAATCTCCGCGTATGGGTTACAACGCGATTGTGGCCAGTGGGAATGGATCAACAACGCTTCACTATAATTTCAACGATCAAGAATGCCGCGATGGTGAGTTTTTATTAGTCGATGCTGGCACAGAGTGGAACTATTTTACCGGCGACATTACGAGAACGTTTCCGGTCAATGGCAAATTCAGTGAGAGTCAAAAAAAGTTTTATAATTGCGTTTTGTTCGCGCAAAAAGAAATTTTAAATATGATTAAACCCGGCTTAGTTTTCAAGAATCTTCAAACGGCTACCATAAAAATTTTAACTCAGGCCATGCTAGAGCTTGGCTTACTCAAAGGCTCGGTTGAAGACGCCATTGAATCTATGGCGTTTAAAAAATACTATCCGCACGGAGTCTCACACTGGTTAGGCATGGACGTACACGACCTCGGGCCTTACACTTTGAACGGTGAATCGCGCGCACTTGAGCCAGGAATGATCTTTACAGTTGAGCCGGGCCTCTATGTTCCATCAAATGACGAATCGGCCCCCGCCGAATTTCGTGGGATGGGCGTCAGAATCGAAGACAATATCGTCGTCACCGAAACCGGCCATTTCAACATGACTCTAAAGGCTCCAAAAGAAACTTCTGATATTGAAGCGGTCATGAGAAATTAAAAAATACGAGGCTGCGTGACTTGGTAAGGTGAGATCTTAATATTCAGAGCTAAAGTCAAAACAGATCCAGTCATTAAGGCGAGCTTGGGTTTGCAACTCTTGCTCCGTAGAAAATAAATGTTCGTCGGGCTTTTGGGAAACGATGGCTGCGGCGACATGAGTTGCGGATTCGAGTAAGTGTAAATCTCCGAGAGTATTGCCGGCACAAAAAATCGGGCGCACGCCGTTGGTGGCTTTAAGTAAAGCTTCGGCTTTGCCCGCACGATAGGTGATAGGGCCGTCTTGAATATCAGAGATAACGCCATCGCGAACTTTGGTGGTGATACCTAAAACACGAGACGCGGGAATTCCCAATCGCTGGGCTCCGGGCTCAACTGCCCATTTGACCGAAGCGGTGACGACGTAAACTAAAAAACGCTCTTCGTGCAAAAATGCGATGAGATCTTTTTGAAATTTGAAAATCGGAAACGGCGAGTTTTCGACGAACGTATTCTCGGCCCAAGTCTGCACGCGTTTCAAAGGTTGCCCTTTGTTAATTTGCGCGAGCCAAAGATAAGCCGTAGGCGGGTCTACTTTTTTTGCGTCTTCATAATATTTCCAAGGATCAGTGGGCAACTTTAAATTACAATTTTGAATCTGATGTTCAAAAAAAAGCTCCCCGAGGTCGATATCCCAAAGCGTCCCATCAGCATCAAATGCCGCAATCCACGGCCCTTGAGTCTCGGCCTTTGCTTTTTTAAGCTTGGTTTTTAAATCTGCTAATTCTTTTTCATAAAGAGCGGCCATCGTCCCACCTATTTTTGCGTATAGACATATAAGATTCTACTAATAACAGGGTCTTCACGGTATACAAAAATAACGATGGAACTCATTCAAATTCTCGACCTCACAGCCAAAACCTTCATTCGAGAGTTCGAACTCATAAAACTCGAACAAAAAATTCAAGACCCCATGGAACGAGAAATGTTCTCGTGGAATGCTCCTTGGCGCGAAGAATCTTTAAATCATTATCTTACCACTGGCTGGAGCGTCGGTCTGTGGTCCAACTCCGAAAAAAAAGAATTCCAAGGCTACTTCCTTGCTCAACCCTTATTATTCTATCAAGGCCTCACCCAAGTCCTATGGGTTGAACACATTTCGGCCGTCAGCGCAGTCGCCTCCAAAATCCTACTCGAAACCGCCACCAAATACGCCCGCGACAAACACCTCCAAAGCGTCTTCTACACCCTCAACACCGAAACCAAAGAAATCAAAACCACCAAACGCTAAAAGGCACGGATATCAAAAAGGCAAAAAGGTAAGGACTTACTTTTGGGACTCAATGCGTCCCAAAAGTGTGTCCGTACCGAGTCTCCAATTCAGCCTACACGAGCTTGCGCCCAATCCCAGTGTTCCTCAACAAGCGCACATTTTCACGATTTCTTTCCAATTCTAAATTTCGAATATATCTCTGAATAAGGATTGAGCGCACGTTTCGCAAAGCGAATTCGAGGCCAAGGATGGCCTCGAAAGTGCGCGAACGCGCTCATGGAGGACGCCCTTATTCAGAGATATATTCGAAATTTAGAATTGGAAAGAAACCCAGGTAAGACGTGTGTTGGTGAAGAATCATGTACATTTGGCTTCGAAGTCGACGACGATTCCCTTTGGTTTATACACTCGGCGTATTAAATAAGGATCGTCTTTTTGATTCGGATTCACTTGTTCGTAGGCTGCTGGGAGCAAAGTTTTTTCGTAGGTCTCGACAACAAACTTATCTTCGGTAATTCGTACCGCAATATACGGTCGTTCTTCGCGTAACTCCCGGTAGCGACGGGCGAGCTTTTGCCACCATTGCAAAAGCAAACTTTGTTTTAAATCATATTGCCAGATCAAACTTTTACCGTCGGGAGCAATATTCCATGGAGGTTCGGCTTGTGGGCGATACAGAATTACGCCGGTCGTATCGGCCTCGGATCGACGTAACAAAGTTTTTTCAAGAGTGAGGCCTTTAACGGTTTTAGGTCCATCGTTTGTCAAAAGAATCGGAAGTCCATTTTCAAAGCCCATCACCGAAACTTTTACGTATTTCTCTCCACACGTACCTTCAAAAGAATTGGCGGTAGAAAAATGGATGTCGTGTCCGTTTGGTAAAGTGAGAGATTTATAACCAAAATATTTTTCAGCAAGATTTTTAACATCTACAATATAAATCAGGCCGTTTTTATTAATTTGTCTTTGGGCTTCTTGCGCTACTTTTGTGTAAGTAGCTTTTGTGTTTTTCTCAACCCAACGAGTGAGTTCGGGGCGAAAATCTTGGCTTTCGACTTTCCATTGCCCTTCAGGCAAAGGGAGATCATTGACTGTCGGGGCTTCAACAGGCGGCAGAGGATTTACGCCGGGAGGAACGGTTGAAGTTCTCTTCAACGAAGCGCATCCCGCTACGATAAAACTTACGAATAAAATTGAAACCCACATATTTTTTAGCATAAAGATAAAAGCATGAAGCTGGTGTCTTGGAATGTCAATGGTTTGAGAGCCTCTTGGGACAAGGGGCTCTACGGTTTTTTTGAAAAAAAGAAGCCTGATATTCTATGCTTGCAAGAAATTAAAATTCAGGAGCACCAGCTTTTAGAACACCACAAAAATCCATTTAAATACCACGCCATATGGTTTCCTGCAGAGAAGCCCGGTTATAGCGGAGTTTCTATTTATTCTAAACAAGAGCCAATCTCTGTAACAAAAGGAATTGGCGATCCTTCCTTTGATAGGGAAGGCCGTGTTTTACAAATCGAATTTAAAGACTTTGTATTATTGAACACATATTTTCCAAATTCGCAACGAGAGCACACACGATTACCATACAAATTAGAATTTAATAAAAAAATCCAGAAGCATTGTCAGAGTCTCGTAAAAAAAGGGAAGAACATAATTTTATGTGGTGACTATAATGTTGCTCATAAAGAAATTGATCTTAAAAATCCCAAATCGAATACTAAAACCGCCGGGTTTTTGCCAGAAGAGCGAAAATGGATGGACCAGTTTTTATCTTCAGGTTTTGTTGATACTTTTCGTGAATTTGAACAAGAGGGCGGACATTATACATGGTGGAGTTATCGCCCCGGAGTTCGCGAAAAAAATGTGGGATGGCGAATCGACTATCATTGTATTAATGAAGAGTTCCGTGATCGTATTAAAGGTTCAATCATTCATTCGCAAATAAAAGGTTCAGATCATTGCCCAATTGAACTCATCGTGGCAGACTAGGCATTACATATGAAGCCATTCTCTGTTTTTCAGCGGCAAAAAAATATTGAGCGTATGAGTCGTGAAACTTTTGACCTCGCCATCGTCGGGGGCGGAATTAACGGCGCCGGAGTCGCTCGGGATGCCGCCAGTCGCGGTATGAAAGTGGCGCTGGTCGAAGCTCGTGATTTTGCTTTTGGTACGAGTTCACGTTCTAGTAAACTCATTCATGGCGGGATACGCTATTTAGAAAACTTAGAATTCGGTTTAGTTTTTGAAGCCCTCTCTGAGCGTAAAACGCTCTTTGAAATCGCGCCACACTTAGTACATCCACTCAAATTTGTACTTCCACTCTATGAATCATCAAAGGTGGGTATGTTTAAAATGGGACTCGGAATGTTTTTATACGATGTCCTTTCGATGTTTGATGCTCCCGAAATGCACGAAAGATTAGAGCGAGAAGAAACCCTCAGCCGTTTACCTTTGTTACGGCCGATGGAACTCGAAGGTGCGTATGCGTATTACGATGCCTATATGGATGATGATCGTCTCACGCTCGAAACGCATCGTTCGGCTTTTGGCAACGGGGCGGTCGCGGCAAACTATGTTCAAGTTGGAAACGTTGAATATCAGCAGAATAAAGTTTCGGCTCTTGTGTGCCGCGATCAATTGAGCGGAAAAGAATTTTCACTCAAGGCCAAACACTTCGTAGGCTCAGTAGGACCTTGGACCGATATTTTTGGTGAGGACATTCTCAGAGATTGGAAAAAAACACTAAGACCAACAAAGGGTGTTCACCTTACGTTTGATCGTAAACGACTACCATTAAAAGAGGCCGTCGTTATGGTGGATGATGCTAAAAATAGAATTGTTTTTGGAATTCCTCGACACGAAATGATTATTATTGGAACTACGGATACAGACTATCCCGGTGATCCCGCACAGGTTCACACCGAAGAAGCCGATGTAAAATATATTTTAAGTATTATTGAAGAATACTTTCCGGGCGCGCGCATCACGCGTGCAGATATTGTAGCCTCTTACTCGGGAGTGCGCCCGTTAGTTTTTGATGGGTCTTCTTCTGAAGGCAAAACAAGTCGCGAACATAAAATATGGACAGATCCACGCAACTTTACTTTCGTTGCGGGCGGAAAGTACACGACCTATCGTCATATGGCACAAGAAATTGTGGACTTCGCACTCAATCAATTTTCTATAGAAGATCGTGCGCGTTTTTCAAAATCAAACACGAAAATACCCCTTAATCCTAAAGCCTCGGTTGAAAATTTCAATAGATCACGAATACAAGTCGCAAGCTTTGCGGAAAAGTATCAGCGTTCAAGCGAAGAGGTTGCTTTTTTGGTAGAGCGACATGGACTTGAAGCTTTAGATATTTTAGAGATTGCAAAAGCACGTGGTCATAAATCTATTTGGCAAATGGAAGCTTATTATGCCATTCACGAAACAATGTGCATCCATCTGGATGATTTTTATATTCGTCGGGCGCCGCTATTTCTTGCAAGAAAAGATCACGGCCTTCCGTTTATCGATGAAATCTGCGAAGTGTTTTCGCACGAACTCGGTTGGTCAGTAGCCGAAATTTCAAAACAAAAGCAGAGAATCGAAACTCACCTTAAATTTGAGATGGGTTGGAGCTCATAACGCTTTCTTTTTAAGCTTTTTTATAATTTCTGGAATTTTTGAAATGTTAGCGACTCCGTGCTCGGCCAAAAACTTCGCAAATGGCAGTCCGGCATCTTTTATGATGCCGAGGTATCCATTTTTCATAATTCCAAAAAGACTTCCGTTGACTCGCACCTGAACTTCACCCGCTAAATATTGTTTTAAAACCTCTACGCCCAGCTCGCCAAGTGTACGATCATGGACGTCGCATAAGGTATCAGTCGCAAGTGGACTCATTTTAAAAGTGACGTCAGGATTTTTTGCTTTTCGAACTTCAAAGCCAGGGCCTTCCGCGTTTCGAAAAAATGTACAGTCAATACCCTCAACGGTAATTCCGATTTCGACGCCGCGGCCTAAACTTTTTGCTGCCTGCGCACACGCATTATTCGTTGTCATAAAAGACCCAAGTTTTTGAACAATGGAATTTAAATCGCGATGGGTCATATTATTACTCCTCCACTATTGCGCTTACGCCCGACAGTCGTTATCCTTACTCAATCATCTAGAGGAGCACATGGCAAGAATACTTCCGGCAGAACCTGCACGACCTTGGAATCACCCTGAAAAAAAGGCCATCGCGCTCGATATGCTTGAGCGATATACCGGCTCACGGGCTAAAGATATTTGCAGCCATGTGATTTTGACGAATTTTGAATATTACATGGAAAGGTTTTCCAAAATGTATAATTCAAAAATTCTTGCGGGTTCCGCCATGAGAATTTGCAATGTCCCTTCACTCGATGTTTCTATTATCGATTTTAAAATTGGCGCTCCTATGTCGGCCCTTGTGATTGAAATGTTATCTTCAATCAATCCTAGTGCGGTTTTAATGTTGGGAATGTGCGGGGGACTTCACCGCGATCTTAAGGTCGGCGATATGTTTTTACCGATGGCCGCTATTCGCGGAGAAGGAACATCGGATCATTTTCTTCCGCCTGAAGTGCCGGCTCTTCCCGCATTTAAAATTCAAAAGTTTATCAGCCAAATTATTGTAGAGCGTGGATATAAATATTCTGCCGGTGTGATTCACACGACAGATTATCGTTTTTGGGAGTTCGACGATCAATTTAAAGCCGTTTTGACACAAGAAAAAGCGGCGGCGATAGATATGGAGACGGCGACCCTTTTTATCACCGCATTCGCGTGCAAAGTTCCATGCGGCGCATTATTGCTCGTAAGTGATTTGCCTTTTAAAGAAGTTAAAACGCGCGCGTCAGCAAAAAAAGTTTTTCGCGATTATACAGATCTTCATCTCGAAATTGGGGTGGAAAGTATGTGTGAACTTGAAGAACGCGGGGATCAAGTTCGTCACTTTGAATGGTAGTTGACACTCTTGTTTCGTCCCGTACACTAAATAACTGTGCAACCAGAAAGATTACGCATGAACATATTCGATAAATTTTCTGAGTATTTTTCTAACGATATTGCTATTGACCTTGGAACGGCTAACACGTTGGTCTACGCCAAGGGACGTGGCATTATTCTCGATGAGCCAAGTGTGGTCGCGGTTCAGAAAAACTATCGCGGAGTTCAAAATCGAGTTCTTGCCGTTGGCAAAGAAGCGAAAGATATGTTGGGCCGCACTCCTGGCAGTATCGTGGCGATTCGTCCCATTAAAGATGGGGTTATTGCGGACTTTGAGGTCACGCAGTCCATGCTTAAATATTTTATTTCTAAAGCGACGAATAAAAAAGGGTTTATTCGCCCAAGAATCATCATCTGTGTTCCTTATGGCATTACTCAGGTTGAGAAACGTGCCGTAAAAGAGTCTGCACATTCTGCGGGCGCTCGCGAGGTCCATTTGATTGAAGAGCCAATGGCCGCAGCTATCGGTGCGGGACTTCCTATTACTGAGCCAAGTGGCAATATGATTGTCGATATTGGCGGGGGTACGACGGGCGTTGCTGTGATTTCACTTGGTGGGATCGTTTACTGTAAATCTATTAAAGTTGCGGGTGATAAATTTGACGAAGCGATTGTGAATTATGTTCGTCGTCAGTTTAACCTATTAATCGGTGAACGCACGGCCGAGAACATAAAAATTCAAATCGGAAACGCATATCCATTTGAAGAAGAAAAAGTTATGGAAATTAAAGGCCGAGATCTTGTAGCCGGCGCTCCTAAGACGATCGAAATCACAAGTTCGCAAGTTCATGATGCCTTGATGGATCCATTAAATGAAGTTGTGGATGCCGTTAAGACTGCACTTGAAAAAACACCTCCAGAGTTAGCTTCCGACATTGTCGATAACGGAATCGTTCTCACGGGTGGTGGTGCGTTGATGGCGAATCTTGATATTCTATTACGCGAACGCACAGGCCTTCCGGTTTCTATCGCTGAAGATCCTCTAACTTGCGTCGTTCTTGGATCCGGAAAAGTTCTAGAAGAAATTGATCTTTTAGGCCAACTGACGACGGATTAACGCAATGACCGAAACACAGATCAAGTCTGTGGCGCTGTTCTTTTACCTTACTCTTTTAGACGAAGAGCTGGCTGAAAAAGCGTGTGAACTCACAATTCAAAAATGCCGCTCACGTTTAAAAAAAAATACTCTTTCTGAGAGCGAAAGCACGTCTATAGTCATTCATTTAATTTCGTCTATTTTTGAAAAAATGAAATCCGATCATATTTTAAATAAAGCCTCTTTAAATTCAAAATCTAATTATATTTTGACCAACGGAATTTCTTTAGGCGCGTGGAGACAATTTCATAAGGAGTCGACTTCCGAAGAACTCGTTGCGGTCGTTCTTTCGCAGATCTTGGAGTTTGATGAAGCTACGATAGCTGGAGGATTAGGCCTTACGATCGGCTCCGTGCGCTACCGAGTTGGGAGAGGTCTTCGCCAACTAGGACATCTTATTACTTTAGGAGAGCGCATTGCCTAAAAAACGCGTCCTAAGTGATTTCTTATGTCGTGAGCTACTTTACGATTATGTTCAAGGTCGTTTGGATCAAGAGCGCACCAAAGCTGTAGAAGAATGTTTAGCCGAAAGCGAAGATGTTCGTGATGATCTTCGCGCCTTAAAAGAAGGTATTAAGTATAGCCAAGCTTTAAGATCGACACAAATTTCGCAGCCATTTCTTTCGGACCTTCAAAAACCACCAAAAGGTTTTCAGGATTATTTAGATGCCTGGAAGAAACTTCCCATGCCTCTACGTTTATCTGTCGAGTCGCTTGTTGTTGTAGTTTTTGTGGGGGCTACCGTTATTAGCATTCCTAAAGAGTATTTGCCTTGGAACAAACCAGCCGCCTATACGCTGGTAGACATCACTAGAGAAAAAGCAAATCAAAATGATGAAGAAAATGGACAGTCGAGTGTAACAACGACCACAACATTGCAAGTTGCACAAAACGTGGAGACGACTGCAAAAGAAGGCGTGCCGTATGGTCCTTCAACGACTCTTCAGCCGATTTTGCCTACATCTGTGTTTAATATGTACTCAAATCAAAATCAGGATCAATCATCGCCGGCTCCCACAAAGCAACCGACAGTTTCAACAACCACCACAACTTTGATCGCTAAAAAAGAAGTCAGACCTAAAGGCGAAATTTTTCGCGTTTATATGAATGCAAAAAACGTGGATGAAATTTCACCTCAAATGGCACAAAAGATTTTAACTTTAGGTGGTGAAAAGGCTGGAGAGGTCGAGCTTGGCTGGCGTCGTGCACAAGGTCGTTATTTTCACTTTACGTTGCCTGAAACTAATCTTGAAGAACTCAAAGCCTTTATGCAAAACTTTGGGCCAGTCCGGATTGTGAAAGAGCCTCATGGAAGGGTTATGCCTCAAGGAACAATCCGTCTTATTCTATGGTTACAAACCACTACGACCATAGAGAAAAATGAAAATACTGAATCGCAAGAACAAGAAGAAGAGAGTCATTGAGCCTACAGAAACTCCTGTAAAAGAGACTCGTCGTCGGCCGGCAAAGTCACTTCGTAGCATTTTAACACTTTGGTTTTTGCTATTTTCAATTGTTCCGCTCGTTTTTGTAACAGGATATTCGATGGTGCAATTTGAAAGCGCCATTGATGAAGAACTCTATAAACGTTTGCGTGGTAATTCACGTGAGATTAGCGTGATGTTTAGTGATCTCGAAAATTATTTATCTACGCACAGTAATTTACATGCATCAGATGCCTCACTAATTTACGAAATGTCGACGGCGTCGATTCCCAATGCGCGTCGTCTTCTTCAAGGATGGATGAAAAACTATTCAGTTTCGCGCATGTCGTTATTTAACAGTGAGGGGCGCCTCGTAGTTGCGCTCACGCGTTCAGGGGCTGGCGAAGTTAAGAGCCAAACAAACCTTGAAGCGGGAGATGTTTATTTACGCGAATCTTCGCTTAAGCAACTTGAAAGTTCGATGCAAATAAAATTTCGTGATTTTGATCGCCCGACAGGACAATTGGAATTAATCGTTTACACAAAAATACTTTCAAAAAAAGCAAAGCCTGTCGGTTTCTTAGAAGAGATTATTAGTATTGATAGGGGTTATCTTCAAAGCATGAAGAAGCGCTTGAATCTCGACATTTTTCTTTTAGATAAGGATGCTAGAGTTCGAGTTTCAACGTCCGAAAATCTTATGCTGTATCCAAAAACATTTTTTGCAGATAAAATTGGCGAATCAAAGAATTCGTTTTTTGAAGTCAGCAGCCAAGATGTGGCTTATGCGGTTAAAATTCAACCTCTTACCGAAGGTGACAATTCTATTCTCTTGGGTTTAGCGGCGTCGAAGCGCGATGTTATGAACGCGACAAAAGTTATTACTCGTGCTCTCTTTACCGTTGTCGGGGTCATTATTATTTTACTAGTTTTGACTTTGCTGGCAGCCTCAAACCTTGTCTTAAAACCACTGAATAATCTAGTCGAAGCTGCGCAAAAAATTGCCAGTGGAAAATTTGGAACCCAAATTACAATCGAAAGTGATACCGAAATCGGACTCTTAACAGATAGCTTTAATAAGATGTCACTTAAAGTGGCCGAAGCGAAAACGGCCCTTGAAATGAAGATCCAAGAGCTGGAACGACTCAATCATGACTTGCAGGAAACACAAGCGCAACTTGTTCACTCCGCAAAGATGGTCAGTTTGGGTCAATTGGTTGCTGGCGTTGCACACGAGTTGAATAACCCTATAGGCTTTATCTATAGCAACATGGCTCATCTTAAAGATTATTCAGAACGTCTAACTAAGCTTTTAGATGTAGCCGAGCATAATCCTAAAAATTTAGATAAAACAAAAAAAGAAGAAGAGTATGACTATATTCTTGAGGACATGCCCCGACTCATTAAATCTTGTGAAGACGGAGCTCGACGTGTGCGCGATATCGTCGTGAGCTTGCGCAACTTTTCAAGACTCGATGAAGCTCAAGTTAAAGATATCGACGTGAACGAATCCCTCGAAAATACATTGCAGCTTCTCTCGGGAGAATTAAAGAATCGAATTCGAGTGCATAAAACGTTTGAAGAATTACCTCTCATCAAATGTTTTTCGAGTCAAATCAATCAAGTATTTATGAATATCCTCTCGAATGCCGCCCAAGCGATCGAGGGTGAGGGAGACATTTGGATTCATACGAGCATTAATAAAGATTTTGCTATCATCAGTATTAAAGACTCTGGAAAAGGTATGACCGACAAAACAATAGAAAAAATATTTGACCCGTTCTTCACGACGAAACCCGTCGGTGAGGGTACAGGCTTGGGCCTCAGTATCTCTTACGGAATTATTCAAAGACACGGCGGCGAAATTCGCGTGGAATCTAAAATAGGTCAGGGCACCGAATTTTCGATATTTCTCCCGTTGGATGGATCGCCAATTAGTAAATAAACTTGTGCTAGGTTTTTCTTCAGTTTGACACTCGATTTGCGGGACACTGTTAGTTAATTTTCGAGACGAGTTTTGTTCGGAGGCGTTATTGATGTGGGAGCACTCGCGCGGTATGCCGTGTCGTCTGTTAGATCCGCGCTGTTGCTATAGATCTCCGTGTTTGTTTTTTCAGTATGTGAGCTAGGTTTATTAATTTCTACGATTTGAAGAAATAGATCTGCAGGGTTTTCGGCATTGGCAAGCGAGAATTGCGATGCGATCATCGAGAAAGAAATTATGCTGAGTAAAAGCAGTAACTTTTTAATAGCTATCTCACTTTCCGCACTTCATAGGTGACAGGATCAACTTCTAACTGAACACCTCGAGACGCGGCATTTTCTTTAAATTCTCTAATAAAATCTGCGTTTTCGTTTGGAGATGATTTTTCTTCGATGTTGGTAATGCGTCGTCGGGCCAATTCGTCACGAACCTTTTCTTCGGCAGTTGTGTATGAAGGCCGAGAAACTTGAGCTGTGTTTTCGGATAAAGAATCATTCGGGACATATTCATCTCCAATACCAAAACTGGCGCTGTTAACAGGAGCGTTTTCTTGGGATTGAAAATTAGTTTGATCGACTCGGATCTTTTGAATTCGAGCAGATGACGCTCGCGAATCTATAACGGTTTGCATTTTACGTAAGTGATAATTGACATTAGGTTTTGCAGAGTCCGCAAGGCTAGGAAGAGACATAAAATAAGATATGGCTAATATTACGTATTTCATCTTTGTCCTCCCTCACCTCAGTAAATGCACAATATTGACCAGCCGAACGGCATTTAAGGGCCTCCAGGAGGAGCGTCATTGTCTAAAGAGTGTACGACTTCAAATAATCAAAACAGTTATTAATGTCTCAATCTGAGACGACCTTTGAAACATAATGATCTTGTATAGATGCGAAGACTCGCTGCGCACCACGCGCCTCTTGCTGCGCTCTAATTTCCACCATTACAATCAGAATTCATCGTTCATTTTTTAAGGAGAATTTTAAAATGAAAAATTGTGCAAAATCATTACTGGGTATTTCTATTGCGATCGCAATGACTTTGTTATCGGGATGTGGACCGAAACAATTTACTAAGGGCGATTACGATAATGTTCAAAACGAAAACAATCTCAATGACCGTTGGTCTGAAACCGACATGCAAAACGTTGTGGAGTCACTCGTAAAAAGTATGCTGGGACATCGAGCGATTGCGAAAGCACCAAAGCCTCCACTAGTCATGGTCACGCAACTTCAAAACAAAACCACAGAACATATCGACACACAAAGTGTTATGGATATGGTGCGAGTGGAGCTTTCAAAAACAGGCGACGTACAGTTTATTGATAAAGAAGCGCGCGAAGATATTAAAGGTGAGTACGACTATCAAAACTCTGGCATGGTTGCAGAAGAATCAAAGAAAGGGCCAGGAGGTCAAGCCGGCGCAGACTACATCATCAACGGGCGCTTAGATTCTATCGTTCAAGAAGTCGGTAAAGACAAAACTGTTTATTACAAGGTCACACTTAACCTCACGAATCTTAAAACTGGAGTCATCGTTTGGACAGACAACAAACAAATGCGAAAATTATTTAAGAAGAAAAGTGTAGGAATATAACTCCATTGTGCAAACGGCAGTGAACTTAAATAATTCCACACCCAAAGGCTCTTCAATCAGGGCCTTTTTTTGTTTTTTATCGGTGTTGGTTTTGAGTGCGTGTTCAAGCTATCAAACTAAAATCAACAAACCCTTCAATATGCTTGTCAATCATGACGCTCTCGGCGCGGCTGAAATTCTTAAGCCTCAAGCTGAGACCGAAGGCAACGATCAATTAGTCTACCTCTTAGAGTATGGAATCGCATTGCACGAAGCAGGAAAGTTCGAAGAGAGTATCAATGTCTTTCAAAAAGCATACGATATGGTTGAAATTAAAGATTACCACAGCATTTCTCGTATCGCCGGTTCGTTTCTTATCAATGACAGTCTGATTCAATATAAGGGTGATGACTTCGAAAAAGTTTTAGTTAACGTCTATCTGGCTATCAACTACCTCATGGTCGGAAAATACGAAGACGCCGCAGTTGAAGCACGACGGGTGAATGAAATTCTTTATAAATTTAAAAACGAAGCCAAGCGTGATTATACCCAAAACCCATTTGCACGTTATTTATCAGCGATTATTTGGGAAAACGACCGTAAATGGGATGACATGTACATCGATTATAAAAATACGTACGATCTGGCGCCAAGTTTTTTACCCGTTCGCAAAGACCTTATTTGGGGAGCTAAACGTGCACAAAGACCCGATGAGTTCAAGCAATGGAAGTCCACGTTTAAAGATACCGAGTCCGAAAAACAGCGAGATGACAAAGAGGTGGGCGAACTTGTTTTTATTTATCAACAAGGTTTAGGCCCTCAAAAAAGACCTGACCCTGGATTTCCACGAATTCCCCATATTTATGCACGGATGACGAGCGGGATTGCCGCCCAAGTCGAACTTATTCCCATCGCATCAGGTGCCGAGGCAAACGAAAAGTTTGTCGCGAGAACTGAAAGAATTTTTAACATTACGGACACGGCGATGAAAACTTTAAATGATGAGTACGGGGCCATGATTGCTAAAAAAATTGGAGGCATTGCCGCGAAAGCCGTAGTGTCAGATCAAATTCGTCAAAAAAATAAACTGTTAGGAGACATAGCTTGGATCGCGATGAACGTTGCCGACCAAGCGGATCTTCGACATTGGTCAACGTTACCTGAAACTTTTCAAATTTCTCGTCAATTTGTAAAAGCCGGAAAATACAAAGTCCACGCTTCGGCGCTCGGCTCAAGCGGAGAACTAACGGGCGAAACTATGAGTGAAAAAGAAATCGAAATCTTCCCACGCAAAAAAATATTCCTCACTTGGCGCTCCTTTAAATAGCCCCGCTCCTTTGCTCTAAGAATTTTGGAGTCTTACCTTGATATCTTCTAAAACCAGGGCGCCCCTCCCTGGGCGCATGAACGCGCTCTCGAGGCCATCGTGGCCGCGAGTGGACTGCGTCCACCGCGCGTTCAATCCTGGTTTTAGAAGATATCAAGGTAAGACTCCAAAATTCCCCCTAACTTTAACATGACAATGTAGGCGTCGCGAGTTTTTGGGCGCAGAGATTTAAAGGAGTTTATAGGTTGTTATGTGGGTTTGTTTTTTTGTCGGTAAGTTGAATTTAAAGTTGAACTTACTTTCCCATATTTGCGGGGAATTCGTAGGCGAGGCGGAGCATGAGGGTGTAGTGGTCTTGGATCGAGGCGATACGCTCTCCGGTTGCGAGTTGAACGGTTTGTTCGAAGCCTTTTACGTAGCGTAATTGCACGCCTGACTTAAGCGAATTGGAGACATCGAGATCTAAACCCGCCCCGATATAAAGACCGAAGCCTGAGCTGCTCAGATCGACGGGATGTTCTTGAAGGGAGTGTGAGATAAAAGTGGCGCCAGCTAAAGCTTGGTACGCGAGTTTTTCGCTGTTTTCAAAATAGTAGTTAATCCCAATCGGAACTTCAGAGTGGGACAATCGCGTATGTTGACTTGAGAGATAGCCAATTTCAAACATCAAATCTTCAGACGCTGCAAAATTAAAGAAGGCTCCAAAGCCGACAGCGTTCCCGGAGCGGCCTCCCACATCTTGAAGTAAGCCAACTTGACCAGCTTGGATCCCGAGCCGCATATCGCCTGTATTAAGAGCCATAGAGGATGAACAAAATAAGAGGACATAAAGTAAAAAAAGTCTGTTCATACTCATAAGTCTGACGTGTTATCAATCATCCGTCAAAGGTGCACATCGTTGTTATCTTTATTTAACTTTAATTAAAGGCTGTCGCAGCAGCGAGTATTTATGAGACAGGCTCTAGCAAGCAACAAAAAACCCCTAGTGGTCCTCACTAAGGGTTTATTTGTTGCTTTGTTCAAACGAATAATAATTAGTTTGAAGCTGTGTTGCGGTTAGCTCCAGGAAGTTCTGGAGTTGGCTCAGAATCAAAATTCTTACTGTCGTAAGAAGATGTCTTTTCTGCGGCATTTGAAATACGCGCATCAAGAGTTGATTTCACGTCATCGTAAGAAGAACGTTGTTGAGTGTTTTCAACGAAATCAAGAGCACGTTGTTCGCGTTCTTGTTGTTTCTTCTCAGCAGTAAAGACACCAAGTTTTGCAAGGTATCCTGACATACTTCCGTTTTCGTGTTGGATGATTTCGCGAAGTACAGAAAGAGGAGCGTAATCGCCCGCTTTTTTCTCAGCTTCGAAAATAATCTGTGACAAAGTAGAAGCGGTGATGTCGCGCTTTGTCTTGTTGTCGACAACAGTGACTTCTTCATCTGTGCGAATCATTTTCGCGATGTCGTCGAGTGTTACATAGCAGCTCTGTTGTGTGTCGTAGAGCTTTCTGTTTTGATAACGCTTTATAATCTTAGGACCTGTAGTCATAACTGACCCCGTTGTATTAGTTTGGTTGTCCAAATTCTGCCTCCCCCGATAATCCCGAAAGGTCTTTTCAATCCGGGTGTTTTTAACGAGGGGACACTAGGCCAGGACGCCACAGCTTGTCAAGTGCTCTGCTTTAATTCAATTCAGAGCATAGACGCCTCGCATTGGTATACTCTGCGCATTCTTATGATCAAAAATTTTAACAATCTGGTTAATCGCTATTAAGTTTTCTGTAAACACGCCGAAAGTCTAGATAAGGCTTGTGGGAGAAAACGGAGCGTTTTGTGTTTAATAAGTCAGATCAAGGGGTTAGCACACTCGATACGCTCAGTATAATTATATCAGTAGTCGTGATTGCCCTTATCGTTGTTCCCATTTTGAGCCACCGAGTCGACGGTCAATATACCGAAATTGCAAAACATCAGGCTCAAGAATGGAGTCAAAAGATTTCTGTAGTTGAAAAACTTTCTGATGAATCTTCAAAAGAGTTAAATGATCGAGAAGTCGCCTCCGTAAAGCCCGAAACCTCGACCATTGGTGCAGACCCTTGGGGACAACCCTTCTATTACCAATATGCACGCAATGCACAAGGGCAGGCTATGTATGTCGTCGTTTGGTCTGCTGGACCCAATACAAAGAATGAAACTGCAAATTCTAAAATTGCAGTCAACGAGCAAGGATTTCTCACTGTTGATTTTGTTGGAGATGATGTCGGCTATATACGAGCTGTACGTTGACCTGAGTAAAAGCTCGACTCGACAAACAACCAGACTTCGACTTTGCCTATAAATTCACCACCGAACCGTTTAAGAAGCCCCCCAACTCTTCCGAAAAATAACCAAAGGGGAATCATGAATTCTCCTCTGGAGACTCGGTGGATTTTCTGCGTTTCAAAATTTTTACACTGGCGTTTTTACCGCTGGTTATTTCTTGCTCATCACTAACGGGCAAAAAAGATTCAAGTCAGGATGTTGCAGAAAAAAACCGCAGTGCCGTTGTAGATGGATATTTTGATGGAAACCGTGCCCCAGCGTCGATGTCACCACCATTCGATATGGGTCCAGAAAAAATCGTTCTTGATCCTATCTACATGCGAACAAAAGCGGACTACCACTTTACGATGGGCGAAACATATTCTTTTGGCGGTGAATCGGCAAAAGCAATTGAAGAATTCAAATTGACCTCGGTCTATGACCCTAAATCATCAGTAGTAAAATTGAAGTTGGCCGTCGAATACGTAAAAAAAGGATTACTTTCTGAAGGTATGAGTAATGCCGAAGAGGCTGTTAAGCTCGACGCGAATTATTTTGAAGCGCGTTTATTATTAGGGGGCTTGTACTCTGCGATCAAATTGTACGATCGTGCAGAAGAGCAATACAGATATGTTATAAAAAATAATCATGAAAATCGAGAAGCGCATTTATATTTAGGTGCTCTTTTATCAGAAGAAAAAAAATATAATGAGGCGATCGAAGTCTTTAAAAATTTAGCAAAAGATCCAGAATATGAATCACCCCACTTAGCGCATTTTTATTTAGCACGCGTTTATGTAGAAAAAGGGGATCTGAAGTTAGCCGAAGCCTCGTTTATAAAGGCTCTTCAAATAAAGCCATCTTTTACTGATGGTGCTTTAGCCTTGGGTGTATTCTACGAAAAGAAGAAACATGATAAAACCGTCGCTCTTTATGAATCCTTTCAAGACAAACATGGGCCGAACGAGAAAATCGCAGAACAATTAAGCCGACTTTATTTAGAAGACGAAAAATATGAAAAAGCGTATCAGCAACTCGAAATCGTAGTGGGAGCAGACCCTGAAAATTTAAATGCCAAAGTAAAAATGGCTTTAATACTTATTGAAACTAAAGATTACGGAAAAGCCGTTACGCGACTCAAAGAAATTTTAGCGCAAGCTCCAGACTCTGACAAAATACGATTTTTCTTAGGCGCGGTTTATGAAGAAGTGAAGGACTACAAAGCGGCTGTTGAACAATTTAAACTATTGGCCCCGAATAGCTCTTATTATGTTGAGGCGGTCATTCACGCATCTTATTTATATAAACTCCAAAACGATTATGACAATGCGATTGTCACGATCGAAAAAGCTCTAGACATTCGACCTGACGCCGCGCAGTTTTATCCGCTCTATGCATCTTATTTAGATGATACAAAACAATATGAAAAAGCCGTGCGCATGCTTCAATCGGCTGTCGTAAAATTTCCGACAAACGATCAACTGTATTTTTTCTTAGGTTCTTTGCAGGATAAGGCCGGAAATCGCCAAGAAACTTTGCTGAGCATGAAAAAAACAATCGAACTCAATCCTGATCATGTGCAAGCACTCAATTATTTAGCATATACATACGCAGATATGAGTGAAAATCTTGATGAAGCTTACCAATATGCGAAAAAAGCCCTAAGTTTAAAACCTGAAGATGCCTATATTCAAGATACGGTCGGATGGGTTTATTATAAAAAGGGCGATTATACAGATGCGGTAAAAATTCTTGAAGTGGCGTATAAAGCTAAATCAGATGAAAGTATTATTGCCGAGCACCTTGGTGATGCGTACTATAAATCCAAGCTTCCCGGCAAAGCTAAAGAAATGTACAAACGGGCCGTAAAATTGGAAAACAATGCAGACTCAATACGTAAAATCGAAGCTAAAATTTCTGCGATTGAAAGTGCTGAACGGGCACGTCGCACTCCTGCTTCTGCTCACGAGTAGTCTCCTCTCCTGCCAAACCACACCGACAAAATTTGATGAATTACAAAAAGGGCGCTGGACGAGCAAAGTCTTGGTTCGCAATCATAAAGATTCTAAATCGGCCATTGTTAATTTAGATATTGTGGCGATTCGTCCGAGTCGTTTTCGTATTGAAGTTACGACGCCGATAGGAATTCATTTGGCAAGCCTTGTGCTTGATCAAAACGAATTTAGAGGCGCACTCATACAGCAGAAAAAATTCATTATCGGCCAGGCGAGTGAAAAAAGTTTTACGTATGTCTTAGGAGTATCGTTAGATCCATATTTGATGATGAATCTTTTATTCGACGAGGCACCATCAGGCCCGGCGTGGAATTGCTCTAAAGATAAAAACGATTTTATGTCGGTTTGTGAAAATAAAACTCAAAAAATCAAGGTGACTTGGAAAGACCGTGAAGTTTCACGTCGAAAAATAGAAATAGAGACTCGAATGGCATCTTTACAGATGGTGCTTCAAGGTTTCTCGACAAAGGTCGAGGAAAATGCTGAGATGTTCACTCTTGAGCCCCCAGATGGTTTTAAAATAGAGCGCATAAAATAATAAATCGTTTTATAAATTCATTCGATGCGCGAATAGCATTTCTGCTTATTCAAAATTAATAATTCAGATACTAATGCCTCTGCGCACTTATATAAAAAGACTTATTGGACAAGGCACTAGTGCTATTTCTTATGTTAGTGCATACTAGAGGAGAGAGACCATCGAAGGTTTCTCAAAAGCGCCCTTTGCAAGCAAACCAAGGAGAGGTCATGTCAGAGGAAAAAAACTTTAAAGGACTTTTAAAGGATCTCCAGTCACAGCAAAATTATCGCGACTTTTCATGGAAGGGAACTTTTTGGGAGTATCTTGATCTCGTCAAGAAGAACCCAAAGGTGACGCGAAATGCGTTTCAACGAATGTACGACATGATTGTAAGCGCAGGTTCGAGCGAATACACAGATTTTAAAAAGAAAATCACACATTATAAATTTTTTGACGATGAAACTTCAGGTGGAAAAGATGCGGTGTTCGGGCTGGATGTTCACCTAATGAAATTTGTAAATGTCATTCGCGCAGCTGCACACGGGTATGGAACTGAAAAGCGAGTGATCTTACTTCACGGTCCCGTCGGAAGTGCCAAATCTACAATTGTGAGATCTTTAAAAAGAGGGCTTGAGCGATACTCGAAGACAGATGAAGGGGCGCTTTATACTTTTGAATGGTTAGATAATCCTGAGAAGCCGCACGGTCTTTTGGGTCAAGGCGTTTACGAGATGATTTCTCCGATGCATGAAGATCCAATTCTTCTTATTCCTGAAGATATGCGACCGAAATTTTTAGATGAACTCAATCGTGGCGAAAGGGGAGAGTTTCGCGTTAATGTCGCGGGCGATCTTTGCCCGGCAAGTCGATTTATTTTTACAAAGTTAATGGATCGTCATGACGGTGATCTCACCAAGGTGTTGGATTACATTCGCGTTCGACGTATGATTCTATCGGAATCTGATCGCATCGGCATTGGAACATTTCAGCCGAAAGACGAAAAAAACCAAGATAGCACTGAACTTACCGGTGATATCAACTACCGAAAGATTGCGGAGTATGGCTCAGACTCAGATCCAAGAGCTTTTAATTTTGATGGAGAGTTTAACATCGCCAATCGCGGGATGATTGAATTTGTTGAGGTGCTAAAGCTTGACGTCGCGTTCTTATACGATCTTCTCGGCGCGTCTCAAGAACATCGCGTGAAACCCAAAAAATTTGCGCAAACTCATATTGATGAAGTCATTATTGGCCATACAAACGAGCCAGAATATCGCAAACTCCAAAACAATGAGTTTATGGAAGCCCTTCGTGATCGAACTGTTAAAATTGACATTCCGTACATCACGCGCTTAGAAGCTGAAATTCAAATTTATAAAAAAGATTTTGATTCTCGAAGATTAAGAGGCGTAAGCATTGCTCCACATACGATCGAAATGGCGGCCATGTGGGCAATCCTCACGCGCCTAGAAAAGCCTAAAAAAGCAAACCTTACGAGACTGCAAAAGCTTAAGCTTTACAACGGCAAGACGTTACCAAACTTTACCGAAGACAACGTGAAAGAACTTCGCAAAGAAGTAAAGCGTGAGGGTCTTGAGGGAATATCTCCCCGATACATTCAAGATAAGATTTCAAATGCGATTGTAGCTGCTCAACAAAATAATCGGGGCTCGGTAAATCCGTTCATGGTCATGAATGAGTTAGAATCAGGATTAAAAAACCACTCGCTGCTTTCAAATGAAGAATTAAAAACAGAATATCGGGAACTTCTAAGTGTCGTGAAACAAGAATATGAAGAAATTATTAAATCTGAAGTACAGCGTGCGATAAGTGCGGACGATAGTGCGCTGGCAAGATTGTGCGCTAACTATATTGATAACATGAAGGCTTACACGCAAAGAGAAAAAGTACGTAATCAGTTTACGGGGCAGGATGATGAACCAGATGAGCGCTTGATGAGGTCTATCGAAGAAAAAATTGAAATCCCGGAATCTCGGAAGGACGACTTTAGACGTGAGATTATGTACTATATCGGAGCACTTTCGCTAGAGAATAAACGCTTCGACTACAAAACAAATGAGCGTCTGCATAAAGCTTTTGAGCTTAAACTTTTTGAAGATCAGAAAGACAGTATTAAGCTGACGTCACTTGTTTCTTCGGTAGCGGACAAAGGAACACAAGAGAAAATTGACATTGTAAAAACGCGTCTTATTAAAGATTTTGGTTACGATGAAATTTCGGCGACAGATGTGTTAACTTACGTCGCGAGTATTTTTGCTCGTGGAGATGTGAAGAACAAAACATAATGGCAATTAGAGAAGATCATAATAGATTTCGCGATATCATCCGCGGCAAGATCAAAGAGAATTTTCGCCGTTACATCACTCAGGATGATATGATTGGGAAGCAAGAAAATGATCTTGTTAAAATTCCTATACCCCACATTGATATTCCAAGATTTCGCTACGGTCCTAAGCAAAGTGGTGGCGTAGGTCAGGGCGAAGGTAAGGCCGGAGACGCTCTCGGGGGAGAGCCGCAACCAGGAGAAGGACAAGCTGGCAATACTCCGGGAGAGCACATGCTTGAAGTCGATGTGCCACTGGAGGAACTTGCAAATATTTTAGGTGAACAGTTGCAACTCCCGCGCATTCAGCCTCGGGGTAACAAACAAGTCGACACACTTAAAAATAAATATTCGGGGCGTGCGCCGGTAGGTCCAGAAGGTTTGCGAAACTTCAAGGCTTCATATAAAGAGGCTTTAAAGCGCTCGATTGCTCTAGGAGCATACGATCCCAAAGATCCCATCATTGTTCCAATAAAACGAGATCTTCGCTATCGAAGTTTTAAACCAGTTCCAAAACCACAAGCTAACGCCGTTGTCATTTACATGATGGACGTGTCTGGAAGTATGGGTGAAGAGCAGAAGCAAATCGTAAGGCTAACTAGTTTTTGGATCAACACATGGCTAAAAAAACACTACAAAGGATTGCAAACTCGATTCTTGATTCACGATGCTGCAGCCAAAGAGGTCGATGAAAAAACATTTTTTAGTACGAGCGAGTCGGGCGGAACACTGATCAGTTCGGTGTATACTCTTTGTAAAAAAATTATCGACGAAGAATATCCCATAAATGACTGGAATATATATCCCTTTCATTTTAGCGATGGTGATAACTGGTCTTCCGAGGACACGAAGTTTTGCACAAAGCTTTTAAAAGAAGACCTTCTCGAAAAATGCAATCTTTTTTGTTATGGACAAGTTGAAAGCAAGTACGGAAGCGGACAGTTTTTAAAAGACTTGCAGAAAGATTTTGAAGGGCAAGAACTTTTGGTCATGAGCAAAATAGAAAACCGAGATAAAATTCCAGATGCGATTAAAACTTTTTTAGGCAAGGGGCGATAATTTATGGCGAACCTAACTCCTGAATTAGAAAAAGCTCGACGTGAAATTGAAAAAATGGCCGCAGATTACGGCTTAGACTTTTATGACACTATTTTTGAATTGATCACTTATGATCAAATGAATCAGTTTGCCTCGTATGGCGGCTTTCCGGTGCGCTATCCACACTGGCGTTTCGGTATGGAGTACGAAAGTCTTTCAAAATCTTACGAGTACGGCCTTTCGAAAATATATGAAATGGTGATCAATACAGATCCTTGTTATGCCTATTTAATGGAAGGCAACATGTTGGTTGATCAAAAGCTCGTTATGGCACATGTATTTGGGCACTGTGATTTTTTTAAAAATAACAAATGGTTTTCTCCGACAAATCGCAAAATGATGGACGTAATGGCAAACCATGCAACGCGGATCCGTCGCTATTTTGACCGTTACGGTCAAGATCGCGTAGAAGATTTTATTGATCACTGCTTGAGCCTCGAAAATTTAATTGATCGTTATAGTCCTTATATAAAAAGAGAATCTCTTCGTGAGGAAGAACGATCTCCACAAGTGTCATTGCTGAAGAGTGATAAGTCGTACATGGATAAATATATTAATCCACCGGAGTATGTCGAGCAACAACGTAAAAAACATGAAGAGCAAATACAGTTAAAAAGAAAATATCCAGAACGTCCTGAGCGTGATGTACTTCAATTTTTAATTCAGCACGCGCCGCTAGAAGAGTGGCAACAAGACGTGCTCGGAATTATTCGTGAAGAGGCTTATTATTTCACACCTCAAGGAATGACCAAAGTTATGAATGAGGGTTGGGCTTCTTACTGGCACTCCACCATGATGACTCAAAAAATCATGCATGATTGTGACATCATTGATTATGCCGATCATCATAGTGGAACCGTAGCGATGCAGCCCGGCGGATTTAATCCCTACAAATTAGGAATTGAGCTATTTCGAGATATTGAAGAACGCTGGGATAAAGGGCAATTTGGAAAAGAATGGTCTGAGATCAGCGACTATAAAGAAAAAAAGAATTGGGATAAAAAATTAGGCCTCGGCCGGCAAAAGATTTTTGAAGTTCGGCGGGATTACAATGACGTCACCTTTCTCGATGAGTTTATGACCGAAGATTTTTGTGTGCGGAATAAGTTATTTGTGTACAAACATAATAAACGTACAAATCAATTTGAAATCGACACCCGCGATTTTGCGGCGATTAAACAAAAATTACTGTTTCAACTCACAAACTTTGGTCAACCCATCATTGCGGTCGAAGATGCAAACTTTGAAAACCGCGGAGAGTTGTTGATTACACATCTTTTTGAAGGTGTTGAGCTGCAGCCAGATTATATGATTCAAACGCTTTCGAATCTTCACGCCATTTGGGGGCGCCCGGTAAATTTAGTGACGTACTTCGATAATGAGCAAAAAGTCGTTCGTTACCCTGAAGTTGAAAGTAAAACCGGTTAGAAAAAACTGCGGGAGCAGTCACGACCATTAATTTTCTACGTTTGTACCGTTTTTGAGTTCATCGACTTCTTCTTGGTCTGAGGCTTCAACTTTGTAAAGCCAACCCTCATCGTAGCAATCCTCTAGAATTAATTTGGGGTCTTCAATGATGGCAGGATTAACTTCAGAAATTGAACCCGCAACAGGAACGTAGAGGTTTAGTGGGCCATCGCTAGTTTCAATTTCTCCGCAGACATCATCGGTCTCAAAGACTTCGCCTTGCTCGGGCAACAATAATTTTAAAATACTATCGATTTCATCTACGGCATCATCGTTGATACCTACGGTAATCTCGTCTCCGTTAATTTCAATCCAATGATGTCCCATGTAAGTGATGGAATCTGTAGCCATTTTTCCGTCCTTGTTAAAACTTGAATCGCGAATTTTATATCGAACGTCAAGGGATTTCATTTTCGTAAATCAAACTAAACCCACCGCCTTGTCCAATAAGGCTATTCACATATGTGCTTGTTATTTTTGATTAGATTCAAGTTGCTGTTACCTGAAAAGACTTATTGGACATGGCACTAGAAATAATTAAGAACGCATCGCGTGTTTTTAAAAAATAATTTGGTGAGGGTCCCCATTGCGATCACCAAATGAGTTTGGTATACAAAACGTCCTTTCTAAGAAAGAACGTTAAAAAAGACAGTCGGCGGGGAGTTGTTTCAACAACAATTCGACAAAAGTGATATCGAGGGGCTATGAGCGAGAAAACTCTATTTATATATGGTTCATTTGTTGATGGCCATGTTCATTACAAAAAAATTCAACCGTTTGTTGAATCAAAAGTTCCCGCAAAAGCCAGAGGCGCAGTTTATAGACTTGAAGTGGGCTACCCTGTTTTTCTTGCAAATGAGCAATCAATAGTATCGGGTTATCTTGTTCGGTTTGTGGCTTCAGACGTTGTAATGCCTTTGCTTGATGAATTTCATGGCTTTAATTCGAAAAATCCAGAGAAGAGCCTTTTTATTCGTACGCCGTTATCTGTTGCTCTTGAGGGAGATGAATTCGTTGCAACATCCGTTTACGCAATGAATCCCGTTCGTTTGCCTAAAGAAGCAAAATTAATAATGGACGGCGATTGGGAGCGCGACTTTAACTCGATTCAACCACTAACGTGCGGACTTACTGAAACTCAAAAGCGTTATATACTTAAACTTGGTGCTTCGTTGGGCCGGGATATTGTCCCTATAAATTTAGATTTGTATCGTGAACTCATGAACAAAGGACTTCTAGTTGATAAAGGTCGCCGCTTAGCACTGACCTCTCTTGGTAAAGAAGTTTTTAGATATCTCGAAGAATGAGCCGCGCACATTTTTTTAACATTGTTCTGGTTGAACCTGAAATTCCAAACAACACGGGGAATATTGGTCGCACATGCGTAGGGGCAAATGCGCGATTGCATCTTATAGAGCCCCTTGGATTTGAACTCACAGATAAATATCTAAAGCGTGCCGGATTAGATTATTGGCCTCATCTCGACCTAACACTTCATCCTTCATTTGAAAGTTGGCTAAAAAAAGTTTCAGACCCTTCGCGCATTTTTTTCTTCACTACAAAAACAAAACGTTCGTTAGCGAAAGCCGAGTTTAAAATGGGCGATTGGCTGGTCTTTGGTAGAGAAACCAAGGGTTTGTCAGAAGATTTAATACGAAAATATGACGCGCAGACCCTTACTATTCCCATGTATGGCCCCATACGAAGTTACAATCTCGCAAACTCTGTTTCTATTGCATCTTATGAAGTTCTTAAACAATTTGAAACTCATGGCTTACTCGCGACTTAATACGCACACACCCGTCTAAATAATTCAGTGACCATTCTAGGCTCAAAAGGGTAGAATTTTCGTCTATGGTTATGAAATTACTGGGAAAGATATTTGGAACAAAACACGAGCGCGATATGAAAGCGCTTTCGCCATTGATCCAAAAAATTAATTCTTTTGAACCTATCTTAAAGGGTTTTTCCGACTCCGATCTTAAAAATAAAACAAATGAGTTTAAACAGCGTTTAACTAACGGCGAAACAGTAGATGACCTCTTGCCTGAAGCTTTTGCCGTTGTTCGTGAAGCTTCGATCCGAGTTTTAGGCATGCGCCATTACGATGTGCAGATGATTGGCGGTATTGTTCTTCATCAAGGTAAAATTTCAGAGATGAGAACAGGCGAAGGCAAAACCCTAGTTGCGACATTGCCGGTCTACTTAAATGCACTTTCAGGCAAAGGTGTTCATGTTGTAACTGTCAACGACTACCTTGCAAAAAGAGATAGTGAGTGGATGGGGCGCGTTTACAATTGGTTGGGTCTCACGACAGGAATTATCGTTCATGACCTTAATGATCGCCAAAGAAAGCAATCCTACGCGGCAGATATTACTTACGGAACAAATAACGAATTTGGTTTTGATTATCTTCGCGACAATATGAAGTTTGATTTAAAAGATTACGTTCAGCGCCCGTTTCACTACGCGATTGTGGATGAGTGCGATTCTATTTTAGTTGATGAAGCACGTACACCGTTAATTATTTCTGGTCCTTCAGAGGATTCCACAGACAAATATTACGTCGTAAATAAAATCATTCCGTTCTTAAAAAAAGAAGAACATTTTATTATGGAAGAAAAGTCTCGAACGGCCTCGCTAACAGAAGAGGGAAACTCAAAAGTTGAAGAGCTTTTGAAGATCGAGAATCTTTACGATCCGGAACACATTGAACTTCTTCATCACGTCTATCAAGGTTTGAAGGCACATCATTTATATAAACTTGATGTGGACTATATGGTGAAAGACGACGAAATCGTAATCGTAGATGAATTTACGGGACGTCTTATGCCGGGGCGCCGTTGGAGCGATGGACTTCATCAAGCGATTGAGGCTAAAGAGGGCGTTAAGGTCAAGAGCGAAAACCAAACGCTTGCGACAGTGACCTTTCAGAATTATTTTAGAATGTACGAAAAACTTGCTGGCATGACGGGAACGGCCGATACCGAAGCTGTCGAGTTCAAAAAGATTTACAATCTTGATGTCGTCGTGATTCCTACAAACAAACCGATTTCGCGTTTGGATAAAAATGACGTCATTTATAAAACTGAAATCGCAAAATTTAAAGCGATTGCCGAAGACATCCGTATCAAGAATGAAAAAGGGCAACCGGCACTTGTCGGTACGATTAGTATTGAAAAATCAGAGCGGCTAAGCGACTTTTTAAAGAAAATGAATGTTCGTCACAATGTTTTAAATGCGAAACATCACGAACGTGAGGCAGAAATTGTGGCTCAAGCGGGTCGTAAAGGGGCTGTAACCATCGCGACGAACATGGCCGGTCGGGGAACAGATATCGTGCTTGGCGGAAACCCTGAGTCCATGGCTCGACAGGTGAATCGTGACGAAGAATCTCCTGAATATAAAGAGGCGTTAAAAAACTATAAGATCTCGTGTGAAACCGAAAAACAAGACGTGATTAAAGCCGGTGGGCTTGCAATTATCGGAACAGAACGACATGAGTCTCGCCGTATCGACAATCAATTGCGGGGTCGCTCGGGTCGCCAAGGTGACCCAGGTGAGTCTCAGTTTTATCTTTCTTTAGAAGACAACCTTATGCGTATTTTCAATGGTGAGCGTATTCAAAAAATAATGAATACGCTAAATATGCCTGACGATGAACCTATCGAAGCGCCGATGGTGACAAGAGCTATTGAAAGCGCGCAGCGAAAAGTTGAAGGTCATAACTTTGATATTCGAAAACATTTACTTGATTACGATGATGTTATGAATCGTCAGAGAAATTCTATTTACGGTTTAAGACGCGACGTTTTAATGGGCGAAAATTTAGAAGGCATTACTAAAGACATGATGAGTGATGTGACGTCCAATCTTCTTGATACCTTTATTCCGGAAGGTGCAAAGCCAGCAGATTGGGATTTAGATGGGTTGGCTACAGCAATGAAAGCGCAGTTTGGAATTGACCTTCATTTCGATGGTGTATTATCGCGAGAAAATCTCACTATAGAAAAAATCGTCGATGTTATTAAAAATAGCATTGGTAGTAATTTTGAAAACCAAAAAAGAAATCTTGGGCCGTTGTTGGGACAAGTTCAAAAAATGGTTTTGCTACAGTCCATCGATGTGAAATGGAAAGATCATCTTAAACGGATCGATCACTTGAAAGAAGGAATTAATTTACGTGCTTATGCTCAAAAAGATCCGTTGATAGAATACAAAAAAGAAGCTTTCGGGGCTTTTGCCGAAATGAATGATTCTATAAAAACAGAATCTTTAGAAAAAATATTTAAAATTCAAATCGTACAAGAAGCGGCAAATGCTGAAGGCGGAGCAAAAGAAGACGACGCCGCGATCGAGGCGTTGGGACCTAAAAAACAAAACGCGCGTATAAACTACAGTCACTCCGAAGTTTCTCCTTGGAGTGGCGTTGGGGCACAAGAACGCGCGCCAGCCGCAGGATCACCTATGATGAATCCCGCTCCTAAAAAAACTGAAGAGCCGTTTGTTCGAGAAAACAAAGTCGGCCGTAATGATCCTTGCCCTTGCGGTAGTGGCAAAAAATATAAAAAGTGTCATGGGGTAGATGTCGAATAAAAGTCTTTAGCCAAGGATGTGCTAATGAGCCAGTGTCCAAAATGTGATGCACCCGTACCCGAAACGTCATTCGGACTCTATAACTGCAAAAATTGTAAAGCCGTTCTATCCGTCGATTTTTATGGCACTGTTTCGATGGCCGAAGAGCAAACAAACGAGATTATTTCAGAGTCTGCGGGCGCACCAACAAAAAGCCTTGCGGACAATAGCCCTCTTCCTTCAATTGCAGATAAAGCGACCGAAATCGCGCAGTATCCACCTATTCCTGAACCTCCGTTTGCTCCACTTGTAGAGCCAATTCAAATTGTAGAGGCTGAGGAACAACCGACCGTGATGGAGTCCATGCCTGTTCCTCCACCTGATTTTAGTGAGGGTGAGCCTTACGAACTCTCAAAAATCAAAGCAAAAAAAGCCACGTCTGATTTTGAAGATGTTGTCGCGTTTGCGAATTCTGAAGTATCACAAGCCGCGAGCGGTAATTTTTTGTATGACATTTTAATTACGGGCATCGACTCGGAAGACTTGCGAACGGCTGTGCGCGAGTCATTAACAGATGCTCGATTTGGTTGGAATGGGGCCGACATTATAAAAAAATTAAGAGGTGGCTCAATTAAAATTGAAAAAGTAAATGCGATAAAGGCAAGCATTCTTGTTAGTCGCTTAAAAGGTTACTCCTTAAACATATCGTGGGTGCAAAATGGAATTTTCGAAATTAGTCCGTGAAGGACAAAAAATGAAATTCACTTTTATTTTTCTATTTCTGTCATATTCTGCGTGTCCAGCTTTGGCAGATAGCTACGCGCAACTAAATGCCAACGTCAGACAATATAAGACTCGTGTGGAAGATCGCCGTGCACACATTAAAGAGCTTGCAGAAAAAAAAGCCGAACTTCACGAACAAGAGGCTATTCGCGCGATTCTTGATGAAATGATTACCGACGCTAATGATTTAAAAGAAAACTTTGTTAAGTTTCAAAGAGAAAAGAAAAAACTAATGTACGAGCATCCGCAACAAGGAGATGCGACAGAACGTCAGTATCGACGTTTTGAAATCGAAACAATTGAAGAGATCAATACAATTTCTAATATCGACTTAAGACTTAAAGGTATTCTTATGAAGATAGGTAAGACGTACGCTAAAGCTCCAGAAGTTGTGGCCAAAGAAAATGCTAAACAAGCTAAAGAAGAAAAGCGAGAGGAGCCGCAGCAAAAATCGCACACGCCAAAAACCGAGCCGGCGACTTCGACTCGACCAAAACTTACATATTAGACTAACATTAAAAGACTACTTAAGTTCTTTTTTAAGAACTGCCGCAGCTTCTTCTTCAGATTTTATTTTAGGATGCTCATTTCGAGGACGTGGGGTACCTACGTAACTAACAACGTTATCTTTAAAACAAACTTCGCGTTGTTCAATTGTGTCGGGAGTGTGAAACGTATAGATCCAAATATCTTGATCGTTCGATCTCAAGCTGCGATTTGGCGATCCAACCTCATCGATCACGTCTGTTTTGTCCATTCCTAATTCAACTTTATCAAATCGTTCAACCATAGGAGTGGTACAGGCGACGAGTGAGGAAAGGCATAATAAGAATACAACAAATCTCATGTAATCATTATAGTCGCGGAGCAATTGATCGCGCAAGCTCATAGGATTTGTAAACGCAGTCGCCCACTGCGACACCGCCAAAAGCATGGCTATTAACATATAAGCCGGGCTGATTCTGAATTTGACGCTTCAGCATGTCGAAGTCTTCTGAAGACTGAGAGTTGTATTGCGTAATTCCCTCTGGATAATTAAACGTCCAGGTTTTTACGGGGTCTGGAATGGGACCTAATATTTGGCGTAACTCGGATAATGCCACTGTGATTAAATGCTCAGACGTCCATGTTGTGACTTCTGGGTGAAACGTTCCGCCCATAATAAGCGTAAGTAAATGGCTATTTTGTGGAGCGCGGTTTTTAAACGTATTGGAAGGAAACAGTATCCCTAACGTTTTCAAATTATTGTCGGGATGAATCAGTATCCCAAATCCATAAGTTGAGAGAGGTAGATTAAACCCAAGCGAAACGCTGACAACCGGGGCGACATCTTTTTTCTTTAATTTTGGCCATTGATTTTGAAGGTTCGCAACAGTCTTTAGAATTGAAGGCAAAGATGTACACAAAATAACCCGTTCAAAGATGTGACCATTGACACTCCAGCCCGAGCTACTGCTTTGAAAAGAAGTAACTGGCGTATTTAATAAAATCTCATTTTTTAAATTTTCGTAAAGTGCATCTACGAGCTCTTGCGTTCCATTTTGAAAAGAGAAAAGTTTAGCTGCAGATTTAGTTTTCATCATGCCGCGAAGAACGCTTCCGTATTGTTCTTCAATTTTCTGGAGCTTTGGAAAGGCCCGTTCAAAATTAAGATCACGGGCATCTCCGGCAAATACCCCTATTGTTGCAGGAATAACGATATTGTAAGCAATCTCATTACCAAAGTGTCGGGTCGCAAACTCAAATATAGTTTCTTGCGTATCTGTATGCGAAAAAGATTTGACGAATTCACTTATAATTCTAAATTTAGAAGGAGTTTCAACAATATCCGATTTTAAGAACTCGAAAAAAGATCGGGGCAGCTTTTTTAATTTTTTTTCAAGATACAGAAATCTTTCTTTAGAATTATTTTGCGCATAAGTAACCCGATCTTTTAGCCCAAGTTCTTTAATAAGTGACTGAAAAGCAGGGGTGCTATCAAGCAATGAATTTGGACCCCGCTCTACAACAAAGTCTTCGTCGCGTTCGGAGCCCATGTAGCCTCCAACACGTCCCGAAGATTCAAATAATGTGACAGAAACGTTTGCCTTTTTAAGCCAATAACCAAGAGTGAGACCCGAAATGCCGGCGCCGACAATTGCGACTCTTCCGCACGACATTAGATTTTATATTCGTGCACGAAATTTATAATAGAACCAAGCGTTTCCCATTTTGTTTCTGGAGTTACGCCATGTCCAACGTTAAAAATATATTGTTTGCGAAGATTAAGTCGAGACACTTCTTCTAAAAGTTCAACGACGTAAGGTTTAGCTTTATCCCATTCTAAAGTTGTGACGATTGGATCCAAGTTGCCTTGTAAAGTGGGAACATTTTCAGGCTTTATTTTATTTACTACATCACTTAAAGATTCGCGCCAATCTACGCTTAGCGCGGTAGGTGCAAATTCAGAAAGTGTTTTTACAAGATGGCTTGTGGGTTGCGAGTACAAAATCACAGGTTTACCTGCAGATTTTACTTTTGTTATAAGTTTGGACATTGTCGGAGCTACTAAGTCTTTATAAACCGTATGGGGAAGTATACCGACCCACGAATCAAAAATCTGTACAGCATCTGCGCCACATGAGATTTGATAGAGCAGATACTCCGCAATAGACTCGCCCAATAGATTTAATGTTTTTTGAAATTCTTCAGGCCTTTCATAAATAAACATTCTTGTATCAGTAAACTCGCGGGAAGTGCCACCTTCGACTAAATACGAAATAAGTGTAAACGGTGCTCCCGCAAAACCAATCAGTGGTTTTGAGCCCAATTCTTTTTTGGCTAAGCGAATACCTTCGCCAACAAAAGCCATGTCCTGCGAAGGATTCAAGGGCGTTAAGCGTGATAGAATTTGTGGACCATGGTCTTCGAGTACGGGACCGTCAGCGCCAAAATGAAATGCTGAGCCCATGTATTCTAGACATGTGAGGATATCAGAAAACATAATTGCGCCATCGAGATCGTAACGGGCAAATGGAGTCATTGTAGTTTCGCAAATAAGTTTTGGATCGTGACTCATAGTTCGAAAGTCATATTTTTTTCTTAAAGCTTGATATTCAGGTAAATAGCGACCGGCTTGTCGCATAAACCAGACAGGTAATCGACCAGAATTTTTTTGTGCGAGAGCAGATAAAAAACTCATAAATGGCTCCTTAGTGAATATCCAACGCCACGATGTGAAATAATCCACTCGGGCTGGGACGGATCGTTTTCGATTAGCTTGCGAAGTTTCACGATAAAGTTGTCCACGGTACGTGTGGAAGGAAATTCGCTTGTACCCCAGACAGAATTTAAAATTTCTTCTCGGCTCACAACTTTGTTGCTCTGACGAATAAGCAATCGCACAACACCGATTTCTTTTGCCGATAAAATTTCTTTCTCTCCAGAAACAGTTTCAACCGTAAAGGATTCTAGATCGAATTGCGCACGACCAATTTTTGCTTGTTGTATTTCTTGGAACTCTTTGCTTTGGGAGCGTCGAAGCACTGATTGTACGCGAAGTAAAAACTCTTTTAAATGAAATGGCTTACTAAGATAGTCGTCTGCTTTAAGTTCGAGCCCAAGAATCCGATCTTGAGAAGACCCTTTTGCCGAAACCATAATAATAGGAACTTGCGATGTATTACGAATTTCGCGCAAAGCTTCAAGTCCCGACATAACAGGCAACATGACATCTAAAATAATAAGCTGGAATGGGTTTGATTTTATATATTCGGGAAGAGCCGCTCCGGTTTGGCGCCACTCTACAAAATACCCCTCAAGCTCAAGATTTTCTTTTAAAATCTCTCCGAGGAGTTTGTCGTCTTCAACAAGTAAAATACGTTTCATATAGTCTTCTCTGCTGGCCAACTTACATTCGCTGTTGTACCGAATCCGCGCCCTTTGCTATTAAGTGAAATTTCAATTCCAAAAGCATCGGCCAACCTTCTTACCAATGGAAGTCCCAGGCCCGTGCCGGTCGGATCAAGTTTGCGTCCGTCTTCGCCGCGGTAAAAAGGTTCAAACGCATGGGCGGCTTCTTCGGTGGTAAGGCCGATACCATTGTCGATAATTTTTGCCACCACTCTGTTTTTTTCAGACTGAAGCTGGATATTAACAGCGCCAGAGCTATCACCTGAATATTTAAGCGCATTATCCAAAAGATTACGAAGAATCAAACGACTCTCTTCGTAAGGAGCTGCAATGAGTTGCGGGTTTTCTTTTTTGAAAACAATTTGTGTATTCTTGAGAATTTGAGTTTCTTGAATAACGGTAGATATTAAATCATTCAAATCGAACACCTGCTTGTCGCGAGCTAAATTATTTTTACTAGAAATAGCTAAGATAGTTTCAACTTCTTCCACAAGTTTATCCACGGCAAGTTGTGCGCGCTGAATATAACGAGTTTTGGTTTCTTCAGGCAAATGACTGCGCTCCAAAGTATCGAGGCAAAGTCGCACATTGGTGATAGGAGTTTTAAGTTCGTGAGTAATAGCACTTAAAAAATCGGAGTGTGAACGCTGAAGTTTGAGCTCTTTAGCTAAAGATTTGTACGCCATCCAAATTCCAAAACTCAAAACGCCAAAAAAGAAGACACCCTCTGCAAAAATCATAAGATGGTATGTGCGTGCCTTTTCAAAAGCTAGTGGGGAATTAATGAGTTCCGCAATTAAACTTTGCTGACTCATGATTAAATGGGCCCACCATAGCATTTGCATAGAGGCGAGTAAGGAGAGAGCAATAAAACTAAAACGTGCCGACACTCTCATATTTTTTCGATAACGCTCACAAGTTTGTCGATATCTGATTTTGTGTGGCTCGAAGAAAGAAAGCCAACCTCATAAGCACTCGGGGCCAGGTAAACGCCGCGATCAAGTGCGCCATGAAAAATTTCGGCATAGAGCGGTTTTGCATGAGGAAGTATTTCCTGCGAAGTTGTCGGCATTTGTGATGAGCCAAAAGAAAACCAAAAAAGACTTTCGATACGACGAAAGCCAAAAGGTTTGCGTCCTGCATTTTTTTGAATGCGTGCGATCTTTTCGTCCATATACAGACCAAGCTCCCGAGTGGTCTCATAGAAATTTGTTTTTTGAAGACCTCTAAGGTTGGCGATACCAGCAACCATCGCAATCGGATTTCCGCTTAGCGTTCCGGCCTGATATACTTTTCCGATCGGCGCAAGATGTTCCATGACAAACTTAGATCCAGCAATGGCTCCGACCGGCATGCCACCGCCGATAATTTTTCCGTATGTTCCTATATCGGGAAAGATACCATAGTAAGCTTTGGCTCCGCCCCAGGCGAGTCTAAAGCCCGTGATGACCTCGTCAAAAATTAAAAGTGCACCGTGCTTTTTTGAAATATCTCGACAGTATTGCAGATATTCTTTTCCGAGTTCAAAAAGTCCATTGTTGGCCATGACGGGTTCAACAATAATAGCCGCAATCTCTTTACCGTGTTCGGCAAAAACGTGATCGAGCGCTTCGGTTCTTCCCGGAGGTATAACGAGCGTGTCGTTGACGGAACCCTTTGTGACTCCGGCTGAGTCAGATAACCCTTGCGTCACAAGTCCAGAGCCCGCTGCGACTAAAAGAGAGTCGACATGCCCGTGATAAGCGCCATCAATTTTTACAATTTTATCTCGGCCCGTAACTCCACGAGCTAAACGTAACGCTGTCATAACGGCTTCGGTTCCTGAGCTGACAAAACGAAGTTCTTCAAAAGGGTGAAGTGCGGATAGAATAATTTCTGCTAACTCGACATCGTGAGGTGTTGGCGTTCCGTAATGAGTTCCCAAAGCCGCTTGAGTTTGGATAGCCTCGACAACTGCTGGATACGCATGACCCAATGCCAGCGCACCCCAGCTCATGCAGTAGTCGACGTATTCATTTTCATCTACGTCGTAGATTTTTGAACCTAAGCCGCGTTCAAAAAAAATAGGAGTGCCGCCGACAGATTTAAATGCACGAACAGGAGAGTGAACTCCAGCAGGTGATAACTTTTGTGCTCGTTCGTAAAACCGTTGCGATGTAGAGAGTTCCATAATCACTCCTTAAGATTTTTTAATCTCGCGCAGCACGGACTCCCAAGAGCCGGAGATAGGATTTGTTCGATGTTGCACACCGAGAAAACCTAACTCGCGACTTGTTGATGGTCCAAAAGCCCACACGGACAGGCGTTTCAAGCCAGGATGCTTTAAGGACCTTAGTACAAATTCTTTTGCAGCGGAAGGACTTGTAATTACAATATGATCGTTCTTCTCAATTAATGGAACTTCGAGTGACATGGGGTTACGAGATGGGCGCATGCGATAGAGCGTTAAACCTTTCGAATGTGGTCCAAAACCTTTTAAACGCCCTTTCACCAACGAGCCTTGTTGACCCGGAATTAAAATATCTCCGTGTATTTTTATTTTTTCTAGAAGCGCCGCAAGAGATTTTCCATGAGACTCCTTAGACATTTCGACTTCGGTTATCCCATATTCTGCTAACCGCTCTTTTGTAGAACGGCCTATGGCAAAAATCCTTACATTATTGAGCCAAGTCTTAATATCCAAATAAGAATTCAATTCGGTCATAAAAAGTTGAACCGCGAACTGACTTGAAAATGAAACAGCTCCGTAGCGGTTCTTTTCGGCGCGAAACTCCTGCAAATCTTTTTCTTTCCAGTTTGGTACGACTTCTAACAAGGGCCAAGCCACAGGTTCAATCCCAAGTTGAGCGGCAAACGAGGCCGGCTTTAGTATGTGTTGAATAGGTTGAGAGAACCAAACTCTATGGGTCGTCGGCTTTGGCGTATTGACAAGTTCTTTTACGAGCTCATGCAAGAGCGTCCCAATTGTTTTTGCTTTGAGTTGGAATGCAATTGTCTCGGAACGCCCACCTAAAAAAAAGTCGAGTCGATATTCGTCTTTTTCAGCATAAATTTTCGTGCCGAGAGGTAGGTGGCACCCGCCACCAAGTAATGCTAAAACTGACTTTTCTGCTTTTGCGATTAAATCCAGGTCATGATTCGCGATTTTATCTAAAGTAGAAATAATATTTTGTGCTCCTTGAACGGCAATAATTCCCTGACACGGAGCTGTCACAAAATCCAACTCTTTCACCACGAGGTCGCATTCTTTTATTTCTTCCAGTAAGCCTAATCGAACAACACCGGCTTTAGCTAAAATAACTCCATCCAAATGGGCATCGATGACTTTTTGAATACGCGTCGGAACGTTTCCGCGCAACGACTCGACTTGAATGTTTGGAAATGCATTTTTAATTTGCAATTCACGTCGAGGTGATGACGTCCCAATTCTTTTCCCGTCGATTAAGTTTCCATTTGCATCAAATGCAGTCGGTAGCGCGATGAGAATATCGCTGGTCTCTTCTCGGTGCGAAAACGCTTTCCATGGCAAGTCTTCGTGGACGATCGAAGGCAAATCCTTTGCGGAATGAACGGCAAAATGGGTTTCGCGATTTAAAATGCTGCGTTCAAGTTCTTTGGTAAAAAATCCGTCTCCAGAAATTTGATTGAAAGGTCGCTGATCTTTGTCGCCACGGGTTTTTAGAATTTGTTTTTCGGCCGTGATATCTACATTCGAGAAGGCTTTAATAACAGAGTGAGTTTGAGTTAGAGCCAACTCGCTACCGCGAGTGCCAATTTTATAAACGGACATTGTCTTTTAAACTTTCTATCTGAACGTGATTAGATTTTTTTACAAGTTTTTGCGCCCACTGAGTCAGAATTGTTTTTTGCTCAGGTGTAAGCTCGGCGAGTTGACCAGTTAAAAGAGCATTCAGCTCGGACTCCCAAACTTGATTAAGTTTTGAAAACGACTGCATCAGAATGCGCTTAGAGTCTCTAAAAACTAATTCGTTCTCAATTTTTTCGGTCGAGGCTGTAATAAGTAGGGCTAAATCATTCATTAGATCTTGGGAAATAATTTGAGATTGAGCCAACTCTTCGCTTAACTCTTCCATTCCAAAGTACAAAATACCTAAACGACTCGTAACTTCACGACAGACATTGGCCGGTACGGAAAGATCACATATCATTTTAGGATTGGCATTTAATAAACCGACATCGTCCACTAGGATTTCTCTCGCATGCGTAGCGACGCAAATAACATCACAATGTGGAAGCATGCCTTTTGAAATTAAATCCCAATTTAAAACTTCGCCGCCGTTTTCGACAGAAGCTTGTACAGCTCTTTGGTGGCCACGGCTTGACCAAATAAATTCGAATCTTTCACGTTTTTTAAGATATTTCGCAAGAATGTTATTGGTTTCACCCGAGCCAATAAATAAAATTCGTGGCTTCGGAGCTTCAAACGAAGTGATAATTTTTGCTCCGGCCACAGTTGAGATTGAAGAATGAACCTGAGTAAGCCCAATTTGACTGCGAATCGATTTGGCTTCACGAATAATGCTGTTTAAAAGAGGAGATAAATCTGAGCCGCAGACTTCCCATTCCAAGGCCTGTTCGTACGCGCGTTTGAACTGTCCTAGAATTTGGCTTTCACCAAAGACGACGGAATCTTTAGACAATGCAACGCCCAACAGATGTTGAATAATTTCGTCGCGTTTTCGAAAAACACGTGACGCTTTTTTAAAAACGTTTTCGATTGTTAAAGGTATTGGATGCTGAAAGGCAAAAAGAAATTCAGTGCGATTGCATGTCGAAAGATAAAAAGCCTCACACGCATTTAAATCTTTTAAAAGAAGTTGAAGTTCAGCACCGCGATCGGAAGACTGCAGACCAGCTTGAGTAAGTCCCTCAACGCCGACATCATTGACATGAAATGATACTAATAAATATTCCACTTATAATAATTTTAACCAGCTTAAAGGTACGATTTGTCACAGGTTTGTCACGTAATGAAAGCCAATTGATAGCGTAAAATAAAGCGATGCGTCTACAGATTTGCGTCGATTTGCGACGCGGCGGATATGGAAATCAAAAAGTTGAGTTTTACCTCATCGAATGTAAGCGTTGTGAAAGGGACATTAACGGGGGTAAAAACTTTTGGGGCCACTTACATCATCATCGCAAGAAATTTCAGCACCTCACATTCCAGTACTAAAGTTAGATGAAACACCAGTCGTTCCAAATGTTTCAGAATATTTAGACTACCGATTGTTTTTACGAGACTACTACGATTTTAAGAAAAAAACAGAAAGTTCGATTTTGCGTCCATACACATATTCAGTTTTCTCAGCGGCGGCAGATATTCGATCACCGAATTATTTAAAGCTTGTGATGGAAAGCCAGCGTAATTTGTCTCCGCAAATGGCGGTTAAGTTTGCAAAAGCTCTCCGACTCAATCGTTTTCAAACAGAAGAGTTTTGTTTATTGGTCGCATATGGTCAGGAAACCGAACCTCAAAAACGCGCCCAACACTTACGTGTCCTCGCAGAATATCGATATAAAAATCAAATTAAAATTGGCGAGATCAATACAAAAACAACTGATCTTTTACCGAGCTGGTTAACTTGGGTCTTGTATCACTTAGTCGATCAAGAGGGTGTAGAGTTTACTCCTGAAAAAATTCGCCAACTGATTCGTACTCAAACGAATACTGAAGAAATTCGCCGTAGCTTGGATCGATTGTTAGAAGCGGGCCTACTCACACGCAATGCCGATGACGGCAAGATTTGTAAAGGTAAAGAACTGGTAGATGACCCTAAAAATGTTCCGCAAGCCCTCATTAAAAAATTGCAAACCGAATTGTTCTACTTAGGAATGGAATCGCTGTTTGTAGATTCGCCCACCGATCGCGAGTTCGGAGCGATGACGGTGTCTTTAACTCAAGAAGAATTTAATCGTTTTAAATTTGAACTTCGCCAGCTTCGAAAAAAATGGGCAATGGATATTTCGACAAATCGAACAACGTCAAAAGGTGAGCGTGTGTATCAGCTCAACGTCCAATTGTTTCCGATCACTGAAAAAATATAAAAAAACGGGCCGTGCGCCTATCGCACGACCCGCTAAATGGGAGAAGAGAGGAGTTGGGAGAAACTTCAAAGCTTGGCTTGTTTTTGCCCGGCTTCGAACTTGAGTTCTGTTTTAAAAAATCCAATTGGAGTTTCGATCGCAGAAAAACCTTTAAAGACTGTAATTTCAACGCCAATTTTTTCAGCCGTTAAAAGATTTGCGAACGAACATTCCGCTAAACCTGTTACGAGTTTTCCTTTGAGACGAATAGGTTGTTCCATTTCGGTTTCATTTAATTCAAATGATCCGTCGGCACTAATTTTATTTTTTTGTACGTGAATTAAATACGAACGAGAGTCTGACTTCATTCTTAAAACTAAATATTCAATCAAAGGATTTAAGGATGAAGTTTCAACTTCTACAGATATACGACCATTTTTAAGATCAAGAAGCGATCCTGTGGACTCTTCAAACAATCTTAGTGATGAGTTGCCGTTTTGAACATACTCGCCCGTCACATCGGACTTGCATCCTACAGTCAACGCCGTTAAGGCAAATAAGCTCAAAAACACAACACTATTTGTTTTCATCACTAAGACCTCTGAAGTCTACATACGTTCAACTTCTGCATACGTTCCACGAGGTTGTAATTAGCAAGTGGGGGGCCACGAAGGGGTAAATGTCGCGACGAAATAACGGGGGTCTTATGGTAAAATTGTAATAAATTCAGGGGCTTAGAGGCCATTCTTCGCGGTTGCCGTGCCGCTAATTGGCACTTTTGTTAAGTTTCAGACAAAGGTGTTAGCCGTCTGGCACCCATTGGTTCGTCTCCGCGAAACAAAAGGTGCCTACCACCTTTTGTGGAGGCAGTGCTTCCACAAAAGGTGGTAGGCACCTTTTTAATTACGAATTTAGAATTAGGTGAGAATGTTTTAGATAAAGATGAACACAGAGATTATTTCTAAATACGCTACGGTATTATCGCTCGTCGAAGTGGGATTAGGAAGTTTATTGCATGCATTTCAGATTCCACTCGCGGGGCAATTGTTGTCTTTGAATCAAGGCTTTTTACTTTCGCGAGCCACACGATTGACTCAAATGCGCACGAGCGCAAATTCTATTTCTGCGATTTCGGCATTACTCAAGTCATTATCACCCGCGGGAAAAAAACTAACGCCCATGTTGGCGATCAGTGCTCAAGGTTTGTTATTTACTCTGGGACCACTTTTATTTGGAGTACATTTTTTAGGTTTATTAGTAGGCATGACACTCCTATGTTTATGGGCGTTTATTCAACCAGTTCTGCTCTATTTAATTTTATACGGAAAAACACTGATGGATGTGGGTCAATATTTTTTAGTACAACTTCAAATGCTCACGCAGATTCAGCCCGAATTTTTACTTTGGAGTGTGGGCGCTCTTGTGTGCCTCAAAATTCTCATAGGTGGTATTTTGGTCGTGATATCGATAAAGGCTCCAGATGTTTTAATAGAAACGTATCTTGAAAGTCTGCAAAAAATGGGACGCCAAAGATTACAGCGCCCTCGTCCAACTGTGGGGACCCCCATCAGATTAGCAACTCAAGATCTTTTTACGCCGCTATTTTTTGTAAGTTTGGTATTAACTGCAATTTTCTTTTTTGTGACAAAACAAGAAACGACTACGGTGATTTGGGGGCTATTGCGGCCTATCGCATGCGGATTTCTGATTTTTTATTTGATTCGGACTATTTCGTTTGAAAAACTGATACTCCGGCTCGAGCAAACGCGCTTTCGCCAATTTACAGCGTCTTTTACAAAAGCGGTGATAGCAATTAAGCAGGTTGATTTAAAATGACAAAACAAGTGGGTGTGCCGAAAATTCGCAAAGAAGGATTATCTAAAGTCACCGGTCGAGCCAAATATGTAGATGATATCACGATGCCAGAGATGCTACATGGTGTGACGATTCGGAGTACGGTTGCACGAGGTAAAATTAAATCCATTCAATATCTCGAAGGCTTGCCCTGGAAAGAGTTTGTAATTGTAACATCAAAAGATATTCCCGGAAAAAACATTGTAACGCTGATTCTTGAAGATCAGCCGTTTCTTGCAGAAGACGAGGTTCATCATTTTGATGAGCCCATTTTACTTTTAGCACATCCAGATAAAATGATGGCTGAAAAAGCCCGTGAGTTTGTTAAAATCGAATATGAAAAAAAATCGCCCATATTTTCTATTCAAGAGTCTCTGGATTTAAAACACGTAATCTGGGGTAAAGATAATATTTTTAAAGAATACAAAATTGAAAAAGGAAATACCAAATTTGATTGGTCTTCCGCAGCGTACGTCATCGAAGGTGAATACGAAACCGGAGCTCAAGAACAATTGTATATAGAAAATAACGGCATGATCGCCGTCGCAAATCCTCAGGACGGCGTTACGGTTTGGGGATCCATGCAATGCCCGTATTATATTCACAAAGGCCTCGTTCCGCTTTTTAATTTACCTGATAAAAAAGTCAGAATCATTCAATCTGAGACCGGCGGAGGTTTTGGCGGCAAAGAGGAGTTTCCAACAATTTTGGCTGGACATGCGGCTTTACTCGCCTGGAAATCTGGAAAGCCGGTCAAAATGATTTACTCTAGATCAGAAGATATGGCGGTCACAACCAAACGTCATCCATCTCGAAGTAAAATTAAAACCGCACACGATAAAAGCGGAAAACTTCTGGCTATCGATTTTGATTTTGTGATCGACGGAGGCGCATACATGACATTGTCTTCGGTAGTACTCTCTCGTGGTACAATTCATTCTGCGGGCCCATATCATTGCGATAACGTGAAAGTTTGGAGCCGAGCTGTAGCTACAAATACACCTCCTCATGGAGCGTTTCGAGGTTTTGGAGCACCTCAAAGTATTTTTGCTTTTGAACGTCATCTCAATCATGCCGCAAAAAAGATTGGCGTAACAGCAGAACATATTCGTCGTTGCAATTTTTTGAAACGCGGGCAAACCACAGCAACGGGACAAAAGATTAGCGAGGACATTAATTTTGATGAGATTTTAGATAAGGCATTAAGTGAGTCACAATATCATCAGAAAATAAAAGAGTTTGAAATTCATAATAAAAAAAATCCAATTAAAAAAGGAATGGGCTTCGCGACTTTCATGCATGGCGCGGGCTTTACAGGTTCGGGCGAGGCGTATCTCGCTTCCGTAGTTGGAGTTGAAGCGCGAGAAGACGGACAAGTTGTTGTTTTGGCGGCGAGTACAGAAATTGGCCAAGGCACGAATACTATTTTTTCGCAAATTGTCGCAGATGCTTTAAAAATCAATTACGAGATGGTTTCCGTGGCGACGCCAGATACAGCCAATGTTCCTAACAGTGGTCCTACCGTTGCCTCCCGAACAACTATGATCGTGGGCGGGTTGATTGAATCTGCCGCCATCGGATTACGACAAACACTTTTCAACGCAGGCTTGATAAAAGATAATTACAGCGAAGAGCAATTTAAATCGGCCTGTCGTACGTACATTAAAAAATTTGGACCTTTAAAATCTATTGCTGAATACAAACAACCACCTGGAGTACATTGGGACGATCAATTGTATCGTGGTGAAGCCTACGCCACGTATGCATGGGCTGCTTACGTTGCCGAAGTTTCAGTTGATATGCGAACTTTTGAATCTCACGTGGATAATTTTGTAACGGTTCAAGAAGTCGGAAAAGTGATTCACCCCGTACTCGCAGCGGGGCAAATTGAAGGTGGAGTTGCTCAAGGTGTCGGTTACGCACTGTATGAAAAAGTTATCTACCGAGACGGGCAGGTCATTAATAATCAAATGACAAATTATATTATGCCGACGGCTGCGGATGTGCCGCATATCCAAGTTTTTTTTGAAGAAACAAATCAAAAACACGGACCTCAAGGCGCAAAAGGCATTGGAGAGCTGCCAATGGATGGCCCTGCGCCGGCGATTCTCAACGCAATAGAAAATGCGACGGGCGTCTCTGTAAATACGATTCCAATGTTACCGGAAGATTTTATGAAGGCATATCAGGAGTCCTGCTATGAGTAAAAAAATAACGATTTCATGCGAGCTCAACGGTAGGACTCAAAAAATTGAATGTTACGGTATGGATCGCTTGCTTGATGTAATTCGTGAAGAAGTAAAATATACGGGCGCTAAAGAAGGCTGTGGTGAAGGTGAATGTGGCGCGTGTTCGGTAATTATGGATGGACGCGTGGTCAACAGCTGTTTAATTCCCGCGATTCAAGCAGACGGCAGCAAAGTAACTACAATTGAGGGCGTGGCTGTTGGTGATATCATCAATGAAATTCAAAAATCCTTTCTTAAATATGGCGGGGCTCAATGCGGAATTTGTACTCCGGGCATGATTATGGCGACGACAGATTTACTGTCACGTTATCCCCATCCTACCGAGCAGCAAGTTCGTGATGGTTTGTCGGGAAATCTCTGCCGCTGCACAGGTTATACAAAAATTTTTGAGAGTGTCATCGCCGCATGTAAAGAGGTCCGATGAAATCCTATACCCCTGATTTTCATATTCAAACGGCTGAAAATCTTAAAGCGGCTTTAGTTCTATTGGGATCAACAAAAGTAAAATGGAAGCCCATTGCCGGTGGTACAGACTTGATGGTTTTATTTGAAGCCGGCAAATTACCGCAAGGTCATTATTTGAATATATGGGGATTGAAAGAGCTGAAAGGAATTAAAGAGACATCTACAGAAATCGAAATCGGGGCGCTCACGACCTACAGCGAAATATTAGAAAATGTCCTGATACAAAAAGAATTTTCTCTTCTCTGTGAAGCCGCACGCTTAACCGGAGCGGTGGCCATTCAAAATCGCGGCACTTTAGGAGGCAATATTGTGAACGCCTCTCCCGCGGCAGATTCTCCTCCCGCTTTATTGGTTTATGAAACTGAAGTTGAATTGGTATCAACAAAAGGCTCTCGTTGGATTACGTATTCTGATTTTCATAAGGCTTATAAAAAAATGGAAATACGTTCTGATGAACTGCTGACTCGAATTCGAATTAAACGTAACACTCAAGGAACACAGCAGTACTATCGCAAAGTTGGCACACGAAAAGCACAAGCGATTTCAAAAGTTTGTATCGCAGCATTGGCAAAAAATAATGCAGGAACTATAAGTAAGTTTAGATTGGCGTTTGGAAGTGTTGCCGCCACACCTCTACGCTGCGTTAAAACAGAACAGGTTATAGAAGGACAAAAACTGACTCCTGCGCTAATTGATAAATGCATTGTGGAACTTTCTAAAGAAATTTCGCCAATTGATGATATTCGTTCAAACAAAGTGTATCGAGCGCTGGTCGCCGCAAATCTATTGCGAGATTTTTTGGGGCATTTGTAAATGTGGGATTGGATAGCGAAAGCCTCTGAGCTTGAAAAAACTTTAGAGCCGTTTGCTTTGATCACAATTGCTCGCGTTTCTGGTTCCGCCCCCCGCAATACTGGTACAAAAATGATTCTAACGTCTACCGGAGAATTTTTTGGCACAATTGGCGGCGGACAACTTGAAAGCTTAGTTTTGCTCGATGCGAAGTCCTGCTTGCAAAAAAAAGAGTCAGGATATTTTTCTTATCCTTTAGGGCCTCGTGCACAACAATGCTGCGGTGGTCTTGTGGAAACTCTAGTGGAAATTGTGAACGAGCGACCCGAACTTTTTATTTTTGGTGCGGGACATGTGGGACAGGCCGTTGCCCAGGTTTTTCAAGGCACGGCTTTTAAGGTGACCTTAATTGACGAGCGTGAGGCATGGATAGAATCTCCAGAAATTCCTAAATATACCGAGTGTTACTTCGGTGATTATAAAAAATTTCTTGTGAGTCGTCACTTTAAGCCCGAACTTTCTTATTTTGTTGTTATGACGCACTCGCATGATTTAGATCAGAACATCTTGGTGGCACTCAATAAGATTGAATGCGCGTACGTCGGGTTAATCGGTAGCGATAGTAAGTGGAATAGATTTCAACATCGCCTCGCGCAAGCCGGGTTGTCAGAGGCTGAAATATCCAAGATTCAAAGCCCGATAGGAGAACGTATAGGAAAAGCCCCAAAAGAGGTCGCGATTAGTTTAGCGTTCGAACTTTTATCCCACTTAAAACCGTCAAGAACCTTCGAAAAAAATCAGAATAAAATATTCTTTGAAAAGAATGTGCGAACTGAAAGCTTAGAAAGATCTTTTTAATTTACAGTGAATTTAAGTGTGAGTGCCGTTCCTAAGAAAGTATGAAAGTTTGAAACATTCGACTAAAGTTGCTCGTTGACCGCAATATTAGATTGCAGAGTTTCTTCTCTTAAAACTTGTGCAAGTTGCTCCACGCCTTGTTGCGAGACCGACAACAAGGACTTATCATCTTTTCGAACAAGGTATTGCTTCTTCATCATAATTTCGTCATGCGTGCGAAACTTTTCGACCAAACGGTGAGCTTGGGCGTCTTCAAATCCCATATCTACAAGCAAATCTTTTACAAAGTAAATACTGGAGTCAAATGTTTCACGTTTGATCATTTTAATTCCTAAAGCCATATAATCAAAAACATGTCCACGGTTTCTTGCGCGGGCAAATATTTTTAAATTTGGAAAATTCTGCGTGATGAGTTCTGCCGTTTTTACCGAAGCCTCAACATCGTCAATCGCCAAAATAAAATATTTAGCACTGTTAGCTCCGGCGGCCTCGAGAATATCTTTTCTTGAAATATCTCCGTAATAAACTTTGTTTCCAAATCTTCTGACAAGATCTATCTGATTGGAATCATGGTCGATAGCCACAAAAGGAATATTTTGTGCTCTTAGCACCCGTCCAAAAATTTGACCAAAACGCCCGAACCCGGCAATGATCACCTCAGGCACTTCATCTTTGATTTCATCATACTGAGGCTCTGCATTTCTTTGGAGGATGCACGAGATTTTTTGATCTGCCAGACTGAGTAGAGGACTCATGGCCATCGAGGCTGTAATCACAACGGTCAAAATTGCAAGCGGCTCGGTCGGAGCTAACCCCAATTGCAAAATCATACCGAAAATAACAAACGCAAACTCTCCACCTTGTGCAATGGTCAATGACATCTGTTTTGAATTTTGATGATTCAATTTAAAAATCCGCCCGACGAAATAAATGATTAAAGATTTTGTCACAACGTAGGCTGCCGTTAAAGACAATACCAACCACGGTTTTTCTAAAATAAGATCCATCCGCACGCCCATGCCTACGGCAATAAAAAACAAACCCATGAGCAAACCTTTAAATGGCTCAAGATCTGCCTCTAATTCATGACGATATTCAGAATCGGCTAAAAGAACTCCCGCGATGAACGTTCCTAATGCTGCCGACAAACCCACCATCTCCATTAATCCGGCGACACTCAAAACAATAAACAGTGTCACCGCCGTAAAGAGCTCTCGTGAGCGGGTCGAAGCCATCATTCGAAAAATAGGGCGAATTAAGAACCGACTCACACCTATGAGCCCCACAATAATCAAAGCTGCAAGTCCCATGTTGGGCGACGCATGAGAATTCTCAGTACTACTAAGGGCTAATGCCGGGATAATAGCTAAAGCCGGAATAGCCGTTAAATCCTGCATAAGTAAGATAGCAAAGCTAGATCTGCCAAATTCTGTATTGAACACATTTTTTTCAGTCAATGTTTGAACAGCAAAGGCGGTCGATGAAAGCGAAAGCGCGAAGCCCAATACGGCAGCAGCGAGTGGCGACAATCCTAAAGTAAAGCCTATGAAAAAAAAGACAAATGAACAGAGGGTTATTTGTAATCCGCCCAAACCAAGCAAGTGCTTGCGCATTGACCAAAGCTTGTGCGGTTGAATTTCTAGCCCAATAACAAATAAAAGAAAAACGACACCAAATTCTGAAAGATGCGAAACATTTTCGACGCTACTCACGAGTTTTAAACCAAACGGCCCAACAATGATTCCCGCAATCAAATACCCAAGTACCGATCCAAAGCCTAAGCGTTGAAAAATGGGAACAAATAAAATTGAAGATCCAATAAATACGAGCAGCTCAGAAAGATGCGATGTCATGCACGAAGCTCCTTCAATCACCTTTATTAAATACTGCGAATGATTTAGTGGCGATTGTATTCAGAGGGGTGACTTTCTGCATCGTAAAGTTTTAATATTAATTTGAAGTGGGAATGACATTTAATGAAGAAGTAAAAAAGCAAAAAGCCACATCATCGATGTGGCTTTTCAATTCAGAACAAAATTTCGTTATTAGTTACGTACACACTCGAGAGTATCAATTTGAGCTCCAGTCTCGGTCAATAGAAGTTTTGCAGTTCTTTTTCCGTCAACCCCAGGTTTACTGCTAAAATTAATTTTAATTGTGTAGTCTTCGGCTACAAATGAAGTACCACCGCCAACTTTAGGAGACGATATTCTATCTATATCAACATTGGCATATATTGCGGGGGCTCCTCCTTTGGGACTATATTCTCTTACATTCATTGTAAGAGAGCCGTTAGCCTCTTCAGAAATAGCGATATCAAAAGTCAGTTTTGTAACTGGCTTATTCCCTGATATTTTGGAAGAACAATCTAATATTACCACCGACTGAGTGATCGCATCTGCGAATGATGTTGCAACACCTAAGCTCAAAACCAGCATATTTAATGCGACAATAATTTTTTTCATAATCATTTTACCCTTCTAAAAATTGTTAAACGAGAGAGACAATATAATAAATTAATACGCTTTTTTTAATTGTAAAAATAACGAACCTAGAAGTGGTTATACCCTTGTATAAAACTTGGTCACTTTTAGTACGGGAAAGTAACGGTTCTCAGTAAAGGCTTAAGGTTTGCGCGTAGTTTACAAATTTTCACCATATTAAACTCAAGCTGTTGGGACTTTGAGACTATGTTAATATCACGCTCTTATTAAAAGCCTTAACGTTAGGATTTATATGTTTATAAAAGCTACAGTTGTGATTTTTGCGACAATCTCGATGACTTCGGTCTCTGCAAGTACATACGTAAAATGTGGCAGAACGGTGAATCTAGAAACCGAGGAAGTTACGGGGTATGAACTAGAGCTGACTTCGGAATCCTCGTACAATGGTCCGGCTGGAAAGAACTGGAGTCTTAAGCTTGATGAACATGCAGAATGGATGAAATTAAATCCAAAGATCGTAGCAAGTCAGTATGAAGAGCTGGACAATACGATTGTTGAAGTGAGGATCACTGACGCAATGGCGACTTCGGGCCCTGTGGGCACACGGTATAAATTGATCGGCCTTTACGATGATGAACCAGTGCTGGAAAAATACACAATGGGCGGTTTTGCTGGAACTGTTAGAGTTGGCAAGTTTAAGTGCTTTAGCTCGATCGATTAGAAGCTACGCTCTTTGTTTCTTTGGTAAATAAGGTCTAACGACCGTAAATGCCTTATATCCCATTTTCGCGATCGGGTTGATGACTGGAATGTTTATAAACGTCGCTGCAAATTTATATTTTTTAATTCGACTCCATATATGCGCAAATGCGTCGACCCCAATTTTTAGCTGACCCTCTGGTGTAAGGACATGCAAATTCTGATTAACGGCTTCATTTGTAAGTCCGTATTTCGCGGCATCAAAAGAAGAGTCGTTGATGTCGATAATTTCGAATAGGCCGGGGGCTACTTTCTTGTAATGTGAAATCTCGAAATCACAAACAATACAATTGCCATCAACAAATATTTTTGATTTTTCTGACAATTGGAGTCTCCTAAGGTCGCGGCCTTGTGTCGATTGAGATATTGCGGGGTCTTGCCTTGAAAAACGAGTTTCTAATAGAGTCTACAAAAAAACAACTGAATAGAGAGTGTCGTGACAGTCGAAATACGCAGAAGCATCTTGACAAGAATTGTAACGAACCAAACTCTTAATAGAGAGGGGGATTTATGCGCTCTATTACATTCATATTGAAAGTGTACTTGTTTGTTTGTTTATCTGTTTTGGCAAACGCCAATGATGACGGAGTTTGTCTTACAAAAGATCAAGAATCTGATACTGCCGAAATCATATTCTGTAAGTCTTTTGACGGCAATGAATCTGCATGTCGTATAAATAATTCGGATTGTAGATGGAAGAACAATTTTTCTAAGTCCTGTGAACCGAAAAATTCAGATAAATTTGAAGACGCGACCCAGTGCAAGTCATTTCATGAAAATGAAAAGTCCTGTAAAGCCAATACGAAGTGCAAGTGGGTCGATGCAGAAAACGGATAAATTTTTAATAAACTTAACCTTGTCATAAAGCTTCATGACGCAAGATTGGCAATTGCGATTCAATTTAGTTTATGACTTGCTAACTCTTAATGACCCACAGATAATCTAAATTAAATATTGGAGTGAATATGAAACACAAAATTCAAACGGTTGTTCGGGTTCTTTTGGGGGCGCTTTTTTTATTCGGTGGAATTGCTTTTTTCTTCACTACTCCGCCACCAATTACAGGAGACATGGCCACGTTTTTTGCTGGGCTTGTCGCGAGTAAATACTTTTTGTATCTTCTCAAAATTACAGAAATTGCATGTGGACTTTTTCTGGTTTCAGGTTTTTTTGTTCCGTTAGCGCTTGTCGTTTTAGCGCCCATCGTTTTGAATATTTTTATGGTCCACGTTTTTTTAGATCAAAGCGGTTTGACGATGGCAATTATTATTGGCCTCGCCACTGTTTACCTTGGGTTTTTCTCGCCTAGTTACAGTCCAACTATAAAGAAGCTATTTAAATCTAAGCCGTAGTTTAAATTAGTGATGAGAATACTTTTTATCTAATTTAGATTTAAGCGTAGCACACGCTTTGTCGAGTTCTGGAGGCGCTTGTTCAAGAAGCTCAGAAGGATCAAGCGACTCGAGGTAAGACGCTACGGAAGGAGCGTCAGCTTTTATCAGACGTGCGAGTGAGTGAGACCAAACAAAGGGGGCTTCGGAGCCTGACCATTCATCATAAGATTCACGATCTAGAGTTAAAGTTAAATCCCTCACGGGGAAACCCAGTTTTTCAACAAGCGCGTAAAATGAACCTAAATGTAGCTGGAAGTTGAGTCGTGTTTTTGGAATATCTGCTAATACGTAACGGTCTTTTTTTGGTAACCCGTATCCTTCTGGATTAAAAATTCGGATTTGACGATTAATTCTAGACTCTTTTGATTTATAATTTTTTTGTTCGATAGTTTGGATGTGATTTACAAAACTTTGTCTTGAACCCCAAAGTGCCATGATCGCCGAATCAACCATGCTGTAGTATTCGCGCTCAGCGCCATCGAGTTCAATAATGTCGGCATAATAAAAGCCACAAAGTAAAAAACTGACAAGCTCTAATTTATATCCATTGAGTCTCGGATCCGTTTCAATAACATGAGAAACTCGGAGTCCATTTAAATATTGCAGGAGCTGATTAAATCGCAAATTTGGAGTTAGGAGTTCTTTTGTTTCGAGCTTTTGCTGTTCGTCTGGAGTTAGAGACGCGACAGCTTTGCGATCTGGCAAAAACTTATAACGTGAATTTTCGTTTTTATAATCCTGAAATGTCGACCAATGTTGAGTTTCGGGCTCATCATTTTTTGGTCTTGGTAGCGCTGATGAGGGGCTCTTGGCATGCTCGGTTCCGCTAAAAAGTCGGTCCGCATCACTGCCATAAACTCCTGGCCATAAAGAAAAAGCATCCCAATTCCAACGAAGGTTTTTTTCGCCATGACATTGGTAGCATTTCGTAGGATTAGCTTTAGATATATTAAGATTTTTTATTGTCTTTTCAATTTCAATTTGAGGGCTCGAACATTTAGTTTTATCAAAACAAAAATCTCGAAGTTCGGGCTCTTTTTGATCGCAACCAAGACGAATCATCTCGAGCGAATGATAACGTGCCTGATTTTCTAGTCCATTAAAACTGATCAGCATTCTTGCGGTTTCACCAACTAAAATGACACGTGGATTTTTAAAGCTTGCCTCCTGTGAGTCGCTTAGATGTGGCCCTTGAAGACTTCGCGATTGATAGACCGCCACGTAGTTTTCGAAGTACTGAGGAAATTTATTTTTAAGAACTTGCAGGACGTCTTCAACCTGCAATTGAGATTTGTCTTTTAAGTCGTTCTCAACGATAGAGAGAATGTCTTCCCATTTAGGGTCTTTGCTGCTTTCACAAGATACGTTTTTAGTTTTCGAAAGGACGTAATCACCAGATTCATTAAGTCTTGCGTAAGAGGGTAGAGTAAAGAAAACAGAGTATAGTAACGTCCCAATTAAAATTTTTTTTAATGTTAAAATCATGATAACTTTGGCTCCCGATTGCGATGTTGCCAATGTATGCGTCGTTCATGCCAAAGCCTTAAACAACAGGTTCTAAATTAAGCCTTAGTAGGTTCAGTCCACGTGTTTAAATAATAGACACTACGAGTTTTTGGCGCCGGAACGGCGCTCCTAAGTAACTCGACCAAAGACAAGCTTGCAATCCCCAATACCACCCTAGGTACGGACATCCTTTTTGCGACTCATCCGGTCGCAAAAAGGATGTCCGTACCTTTTACCAGTCCAAAAAAGAATCAACTTTTGATTAAGAAAATTAGTTTAAGTCCGATAAAACAAAAGCTGGAGGCCCGGATATGAAAGTACTAATCGCCGACGATTTCGAAATCATGCGGCATTTGATTCGGAAATGCCTCAATTCGTTGGGTCAGACTGAGGTAGTTGAAGCCATTGACGGTAAAGATGCCATTGAGAAACTAGACGCCGCCGCATTAGCCGAAAAACCTTTTGAATTAATTATTTGCGATTGGAATATGCCGAACGTTTCAGGAATTGAAATTCTTGAACGGGTACGAGCCAATAACCCATACACCAAAACTCCTTTTGTGATGTTAACAGCCGAAACCGAAGCCGAAAGCATTGTTCGCGCGGTTAAACTAGGAGCAAACGATTATATCGCAAAGCCTATTGTAGCGGAAGAATTGACCGCAAAACTAAAAAAAATATTTGAACGTCTAAATTTAAAATAACTTTATTTTTGCCTTTTAGGAGAGAGAAATGAAATCCATTCAAGTTAAATTAAAATCCGAAAACGATATGAATGCAGCTTTGACTCAGCTTGCAAGCCATCAGCCCAATTTGATTTTTGCGTTCGGTGCGGTTGAGTTTTTTAAAAATGATATGATCAAGAAAATTGGTCAACAGTTTCCGAAAGCGCAGATTGTTGGATGCTCGACAGCGGGAGAAATAGGCGACAGCGGTGTCACCGACAACACTTTAATTGTCACCGCATGTACATTTCGCGCTCCTGAGTTTGCCTCTGCATCTGCACCGGTTAAAAGCATGATTGAAAGCAAAGAGGCTGGTCGGGCACTGGCAAGTCAGTTCAAGCGAGATCGTCTGACAGCACTTTTCATCTTAGGCCGTGGTTTAAATATTAACGGCAGCGCCGTTATCGAGGGAATTCGAGAAATTGTTGGCGATGAGGTAACTCTAACAGGCGGACTTGCTGGAGATGGTGGAAAATTTCAACAGACTTTTACCCTTCTAGGCTCCGACGTTTCGGATGACAAAATTGTGGCACTTGCCATCTACGGCGATGGAATCAAGGTCGCTTTCGGTTCAATGGGTGGATGGGAACCTTTTGGGCCTGTTCGCAAAGTGACCAAATCTAAAGAGAATGTTCTTTATGAACTCGATGGCAAACCTGCTCTAGAAATTTATAAGACCTATTTAGGTGATAAAGCAAAAGATCTGCCTGCTTCAGGACTACTCTATCCCTTTGCGATGTTGAAAGACAACCAATCTACAACTGGGTTGATTCGGACCATTCTTGCAGTGAATGAGGCCGATCAAAGTTTAACTCTGGCCGGCGACATGCCTGCAAATGGTTTAGTTCGTCTTATGCATACGAACAATGATGGTCTCGTAAAAGGTGCGCGAGGTGCAGCTGAAACCACAAGTGGAAAGTTGAAAAATAAGTTGGCCAGCGGGGTTGGCGTTTTGATCAGTTGCGTGGGCCGTAAACTCGTCATGGGTACTGACATTGAGGACGAGCTTGATGCAATTCGTGATGTCTTTGGTCAAGTAGCACTCACTGGATTTTACTCGTACGGCGAAATCTGTCCGCAAGAAGGATTTGCTGAGTGCAAGCTTCACAACCAGACTATGACCATGAGCTATTTTTACGAAACTGAAAAATGAGATCAAAGCGGCTAAGTCGACAAATTAAAAAGGCCTTTGGTACCGAGGAAACAGAGGGACTGTTTGCTCTTAAGGTTGATGATTGGACTTCAAAGTTCGATTGCTTTTTACAGTCTGTAGACGAAGCCTATCAGCAACTGGAAGAGCGCGAGCAGATGGCTCAACGGAACATGGAGCTGAGTGGCGCCGAGCTCACTCTGGCCAATTCGCGCCTTTTTGCTATGAACCAAGCTTTCGATGCGATGTTAAACAGCTTGGGCCAAGGGTTTCTGTTAGTTTCTAAAGATGGAATATGCCAAGACATTTACTCTAAGGCTTGTGAAACTTTGCTAGAAATTCAGCCTGCCGGGAAATCAATCATTGAAGTTCTGAAAGTTTCTGAAGCGAAAGCTTCGATCTTTACAGATTGGCTAGAAATTCTATTCCGTGACGCTCTGGATTTCGCAGAATTCAGCCGCCTTGGACCACAGAGCTTTGCGCATTCGGGCGGACGCTTCATTTCCTTGGAGTACAAGCCAGTACGTGGTCGAAATGGAGACATCGATTTTGTGATGGTGATTGCAACTGATATCAGTAAAGAAATGCTAGCCACTCGGCGGGCAGAAAACCTTCAGGCGCAGGCAAACTTCATCACCAACATTGTACAGAATAAAGAACGCTTCCGCCAATTTGTAAAAGAGTTTCGTGGTTCCGTTATTGAGTGTAATGAATTGATCGCACTCGGCATCGAGGGCGACTCACTCAATACTATAAAACAGCGAATTCACGGAATTAAAGGCACTTCCGGAACCTTTGGCATGGTGCACGTTCACGAAAAAGCTAATGAATTTGAATCTCAAATTGCCGCTCAAGAGGTCGAACGAAACAATCATTCTGTTGTCAACATGCGACCAATTCTCTCTCGCGGTATTGCAGAAATTCAGCAGACCTTCGAAGAATGCCTACAACAAAATGCTGACCTCGTGAGTGAGCTTATCGCGACTCAAGAGCCTCATCGTGAGATTGCGCTTTCGCGTCTGAGAAAATTCTCCGATTTGTTACCGTCGTCTGCGGGTAGTCAGCGAAGCTTAAGGCATGAGTTCATTGAATCTTTTGTCGCGGTTCCGATTTCAGAAATTCTGACTCATTTCAATGTGTCTCTTCAACAAGTCGCACGACACTTTAATAAAAAAATTGGTCCTGTGCAAATTTCAGGCGACGACCCTCATTTGGTGCCAGAGGATTTTGGGCGACTTTGGGATGACCTTGAGCACGTCTTTCGAAACATTGGAGATCACGGAATAGAAAGTCCCGAACAAAGAAGTGCTCTTGGGAAACCTGAATTCGGTCTAGTTCAAATTAAAGTTAAATTGCTCGACGATGCGGTCCAAATTTTCATTAAAGACGATGGTGCCGGAATTGACGTTGCAAAAGTCAGTTCAGCAATCTCGCGAAAAATTCTGTCACCAGAAGACCAAGCGCTTGTCGAAAAAAATCCTCTTGAGGCCATTTTTTTTTCGGGACTCAGCACTGTAGACAAAGTAAGTACCATTTCTGGCCGCGGTATTGGCTTGTGTGCTGTACGAAGTTCGCTTGGCAAGTTCGGTGGTAGCATCAGCGTGAAAAGCCAGATAGGGCAAAGTACTGAATTCTCAATTTTACTTCCACTCAATTTTAATTCACCTAGAAAGAGCACAACATGACAGCAAACACGACAAACTCACCACCAGCATCGAGCAATCCTTCCACAAATGTCGGGAGCAATGAAATTCAGATAGATCAACTCAAGAAGGAATTTAGTGAGTTCGGACTCTATGAACAGTCAGGATACACTTTGATCCGGATGAATCAACAGCTCAGTCCAGAAGCATTCGAAAGTCTCGAGAAACGAACCGAGCTACTCGAGGATGCCTCTGCTCGTCACTTCATTATTGACTGCAGTAACATGAGGGGTCTCAATCAGCTTTGGATTCGATACTGCTTGCAGCTAAAAAAACGACTCGCAGAAAAAGAGAAAAAAATCCGACTCGTCAATGTCAAAGCAGTGCTTTTAAATGAAATTAAAATTCAAGGTCTCACATCTTTACAAATATCACTCGACCTCGAAACGGCATTGGCAGACATTGGCTTACGGAGACCGGGTGCAGCTTTCGATGTTTCTTTGGTCAATCCCTTTCTAGCTTCAGCAACAAATGTTATCAAGAGTCTTACGGGATCTGAAAGTCGTCAGGGAAAGCTCTTCACTCGGCCCGGAGGCGGTCCCTTTTTCGGAGATCTTTCTGGTGTTCTGAAAATGGAAAACGTAGGTTTTCGTGGACTATTCATTGTTAGCTTTCCAAAAGATACGATCTATAAAGTCGCTGGTAAAATGTTAGGTAGCGAATTCACGGAGGTCAATCCGATGCTTATCAGTGCGGTCGGTGAAATCGGAAATATAATTTTTTCGCAGGGTCGAAAGGCGCTCAATGAAATAGGTTATGGATTGCAAACAGCGCTACCACAAGTTTTTACTGAAACAACTTTTCCAGCCGAGTTCAATTCGTTCAGTGGTCTCAACATCGTCGTACCATTTGAAACCGATATCGGAAAATACTTTGCCGAAATTCGTCTCTGAACCTTAACTAACTTGTAGTAAAATTATATGTTTCCGAAGCGACTTGACCAAAGGCAAGATCACATCGCGTGTGAGAATCCAATTGTTTGAGCATTTTGTCTATGCTCCTTGTGACACAATGTCTCGCTGACGAATTCAAGTCTCCTTCAGATATGCTAAATTGAATTTAATAAAAAAATGTTTATTTCAAGACATGGAGGTTTCTTTGCAACGAGTTGTATAAAAAAACAAAAGTGCAAGCAAAAGGGGAAATCTTGAATACAGGTAGCGGAGAATCAATTTTTACATTTGATGAGTTGTTTTATTCTAAGACTGATAAGAAAGGGATTATTCTCGCAGGAAACTCTGTTTTTCAGAGAGTGTCTCAATTTTCATGGGATGAGCTTATTGGCAGCCCTCATAATAAAGTTCGCCACCCAGATATGCCCCGGGGAGTTTTCTATTTATTGTGGAAGAATCTCCTGGCCGGTACGCCCGTAGGCGCGTTTGTTAAAAATAAATCAAAACACGGTCTTTATTATTGGGTTTATGCAATTGCTTTGCCGGTAGCTGACGGTTTTATATCTGTACGATTAAAGCCCGGGGGGAGCCTTCTTCCAATTGTTATGCAAGAATATATTAATTTAAGAACTTTAGAGTTAAAAGAAAAGCTATCGCCAGAAAAATCTCATGACTTACTCCTCGGAAGACTTAAAGAGCTAGGTTTTCCAACATATTTAAATTTCATGTCGAAGGCACTTTTTGATCAAATCGAAAACAGATGTGATCACCTAAAAACGCAACTCCCGCAGACGATAAAAATTATGCGTGAACTTCATGCGTCGTGTTCTGAAGTCGTTAATAGAAGTCGAGAGATTCTTCAGGCCTATCGACAAAGCATGTATATTCCGCTCAATCTTGAAATTAGCTCTGCGCATTTAGTTGCAGAAGGTGCTCAAATTAGTGTAGTTGCGAATCAATATCAAAAAATGGCGACGGATACCCGCAATGAGATGTTAAATTTCGAAACTATGGCAAAAAAAGTAAATGACCAAGTAGAAATCTGCCAATTTTATGTAGGCGCAAATCAGCTCATGAAAGACGTGGAGAAACTCCTCTCAACAGACAAAAATAATAATGATCAGGTTGATCTTGGAAACAAAGATATAACGACCCTATCAAAACAATACATGGATTTGTGCATCGAGGGAATGAAGAGCATAAAAGACATTGTCGTGCAATTTGGCAAATCTTGTAGCGACCTTCAAACGATTGGATCAGGCTTAGAATTAGTGCGCATTACGGGAAAGATTGAAACCGCAAAACTAAATAAGGCAAATGAAATTTCGGCTCTGTTGGAAGACTTAAAAAAGTTTCAGGCTTCGTTAACACGAGGCTTGCGACATCTTTCTGAAGTTAATATCTCAATGGGCCATCAGTCTGATGAGCTCACTGAGCAGCTCATTGGACAAGGTGCTAGTGACAGGTAGTTTTTTGGGGAAGTCCAGGCGGTTGAGAGTTAACTTGCAGTCGCGAATACATACTAAAACCTGAAAGAAATAATATTACTACGACGGCTAAAGGTTTTAAATAGTGACCCATTTTTCTTTGAATTTTTATTGAAAAAATTTGCACCAAACACAAACTCGGAATCGTGCCCAGCCAAAAGAAAGTTATTGTCGCCAACGATTCAAGGAAATGAGTTTTAGTTGCCGCTAGCGCCACAAACCCATAGAGCCAAATACAGGGTAAAAGCGTTGTACTTAATCCCAACAAAAAAGAAAACGTATGTTTTTTCGTATTTCGTATCTTTCTAAAAACATTTAACGCAAATGCAGGCGGTTTAATGCTTCCTGATTTATGAAAAAGCAAAAGATATATCCAGAAAATCAATAGAGATATATAAATTCCCGTCGCCAACCACTTGAGCCCAAGGCTCTCGGTTAACTCAAGAATCGGACGACTTATCGTAAACGCTAGGCTCGTCAGTAAAAGATAGCTAATGAGTCTGCCAACCTGATAGACGCCTAACCTGAAATAATTTTTTTCTTCGCCGCAAGCCATGACAGAAAAAGCGCCGCACATCGCTGCGCAATGCCAGCTGCCAATAAAACTAGCAGTAAAAATAAGAATTAAATCATGTATCAATGTCGTCCTCCCATAAGGCACGATCCGCAGGCGTTGAAAGATCGTCGAGTTGACCGTTGCGAACACACCAGATGAGCATCCCTAGAAATCCAAAAAATATAAAAGCGCCGATGACGGTCACATATAAAAACGCGTTCATATTGAGCCTTCTTGTGGAGGGGAAAGAAGAAAATATTTTTGTGTTGTTGAAAAAACAACTACGATAGCAGAGCTCAAAGGCATCAGTAATGCACAAACGACGGGTCCTAAATAGCCACTTAAAACAAAATAAGTACCAATAATATTAAAACCCACAGCCCATGCAAAATTAAAAAATATAACTTTTCTTAACTTATGTGAGGCACGAAGCAATTGTTGCAATTGTTTTAACCCTGGTTTTGAAAGATAAATGTCGGACACCTCAAGGGCCACATGTGCAGCCCCAACGACTCCAACAGAAACATGTGCGGATTTAAATGCTAGAGTGTCATTGATGCCGTCACCTACCATCATGACTTTTTCATTTCGGGTGACATCTTTAATAAAATCAAGTTTTTGCTCAGGTGTTTTCTGCCAAAATGTATGGTGGCTTTCAATACCCAATATGTTGGCCGCGCGTAGAACCGCATCGTGTGAATCACCAGAAAGCAAATAGGTTTTATAAATTTTATTTAATTCTAAAACACATTCCTGGTCATCTATAGCAATTTCAGCTTCGATTTTGAACTCGGCTACTAATGTTTGATTTATGGAAAAAAATAATGAGGATCGATTTACAGAATCACCTGTCGCACCTGTGTAAGCTGCACTACCAAGACGATAATGTTTATGCTTAAGCACCGCCTCGATACCTTTGCCGACACTTGCGTTAAAAGAATCAAAATAGATCTGATCATTTATGTTATTGTACTTCTCTTTTAATGAACGAGTCATGACGTGTTCAGATCGTGCCAACATGGCGGCGAGAACTTGTTGTGCCTCTTCTGGTTTAAGATGAACACTTTTAAGATGATCATAGAACCAAGCCTCACTACGGATGATAGGACGCGAACTACTAACCGTTCCGGTTTTATCAAACACAATTGTTGAAATTTCTGCTATACGCTCAAGACTAGAACCACTTTTTATGAAAATTCCATTTTTAAAAGCTTGCAGGACAGCGGTCGCTATCGTCATCGGAATAGCCACTCCTAGAGCACATGGGCACGTGATTAGTAGCAATGCCACTAGAGTGTCTTTATGAAATGTTCCTGTCGACAAACCGAATACTGCAAAGCCGCTGATTCCCACAAACAACAAACTAATAAGTAAAGTCTCGCTACGACGTGAAAACTCAATAAATTTACTTCGTTCAACAGAGTTCAACATGCTTAAGACTTTTCCAACACGAGTCTCTTTGCCAACGGCTGTACACTCAATTTCAATTTGATCACCGATATTGATTGCTCCACAGTAAACCTTGTCACCAATACCAATATGTGAAGGCACGCTTTCGCCCGTTAGCCAAGAGGCTTCCATTCCACTTGCGCCCTTGATAACAAGGCCATCACAGGTAAAGGGTTCTCCCGAATTGCATACCACACGGCTTCCGATTTTAATTTTTGAGTCTGTTACAAGAAGTTTTTGAATCATCAGCTGTTGTTGCCGCGCTAAATTAATTTCGAGATATCTTACAAGAAGTCGGCTGATCAATAAAAAGGCGACTAACATTGTGAGCGCATCAAAATAAAACTCGTTTCGACCTACAAATATATTATATAAACTTAAAATTAAACCCGTAAAAATGGAAACACTTACGAGCACATCTAAAGTAAGTGTCTTATTTTTAAGTGCTAGATAAGCACCCCGATAAAAAGGGAGGGCAGAGTAGAAAAGGGAGGGTGTCGCCAATACGGTACTAATAATTCCTAACCCTCGCGAAGTTTGTAAATCCATACTACTCAGCGCGCCAGCAATCAACGTTAGTCCTACATGCATTGATGCCATCCAAGACGCTACGGCCACAGCAACTCTCAAGTACCATTGACGCAAATCATTTGTCGCAGCTGTGTGCTCATTATTTGCCCGCACTAAGAATGCTGAGAATCCAAGAGATCTAAAATTAGAAATAATTTTATCTATATCGGTTGGATTTGTAAACGTCACTTCGCCAACACGGGTTGTGCTGTCAATCCTAACGGATTTAATTTCCGGAAAGAGCTTAGGCATTTTTTCTAATAGCCAAACGCACGCGGAGCACGTGATGTTTTGAACATAAAAGTTAGCTCTGAACATATTTTCACTAATGACTTGTAGATCTGACGTGTCCCAAGTTTTTTGTGAAGAACAAACAAAATTTACGGGCGGTTGGAGCTGCCCGTTTGCCCGTGTGTAAAACTCGTCGAGACCTGATTCATGTATTAATGCATAAACCATCGAGCAGCCGCTGCAACAAAACTCAGCAGAATGCGACGGCTGACCACAATGTCGACATTTGAATTCTACTTTTTGAACTGCATTGATATTCACGGATGCGGATCTCCCTCTAGCTGAGGAGGGTTGTGAACCGCAATCCACGTCATTCCTATGCTCGCCACCATACCAAGAACAAGTAAGAATATCACGACTCCTGGCCACGTTTTCATATTCCGTCCTCTCGGTTTAACAAAGTAATGTTGACATCTTCTATCGAAGTGCCAGCACTAAATGTTAGTTTTGTATTAGCAATGCCATTTAGAAAATCTGATTTTTTTATTTGTACAAATATTTGAACTTCGCTCGAACCACCCGCAGAAATAGCTACCGGATTTTGTCCTGTAAATAAAGACGTGTTTGAAGGAGACTGTATGCTTACGAAAAGTGTTTGATTCGATTGGTTCTTAATGTCGAAGCCAAATTGGTTTCTTACAAACGCACCATCACTAACAATAGTTAATGACCTCGATTTCAACTCTGTGACTCTAAACTCTTGTCTAAAAAATATGTTTTTAACAGTAAGGCCGGAAAAAATAATTGCAATCGTCAGATAAATAATAGGCCGAATAAATCTAAGCTTAGAAAGCTTGGCTTTGGCCCTTTCGTTTTCTGTTGTATAGCCAATGAGGTTTGGAGGCTTATTGATTTTGCTCATGACAATGTTACACGCATCAATACAGGCGGCGCAGTTAATGCACTCTAACTGAATACCATTTCGAATATCTATACCGGTTGGACAAACTTGTACGCAGCGATTGCAATCAACACAATCACCACCATTATTTTTTCCACGAGGCTCGCCACGTGCTTTATCGTAACCTACAACGTAGCTGTTTTTGTCTAACAAAACAGATTGAAGGCGTCCGTAAGGACAAACTAATGTGCACATCTGTTCCCGAAACCAGCCAAAGTTAAACAAAAATCCGAGAAATACGAGGAGCATAATCAAAAATAATGTTAGGTTTTGCATTGGAGAGGACGTCATGAGTGACAATAGAGCCGAGCTACCGGCAAAATAAGCGACAAACGTGTTGGCAATAATAAAACTCGCGACTGCATATAGGGACCATTTTAAAAATTTCTTATAGAGAGTTTGTATGGTTACGTCTGAATGATCGAGACGCTTACGCTCAAGAGGCCGACCTTCTATCCACTTTTCAATTGGACGAAAAATGAAATCCAAAAAAACAGTTTGTGGGCAGGTCCAACCACACCAAACACGGCCGGCAATTGAGGTAAAAGCGATTGTGGCGAATACAAAACTTAAAATCGCGGTGAGCACGACAAAAGACTCACTAAAATCAAGAATAGATCCAAAAATGATGAGTCTGTTATCAATCAGATTAAATTGGATTAATTGAAGTCCGTTCCACTTAAGCCAGGGGAGTATTAAATAACCTGTGATTAAAACAGCTGCAATTGTGCGACGATGTGTTCGCCATTTACCCGAAACAATATCGGCGTAAACCCATAGTCTTCGTCCATGCTTATCAACGGTTTCAAGAAGATCGCCAACATCGCGATTTGAGGCGCTCATGGCTCCTCCTTGACTCCTTGAGGTTCTTTGGCATTCTCGACAGAAATTCCGCGAAGACTTTTAATGTAAGCTACGACTCCAATAATTTCATTTTTTGTGAGAAGGGCTTCCCAAGAAATCATACCTTTTTCAGGCACTCCTTTTAAAATTGTCGTTGCAACTTGTGAAGGTTTGCCTCCATGAATCCAATAGTCGTCGGTCAAATTGGGCCCAACGGAGCCGCCACCGGTAGGTCCGTGACAAGCGATACATTTTGAATCGAAAACTTGTTTACCTTGTGAAATATCTTTTGGTGAAGCTATTGCGGCGGCAAGCTCGTCTTCCGTGATTGCAGCTTTACCGTCCGGTGTTTTGGTGACACTCGCCTCGCTCAATCGTTGTTGTTCGGCTAAGTATTCTTGAACCGGTAAAACTCCTCCGCCATCCGCATGATAAAAGTACATGTATCCGACCGAATATAGAATCGTAAGAAAGAAAATCATGAGCCACCAGTTTGGCAAATCATTATCAAGCTCCTTGATTCCGTCATAATGTTCTGCATTCAGTTTTTGATTTTCAGTTTCTTTCATCTTGAATCACCCTTTCTGCTAATTCTTGATAAAGTTTTTTTCGTTTAGGATGTAACACCAATAAAATGGCAATGGCGTAAATCACTAAAAATAGTATTAGTGACGTGTGCATAAATATTTTTAAATCTGCATGGGCTACAATTTGTCGGATCACTTTGCCACCTCTACGCTTGTTCCAAGTTTCTGAAGATATGCGATAAGAGCCACGATCTCTTTATCACTGACATCTTCAGCAAGACCCTGCTCCTTTAGTTTTGCTGCAACCGATAAGGCTTGAGTTTTTAGATCTTCTCGAGCATTGGAGACGTCTGCTTCGGTGTAATGAACTCCGAGTTTTTTCAACGCATTTATTTTTGCCGGAGTCATCGACAAGTTTAAAGTATTAGTCATAAGCCAAGGGTAGGATGGCATGACCGATTGCTGAGCCACCATTTTAGGGTTTTGCATATGACGATAATGCCAAAACTCTGAATACTTACCGCCAATTCTATGAAGGTCTGGCCCTATACGACGAGAACCCCACTGAAAAGGAAAGTCATTTACAAACTCACCGGCCTCAGAAAACTTTCCGTAACGAAGTGTCTCGTCACGGAAAGGACGAATCATTTGGGAGTGACAGTTATAACAGCCCTCGCGGATGTAAATATCACGGCCTTCTACTTCTAAGGCGGAATATGGAACGGTCCCAGCGTGAACGGGAACGTAACTTTCAAGCATAAAAGACGGTACGATCTCTATTATGCCACCGATTAATATAGCGATAGCTGACAAAAATGCAAAAAGAAGAGGTTTACTTTCGAGCACCTTGTGAAAGTCTACGCCCACTTTCTTTATATTAAATGTTGTAATTGGATTTGAGAGTTCTTCAACGAGACCGACTTCTATAAATCTCTTTGGCACTAAAACTCTTTCGTCGATATCAGAAACGGTACTCGCCTGAGTAGTTTTATAGAGATTGAAAATACAGAGAATAAATCCATAAAAATAAAGTAGCCCGCCTAAAAGTCGAATCCAGTAGTAAGGTTTAATAGCAACAAGTGTCTGCAGAAAATCGGGATATAAAAGTTTTCCTTCAGGAGTTAGAGTTTTTAACATTAATCCTTGGGTTACGCCGGCCGCCCATAAAGATACGACGTACATAACAAGTCCAATTGTCGCGACCCAAAAATGTTGCGTGGCCATAGCTGTACTATAAAGAGGCGTTCGATAAAGTTTCGGAAAGAGCCAATACACCATACCGAAAATCATAAAACCATTCCAACCCAATGCACCGGCATGGACATGTCCAATAGTCCAATCAGTATAGTGTGATAGTGCATTTACCGATTTAATCGAGAGTAGTGGCCCTTCAAATGTAGCCATTCCGTAAAAGGTAATGGCAACGACGAAAAATTTTAATACAGGGTCCTGTCGGACTTTGTCCCAGGCACCACGTAGAGTAAGCAGACCATTTATCATTCCGCCCCAAGATGGCATCCAAAGCATAAGTGAAAAAATCATTCCTAAGCTTTGTGCCCAATCCGGTACTGAGGTGTAATGAAGGTGATGAGGCCCTGCCCAAATATAAATAAATACTAAAGACCAAAAGTGAATAATCGAAAGCCGGTAAGAGTACACAGGCCGATTAGCCGCTTTGGGTAAGTAGTAATACATTAAGCCCAAAAATGGAGTGGTTAATACAAATGCGACTGCATTATGCCCGTACCACCATTGAATTAAAGCATCTTGAACTCCGGCATATGCAGAGTAGCTTTTTAATAATGAGACAGGCATTGCGGCTGAGTTCACCAAGTGAAGCACGGCTACAGCAATAATAGACGCCATGTAGAACCAAAGCGTTACGTACAAATGTTTTTCTCGACGTCTGATAAGGGTTCCAAAAAAATTAATGGCGAATAACACCCAGACAAGTGTGATAGCAATGTCGATTGGCCATTCCAGTTCGGCATATTCTTTTCCGGCCGTGTATCCAAAAGGCAAAGTTAGGACGGCGGATAAAATAATCAGTTGCCATCCCCAAAAGTGAATTTTGCTTATGGCATCTGAGAATAACCGTGCCTTAGTTAGTCTTTGAGTTGAATGATATATGCCTGCAAAAATAGCATTTCCGGCAAAAGCAAAAATCATGGCGTTTGTATGAAGCGGTCGTAATCGCCCAAAACTCAACCAAGGTATTGAAAAATTTAATCTTGAATCAATAAGTTGGCTGGCGATAATCAGACCGACCAACGCGCCGATAGTACCCCAAATTATACTTGCCCAACTAAAAGCTCGAACGATTTTGTTATCATAAGTTATGGAATCATAGTTCTCGCGAGACAAAGGGCCTCCTTATTATATAAAGCAAATGTTGATTTATAATCAGCTATTGCAGCAAACAGACCGGCGCCATTGTGATTAGGAATGAGTAAGCAGATAAATTGAGACTTTTTGACAAACCTGGATCGAGACAAGTTGTCAAAGATAGGGGTCAAAATGAGACATTTGGTCGTTCAAATTCTTTTCTAGAGAAGCGGTGTCTATCTATTTTTATACGCGGATTTTGCTATTTTTAAATTGTGTGCAACTACAGAAGACTCCGGATGAAAAGTCTTTGCCGTACTAAGGTACTGAACAGCCGATTTAAAATCTTTTTTTACATAAGCTAAATTGCTAAGACCAATTAAGGCACTTAGACTAGTGGGCCAGCGCTCTAAAATTTTTTGATAAGCTTTTTGCGCTTCTTCGGTTTTACCGACTTGTTCTAAGCCCGCGGCAGCTCGCATGTTTTCAATCTCATTGGCGACATAAGAAATTTCATTTGGATTTAAAACGACGAGTGCCCAATAATCAGATAATTTCCAAGATCGTTCAAATATTCGCATGTCGATACGATCAAACGCATCGCGCCCCGAGTGCATGATGAGCTCTTCTTTTTTAAGATCGTAGCCAAAAATAATCGCGTAATGCCATCGCGGGTACCAGCTCAAACCAAGATTCTCAAAGATTATAACAGGATGACCGGCCGCGATTTCTCTCAGCAAAGCGTCCATTCCGGTAATATGGATGGCCATCATACCTTCGCGTCGACTGGCGCTAATCATATCCTCTTGTAGGCTTCCTTTTTTTTCGGGAGTCATTACTTTGGGCACGATCTGATCAACGGTGAGGTTGCGACCCGCCCATTGCATGGCCATCGTTAAAGTTGCCGGGCCACATTGCCCAGCTTCTTGCTCAATAAAAGGAACATTTTTAATTTCGGTCGTCTCGGCAATATTTGGCGGCGACATAAGAAGCGCCTTTGTTTGCGGAGCCGTTGTTGCGCAACCTGCAAGTGCAAGTAGCGCAAAACAAAAAAATAATCTCATAAGCGTTTAACTAAATATATAATTAGAATAACAAGCAAAACAACAACGAGTATTCCGACAACATCGCCCCCGTATTGGGCCTGCTCCATCTGCGTGGCTAAACGATTTAACTCTTGGTTTGATAGACTCGCCATACGCAAGGAAATTTCTTCGGGCGAGACGCCTAGTTTTACAAACTCTTTTTTAACATCGTCGCGATCCAAAAATGCTCGCACTTTTTGTTCGGTTTGCTCACGACTTAAAGTTTCAACAACGTCCATCGTTGAAATCATGTGTTCGCTAACTTCTGCTGCCGCGACATGAGGAATATTGGACGCAAGAAACGCCATAAAAACTGTCATAATAAATCTGTATTTTACTCGTATCATTAGGAGTCCCTCCGCTTACAAACTTAAGAGTAAGTGCGAAGCCCCATAGGATTGTACAATTTTAAAGCATATTGAGATTTCTAAACACTAAGACGTTATTATTTATGTCGAGGCCACCAAGAAAGCTTCCGCGTGTCCTGTTCTCAACCCATCCTTGCGAGTAGCAAAGTAGCGTTGGTAAAGGTCTTCTCCTGATACGTATTGAGACGTCTTAAATCCTGCCGTTTTTGCCATATCTAAAATTTGAGATGGAGAAAAAAGGCTTAAAAAAGGTGTTCCCGATTCATCTGCTTTTTTCATCACGAATTCCATACTGGATCTTTCTTGTGAGTCTAATAGATCAAGCGCTAACATAAATGTCATCGCAAAGACTGAACCTGGAGCCAATTGCGCCATTTGTTGAAGAGTTGCGAGGTTTGTTTCTTTTGTGAGGTACATCGAGACACCTGTGGAAACAACAACGGCCGGTTTTTTTTCGTCAAAACCTGCGGAGACTAAGTGCTTCCACCAAGATTCTCCGGCTTCAAAGTTTACAGGCACGAAGTGTAAGTTTTCAGGAATGACGAATCCCATTTCAACGAGTCTTTTTTGTTTCCATTTTTGTGGTCCAAGCTGATCGACTTCAAAAATCTGTATTTGCGATAGGATATCAGGTCGGCGCTGGGCGAAAGTGTCCAAGCCCGCACCCAAAATGACATACTGAGAGACACCCTGCTTTATTTTTTCTTCAACAATGTCTTCGATGAAGCGTGCACGACCTACGATTGACGCGCGCATTGGTTTTGAAAATCCTGGATTCATGTCAGGACGGCTCTGCCAATTGTTTTCAGAAACCAGCTTGGCTCCGATATCATCTGTCAGAACATGAGGCTTCGGATCAAGCAAAACATGAAGTGCTCGCCACAAAGCCACACGCACAGCTGTGGCTTCAGGTGCTTTAATTGAATTGTCAGAAATTTTATCTGCCACCATATAAACAGTAATCTAATCCCAATAAGTCTACGTATTCAAGGGTAGAGCTACGGTTTTTTTACTCAAAAATCCAGATAAAAATAAAGCCAGTATCGTATAGGCCAGAAATATATAGAATCCAGGTTGGAGGGAAGTGCCGTTCGTAGTTAAAATTACGATGTCTTGATCGAACGAACTTATATTTCCAAACTGACTTGTAATTATACCGTTAAATCCAACATAGGCCATAAAAATAGCAACAACGAGAACATCGCTCATCGACCACTTTCCAGATTTAAAAACAAAAAATTGAACCCATTTGCTTTCTCGGGCGTTTCGATAATTGTAATAGTACAAAGATGAAAAGAACATTTTTAAAAGTGGAATAACAATACTAAAAGTTATCATCAAAATACCTACGATCTTCATTTGCAAATCTTGATGCATGATCATAATCCAAAATACGTCGAGAATACTTTTGGTCTGAAAGTATAAAACTTGATCTGTAAATTTGATGGGATGATTTAATAATACAAAACTAATTTCTGAAAGCTTTGCCTCCATATCGATCATTGGAATGGTTATGCCTGTTACGAGCAGACCTAAAAGCGAAAAAAGTAATAGAAAATAATATATGGGTGGTAGAGAGCGTTTGCTAAAGCCTGCTAGAACAAATAGCAACGTGGTTAGTGTGATGAGCAGCCAAGTTTCTTTATATGTTTTCTCTTTCGATATCGCAACTTCTTCTTTGAGTTTTACTCTGGCAGTTTCAATGTCTGAAGTTGCCAGTCTAATTAGAACGCGTGTCATATAGGAGACATCTTGCACATCAAAAGTTTTATTGAAATATTGTTCAGTTTTCTTTTTAACAATCGTTTTTAATTGTCGTTCAGCTTGAGCATTGTTTAGTTCTGCTATTACAGCATCAGCATATTCGGGTATGCCTTTTTTAATATCGTTAATATCAACTAACGCATTTATAAAGGCCTGCTTTATCCAACCTTTTGTAGTCCCTTTATTACTTTCCTTGATTTGTTCGTCGACCTTGCTAATAAGAACGTCTAACTGATCTTCGATATGCTTCTTAAGTTGCTTTTCATTGGGTTTTAATAAACTGAGCTTATTAAGCTCATCCGTAATAATAACAGCGAGTTTTTCTTTCCATTGATTAATACTAAAAAGTCCATACTTTATATGGTTAAGCTCTGCGCTGTCGATTTTATTTTTCTGATTAGAAAGTGTGTCTAAAATTATTTGCTGGCATAGCAACATACATATTATAAAAACAAAACTAGAGACGATTAATTTAAAAAAATTCATGCAAGCTTATTATAAGCGCCCTGTAAGAACCAAAATCAATAAAATAACAATGAGAAGACCGAGGCCCCCACTGGGGCCGTAGCCCCAACTTTTACTGTGGCCCCAACTAGGAAATGCCCCCAAAAACATAAGTATTAAAATCACTAGTAATATTGTTCCTATGCTCATGGTCCATTCCTATTTTAGAGGTTCTATAATTTTACTGGCGAAGATTTTTTTAACGTTTTCAGAACTTTTAGCGACCGATGATTTGGCATCAGACACTTTTTCGTCAACATCGATTTCGAAGCGCTTGGCTAGAGCATTAACTTTAGTTAAAACCTCTTCTTTTTTTTCGCCGTATTTTTGTTCAATCAAGCCAATAATAGCTTTTACGTTACCTTTGGTTTGTTCGAGATCGTCGGCGGTAAGTTTTCCCCACTGAGATTGGACTTCGCCTTTAAATTCTTTCCACTTACCTTTAAATACTGATTCATTCATAAGCATCCTTTCAAAATTTGGTTTAATTCATATGGTTGCAAGGGACGAGTCTATGATCTAATTCAATATCGACGAGTTGACCCTAAAAATGGGACGCTATGCCCCATTGCCGGGGCTTTATTCTCTAAATCAGTCTCTCGACAAGAAATAAATTTATTGTCACAATTCGAAGAATAAATCGCGTTATTAAGGAGACATGATGAAAAAGCTTACAGCAACTGTTGGTGTATTGATTTTGGTAATTTTGATGGTTCCGATGTTTTTATCATCAAAATTTTCAATGTCTCGTTCGATCGAAATCAATGCCCCGGTCGCCACAACTTTTTCAAAATTGACGGATTTAAATGAGTATGTGAAATGGAATCCGTTTCCGGAAGGAGACCCAACAAATCAAACGCAGGTCTCGGGAGTTGGTGTCAATTCGTTTTTGATTTGGAAGGGTGAGAAAACAGGTGAAGGAAAGATGACGATTTCAACCATCGACCCAGAAAAAAAGTCGGAATTAAAATGGATTTTTATAAACCCATGAATGGTGAAGGAATGGTCCATTGGATCACGAACCCTAAAGACGAATCAAAAACAGAAATGGTTTGGACTTTTGATCAAGATCTTTCTTATTTTCAACGTTACTTTGGTTTGATGATGGACTCTATGATGGGCAAACACTTCGAAAAAGGGCTTTTAAATTTCAAAACTCTTGTGGAGGCTTCAAAGTAACTCACCTTCGATTGAGCGAGTTTTAACTTTTTCATTGAAACCATTTTTATAAATAGAGTTCCACGTATTTAAATTTTTAATGGTTACAACTCGCCGTGAAATATCGTGGCGTGAGAATATATTTAAAAGCTTTGGTCTAATTTTCGTATGAACTCGCCATAATGTTTTATAGAGATCCATTGTATGAGTAAGTGTTGCTTCATTACAATTTTCGGGTAACTCGCTCCGAGGCGACCACTGAGATTTAAGTTGTCTCTTTGTACACCACCAATAATGACGCCAAAGCGGAAAATCAACGAACACAATCTTCTCGGCTAGTAAAAATCTTTTCTCCATCACATCGATAGGCCCGAATCCGTCAATAATCCATTCCTCAGAATCTGCGATTTTATTTAGAGCAATACGAGTTTCTTTAATATTTCGCGTCTGCATTCCGGCCGTATATTGTATGCTATCAACGTGAGTGAGTGGCATTTGATAGAGCTCATGAAGTCGGCGACTTAAAGTCGTTTTACCTCCGCCCCCGTTTCCAATAACCGCAATTTTTTTCATTTCACCGGGCCTCTAACTCTTTTTAAATAGCCAAGAGATCAGTGCAAACAAGGTGCTCAACAGAAGGCCCGTTGTGAGGGGAATATAAATATGCACATTTTCTCGCTCAATCGCGATATCACCAGGCAGACGACCCAAGCGCAAAGATTGAAGCCAGCCCATTTGCCATGCAATACCTAAAAATATCAAACAGATGCCAACAATAATTAAGCCTTTTGCGATCGGATCTAGGGTCATAACATCTTTTGCCATATTTGCATGACCAATGTCTCTAACAAAAATCTATTGTACTTCAATGGCTGAAAAGACTTCAGCTCGTTTTTTCTCAGCATTGATTTGATTTTGAATCAAATAATGACGTTGGTTTTTACGATCGAAGTCACGAAACGCACAGATATTTTTATATCCCTCGGCATAAGCGGACGTAACACTGGCTCGTGATTTTTTGAAATACTCATCGTATGAAACATCAAGTTCAGAGGTTTTCATTTTTCTATCTTGAGGTTTATTTACAATGCTATACGCACTTTTTAAAACACTGCCAGCGCAAAGGTGATAAAACGATTCGCGGTTTTCGAAACCTAACGTCAAAATACAAATACGAGCTTTGTACTGTGCGTTTGAATTGTTTGAAGTATCGGCTCCTTGTTTTGTATAAGGAGCGAACCAGGGCTTAAGAGTGTAACGTTCTCGATATTGCATCCATTGGTTAAAAATAATAAAGGGAGCCGCTGGGCCTGCGGGTCCGATATCCTCAAAAAAGCGACCCAGACGTTTAAAATTAATTTTTACATTTGTCGGTTTTGAATTACTAGCGACCATTCCGAGCTCTTCGATCATAGGAGCTAAGACATTAGAAAAAGATTGTTGTAATAGACCAAGATTTGTTTGGGCCGCAACTTGCGCGCCATCGAGATCAAGCTTAATTCGATTAGCGTCAACACGGTTAACTTCTGAAAGGCGCTCTAAAAGTGCCGCGCCTGAGACGGTTAGTAATTCTTGTTCATAGGGCGACATAGACTCATGATTACGTACTCTCATGATGTAATCATGACGAATCAAGGTTGTAAGACGATTTGTTAAAAATGTATTGAGCTGAAGCATAACATTTAATTGCGTGTACGCCGCATTCACAATGGCTTCGCAACTTTTTTTACTGCTGTCTAGTAGATCGGCCGAGGTTTTTTTGTATTGGTAACTTCGAGAAATTTTCTTGTAAGTGTTAAATTTTTCTAAAATAGTTGAAAGTCGTTTTTGAGTGTCGCGAATGAGAGGAATCATTTGTATGTTTCCAAATTCATGACCTTGAGCTTTCCAGATACGATCTTCAAGTCTGTTCAAATAACTGGCGACGTTTATAAAACTTTGCTCAACAGTTACAACCTCATTTGTCACACCTTGTGCACACAAATTTTGCATATCTAATACCATTCGCTGTTGAAACTGGGCTGAAGCTGCGGTTTGTGCTCTTGCAATCAATCCGTCAATTTGAGCGCGGATAACTTGAAATAAAGCTTCAGGATCTTGAAATTGAGGAACATAAGACCCGCCTGAAAGCATCCAGTCTTGCGGACTGTTCAAAACTTTATTTACTGGATCGTTGGGTCGTCGAATACAAGGCTCTGGAATATCTTTCAATCCAATCAGATAAAAGGGCATGTACTGTGGAACGGCTTCGATGGTGTAGTAATTTGTTGTCGAACTGCCTTGGTCACCGATAATCGTATCGCTAATCCTAAAAATTAGTTTATAGACGGCATTTCTCTTTTGATTAATATCTGTCAAAGCCTGAGTTTGAATATAAGACTCGTTCACCATGGATTTCAGGGTGTTGGTGCTCTTGATAAATTCCATAATTCCGTTCCAAATTTTATTCTTTTGCTGAGCGTCGGTTTCAAAGTTCGGAGTGGCGCCAGAGATAATAGCTTGAATCCAATTTGATATCGCAGGTAACTCACGAGTAATCAAAAAATACCCTTCAATAGGATTGCTGCCCGTCTTATTTTTTAATTTGAGCTCTATGTTTTCAGTATTTGTAGATACGTTTGAGTTTGAAAGATGATATGCGTCTTCTATCGAGCAATAAAGATCGGATGTGGATTCCATTAAACACGCGATTGATGACAAAAACGCGGTCTCGTTTGCTTTTCGTAATGCGTTTCTTAGATTTGATGTTTGAAGCATTCTTAAAAAACCTTCGAGTGGCTTTCCGAGTTTAGAAAGTGCGGATCCTCCACCAGCAAAAGCTCCAATAAGATCGACCGAAGCCGTTATAAGTTGAACACCAAGATCAGGTCGAGCCATTAAGCAGCCACTGTAATTTGAAACGGTTGAGAAGTAGCGAGATAAGGATTCGGTCGCAATGTCGACGGACGAATTAAAACGCGAAGAGAGTGAACTCAAACGGTCACTCATCATCATAAGTTTAGGATCAATCGAGGAGAAGTTTTGATTCTGAGCTGTCGACATAGTTGCAGATTCTAAGCTCTTGTCTAAAATAAGTTTTGAAACAATATCTTTGGTTGAAGGGTCAGATGTTCTGTATTGGCGAAGGGCTGCCAATTCGCTCGGTAAAGATTCGATACGTAGTCGTTGTGCGGCTTCAGTTGTAGGCGAGCGTAAATTTTGAAGTTGATCCAAATTGCTTTTAAGGCTTTCAATGCCTTTACAGGCTGGTAGATCTTTAAGTTGTGTTATGAGAGTCGCAATGGAAGCGGTTTGGGTCAGCGCCGTTTGCGTCCACCCACCCTTTGAAGTGCACGAACCAAAGGTATAATCATTGGAATAGGAAGTTTGTGGAAGAGCCACACTGACAACAAAGCTGAATAGAAGTATTTTTTTAAAAATCATAAACCACCTTGATATTCAAAATATGCAAATTCGTAGTAAACAAGACGATGGGGCGAGAGGCTCTCTAAAGCATTTGGCGGAAACTCGATGAAAAACTTCCATTAGGATGACGTTAATTGTCGGCATTTTAAGCGTTCATAGAATTAGGAAGATATGCGTAATCCCGAAATCAAATGTGGATATTGAATACTGCCAATTGCTCTTGGATTAGGCCCGCCGCGGCGAGCTTTTCAAAAAGGTGCCTACCACCTTTTGTGGATTCGCTGCATCCACAAAAGGTGGTAGGCACCTTTTTGTCTCAAGGAATTTCTGGTTCGACCAATTGGGCAAGTAAGATGAGTGATTGCTGCCATCCTAAATAGCACATCTCTGTTGGGATCGCGTCGGGAATTCCCTCTTGAATAACCTTTAGCTCAGTACCGCACATCACTTTATTAAATGTAATCGTGACTTGCATCTCGCCGGGCATATTAGGATCGTCAAATTTATCTACGTATTTAAGTTTTTTGTTTTCCGTTATCTCAAGATATTTGCCGCCAAAGGAATGGCTGTTGCCTGTTGTAAAGTTGGTAAACGACATTTTGTAATTGCCGCCCACACGAGCGTCCATTGAATGAACTTTGCCTGTAAAGCCATGCGGTGGAAGCCATTTAGCCATTGCTTCAGGATTGATAAAGGCCTTAAAAACTCTTTCTGGTGGCGCACTTAAAACTCGATGTAATTGAATTGTACCTGGCATAAATAAATTTTCTCCTTTGAGTCACTTCATTTCAAACAAGGATAAAAAAAATGTCACGATTTAACTGGTAATTTCTATGAATACTTAGAAAAATTAAGCATGCTTAATCTTCAACCTATTTTAACGTGTGAACTTTTAGAACTTAGGCCACTCAAGCACGATGATTTTAATGAATTACTTAGCGCAGCTTCTGATCCCCTCATTTGGGAAGTGCACCCGCAACCAGATCGACATAAAATAGAAGTATTTAAAATGTTTTTTAAAGAAGCCATGGATTCAAAGGGCGCTTTGGCGATTATTGATCGCAAGACGTCTAAAATTATAGGGACCTCTCGGTATTATGAATACTCCCCAGCAAATTCATCTGTCGTCGTCGGATACACATTTTTGTCTAGACACTATTGGGGCGGCACCTACAATAGAATACTTAAGAAATTAATGGTGAACTACGCTTTAAAATTTGTGAAGACGATATATTTTCATGTGGGTATAGGTAACACGCGATCTCAAAAAGCCATGCTCAAAATAGGTGGCATCAATACTGGAGTGCAAGAAATTTCTGTGTCCTACGCGCCACCCAAAAAATCCTACGTTTATAAAATTGAAACTCCACTGACGTAATCTAGTTTATTTTTTAGTTCCGGTAGAACGATAAAAGCATCTGTCTTCATATTTCAGAAAATCTTCTCATGAGCTAAAACGAATCTTAAAAAGCACGAGAGCCTAAATCACTTTTGAAAGTTGGCGGCTGGTCTTTTAATGTGACACAATATTATTGCAAATAGATGCTGTTGTTTTTAATTTCCATCCAGTTTTGCGGCGACTCGGTGACTTTGAAACCAAATTGTTCGTATAATTTATGCGCATCTTTTGTAGCTAGGCAAATTCGTCTTAAGCCCTGCAAACTAGGATGTTTCAAAATGGCTTTCATCAGCTCTTTTGAAAGATTTTGACCCCTATGTTTTTCATCAATGATGACATCACAAAGCCAAGCGAAGGTGGCGCCATCAGTAATGACTCGAGCAAAACCAACTTGAGTATTAGATTTATAAACACCAAAACAGAGTGAAGACTCGATGGCCACCGCAACCGTTTTTTCAGGAATCCCTTTGCACCAGTAGGCATCTTTTAACAGTGCATGAACAGCGCTCAGCTGGAGCTGAGATTTATCATCATTAATTTCGTAGCCATCGATTTTAATTTTCATAATTATCTAAAAATTATTAGAGCCACAGAATATCCGAATAGAAAACTGGATAGTAGAGACTGTCAACTGTGCTGAAGTTAGGCTCGCCGCGGCGAACTTTTAGGATTTCAAAAATTGAGGATAAGATGTCGCAAAATTTTGTGAAGGATAGACAAATTGTCTCAGGGTTTATCGTCAAATGAAGTTAAAGTCCTTCAGAGAATTGGCAAGTGATTTGTATTCTCTCATGTCATCAAACAATTGATAAGGGGGAATGTATGCAGAGAAATCATAATTAAAAAAGAGATACTAGATAAAAGAGCCTAAACGTAGTCTTTATGCGAAAACTAAAAAACTGAAACAACGCTTACCAAACAAGGAACATAAAAATGAAAAAATTAATATTTGCATTTATAATGACAGCTTTTGCCTCAGCAAATGCACTCGCACAATACACAAATCCTCAACTCGTTCGCTATGATCTTTCAAGAAGCTATATTCCTCTCGGCTTTGACGGAAATGACAATGTTCAAATCGTTATTGAGGGTGAATTGCCGAGCACATGTTTTCGTACCGGCCCAGCATCGGCAACCGTGAGCACAGAAGACATGACAATTACTCTTAAACAACAGGTTTATAAATATAGAGGTATTGCATGTCTTTTTATGGTTGTACCTTTTCATAAAGTTTTAAACGTGGGAATCCTTCGTCCTGGCGAATATAGAGTGGTCAATGAAGCTGGATTTGAGCTGGGCAGATTGCCTGTTAAGGCTTCTACAACATCTGCTGCCGATGATTATTTGTATGCACCAGTTGCGGATGCTCAGGTTAAAACAAATACCGATGGTAGCTCAACTTTATCAATAAGCGGGCATTACACGAACAATTGTCCACGGATCAAAGAGTTGAGAGTTATAGAAGAAGGAAACAACGTTGTTACGATCCTTCCTATTATTGAAACACCAGATGGTTACCGATGTGTGCCGGGAAATTATCCGTTTAGCAAAGATATCCAACTACCTAAAATGCCAAAAGGTAAATATTTATTTAACGTTAGATCTTTAAATGGCGATGCTATATTTAAGTTTTTCGACATCTAGTAGTTTGATCTAAAATATTCAGATTATCGACTTTTCAAAAAAAGAATACACGGGCACCGTAGCCCGTGTATTTGAATTACTGGATGGCAACAACCCTTGTCTTATCGTATAGATTTCGTATCTCTCGGGCGGTTCCAAAGGCGGTTCCGGGGTGGGACAACGTCGCGGCGGCTGCGGCGAGTCCCCATCGTAAAATATCCTGATCGAATTTGTTCTTCAGAAAAAACTGTGCGGTCATGGCGCCCACCATAGAATCACCAGCCCCCACCGTGGACTTAATGTTCACTCTTGGGATCCGCCCGAAGTAGGCTCCGTCTTTAGTTACCAAGAGGGCGCCTTCCTCAACAGACGAAACGCACACATAAGGGATCTTATCTAAGAGTTTTCTTGCGGCTTTGTGAACAGAGTGAATACTCTTTGCGTTCGAGCCAAGAGTTTCTTGGAATTCTGATAGATTTGGTTTGATAAAAAAAGGCCGCTCAGGAATCAGTTCGCGCAAAATTTTCGCGGGACAATCGACAAGGCAAGGAACGTTTTTTTTCTGAGCGATTTTTATAACTCTTTTAGCGTCGGAAATTCGAAATCCACCGGGCAAGGATCCCCCAATAAGGAGAAGCTCAATTCCGTGATCACTTTTGAGCAACTTAAACAAAGACATTTTTTCATTTGGCAAAATATTAGGGCCGGGAAAAGTCAAACGTGTTTGCTGATGGTCGCTTCGATTGGAAACCGTGACGCATATACGTGAGTGCCCCTTAATTGGTATGAACTCATTTTTTACTTTCTCCCCATTCAGCAAAAATTTAATTTCTGTACCAATACCGCCGCCGACAAAACCGCTTGCAATCGTCGGGATTCGCAGGCGTGTCAATATTCGTGCCGCATTGATTCCGTTTCCACCGGGGGATTTGGTTTGATCATGAACGTAGCTTTTTTCATTGGGTTCTATTTGGTCAACAATACCACCCAAATCAAGGGTTGGGCTTGGTGTAAATGTCAAAACGTGCCGTTTCATTAAAACCTATCTCCAAATGTTTCTTGTTTATAAGTTAGCACATTGTTTTATACTTGCTGCTTAACTTCACGACTTTCGCAATCACTTATAACTCCCCCGTATTTTTCGGTTTACCAAGAGACGTGTTATTCTTTTTCTAACATCATGTCTCTTACGGATTTACTCATATCATCCGTTCGTTCTAACAATCCTTCAATAATGCCGTCACGATCTTCCTGGGGACGGTTTTGGGAAAGTTTAAACTTGGCTTCAACTTTTTCGATGCGAAACTTAAACGAGATAATTGCGGATGTCAGGGCGCTTGGATCTAGAAGATCATCAGGAAGTTCAAATTCCCATGGAGTTGGACTTGGACTTTCGTAAAAACGAGAAAGCTGTTTTAAAATTTCAACCTGTTCATTAAAGCCTTCAATCAGTTCAATTTTTCCGTGTAAATGAGCAATTGCATAATTCCATGTGGGAACATCTCTACCAGATTTATACCACCTTGGTGTGATGTACGTGTGGCCCCCGCTAACAATAATAGTGCAACCTGGATTTTCTTTAAAATGCATCCACTGAGGATTTCTTTTGGCCATATGTCCAAGAAGAATGTCTTCTTCGTTTGGTTGTGAGCTAAAAATAATGGGCAGGTGATTGATAAAGGGCTGCTCGTTTTTTGGATAAGAGAGTAGCGTGACAAATCCGTTTTGATCTATCAGCTTTCTAACTTTAACATCTTCATCCTGAGAAAAGTGTTTTGGTAAATACATCTTATTTCAAATATCCTTTGTTTCCATTGCTTTATCTTTCCACCAGCTCAGCGAGTGGTTCACCTCGATGCGTTTAAATCCTACAGATTCGTAAATTTTTGCGGCGTGATAGTCGATGTCGGCTTCCATAACTAAATGGTCCACGCCGTACTCATCAAAAGCTAACAATCCAGTTTGATAGACAAGACTTCCGCAAATACCTTGTCGCCTGTGATCAGGATGAGTTCCAACATTTTGGTAGCGGCCAATATTGCCTTCGTAGAAAATCCCAAGATCACCAACTAATTTGTCATCTATAAATGCGCCAAACCACGATCCCATTCCGGCTTCGGACATTTTGCGGTAGGAGGCCATTTGTTGCTGCTTAAACTGCGCATAGTAGTCGTTCATAAATTTTGGATCTGCACACATGGTTTGTAGCTGGATCACTTCGGCCCAATCTTTGTCCGAAGAAATTCTTCGTACCTGTACTTGATCGTTTATGTGAGGAGGTGGATTCAGTTTCGTTGATGTCAGAACCGTTGCAGAATCCAGCTCAAAATTAGCGTCCAAAAATTCTTGATGATCGCCCTTATTGTCCGTTCCGGCGTCCCAGGTAAAAACATAGTGATGAGGTTCTGAGTAATAGCCGAACTCACTGTTGAATAACTCGGTCCATTTTTTCAGTGAACCCTTCTGGGGAACGTGATCAAAGACAATGTAGTTACCCCAATGATAGCCCGGATTGTTAGGTGTTTGGATGAGTGTGTAGGAGCCTTTATCTATAACCGATCCCGAGAACTTCGCAAAAATGAGGTCGGTGCGGCGACCGAGGGAACGAATAACCATTTAATTCCCCTTCACCTGTGAAGGCAATATTTCGTATCGGTAAGAATCTCGGATGCGTCCTTTAACTTCTTTAGTGCCTTTAATGACGCCCACTTTTTTCATCCCGAGCTTTTCCATTACCCGATACGAAGGAGCGTTTCTGGTATCGCATGTCGCATAGATAACATAGAGGTTCAGCTTCTGAAAGCCATATTCAATCAAAGCTTTTGCTGCTTCTGTCGCGTAGCCCGTATTTTGAAACTCAGGACTGATTGCCCAACCGAGGCTTGCAACACGGCTTAATTCGCTTTCACAGCGAATCCCACAACCACCAATTAATAGTCGGCTTTCTTTCAGGCAAACTGCGAAATCAAATTTGTATCGTGGATGAGTTTCGGCTTGCTCGACCATCTCTCTTACAAATTTACGGGTGTCTTCTAAGGTGTTGGGGCCCCAAAGCTCATATTTTGAAAAATCAGGATCCGCGCCATAGATATGCACACGTTCCCAATCTTCTGTTTTATAGTTTCTGAGGAGAAGTCTTTCGGTTGCAAAAGTCATCATAGTCTCACAAATACCGAAACCATTTGTCTTTGATCGCTTGTTCAACGTCGATACCACGGTGTTTGGCAAACAGCAGAGTCATCGCAACAACATCCGCAACTTCATCTCGAAGATTTTTATCTAGCTCTGTTTGGGAGTCTTGCCCAACTCGAGCTCGCTGGGTCAGCTTGAGATATGCAGCTGACAGCTCCCCAAGTTCCTCTTGAATTTTTAAAACGAACCAGTCATCGTCACGACGGATGCCAAACTTCTCTGCGTAGATGTCACTAACCTTACCGAGTCGCTCAGAAATTTCATTTAGATTCATCGTCTCACCTCACAAAAAAGTCCGAAAGAAACTAGAGACCAAGCTTTTAGGCTCAACGTTTTTGCTCTCAATTTTTATTTCATTTCTGGATTTGTACTTCAGAACTTTGGATCAAATCAACTTTTTAATTAAGAAGTACGGACTGACTTTTGGTAGCAGCAGGTTGTCAAACTATAAGCTTCCTACGGGATCGGCTCTTTAGAATAAACACAGTTTTTTTAAGAGCTGATTTTATTTGTTTTTGCCTCTATGATGAATCTGCAAGGTTAAACCGCTCTATCGGATGTTGTGAATTTAAAAAAAGACATTTTGCTTCCATTGGCGAAGATAAGATTAGTCCCCGTGCATCTAACTCGGCAGCGCCAGTATATTTATACCCCTGCACGGTTTCAGAGAGTCCCGCCGATACAGGATTTCTAAGAACATACTTTAAACAAGCAGCAAAGTGTGGTGAATCAAAGATAACCGAACCCCTGTAAGATCCGCCGGAATATAAAACCACTCGCGATTATTTGAGCGAGCGTAAATATGATATTTAACTTCACTTGTATAAATAAGTTTTTTTCGAGGCATAGTTGAAGGCAAAGCTAAGACCGTGCCGACAACTTGACCTGATGCCGCTACCAAAAGTCAGTCCGTTCTACTGCTACTTAGTTCCGATATGAATGTGATTGATGTTTGGAGAACCCATGATCTAGCTCTTAGACTTTTGCCAGCGTGAGACAACATCAATACCTTTTTGCTTTCTGCTTTCGAGGTGCTTAAACCAACGATCCGACAGTTGCGTAAATTCGATGTAGTTGCCATCGGGATCACTAAATGCAGTCATCAGTGCAAAGCCCGTATCTTTAGGTGGGTACGCAAGTTTAATTCCTTTTGACTCAATCTTCTTCACAAATCCAGCCATGTCGAAAACCGTGAAGGCCAGTTTTACCGACCCAACACCAGATCCTGCTCCCTCAAAGTTCGCTAGGGGATGAATTGCGAAATGAAGATCGCCCAACTCGCATCCATAGTGTTTTTCTGTTTCACCGTGCTCTTCGTCTTCCAGGGGAAGTCCGACCACTTCACGATAAAAATTAGCGAGTCTTTTTGGATCCTTTGAAACCAGTAAAACTGCACTTAAAAACTCAATGCTCTCACTCATTCCATCTCCCTTGGGGGGTATCGTCCCCATTTTGCAATCTTGGATTTGCCGCTTCATCGAGACGGCGAAGACTAACTCATCCAAACCAGTATCAAAAACCAAGTTCTGAGTGTCGAGAATCCCGGGGGACGACCCGGGTTCTCAAACTCTGAAAATGGTGGAGGCGGCCAGAATTGGAACCTGCACCTCTGATAAATATATAACTTTGGGGAGTTGAATGGCAAGCCACAGAATGCCGCCCGACATATGTATTTTAATCAATTTTGCGACTTTTCTTCTGTGCTCAAATAGGTGCTTTATTAAGAATACATAGCAATTGAGGATTACTTGATGGGGCACCGAAAATACATCTTTACGGTATTACCGTAATATAGTATGATGGTATGGAATTGGAGGATTCTCTGCTTGATTAGAGACTTTGGAAATAAGATAGCCGCGGATCTATTCCATAAAGGAAGCAGCAAGGGCCTTCCGAAGCAATTCTGGATGAGAGCTATTCATCTATTGGAAGTTATGGAAGCCGTTGAGACTTTAGACGATTTAAAACGAGATGGCTTCCCTCCAAGCGTTCGGTTGCATCCTTTGCAGGGTGCCCGAAAGGGTGATTGGGCTATCGATATTCATAAAACTTCAGGCTGGCGAATTACTTTCCAGTTTGAAAAGAACGAGTTTTTTAACGTTAAGATTGAAAACTATCACTAGGAGTTTATATGGCAAAGTTAAAAAAAGAACGCCCTTCGCGAAGACCCTCTCATCCAGGAGAAATCCTTAAGGAGCTTTGGTTAGACGAATTAGGCTACAGTCAGTCTGCATTCGCCGAACTACTTGTTAAGGCGTCCAATGGACTTGCTAAAAAATCAACGATGCAGACTAAGCTAAATGAAGTCATCAGCGGAAAAAGAGCGATGAGCGCGGATTTCGCAGTTTTAACAAGCAAGGTTCTTAAAACCAATCCAAAGATGTGGATGAATCTGCAAGTGCAGCTTGATATTTGGGAGGCCGAGGAAAGAGTTGCTTAGATTCAGGCCGCGCAGACGAAATATGAATTTAATATAAAAGCTTAGAGATATTGGTCACAACAATCGGAAATGTGGCCCCGTTGATCAGAACTTCGTTGTATCAAAAACATATCAGGTTAGTTCCAACTCGTGGACCGTGAAATAAAAGCATTGGAATTCACCAAACGAGAGACGACAAGGTTCGGGGCCAACGGCAAATTTTAAGGAAGAGACGTATATTCACAGAACGAGCACTTGAGAAACGAAGGCCAGAAGACTCAAGCGGAACGCCACAAAATGCAGAGTGAATCTCTGTTACCATAACGCCAGCACAAAAGTAATAAGCCTCGCATAAGATAAGTCGAGCAGAAGTAGTGTTGGACCTTTATTTTTTCTTGTCTGACAGCGACAAGTAAATTTCGATCTTTCATATTATAAACACTTTTGGAGTGAGCGTCTTGATGCCCTTCAAGCATTATTAGAGGAGAAAAAATGAGCGAGAACATTAAACTGGTTCTGAAGAAAGTAATTAAGGCTTCTAGGCAGAAAGTATTCGAAGCGTGGACTCAGCCTGAGTTGATGAAGAAGTGGTATGCTCCAGGAGAAATGAAAGTGCCAAATGCTTCAAGTGATTTGCGTGTAGGTGGAGCATACAGTGTAGAAATGAAGGGCGATATGGGTGGGCAGCTTGTTAATCCCACAGCTAAAGGAACATATAAAAAAATTATTCCCAATGAGTTAGTTAGCTTTACCTGGCAATGGCAGGGGGATTCAACTGCTGAGACGTTGGTGACAGTTACGCTGAAGGATGTAGATGGAGGAACTGAGGTGACTCTTACACACGAACAATTCATGAGTGTCGAAGCAAAAGAAAAGCATCAACACGGATGGCAGGGTTGCCTTGAGAATCTAGAAAAATTTTATTCTTAATAGTAGTTTGATTGAATTTAAGGAGGAACAATGAAGGTCGGAAGAAAAAATATCATCGCAGGGTTTTTATTTATGTTAATTGCTGCTATTGGAGGCTTTGCTCTTGGGGGAACTTTTGATGCAACATATGCAAATCGCAATGGTGACCACATCATGAGTATGGTTCGCTTTTATCTGAGGGAGGGCCATTCTCATGGCATGCCAATATCAATGTTTAACATGATTATTGGTCTTCTTATTGATAAGTTAAATCTCTCAAATCGGTCAAAAGAATTTGCTTCTTGGGCAACAATATCGGGAATATTACTTCCAATCGGACTGGCGGTAAAAGGTGCGGCTGGCGCACCTGCTGACTTTCCACCGGTCGGGTTACCAGGAATTTTAGGAATGTTTATTGCTATAATTATCTGTCTTTATGGAGCTATAAAAACGAAATCTCTAACATAGCGCATTTACTAGCAACTATTTCGATAACTCCGAACCTCAAAAGGGCCTGCTAGATTACTTTGGAAACTGGTCTCTGGTCGTATGGATTCGGCGGAAAAGAATTGGTCTTCAAAGAAATAGCGAAAGTGCTTAGAATTGTTTTCAGAGGTTTGAGATGTCTTACAATTTAGAACTTGAAAAACGAATCACAAAAATATTAAAGGCAAAAAGGAAAATCGAAATTAAAAATATGTTCGGTGGCATTTGCTTTATGCACAACGGAAACATGTTGTGTGGCATTGATAAAAATAAGCTCATGGTCCGTGTGGGTCCAGAACAGTATGAATCAGTCCTTAAGATGAAATACGCTAAAGTGATGGATATTACAGGAAAGCCGATGAAAGGCTTTATTTTTGTTAATGAGGATGGCTTCAAGTCAGAGACAAATCTAAAAAAATGGATTCAACTTGGTCTAAATTTTACAGAGGGTCTTCCACATAAGAAACCTAAAGCTAAAAGCAGCAAGGCCAAAACGAACTCAACCCCTATTAGACAAGCAAGAAATATTGGGAAGGTCAGCTCTGAAGAGCTTAAATCAATAGGGATATCCACACTTGGGCAGTTGCGTTCAAAAGGTTGGGAGGTAGTTTTTGAACAGCTTGTGCAAGCATACCCAAACCGACTCAACCTAAACATGGCCACATCCTTGATTGGAGCTGTTGAGGATTTTGATTGGAAAAGGATTCCAAAGGACCTCAAGCACGATGCTAAATTGTTGATACGAGATATAAAGGCAAGATTTAGATAGTTTTTGTCATTTTAGAGGCAAGGTATTCGCATCTAATTTGTGTTGAAAATTGAAAGGATTCAAAAATGAACATGTTTAAAAAGGTAAAAGCAGAGACTGTAAAAGATTATTTAGCTGCTGTACCTGTTGAGAGATATGAGACAGTTCAATATTTACATAGTTTCATCCAGAAAGCAGTGCCAAAGCTTAAGCCATATTTTGCCAACAATATGATTGGATATGGAAAGTTTAAGTACAGTAATTACAAGAAAGAAATTATTGATTGGCCCATTATTGCCTTAGCAAATCAAAAGCAATATGTGAGCATCTACGTCTGTGCTGTAGTTGATGGTCAGTATGTGGCTGAGAAGCACAAGAAAAAGTTAGGCAAAGTAAAAGTTGGTCGTAGCTGTATCAGCTTTAAAACTCTTGAGGACATAAACCTAAAAACATTAAAGGACGTACTCGTCGAAGCCGCCAGAAATCCAGGCTTAACGAAATAAGCAAAGGAAGCGTATGGCAAAAAAAGCAAGAAAGAAAAAAATTTCAGATGGTTTAAAGTGTACGGTTATTGCAGGAACTCACTCTGGAAAATCTGGCGTAGTTCGAGATATTAACACTAGCAAAACTGGCCATGTTACAGTCACAGTTGTACAAGCAAATGGAATCAAATTTAAAACACTTGCAAAGAATATTGAAGTAAGCTGAATACATATCAGCTTTTAGGGACTCGAACGCTCCTTGCAAAGGTTGACTTCAATTTTACATCAGAGGACAATTTAAAGGGTTTGATGTAGTCAATACTAGGAGTCGTTGTGAGTAATAATAGTAAAATGATGAAGGGGATGCTTTTAGGCGGAGCGGTCGCATTCGTATTTGTATTTATTTTTGAATTTTTAGTTCATGGATTTTTGATGAAAGGACTTTACGACGCTACGATAAGCGTTTGGCGTCCACAAGCAGAGTCTAATATGGCAGTCATGTTTCTGGGGCAAATTCTATTTTCTCTAGCCGTTGCATTTTTTTACCCGATAGTGGGACCAGATAAGGAGTGTAAGAAGGCAGCTCCATTTGGTTTCGGTCTTGGTCTAGTCATGGCAATGCCACAAATTGCCACTTATAGTTATTTACCAATTCCAATGTCCATTAGCTTGTTTTGGACATTGGCAGCTTTTGTTAAAGCATTTGGCAGTGCCCTCATCGTTGCAAAAGTTTTTAATAAATTCGGTGGATTTTAGGTAACTAAATCAAAACTCAATCCAATGGGAGGCAGCATGAAGGGTCAGTGTCATTGTGGTCTAGTGAAGTACGAGGTAACTGGCGAGGCCATCACTCACGCTTTATGCCACTGTAGTGATTGTAGACGCTGTGCTGGAGCTCCTATGGTTGGATGGGCTATGTTCCCTGAAAACTGTGTTAAAGTCGTTGGCGAAACTAAAGTTTATAAGTCTTCAGAACATGCTCGTAGAGAGTTTTGTCCGCAATGTGGAACTGGTTTGTTTTACAAAAATGCTGAGATACTTCCAGGTATTATTGATATCCAAACAGGGACACTCAATGAACCCAACAAGTTACCAGCTAGATGTCACATTCAAACAGCAGAGAGAATTACTTGGATGACTAAAGCACACAACCTGCCTGAATTTGAACGCTACCCTCCGCCTAAGTAGTTTTTAAAATGGAAATTTTTCGTAAAGATAGCTTATAGCCCAAGCCTTGCTTTGACTTCTTTGATGGTCTCAACTGTCTGCCCTAAGATTGGACGAGCAGCAGCGTCTCTTTCAAACTGAGTTAGTAAAGCATCAAGCTTTTCACGACCCTCTTTAGTTTTAACTGCATCAACTGGCTTCAGTCCCCCAAGAGCAGGGATTGGTTCCATAACCCAATTATCCCAATGAGCTTTCATCATCTTTTCCATGTGCTGACGAATTTCTGGATTCTCCAACATCTTGGCTTGCTCTTTTTCTCTATCGAGCTTGTCCGCTGGGCTAGGCTTAGCTTTTTTCATTTGTGATTCGATGGATTCAATCACGGTTGATTTTAAATTCCATCCAGTTGGCATCAGTTTTTTTAATTCAGCTTGGAATTTTTTAGCTCGTTCTTTGGAGTTCACTTCTACAGTCATCTTGGTCCCATCAATATTGATATGACCCCAGACCGTATTATCCCAGCCCTTATGTTTTTTGTTTCCTTTTTTGAGCCAAGGAAATTCAACAGCCACGAAATTACCCTTCTTGTCATACTTAGCTTGCTCAAGAAGTTCGTCCTTAGTTTCGTTAAAGCAAAGTTTATGAAGAGCCTCAAATGTGGATTGAGGGTTTTCAATATCAAACGTAAGCTTATGGGGAATCATCAAATGCCCATCAGTGTTTGTAAGAATAGGCTGTTTAGGATTCATTAAGGCTTCATAAATGGTACGATACATCTCTAAGACTTCAACACCCCAATGATGAAGCACTTCTTGGTCAATGACCTTGTTTTGCATCTGAATGAGTTTTCTAAACTCAATGATTCTCAATTTAAAATCGGGTCTTATAATGATTGGAGCACAAGCCTCTAAAATGTCGATGTCATCAATGGACATGACCTTACCAAAAAAGATGTCACCTTTTTGAACTCCTTGAGTGGCTTTCTTTTCTAAAACATTGTGGTGCTCTTCAGTTAAAATATCTTTGAGCCTAAGCGACTTGTCAGGAACCACATCTAAGATTTGAAAAAAACTAAATGAAGTTTCGCAGCACTTGATAAGGTACTGCTCTTCATCAGAAGATATCCCACGACCGCTTTCTGCCAAAGATTGAGCTGGGGGAATTTCTGGAGCACCTTCTAACAAACTACTTTCAGGGTCAGGATACCATTCGTAAAAGAACCAGGGCATAAAGATAGGAAGCTCTTTAGACTCAGTGTCAAAGCCATCCTCGGTCTCGTAAAGCTGGAATTCGTTGTAGGCTTCATGGATAGCATCTGGTCCGTAGATTTTTACAGCGTGTTTTAAGATTTTATCAATAAGCCCAACTTGAATAGTAGACCAACGATGTTTCTTAAATTCATCTTGGCTTGGTTGGGTTTCAACCAAGCAGCACTTTTTATATTTTTTCCCACTGCCACAAGAGCAGGGGTCGTTTCTACCGATGTCCATAGGAGGTAGTTTTTACCAAGCCAAGTTGAACTTGGCTAGAAATAACATCCAGAGCAGACCTAAGACGCTTTCTGCTCTTTCTTTACCTTTACCAACCTTAATTTAACCAATTCTTGCTCGTTAGGAACCATTGCCGTTTCTGTATCTCGATAGTTTTTCCATGTTCTATCTACAGACTGATGACCCAAATACGAAGATATGTACTGGTAATGACCTTTCAACCCCTTTTTTCCATACAGGGCTAACTAAGCAGACACGACGTGTTGTGTTGCTAAACCAGCGGCCCAATCGCGTATAAACATTTCAGGGCTACGGTCATCAAGAGAACCATGTAGCCTTC
>JAKFYE010000022.1 GCA_021731045.1 Bdellovibrionales bacterium | reverse complement strand
GGATTAATTTAAAATGCAGCTATAACTTTATTACGCACTAGAGATTAAAAGATAAAAGCAAAACCACCAAAACAAAAACCAGACTTATTTAAACTCCACAATCAAACAAATAAGAAACAAAAAACACGTCAAGTATTTTTCAAAGAAAAACAAATAATTATTCTAATAATATTTACCCGTCGTGCGACAGGCAAATATCCATTATCAAAAAATATTTAAATAGAAAACAATCTCCACTCACCACGATAACTCTTCTGAATTTTCCTGGCCGCTAGAACTTTACACTCTAGAATTCACCTGTCGCGCGACAGGTAAATATACTTATCAGTACAATCTTACCTCACACTACCAACACCGAACTCAAATCTTCACCCAGCTTCAAACTTAAACCCATCCTTCTCTAACCCATCGTCGCCAAAATCACGATGCAGCTGACCCAAAAAATATTTTACCTAAAAACCCAGCAGGCGGCTGTTGGGGCTCCAACGCCCCCTTGAAGCCGCCACGCCAATTCCTGGCAAATATTTTTCCCGGTTTCAAAGTCGGCCAAAACGGAGCCTTTTACTCGTATCGTGACTAGCTTTAAAGGGTTTTTAAATCTTCGAGATTATATTGAGATTAATAAATTTGAGGGCTTTGGGTACAACAAAGATCAAGCGCGGTTTCTAATTGTCTGAAGTCACGCTGCGAACTCGGGATAATAGTCACTTACCGTTAAACATTTAGTATGTTGTAGGTGCCCGTTGTACCTGAATACCTAATTGGAAGATTTAGAGTAAATCCTTTATAAGCATAGGCTTTGTCTCTGTTGCTCGGCCCTTGTAAAGAGTTATTTCTTTAGGTAGCCGATGAAGATTATAAAAACTGGCCATAGTAAATCCATAAGCGCCTGCCTCACAAATCGCTACGACATCATCGGCTTCTAACTTTGAAATAATTCTGGACTTTGCGATAAAATCTGACGATTCGCAAATAGGACCAACCACATCGTAGGTGAGCGTTTCGCCCTGGTGTCGATTCGCCGCCAAGACTCTATGATGAGCTTGATAAAGTGAAGGACGAATTAAATGGTGCATCCCGGTATTTACAATGGCGAAGTTTTTAAACGGCGTAGATTTTATGTATTCAACTTTAGCCAGCAAAGCACCCGCTCCGCCTACTAATGCGCGGCCGGGCTCACACAAAATTTTGCAATTTAAATCTTTTAATAGCGTTTGCGCCATTTGACCATACTCTACGAACGACGGAGGCGATTCAGTGTCATCATGATAATCAATCGCGATGCCACCGCCGATATCAAAATACTTAAGACCAAACTCTTGAAACTCTTTATAAACTGGTTTTGTTTTTAAAATAGCTTCACTCAAAGGCGACAAATTTTTAAGTTGCGATCCGATATGCAGTGAAATCGCTTCGAGCAGTATATGCTTCTTATTTTTCGTCAGCAAATTTTTCAATTCCGGAAGAAACGACTTATCCATTCCAAATTTATTTTCACGAAAACCTGTTGTAATATATGGATGAGTATCCACACTCACATCAGGATTATAACGAATACCAATGCGCGCTTTCTTTTTAAGGCGTTTCGCAATGAGGGCAATTCTTATAAGCTCTGCCGGGCTTTCGACATTAATGAGTTTAATATTTTTACGTAGAGCCAATTCAATTTCTTCTGACGACTTACCAACGCCTGAGTAGATAATATCTTGCGCGACAAAATCATGCTTCAGCGCCCAGAGCAATTCTCCGCCTGAAACCGCGTCGATGCCGATTTTCTTTTTCTTCATCAGTCGTAAAATTTGCGGATTCGCGTTCGCCTTCATAGCATAATGAATGCCGACATTCCCATGAAACGCCGAAATATGCTTCTGTATGTTTTGGGCAATCAAATCTAAATCATAAATATACGTAGGGGTTCCAAACTTCTTAGCCAAAGTTTCTACTTTATATTTTCCGAAATATAAATGCGAGCCCTTGTAATTCATCGGCATTTAAGCGTCCAAAGAAAATACGGAGTGAAGCTCTTGAGCGGCTAATTGCAAATGTTTCTTATCTACGATTGCGCTCACTTTGATTTCCGACGTCGTCACTAAATGAATTTCAATTCCTTTTGCCGCCAGTGTTCTAAAAAAGCGCGCTGCGACTCCCGGATGGTTTCTCATCCCTACTCCTACGATGCTCACTTTCGACACATCATTCATCACTTCAATTTCTGCATTAGGAATTTTTTGTTTAACAATTTTTTGAGCCGCGGCAATGTCTTCAACAGGAATAGAAAACGCCAACCGCTGGCCGTGTTCGGAATGACTTTGCGTAATAATATCGACCACTACGCTTTGTTTCGCCAACTCTTCAAAAATTTCGGCTAAAATTTGTGATCCGTGCGGTAACGGGAACACCTTCAATACGGCCGTTAGGGCTTCATGTGTAACACTTGTCACTACAGGATTCTCCATAATTTCTCCTTCAGGAACAACCCAAGTTCCTTCGCGTTCTTCAAATGTAGAACGAACGTGAATTTTAACATTATGTTTAGCGCCAATCTCAACACTGCGTATATGTAGTACCTTAGATCCTAGCGACGCCATTTCCATCATTTCTTCAAACGACAGTTTTGGAATTTCTTTTGCTTTTGGAACAAGGCGAGGGTCTGCAGTAAAAACCGCAGGCACATCAGTGTAAATCTCGCACTCTTTAGCTTTTAAAGCGGCAGCGATTGCCACCGCACTGGTATCAGAACCACCTCGACCTAGCGTTGTAATATTAAAATCTGAATCCATCCCTTGAAACCCGGCGACTACGGGAATAATTCCCCTTTCCGCATCGGCAAGAATTTTTTGAGTATTAATATTTTGAATTCGTGCTTTCGAAAATGTTGAATCCGTTAAGATTCCTAACTGGTGCGCGAGATAAGGTCGTGATTTAACCCCTAAACTTTCTAATGCCATACTCAACAGACCAACAGAAACCTGCTCTCCCGTCGCAATCAACATGTCGTAAGCCGCGCCTCGATAACCCGGAAAAATCTGTTCGCCCATCGCCACGAGACGATTTGTCTCTCCGGCCATTGCCGATACCACCACAACCGATCGCATACCTTTTTGTTGGTCACGAATGACTCGTTTAGCAACATTCTGAATTCTCTCGACAGAACCCATGGATGTTCCACCGAATTTCTTGACCGAAATCGACTCTTCAGGTTTCATCAATAAGAACATACACGAGGTCGTTCGCAGTGAAAAGCTTTGTCTTTGGACATTCAGCACAAGGTCTTCCGATACTTGCCCACAAGTTTGGTGGTACGGGCCCACGAGTATTAATTTTAGGTGGCGTTCACGGAAACGAAATTGAAGGCACCGCTGCGGCTCATGGTTTGATCGAACATTTTTTGATTTCCTTTCCTTTTCAGTTGGACCTCACGATTATTCCCGCGTTCAACATGGATGGCGTTCTTAACCAAAATCGTTTAAATGGTAACGGTGTTGATCTCAATCGTAATCTCCCGACCAACGATTGGAATGAAAAGGCATTTAATAAAAAGTATCCTCCCGGACCGTTTCCCAACAGCGAGTCAGAAAATAAATCGCTGGTTCAATTTCTTTCGCACTACAAACCCAAATTTGTTTTAAGTCTTCATTCGTGGTTTCCCGTTTTAAATGTAAACGGGAAATGTATGGAAGAAGCCAATGCTATTAGTCTTATGACGGGTTATCGTATCGATGAACAAATTGGATATCCAACTCCGGGATGTTTAGGAACTTATTGTGGGCTTGAACGAGACATGCCGACCCTCACTTACGAAATCGAACGTGGCTCAAAAATTCCAGATGTTCTACGTTTGCACATACCTGCTATTATCGAGGCACTAAAAGCCACAGAGAGGAAGCACTCCAAATGAACGATGCAGATATTATCAATAAGGCTTTCGACTCAGGAACTCTGGATGAACCGCTCATAACGCAAACAATTTTAAAAACTATTGCGGCACTTGATCAGGGTGAACTTCAAGTCTGCACTTTTGAAAATGGAAAATGGCTCACGCACCAGTGGTTAAAAAAAGCGATCCTCTTGTATTTTAGAATTTCAAAAATGAATTTGATTGAGATGAGTGGTTATGACCCGTCTCTCCAACATCCCTATAAATTAATTTCTTGGATAGATAAAATTCCCGTAAAAAAATGGACAGGCACAGAAGGTGTACGTGTAGTTCCCCCAGCGATTGTACGCGAAGGCTCATTTGTAGCAAAAGGCTGCATTTTAATGCCGAGCTTCGTCAACATTGGCGCTTATGTGGATGTCGGCACCATGGTTGATACGTGGGCTACAGTAGGCTCTTGCGCACGCATCGGAAAAAACGTTCATCTTTCTGGCGGCGTCGGCATCGGTGGCGTGCTCGAACCTGTGCAAGCAAATCCCGTGATCATCGAGGACAATTGCTTTATTGGCAGTCGATCTATTGTAGTTGAAGGTGCGCATCTTGAACAAGGAGTTGTCTTAGGAGCCGGCGTCACCATTACCGCCAGCACAAAAATTTTAGATGTTTCGGGTTCAAAAACTAGAGAGTACAAAGGCTTTATCCCAGCTAACTCGGTCGTTATCCCTGGAACACTTCCTAAAAAATTTCCGGCCGGCGAGTTCGGTGTCTCATGTGCGCTGATCATTGGACAAAGAAAAGACAGTACCGACAAAAAAACTTCGCTGAACCAAGCTCTGCGAGAATTTGAAATTTCCGTATAGGTTTATTAGACGACCAAAATTTTAACTAAAGCCGGTCTTATAAATACTGCTTACTGTTATTTTTTTGAACGTAGGGCTTCGACCGGAGTGAGCACAGCAGTTTGCCGTGTCGCTAACCATGAACTTAATGTTGCGATAACAAATACCAAACCCGAGACGATAAAGATGGTTTTAAAATCCACTGAAACAGGTAAGTCTGTATCGTAATAAATATCTGGCAATTTTAGAATTGAGAACTTATCAATCCACCAGCAAATAATAAGCCCTAACATAAGTCCTCCGGCCATTCCTACAAAAGTTAAAAGCACACCCATTGAAGCAAAAAGCTGCCTCACCCGTCCGCGCGAATACCCCATTGCCTGCATCATGCCTATATCGCGCTTCTTCTGTGTGCTTAAAAGAACAAGTAAAGTCACAATAGAAAAGCTTCCGATTAAAAATGTCAGCGCTAAAAAAAGTGTCATTAAAAATTTTTCAGCTTTTAAGGAATAAAATAAAGATGAATTTCGATCTTGCCACGTTTCGAATTTATAGCCGTGAGCTTGTAAGTGCGACAGGGCTACGTCCATATCCATAGGATTGTCTAATGTAAGCTGTATTTTTTTCTCTGCCATCGACCCATAACGAATACTTCTAAAGGTCTGATCAAGACCGTAAAAAATCACGCGCGAATCAATATCTGGTACATTTGATCTTAAAATACTTTTTACTTTAACACGTTCATACCGTGGCACTTCTCCAGGCGGTAACAAAAGGGCCTCTGGCGAAACAACAACCAACTCATCTCCCTCAAAAATTGCCAAAGAATTCGCAAGATCGACGCCGATCACAACTTCCCCACGTTTTAAGCTATATGTTTCTTCATGAAGCTCTTTGGGATTTAAAAAAAGTTGATCTGACTTTCTTTTAGTTTTTGATGTCACATCAAGTGCAGTTAAAATCGATTTCAAAGTATCGCTTTCAATCCCCCGACCGATCGCCCCCGCATATAGTCCATCAATTGTTCGCAACATGAGATCCTGTGATTCGTAATAGTGTGCTTTAACACTCTTGAGGCCGCTCATCTCACGCAAAAAAGTATCTTGATCCGAACGTGTTTTTATAGTCGCAGGCATTTCAACTACGATGTGTGGTTCGACCGAGAGTAAACGATCGCGGATACCGCGCCCAAACCCTTGCATCACACTGATCACTACCACAAGAGCCACCACACTGAGAGCTACGCCCGAAAGTGAAATCCAACCGATAATGCGAACTAAAGCCCCTGAACGACGAGTAAAAATGTAGGCTTTTAGAAAACTCAAGATCATGATTTGAGAATATCTCTGAATGTACCTGATTCAATAGATAAAACTATGCGTTAAGACTTCTTTGAAAAATAGGTGAGAATGCGTGACCAAATGGAGGGAGACGCTACCAAACTGGGAGTCTTTTTGCTTTTACGAGCATTGAGCATCACGGATTTAGAACCAAAGTTTACCAATAAATGATTTTTAATAAACTCCTCAAGCAGTTCCACATTTTCAATCACTTCTACGGCAAGATGAATGGCTTGCTTTTGAGGTTTTTGATCAAATCGAATAATCTCGCTCTGATCAATTTTATTTTCTGAGTCCTTATAGCTCATTTCTTCTTCGATCACTACGCCCGTTTTTAAGCCGTCCAGCACGTTCCACTCAACAATCTGACCACAAAAACTCACCTGTTGTTTGATCACCTGGCTGTGTTCATCTAGCCATAAAAAAAGATCTACATCGTGATTTGAATGAAACCATCGACTGGTTATGTTTTTTGATTCTACTTTTAAATAATCAACGCCGACTTCTTTAAGGCTTTTGCCGGCCCGTGAAGGTTCAAAAAATGTAGGCGTGAATTGCGAGGGCAAAACCTTATTCACTGGCTGGCATCCTTTCAGATTGATCTTCTTTCTTTTTTTCCTCTTCTTTTTTCTTAGCGAGCGCGGCTTCTTCTTCGCGCACATCCTGAACGGAACCTTTTAGTAAAAAGCTCTTTTGCATAGCTTTTAAAATCACAACCGCCTCATCCATAGCTTCAATGGCCCGACGACTCACTCTTGGCAATTCTGGAGCGAGCTCTGTGAACACCGGAAGAACCTTAGTCATTTCTGCCGTCAGTTTAGATAAATCCTGGACCATGCCCGCCATATCTTTAGCTAAATGGGGATTTGACTCTACGACTTCTGTCAATTGTGGCATAGCGGTATCTAAAACATTCGTGACCGTTACTAAATTATCCACAATTTTTTGCAAGTTTTTTTTGCGCGTGGCTTGCTGACTCAAGCTCGTCATTTCTTTGGCCATCATATTTACATTCACTAACAGAGGATGTAACTGGTCAAAGACTTGAACTAAAGCTTCTGCCCTCTTCGTGTCTGAAAACGCATTGAGGACCGTGCGCAAACTTGTCATGAGGCTTCCCATACCTTCTAAATATGTTCCCAATTTTCTGCCGCCAATAATGTCCATCAAGTCCACAGACCCCTCAGACGCAACAAACGCGCCTGGCAAAACAGGTTTTGCCGTTTCGGTGCCCACGGTGATTTCTAAAACTTTATCGCCGATTAAAAATGGACGAATTGTATGCACAACGCTGTCTTCTCTAATTTTATTTAAATGTTTAAACGGAATTGTAAACGTCACGATGACTTGATTATCCGAAATAAGTTCGACCGAATCAACGCTACCAACTCGAAGGCCCGCCATTTGCACTTGTGTACCCGGAGTTAAACCCGCCGCAGATTCAAATTTTGTTTTGAATTCTACTTTACGTTCAAACCAACCTTTTTTAACGGCCACGACAACTCCCGCGGCAAAACAACCCATAATGGCTGTTATCACAAACAATCCCGCAACTCTTTCAAATTTATTGAATTTGAGCATCATACAGCTTGCTTCTCCTGATTGTTTTTCTCGTCATTTTTAATAAATCGTCTTGTGATTGAGTTTTGTTCAATTTTTAGTTCTTCATCTGCATTTTTTCCATCGCGAGCGCACCATCAGAACTTATAAATACGAGAGGGGCATTTTCTTTTTTTCGCAATAATTCAAGTAAGGCACCGATTCCGTCTTCGTTTAAACCGGTGGTAGGTTTATCAAAAATCAAAACCTGCGGATCAAGCATAAACGCGCGGGCCACACACGCGGCTTTACGCGTTCCACCCGGTACGGCAGCGGGGCGTTCATTTTTATATTTCTCGATGGCAAACATTTTCATAATTTCATTTACGCGTTGTTCGCATGCGCGGTAGCGAGCCGCTTTATGATATTGTAATGGCAACATCAGGTTGTCCCAAAGCGTGCGGTTGTTGAGCAGTCCTCCCATTTCAAAGGAGTATCCGATATTGAGTCGGTAAGGCATAAACTCTTCAAACGACATTTTATTTACAATTTCGGTGTCGTTAATACAGTAATCTCCGCTATGTAAAGTAACTAAACCCGTCAGCGTACGTAAAAATGTAGACTTGCCGATTCCGCTCACTCCGGTCACCCAAATAATTTTTCCCAACTGAAAATTCAAATTAATATTTTGCGCTAACGTAGGGCTCGCAGGGTGACCGATACTTGCCTCTCTTAACGATAGAGACTGAATATCTTTTTTCAAATCTTCGCGGATGGGTATTGTAAAACTCATATCACACCCAATCTCATGAAAGTTGAAAGGTACGAAAGCAAGGTGACAATAAGGTTAAATGAAACCACATAAATGATACTGTTCATCACGGCCTTAGTGGTCACTTGCGGAACTTCGTGAGGTCCCAATTTCACGAGCATGCCCTGATAGGACGAAATCACAAAAATTATGGCACCGCTAAAGGTGTTCTTAATTAGAAAGAGAGCGAAATCTTCAAACATAATCGCGTTTGAAAGGGCTTCCACATAATAATGAAAAGGCATATCTTGGATAATTCGAGTCACAAGATAGCCGCCCAAAAGCGCGACGATGTTAAAGTAAAAACCTAAACACACGACACTAATAATTCCACCCATTAATCGTGGAAACACGATAAAGCTGAGAGGATTAATTCCCATAACTTCGAGTGCTTCAATTTCTTTGTTTAATCTCATCATTCCAATTTCAGAAGCCACCGCCGTGCCCGAACGCGCAATTACAATCAAAGCAGTTAAGAGCGGAGATAATTCCCTCACTGTAATAGCCACCAAGAGGTGACCTAACATTGATGACCCCCCCACCAATGATAATTGCGTGGTTGATTGTAAGATAACAATTCCACCGGAGGCCAACGCAAGAATTGAAACGATCGGTACCGCTTGCCAACCGGTAAAATAAATTTGAGCTGAAACCACACTTATGACCGTTCGCCACCCCTGCGCTTGATCATAAATTGCCGCACGAATAGAAAGATAAATCATCACGAAGATGTTTTTAGAGTACTGCAAAATAGAAATCAGTTTTCGTCCCTGATCATCTACGTATGAAAAAACGTAAGCTATTGACACCATTTAGGGGTATCCTTTCAACATAGTTTTATCGGCTATTTTGAGAACGAGTTGCTCAGGTCGATAGTCTAGTTTGACTATTTTTTTTTGAATCCTAACTTAGAAATAACCATGTTCTTTCAAATTAATCAAAACCCCGACTAAGCTTCATTATTACAACTGCCGATAAGTTGGCATCAGATGGATGTGCAATATTGTGAAATCAGCATAGAGAACTTCTTCAACATGAAAGGCGAAATGCCTTTTGATGTGTTCGTACGTCTTTCTGAAAACAAATATACAAAAATATTTAAAGTCGGTGATTTAATTGATCGTAAGCGTTTTGAAATTTACTCAGAAAAGGGTGTTAAAGAGCTTTATATTCATCGCAGAAATCGACGCGATTATATCGCTGCAACCGAACGTCTGGTTCAAAGACTCTTAAAGCAAACAAATATTTCGACTGCGGAAGCCCGACGGGCGATAGAAGAACTCTCAGAACAAACTCTCTTTGAAATTTACGAAGACCATGTCTTCGACGAAGAAAGCGTGCGTCGCACTCAAACCACAATTAAGACTTACGTTAATCTAGTTAACTCAGATGTGAAAAGTTTAGCCAATTTTATAAACTTAGCTCGACAAGAAACTTATTTATGTCGACATTCAATTGCAACTTCAGTCTTTGCTTTATTGTTAGCTCGAGCGGCTGCAAATGTGAATGAAAAAACTCTAGCCATCGTCGGCCTAGGCGGAATGCTTCACGATATGGGTATGAGCAGGTTGCCCGCTTCGATCACAGATAGCGATCGACAAATGACTCCTGAAGAATGGACATTGATCAAGACACATTGTAAAATAGCCACCCAAATGGTTTCCGGAATTCCAACTTTTCCTACGGATGTCTTGACGGCAATTGAACAGCATCATGAAAATTGGAATGGTCGCGGTTATCCGAATGGCCTTCGCGGCGAAGCTATCTTTTACCCTGCCAGAATCATCGCGATTGCCGATGCGTTTAGCGCTCTCACCACTCGTCGAGGTGGCCGCGCTCTATACTCAGCCGAAGACGCGATTTCTGTTATGGTGACCGAAGAAGGAAAATACGATCCACAGCTGCTCCGTGTTTTCATGAAACTTCTTGAAAAGAAAAAAGCCGCCTAACTTTTCCTATATCAGTAACAGTCACTTTTTCTAATGACTTGATCGATTCGTTTTCCGATTATCAATTATAAATTTATGTATTTGAAAAAGGGGCCCAGAGATAAACCCTTTTTCAAATACATAAATTTATAATTGATAATCGGAAAACGAATCGCGCTTGTCGGCGGATTCCTATGAAGAAAGACGTTAGTTATCGTCTATCCAAACTATTCCATTAGCTGAAAATACTGAAGAATTATTAGATAGCGTAGTAAGACTTGCTAATGTCACTTGCTCAATAATAGGTGCGATTATTCCAATATCTTCTATGGTGTTGATTGTTAGTAATTTAACTTCATTTAATACTTGAATATACATTTTGGCTTGAGACGAACTCTCTGGATAGCTTCTTACTATCAGATCTAGAATTGACAAAGTCGCTGCTTGAATATTTGTGTTGCCAGATTCCTTCACTAATTTTTTCACAATGTTAGTCATTTCTGTTGCACTGTCTTTTGCAATTTTGCTCATCCGGTCTTCGTGAAGATGTAACTCCTTCTTGCTATTTTGATTGGATTTTTCTTGTATTTTTAAAATGTCTTGGCCGCTTTTGACGATGGACTGAATAACAATTGACGCCGGAATCCATGTTGAGCCATCGCCGTTACGAGGCCTTTTAGAAAAAAAAGCAGAATCAACAACTAATATCTCGCTCTTACATTCTCCCACTACACAGTCGTCTGCCTTTTTTATTCCTTTAAGAACTACGGCATGACGTCCACATTGAGCCGTTCCTATAGATTCAGACTCAAGAACTTCAGCACAAACGCCTACATATAAAGACTTTCCCTGATTAAGGAGGGGTTTAATAAGATTTACCACTTCCTTCGTCTCAGATAAATCTTTTGATTGAAAATGAAAGCTAGGAATTTGAATTTTGTCTGAGCATTTTGTGAAGTTAATTACTTTAGCGAGAAAATCAAATTCATTATCAGATGCTACTGCGAGTTCTTGCAATATTGCCCATGCAGAATGAAGCGTAGCTGATTTTATTTGCAAACTAGCCAAACTACCTAATTTATATCGCTTATAAAAATCGATTAAATAGTCAGCCATAGCAAAGCGACTTGGATTGGTAATTTTTGAACGATTTAAGAAAAATATCTCTTGTTCCAATGTACATTTAGAAGCTCGAACAGCTCCAACATTTGTTTCGGCAAACGGAAAGACTTCGTTAGAACCATTTGCAAACAGATCACGTGAGGGGTCGTTCTTTATTTCTCCGTATTTTTTCTTCCAGCTCATCTGATGGGCCCTAGCTATATCAAAAATTGAAAACTTCCATTCAGACGCATTAGTTTGGCAATTGTTCGTACAAGTGTAGTCTTTCAAAAGCTGTTCTTCAGCAAAGGCATAGCAAAGCCCCGCACGTCCTTGTCCTCTAAAATTTAAATCTGTTGAAAGCGCATCTTCTATAGCGACTTGAGCGGTTGCTATCTGACAAAAAATAGATACCCCTAATAAGGTAACAAAAATTGTTAGTGCCGACTTATACATGGTCATCAGAACAGCTCCAAATTCAATATAAAAGATATTATATTATGATTTTAGGGATTGCATGATTAAGGCCAGCGCAGCCGCTTTATTCGAAGTACGAATGAAGTGGTAGAATAAGAAGCCGTCTGGAACCATCGTCACACTTGCGTGCGCGAAGCCTAGTTCGTACCTAAAAATACGTCGAGTTGGTGTTCTCCGTTTTCCGCCTATTCATTATAAAAATACGTATTTGAAAAAGGGTTTATCTCTGGGCCCCTTTTTCAAATACGTATTTTTATAATGAATAGGCGGAAAACGGAGAATTCCAGATGTCGGGAAAAAGGGAACTGTTACTTGGAAGTTAGTACGCCCAGACGGAATAAAAAACAGACTTCATAGTTTCCCAAAAGACTTCAGGAAATTCGGGCTCAAAACTTCCGCCCACAACGGCACGCTCGAAAAGGTGAACGCCTTCAGGCAGTGCGGATTCAAACGTCCGTCGCGCACGGTACATGTGCACACGTGACGTAACAAGCACAAGACTTCGACATTTTAGAGCTTCTGCTAAAGAAAGGGTTTGATGAACGTTGCCGTAAGTCGTGGTCGAACGCTTTTCAAGAATCACATTTTTTTCATCAACGTTAGGATAATAAGATAGTTGCGGAAAAATGTCGTATAAATGTGCCTTCGGATTAACACCCGAGATAATTAATCTTTTAATCACCGACTGCGAAAGTAAATCGAATCCCTCGCGCACTCGCCCAGGACCACCCGTCAACACGACACCGCAGTCTCCCGACACCTCTTGAGTCCAAGAGGTCATCGGGTACATAGAGATTCTACGAAAATCGCGAATAAAAAAACCAATCAGCACAACTGCGAGCCCCGTAAGAATGAGTTGTAGCTGAATCTTTGTCATTAATTTTTAACAGCTAAAACTTCGATTTCAACCTGAACGCCCTTAGGCAATTCACTGACCGCAACGGTTGATCTTGCGGGAAAAGGTGCTTTAAAATATTTAGCGTAGACCTCATTGACCGTTGAAAAATCCGACATCTTTGTTAAAAAAATTGTGGTTTTCACAACATGATCAAAGCCTAAACCCGCTTCTGATAAAACACCTTTAATATTTTCCATAACCATCGACGCCTGCTCTTGAACCGACCCCTTTAAAACTTCATTGGATTTAGGATCAATGGCAACTTGCCCCGAGCAAAACAATAAGTTGCCATGCTGAATCGCTTGCGAATATGGGCCGACCGGAAGTGGTGCTTTAGACGTTTTAATTTCTTTTTTCATAATTAACCTCTTAGTTCCTCATCCTATCGAGAAGTCACTTCTCTGCGCAAAGAATTTCCTAGCGTCTCAACAGGATAAGGCTTAAATAAGAGGCTAATAAAGAGGTCCTAATATGTCTCATGATGCAAAGCCCAACGAACCTATTAATGTATGGCCCGAGCCGACTCCAAACCCTAATTCTATGAAGTTTGTTGTCAATCGGCGGCTGGTGTCGGAGTCCGTTAATTTTACCGATTCGCAAAGTGCTTTACGCTCACCTCTCGCCACTAAGATATTTGGCTTCCCATGGTCTTCAGCTGTTTACATTGGACCTGATTTTATTACGATTACGAAACAAGACTGGGTAGAATGGGACATGTTGGCCGAGCCTCTTGCGGGCCTATTGAAAGAGCACTTTGAATCTGGTGACCCCATTTTGTTGGATATACCGAGTGTAGATGCTAATGCAGCGGACGTCTCTGACGAAACCGATGAAGATTCTCCTGAAGTACGAACAATTAAAAGATTGATTCGCGAAGAAATTCGACCCGCAGTTGCGACGGATGGTGGGGATATTATCTTTCATAAATACGAGAACCAAAACGTTTATATATATATGCGCGGAGCCTGTTCAGGTTGCCCAAGCTCCACCATGACTTTAAAACAAGGTATCGAAACGCGTATGAAAGAAGTCCTGCCTCAAATCAACGAAGTTATAGCCTTATAAGAATACAACTTAGAGGCAAGTTGACATTTTCCTACACGTCCTCATGATAACAAGTGAGGTGTTATGATTAATCCTGAAAAACTAACGCAAAAAACTCAAGAAGCCTTTTTTGAAGCCCAAAACTTGGCGCTCAAAAGCGGACACTCTCAGGTAGATGTTGAACATTTATTTTTTGCGATGCTAAATCAAAACGACGGTATGACTCCGCGAATTTTATCAAAACTCGGAGTTAACCTTGCTGGTATTCGGGAAGATGTTGACGCCGAATTAAAAAAGAAGCCATCTATCTCGGGGCCAGGTTTTGATGAGGGAAAAGTCTATATCACTCCCCGTTTGAACAAGCTTTTGCTTCAATCCGAAACCGAATCGAAAAAATTAAAAGACGAATATATCTCCGTTGAACATTTAATTTTGGCCCTTCTAAAAGAAGACGGAAAAACCGCCATTAAAGATATTTTTAAGAAGCATAACATTCAACTCGAAGCCATTTCAAAAGCAATAACCGATGTTAGAGGAAACCAACACGTGCAAAATCAAAATCCTGAAGCCACATATGAAGCATTAACTAAATACGGACGAGATCTTGTTGAAGAAGCCCTAAAAGGCAAAATGGATCCCGTTATTGGACGAGATGAAGAGATTCGTCGTGTGATTCGAATCTTATCTCGCAAAACAAAAAACAATCCTGTGCTAATTGGAGAACCCGGAGTCGGAAAAACCGCCATCGCCGAAGGTTTGGCCCAACGAATTGTGAAAGGTGATGTTCCAGAAGGTCTAAAAAACAAAACAGTTTTTGCGTTAGACATGGGCGCTTTAATCGCGGGGGCAAAGTACCGCGGCGAATTTGAGGAACGATTAAAAGCCGTCCTAAATGAAATTAAAGGCGCAGAGGGCCGAATTATTTTGTTCATTGATGAACTTCACACCATTGTAGGTGCCGGAAAATCCGAGGGCGCAATGGATGCAGGCAATATGCTAAAGCCAATGTTGGCACGTGGAGAACTTCATTGTATTGGCGCCACAACACTCGATGAGTACCGCAAATATATTGAAAAGGATCCGGCTTTAGAGCGCCGCTTTCAAACTGTGCTCGTCGATCAACCAAGCGTTGAAGATACGATTTCTATTTTACGAGGAATTAAAGAGCGCTTTGAGCTCCATCACGGTGTAAAAATTCTTGATAACGCAATTGTATCGGCCGCGGTTCTTTCGCACCGTTATATTTCGGAACGTTTTTTACCAGATAAAGCCATTGATTTGGTCGATGAAGCCTGCGCCATGATTCGCACTGAAATGGATTCTATGCCTTCAGAGTTAGATGCGGCCACTCGTCGGGTTATGCAACTCGAAATTGAAGAAACCGCATTGAAAAAAGAAAAAGACTCTGCCAGCCAAGAGCGTTTGAAAGTCGTGCAAAAAGAATTAGGCGATTTAAAAGAGCAAACCCACATTTTAAAATCTCAATGGGATAGCGAAAAGTCTGCTGTGCAAGTCGTTCAAAAATTACGCGAAGAACTCGAAAACACCAAACGAGATATTGAGCGCTTCGAAAGAGATTACGATCTCAATAAAGTCGCAGAACTTCGCTTCGGAAAACTTCCTGAACTTGAGAAAAAACTTGCCGCCGAAGAAGCGAAATTTGCCGAAAAGAGCAATACTAAAAAATTATTAAGCGAAGCCGTTACCGAAGAAGAAATCGCCGAAATCGTATCTAAATGGACCGGCATTCCCGTACGTAAACTTGTCGAGGGCGAAAAAGAGAAACTTCTCAAGCTTAGCGAAATTTTACATAAACGTGTGATCGGTCAAGATGAGGCCGTGAATCTCGTCGCTGACGCCGTTATACGAGCGCGCTCTGGAATTAAAGACCCTCGTCGCCCGATAGGATCTTTTATTTTCTTAGGACCGACTGGCGTTGGTAAAACCGAACTCGCAAAGGCCTTAGCTTCTAGTCTTTTTGATAGCGAAGACAATATGATCCGCATTGATATGAGTGAGTACATGGAGAAACACGCAGTTTCGCGATTAATCGGCGCACCTCCCGGCTACGTTGGATACGAAGAAGGTGGGCAACTCACCGAGGCTGTTCGACGTAAGCCTTATTCAGTTGTTCTTTTCGATGAAATTGAGAAAGCTCATCCCGATGTCTTTAACGTGCTTTTGCAAATCATGGACGATGGACGTGCGACAGATTCTCAAGGACGAACGGTCGATTTTAAAAACACGGTTATCATTATGACGTCCAATATTGGCGCGCACCATCTTTTAGATGGCGTCACAAATACGGGAGAATTGGATGAAAATGCACGCAAACTTGTTGAATCGGAATTAAAAAAACATTTTAGACCGGAGTTTATTAATCGAATTGATGACATTATCGTCTTCAAGCCACTAACCAAAAATGAACTCAATAAAATTATTGATCTGCAAGTTGACGAAATCAATCGACGTTTGGTTGAAAAACAAATCTCGGTGAACCTCACAGATGCCGCCAAAATGCATGTCATGCTTTCAAGCTATGATCCCGTTTTTGGTGCACGCCCAATGAAGCGCTATCTCCAACGCAATATCGAAACGCGTTTGGCCCGCGCACTCATTTCAGGTACGATTCACGAGGGACAAAAAATTACGATCGACTTTCAAAACAAAGACTTCACACTTACTTTTTAAGTCAGATTCTGGCACGGCGGTGGCTCATCTATCGCCGTGCCACACTGAAAAGATACAAAAATTCCCTGCGCACCTCTACGAAAAGATTTACTGGACAAGACGCCAACCTTTAAGAATCCTGGTAGGGATTAAATAATAAATCCTCAAAAGGAGAGCTTATGACCGAGCGACGTGAGGTGTTTTTTACGGTTCTGATCTGCGCGCTTGGATATTTTGTTGATATCTATGACTTGCTTCTTTTTGGAATTGTACGCATCCCGAGTTTACAAGATTTAGGTGTTCCTCCTGAAAATATGATGGCGGTCGGATTGCATCTTTTGAATATGCAAATGGCCGGAATGCTTTTAGGCGGAATTTTATGGGGCGTGCTTGGAGATAAACGCGGACGCAAATCTGTACTCTTTGGTTCGATCTTACTCTATTCACTCGCGAATATTGCCAATGCGTTTGTCACCAATACAGACGTCTACGCGATTTTGAGATTTTTTGCCGGAATTGGACTTGCGGGCGAACTTGGCGCCGCGATCACTTTGGTTTCTGAAGTCATGAGCAAAGAGTCTCGTGGTTACGGAACGGCCATCGTCGCGTCGGTAGGAATTTTAGGCGCCGTAGTGGCCTCTTTGATTGGCGATACCTTTAGTTGGCAAACAGCCTACCTAGTGGGCGGCGGTATGGGGCTCGCGCTTCTTCTTTTGCGCGCGACTCTCGTGGAATCTAAAATGTTTTCTGAAGTCAAAAATTCAACCGTAGTTAAAGGTGATTTTTTTAAACTTTTCACCTCTCCCGATCGTTTTGCTCGCTATGCGTGTTGCATTCTTATCGGTGTTCCCATTTGGTTCGTCATCGGAATTTTGATTACGTTTTCGCCCGAACTCACTAAAGAAATCGGCGTTGAAGGCCTGGTCACGGGAAGCAAATCCATCATGTGGTGCTACGTAGGACTTTCCCTTGGCGATCTCACTTCGGGACTATTAAGCCAGCTCATGAAAAGTCGAAAAAAAATCATCTTGGTTTTTCTCTCCCTAACGGCTGTTTTAATTGTAACGTACGTTTTCACTCGTAACATCACCGCGACGCAATTTTATGCCCTCTGCGCTTTACTCGGATTTGGCTCAGGTTATTGGGCTATTTTTGTCACGGTTGCGGCGGAACAATTTGGCACAAATTTACGGGCAACCGTCGCCACAACGGTTCCTAATTTTGTACGCGGAAGCGTCGTGGTTGTAACCATGTCGTTTCAATTTCTTAAGACTCAATTCAATGTGCTCCAAAGTGCGTTGATAGTGGGGATGATTTGCGTGTGCGTAGCTTTTTTAGCACTCTATAAACTCAAAGAAACCTTTCACAAAGATCTCGATTATCACGAACCACTTTGAGACGTTGTCCATGGTCTATACACTGTCTACAAATCAGTGTACGAAGCCCCCCCGAACGTATTGAAATGTAACGGCTATTACGAATACCGTGGGGTCTTCTCAATATGGCGCTGGTCCTGTAATTGCTCTATATGTGTTTATCGTTTTGATATTTTTGGGAGAGACTCATTATGAGATACATTGCAATCATCTTAGTTATGCTAACCCCGTTCTCTACCTACGCTAAAAGCGCAGCTGATGACGACGCACAATTATTCGATAAAGATGCATTTCAACCTGAAACACGTAATAAAAAAATGTCCTATAAAGAATTTAAGTTCGAAAAAGATGCGTTTACGTCTAAACCTAAAGTGTTTGAAGAAAAACCAAATGCGAATCGTCCACCTGTAAAAGAAGAGCCCCTAACAGAACTTTCAAGATCAGAAGTACATGCTCGAAGTGCTAAATTTGTAGAGCCCGCACCAAAAAAGAAGACAAAGAATTTTACCGTGAGTCTTCGTAGACCCAAAGGTAAATAGCCTAAAATTATCGAATTAAATTACTTTATTTCTTTATGAACAGTGTGCTTGCGCATGAAGGGATTGTACTTTTTCTTTTCAAGACGCTCAGGCATTGTTTGAGTGTTTTTAGTCGTTGTGTAACGCGATGGTGGCACTCCTGCTTTGCGAGCTTCTGTACACTCCAACGTAATAATCTTCTTCTTTGACTTTGCCATTTGTAACCTCTTGAAAAGTACCTTTTATAGATAATCCGACAGCTCTTGTCAAACCTCAAAAAAAAGCCCTAACCGTTCGAAAAAACGAAAGATTAAAGCTCTCTAAAGTTTTTAAACATCTGCGATTCGACGGGTGCTTGCGTGCGCTCATTATACTTTGCAGAAGGCTTTGTGTTGTACGGCGTCATGACTGTGCCAAGAACACCAAAATAGATTAATTGCCCAATCGGCATACCCGCGTAGACACGAACCGGCTTCTTAACGGAAATTTCGAGTGTCCAAAAGTTGCAAAACCCTACGTCGCCTTTTCCGGCGGTCGCATGAATATCAATACCGAGTCGACCCACACTGGACTTACCCTCAAGAAAAGGAACATGCGCCAGGGTCTCTGTGTATTCTTCGGTGACGCCCAAATATAGTTCATTCGGTTGAAGCACAAATCCCTCTTCAGGAATTTCAAACGTCTCAATTTTGTTATGTTTTTTAGAATCCAGAATTTGATCTTTATAAAGTGCTAAGCAAGGTCCTAAATGCACATCGTATGAGTTAGTTCCCAAACACTCTCTACGAAAAGGTTCAATTTTGATTTTTCCCTTTTCAATCTCTTTTAAAATCTCGTGATCGCTTAGAATCATTTTGTCCCCTTCAAGAGCGCAAAGATAGACGGCGCTTGCGGGACTTGTCCAATAAATCTTTTCACATATGTACGTAGAGAAATACGTATCGAGATTTTGATTCAGATTGATTGAGGCGAGGGTTGACACTGATCCCTGCCGAAGCGCGACATGTAGGTTAAGCCGCGCTATTTTTTCTGATCACGTCGAGTTTGTTCTCGACTTGCTTAAGCCGTTCGAGAAGCGCTTTGTTTTCTGCGACCACCTGATTATAACGCTTTTTTAGCATTTCAATTTCAGCAATATACTTTGCAACGTCTTTAGACGGCGCTTCTTTAGGTGAGGACGACTTGTCGTCAACTTCTTTAAAAGACTTAAAAGACCCTGTCTGAGAGAGGGTTTCTTCAATCATATCGTCAATCATAAGATTAGGATCAATACGCTCTAAATGCACATATCCTGTAGCGATAAGACCACGTACATCTGTTAGGATTTGAAGATAGATGCTTGAAATTTCTGCCGGCGTCGGCTGTTTTTCTTTCATGAAAATTTCAATATTTTTCTTACGCGTGCCCGAAAGCAATTTGAATACTTTTTCTTCAATCTTGTTATCGTTCAAACCATGAAATGTGATGGATAAAGCAAGATCCCCCATAGGTCCAACGATCTCCGCAAGCGCTTGATCATCCCAAGAAAATATTTTTTTTACGGTAAGCATTTTGGACTTAAGAGCTTCGGCCCAACGTGGGTCTTCCTCTTCTATAATTTTGAGAAACTTTTCTTGTTTAGCAAGACCGCTTTGTTCAATCACAGCCAATAATTGAAGAAAACCGCCTTTTTTCTTGTACCGTCCGAGCATGCTCATTAAATATCTCCTTCGACTTTTAAATACACTCTATTCGTCAGCATGAATTACCTTTTTCTTTTTTGTTTTTACGGGAGTTCGAGACTTCATTTCTTTACGTAACATTGGCGACATCTCGGCTAAAATCTGTAAGCCCAAATTTTTTGAGTTGTCCCCAATTGTTTCAAAAAGCAATAGCGTCATATTCAACCAAAATTTCGGATTCTTTAATGGCTCCTCGTCTTCGTAATCTTCAAAGCTCTGCATCCATTGAGAAATATATTCGGTCACCAGTACTTCGGTTCGCTTTTTCATTTCGATCATTTTTTTTGCACTCTCATGAAAAAGATAGGCTGGCAAAATAATCCCAAAAAACAGCACACCAAGGCCGATCGCCGCCATTTCCAGGTTTGTAGGGTCGTGAGACTGTAGCCATCGCACCATTGCCACAACTCCTAAACACGTAAACAAAACATTTAGAATTAAAGTGATTTGAAAAAGAAATTTATACCATTGATAACGACGTATGAGTCCCATACCTCCTTATCGTAGACTTGCTCGGCTTTATTAAGTCTGTGTTTAGGATCTCCAGACCTTTGTCCCCAATAAATTGGAGCTAATTATGGTTGCGGCTCATTAACAAAAACCACAAAATCGGCAACAGCACCGTACTTAACGTTTTCTAAAGTATTTAGTAGTTCAGACTCTTTATAATCGGACGCATCGACAATTTGTACCGTGACAAGTCGTAATTTCGCATCGCGTACACGAAGCCGCTCAACCGTGCCCCCGAAAAACTCAGTATGAAAACTTCCCGCAATCAAAAAACTTGTCCCAATTCGATTCGTTAAAAGCTGATAGGCCATTACGTCATCCGTTAAGCATTGAGCATCATAGTAGTTGTTTAACTGCTCCGGACTCGCGTGACCTTGCATAATATTTTGAAAGCGCTCGCGATAATCATCGCTCCCGCCCGCGTAATGAGGGGGCAACAAAGACAACTCTACCGCCGCAATCCCTCCTTGGGTCACCGGTGCTTTTTCGGCGCGAGTTAAATTAAGCCCCAACACGTTTCCGTTATAAGATTTTAAAACCTCAAACACTGGTGCATAGACTATTGCATCTTCATATTTTTGTGTCTGCAAAAGAAAGTCTTCAACCGTAAGATTCCCGGCTTCAACATTTGACCACAATTGATCTGTTTGCGTTTTTTCTGTGTGATTTAAAAACTCCCAACCGAGAGTCCACTCGCCACCTTTAATTTTCAAAACTTCTTCAATAATTTCGGCTTCTGTTTTTTGCACCGGCCCCGTGTAGTGCTTCTCACCAATAACAATGAGTTCATATTGAGATAATTTATTAAAAAATTCGACCTTACTTTGCAATGCTCGCGTGTGCGCATCGAAGACAATTCCATTCCAAGAACTTGCATGCCCTACGGAAATTCCGAATAGTAAAAATGTAGTTAATAATTTTCTCATGTGCACCTCATACGAATAAGACCAAAACCTTTGCTAACAGAGTAAGGTCTAGGTATTGCGAATACTCTTAAATATCAAATCTATTTTGTATTATCTTATGCTTGTGATGTCATAAGTCGGATGCTAGCCTAAATTCGCCAATTAAATTTTGAGACAACTAGGAGGCCCCATAATGTTTAAAACAATATTATTAGTAATACTTTTAAGCTGTTCAGCTTTTGCAGATTCAAAATCTGCGGCTTACGAAATGAATGGTGCCACCACGTATCTGTGGGATCAAGACGTGGATTACTTTTCGTTTCCAATTCAACTCATCAGAAATTCAACCACATACCCGCTTCATCGACTTGAATTTAGTATAAATAGTTACCAATCGTATTGTGCCTATTTTGAAACTCGTTGTGTGGCAACGGACTCTCAAGGACGCTGCACACAATGGGAGCGATATTGCGCACGTTGGGAATCTCAAGTTTATCAAGTTGAAAAGCGACTTGAAATTAATTTTGTAAAAGCAACGCCATTAGCTAAAGGGCAAGAAGAGCTTTATGAGATCACGATTGATCGCACACGCCCTGTGGGCAATGGCGAAGACTTTGTGAGAACGTATCTTCGTGCTGACACCGTAATGAAGCCTGTCATTGTTAGAAAGCATGGTGATTACGATTACGTGGTTGAAGTAAAACCTTAATACCTAATTGCCAAAACGCCGAGCCCATCTGAGCTTGGCAGATTTTGAACGCGGATTACTCCGCTGTTCTTCTAAAGAAGGTCTTATCGGCTCGGGGGCGATGTCTGAAAAAATTCCTGAGCGATGGCCGGCCTGAAACGCTTTTTTGACTCGTCGATCTTCTCCGGAATGAAATGTTAGAATCGCCACTCGTCCGCCGGGTTTTAAAAAATGTGGGATCTCCGTTAAAAATTTTTCGAGCGTCGCAAACTCCTTATTTACTTCGATACGTAAAGATTGAAACACGCGACGAATCGGCGTGTCTCCTTCACGCTCACGAACTTTAGGTGGAAACTTTTTAACAGTCTCACGCACCACTTTAACAACTTCGGTTGTGGTTTGAGGTTTGTGGTGAATTAAATCCTTCGCAACTTGGCGTGCATGCGGTTCATCTGAATTTTCTGTTAATATTTGTACAAGCTCAGCTTCGTTTAATTTTGCTAAAAGCTCAGCGGCCGAAAGTCCTTGTTGCGGATTCATTCGCAAATCAAAAGGCGCATCAAATTTGTATGAAAACCCGCGCGAGGGTGTATCGATTTGCATCGAAGATAAGCCCAAGTCTGCCAACACCATATCGACACGAGGGACGCCTTGATTTTTTAAAAAACCCCATGCCTCTGAAAAATTAATTCCCCCAACAAGCAACGCCGATTCTGGTACCACCTTAGCCGTTAAGCCTTCTCGCAAGCGGGCCTCTGCTTTAGGTCGCTCAATAGGGTCTTGATCTAAGGCAATGAGTTTTCCATTAGGTAAAATTCGTTCTAGAAGAGTTTGAGAGTGGCCACCGTAACCCAAAGTTGCATCTAAAACGATCTCGCCCGGTTGAGGCGCCAATATGTCTAAAATTTCTTGAACACAAATAGGTCGATGCGTGCCCGCCGGAGTTCCGCCTCTTTCTATGACTTTTTCGATATCTGCTTTATAGAGCTCAGGCTTTAGCTCCTTATATTTTTCATTAAATCGCTTAGGATGAGTTCCTTTATATCGCGGCCGTCGTTTAGGTTTTGCAGATGAAGACTCCATAGCGGCCTTGTAGCAGCTAAATCGTTACAGGGCCAGGGTCTGTTTCTGGAAACAGCGTTTCTTGTGTACGTTTCTTACACCATAGAACTGTACAACCCCTTTTTATAACGATAGAACCTCGCTCCATGAAGGCTTACATCTTTTTTATTATTTTTGCCGTAGTTCCCTTTTGGTCGAATGCTCAGACACACGTACACAGTCTCAAAAATAATAGATCCGATGCGTTCATTCGAGTGAGCGGTACGGGTTTTGTTCTAAACGGAAAACCCTATCGTTTTATGGGAACCAATTTTTGGTACGGCATGAATTTGGGGGCTCCCGGCACAAAGGGAGACCGCCCTCGCCTCAATAGAGAATTAGATCGTCTTCAAAAATTAGGCGTAAAAAATTTAAGAATAATGGCGGCAACCGAGGGCCCAGAATCAGAGCCTTGGAGAATCACGCCGGTTCTTCAAAATACTCCTGGTACGTATGATACAGACATGTTTTTAGGATTAGATTATCTTTTAGATCAAATGGCGAAGAGAAATATGCACGCCGTCGTCTGCCTCAATAATTTTTGGCCTTGGTCGGGCGGAATGTCTCAATATCTCAACTGGTTCACTCAACTATTGATTCCGTACCCTCCACCTGCAGAAGGTGGAAACTGGAATACCTACCAAAAATACACAGCCCAGTTCTACTCAAATAAAAAAGCAATGGACGCCTTCAATAATTTTATTCGCACTTTGTTATCGCGAACAAATTTAATTTCTAAAGTAAAATATGTGGATGACCCAACCATTATGGCATGGGAACTCGCAAACGAACCTCGAGGTTTTGATAATACAGTTAATTTTAATAAATGGATCGTCAGCACTTCGGACTTTATTAAATCGCTCGACTCTCGTCATCTTGTAACGACCGGAAGTGAAGGCAATACCCCTTGGCCCTCTGGTACAGGGATGAATTTTTTTGAAAATCATGCGCCAGCCTCTATAGACTACACGACTATTCATATTTGGGCCCAAAACTGGGGTTGGTATGATCCGATGAACCCCAAACAAAGTTTTGCAAGCGCAACTAACCAAGCTATAAATTATCTTGCCGAGCATGAAGCGATTGCAAGGCGTCTCAACAAACCTCTCGTGCTTGAAGAATTCGGAATTTCTCGTGATAAAAACTCACATGCCCCTAACTCAACGGTTCAATATCGCGACGAGTACTACCGAAATATATTTTCTGAGGTTTACAAACTCGCGAGTAGTAAAACTTCAGTGGTTCAAGGAGTCAATTTTTGGGCTTGGAGTGGCGAAGGCTATCCCGTAGAACCTTTCGGTGGTTTTTGGAAGCCTGGAAACTCTTTTACCGGTGACCCTCCTCACGAAGCGCAAGGTTGGTACGGTGTTTACGAGAGTGATCTTTCAACTCAAAAAATTATTTCAGATTTTGCAGCGAAAATGTCGGCGCTTAAATAACTTAAGTATTTCTTTTGACCAGACAGCCGCCATTTTTTCATAACCTTGCGGTGTGGGATGAACGCCGTCAGTTAAATCCGCAACCGTCGGAGTTATTTTAGACTCTGTGTACATATCCACCCAATGCAAAGTGTTCTGTGTTTTTTTGAGCCTTAAAACTATGTTTTTAACTGCTAAATTATAATTCTGAACGCGCGCATTAAATATTGCGTTGTTTGTTGTAATCGTTGAGGCCGCAAATATGTGTGCGCGTGGAACAACGTCGAGAATTTTACGCAATAAAGCTTCAAAGCGTTGATCTGCACTTGAAATGTCAAAGTTTTGCACCAAATCGTTAGTTCCAATAATTAAAAGAACGACATCTGGTGAGTAAGTTAATAAAACATTTTCTACGATCTCATCGAGCTGCTCGATCCGCCAACCTGATCGGCCTTCGTGTTCGGCATCCGCAAAATTTCCGTGCGCTAATGACCCTACAAAATCAATTTGATATTTATTATTAGTGAGTGTCTTCCAGAGTGGGAGTCGATATCCCCCATCTATATGCCAGACGCCATTGATATTGTAACCACCGGCAGTCAGAGAATCGCCAAGCGGCATAATACGCGTAGGCTCACAGGCCCACAGAGGCGAATTAAAAATTAAACTAAAAAAAAATACTAAACAGATTCGCATTTTCATGAGGCTTTCTCTTTTGAAGCCACATCTACCCAGACGGCCGTTACGAGAACGATGCCTTTAATTATGAATTGCCAAAAAGGTTCCATATTCGCAAGGCTCATTCCGTTGTTTAGGCTTTCAATGAGCAAGGCCCCTAATAGCGCGCCAAACACCGTTCCTCGCCCGCCCATGAGACTCGTACCACCAATAACACACGAAGCGATGGCATCTAACTCCAGCAATTGTCCTGCATCTGGAGACGCACTCCCCACACGTGCGGTTAAAACCACGCTCGCAATAGCCGAGAGAACTCCCATGAGTGCAAAGACTGAAAGCATGCGCAAACGTACAGGAATTCCCGAAAGAAATGCGGCTTCCATGTTTCCACCAATAGCAAAAACATGTCGCCCCCACACTGTCCGCACCGCCATAAAATGTGTCAGAGACATAATCGCCAACATCAAAAGAACTGGTACCGGCACGCCGTCGTATTGTGAAAAAATATAGAGCACTGAAAAACTAATCGACCACAGCAAGCAGACCTGAACGCTTAACTTTAAAGCTGATGATACCGCATTCATTTTTCTATTCTTCCACCAATCTGAAATATAGACGGCAGAAATCAAACTCAGTACGACGACGGTTAAAATTAAACTTATCGAATTTTCAACATGCGCGGTTCCAAATTTTTGAATCCAATTATCTTCGAGAGGAATTGTCGAATTTGAGGTGATCCACATCGCGGCTCCACGAAAAGCCATCATCCCACCCAACGTCATAATAAAAGAAGGAACACCATGATAGCTCGTCACGTAACCCTGAAAAATTCCAATTGTGGCGCCGGCTAAAATTGTAACAAGAAAGGCTTCAGTGGGACCAACTTGAGGGCTTAGGAGCGCAAGCAAACCTCCTAAAAACGCAACGACGGATCCAATTGAGAGATCGATCTGTGATGAAACAATAACCATTACCATTCCGGCAGCTAAAATACCCGTAACCGATGTTTGACGAAAAAGATTCGAGAGGTTTCGGGCTTGAAGAAATGCACCTTCAGTATAATGGTTAAAAATAAACCAAATGGCCACTAACGTAATCACCATGGCGTACGCGCGTACCGCTTTTATATTTTTCATAATACGGCCTCATGTTGTTTTTGTATCTTAGATTGAAATCGTGTTGCCGCTCTCATAATTTTCTCTTCAGTAGCATCAGCACGACTTAGTTCGTCGGTAATTTGACCTTCACATAAAACGAGAATGCGGTCACAAACCCCTAAAAGTTCTGGTAGCTCCGAAGAAACCATGACGATCGAGAGGCCTTCCGCCGCGAGTTGATGAATGCGATTATAAATTTCGGCTTTTGCTCCAATATCAATTCCTCGCGTAGGTTCATCTAAAAACAAAACCCGCGGCGCATTTAGAAGGCACTTTGAGAGCACAACTTTTTGTTGATTCCCACCGCTTAAATTTTTAACTGGAGTTTCAAGAGACGGAATTTTTATTCCCATTTTTTCTACATACTGCCCGCTGATATGCGACTCCATGCTTGGCGACAATACGCCCCACTGTGATACTTTGTTGAGACCCGAAAGCGTAATATTTTTTTGAACAGAATAATCTAAAACTAAACCATATTTTTTTCGATCTTCACTCGCAAGTGAGAGTCCGTAACGAAATGCTGCCGCTGGGGAACCCATTTTAAGTGCTTTACCGTCGATCAAAATTTGGCCCGTTGTGCGTAAAGCTCCAAAAATTCCCATGAGCATTTCAGTTCTACCGGAGCCCATGAGTCCCGCAAAACCTAAAATCTCGCCTTTCTTAACAGACCAGCTCACGCCATCTACAACGTTGCGATGAGGTAATTTTGCATGACGAACTTTTAAATCTCGAACTTCAAATAAAATATTCCCATACGTGCGTTGAGTTTTTGGATAAAAGTCTTTGAGCTCTCGTCCGACCATCGAGGTAATTACTTTATCTTGGTTCGTTTCGCTCACCAACCACGTTCCGATCCCTTGTCCGTCTCTTAAAACCGTAATGCGATCTGAAAGCGCAAATATCTCATCTAGTTTATGCGTGATTAAAACTATTCCCAAACCTTGAGCACGAAGTTTCTTTAAAATCTGGATAAGGGTTTGAGTTTCTTTCTGGGACAACGCTGACGTCGGCTCATCTAAAATTAAAACTCGAGGATTTTGGCTTAAGGCTTTCGCGATCTCAATCAATTGGCGTTCGCCGATACTTAACTCTGCAATTTTTGATTCCGGAGACACGGCAAGTCCTAAGCGAGCAAGTAACTCTCGCGCAGCCGTTCGCATCGCATTCAATTTGACTAAGCCTGCGATTGAACTTTCTCGACCTAAAAAAATATTTTCTGCGACGTTCATTTCAGGCACCAAAGACAGCTCTTGATACACAATCGCGATTCCCGACTTAGTGCTATCTAAGGTCGAAGAAAATCGACTGAGTTTTCCGTCCATTAAAATTTCACCGCTATAACTTGGGTACGGGTAGAGGCCCGACAAAATTTTCATTAATGTCGACTTGCCAGCGCCGTTCTCGCCACAAAGAGAATGAATCTCGCCGGCATGAACTTTGAAGTCCACACCCTTTAGCGCGCGGACGCCCGGAAATTCTTTACAGATGGACTTTGTTTCGAGAAGAACTTCGCTCATATTTTTAAATTACTGAGCTTTTACGTTCTTATATACATCCGCTTTCGCGTGATATTTGTCTTTGATTACGGTGGAGTCTAAATTGGTTTTATCCACAAGAACCGAGGACATAAAAATAGATGGCACATCTTTTTTACCATTGTTAATGGTCGCACCTGTTGAAGCAATGGTCTCACCTTTTGCCATCTTCACTGCAACTTCAGCTGCTTTTTCAGCCAGAAGTTTAATCGGTTTATAAACCGTAAATGATTGCGAACCTTCAGCAACTCTTTGGCAAGCCGCAAGATCTCCGTCCATTCCAGTTACAATCACTTTGCCGTCTAATTTTTGTTGTTTCAAAGCGGCAATCGCACCACCAGCAATGCCGTCGTTCGTCGCGATGATGGCTTGGATATTATCTTTGTAACGACTTAAAGTGTTTTCTGTATGCTTTAAAGCTTCAGACGCTAGCCATTCACGTGCCCATGGATCTGCTACGATTTTTATATCACCACGGTCTGCCGCCGGTTTTAAAATTTCCATTTGTCCTTGGCGATAAAGTACGGCGTTATGATCAGTCGGCGCACCGCTGATCACAACATAATTACCTTTGGGAGCATGTTGAAGGGCGTAGCGCGCCTGCATACGACCAATATCCACGTTGTCAAAAGACAAGTACATATCCACATCACTATTGTCGATCATGCGATCATACGCGATGACTTTTTTTCCGGCTTTATGAGCTGCCTTTACAATTGCCGCTGCGGCTACGCCGTTATGTGGAACAACAACAAGAATATCTATTCCTTGAGTCAAAAGATTTTCAGCTTGGCTAATTTGAAGGGCGTCGTTTCCGTTCGCGGCTTGGACGGCCACTTCGGCGCCCAACTCTTTTGCCTTTTTCACAAAAAGATCGCGATCTTTTTGCCAACGTTCTTCTTTGAGCGTGTCCATCGAAAGACCAATTTTTATTTGCTTAGGTGCAGCATAAACGCTCGATCCTATGAAACAAAATGCAAGAGCAACCAAAAGTGCCGTTCTTATTGATTTTGAGTTAAAAAACATGACGTCCTCCAATTAAAAATTGACAGCGAGCATGTTGAAAACAATAGAGATGTCTTGTCAATGACTAATGCATTTTGAGGCACCAGGGAGAGCTTAGATGAGGGGCATTAAAAACACGTTCATGATGTGGGGAGTTTCTGTCATTACCTTAAGTCAGCTCACCTTCGCGCAAACCTTGCGCGAGCCGCGCCCATTCTCACTAGAGGCGGATCGAAGAGATGGTCCCATTTTAGTTTGGTACGAAGCGGAATTAAAGCCAGATATTTATGAGGGTTACCTGAAACGCATTGCCGCTATGGGCGCCAAGCACGTCGTGCTGCCTTTCTTTGGCTGTCAAAAAAATAAGGAGTCTTCCCAAGTGGGCGACTGTGAGTTGTATCCTGAGAGCCTCTTTCTTCAGCAAGCCGCGCTCGCAAAAAAAAACGGATTTGTTGTGACGTTTCTCCCGATTGTTTTGACACCTAACGGTGACTGGCGGGGCGACTTTGTTCCGCAAGATGTCCAAGAGTGGTTCAAAAGTTATACAAAATGGATTGTGGGAGTCGCCCTTCATGCAAAAAACTTAGGAATGCCTGAGCTCGTCGTAGCGAGCGAATTTAAATTGCTCTTTAAACAAACCAACGAATGGCGCCAAGTTTTAAAAGAGGTTCGTCTGGTTTTTCCGGGACCGTTGATCGTCGCCGCAAATTGGGACAAACTAGACATTGAATTTTGGGATGAATCTGACGCGATCGGAGTGTCTTACTACTTTCCACTTTCAAAAAATTCTCTACCTACCGACAGCGATCTGGACAACGGCCATTTGCAACATCAAAAAACTCTGCAAGCTCTCGCACAAAAGTTTAATCGTCCCATTCACATTACCGAGGTTGGTTACCCAAGCCTTCCTACTGCTGCCGCTCAGCCTTGGTCTTTTCCTAGTCCGCTTGTCAATATACCCGCCGACAAAACTCTTCAAAAAAGATGTTTCGAATCTTTCGCACGCACTTGGCAAAACACGACCAACCTCGTCCACACAGGATTCTGGGCTACCTCAAATCCTGCTACCCTTTATGCAAATTTTGATTTCGAAATCATAGACAAGCCTGCGGAATCCGCAATTAGCTCTTATTTGAAAGAACGTAAAAAATAATCCTGCCGTTTTCAATTCCGAAAGTCGTCAGTGTCTAAATAAGGCACGCCGTTCCTTTCAAAGTATTTAGAGCTATGGTAAAAAACATCAAGCATGAACGCTGAAAAACTGTGTCCAAAATGTGAATCTGAGAACATATACCAAGATGGGAATCTCTGGATTTGTCCCGAATGTGCACACGAGTGGACACCTGAATCAAGCAAAGACGCCCCGGCTGAAACAGACTCCCAAACTCACGTCGTTCGCGACGCTCACGGAAATATCTTAGCAGACGGAGATTCCCTCACGGTCATCAAAGAATTAAAAATTAAAGGATCTTCATCTGTCGTAAAGGTCGGTACTAAAGTAAAAAACATTCGTCTTGTTGACGGTGGAGATGGTCACGATATCGCATGTAAAATTGACGGTATTGGTGCCATCAACCTCAAATCTGAATTTGTTAAAAAGGCATAAGTATAAGTGTTTGATTCGATACTGCTTAATTCTGAGATGCATTACAAAATCGAGCCTGTCATTTTCACTGTATATTTTCAATAATGAACATATATTTCAGACAAGATTGATAGGTTTGGTTCGATCAGTTTAAAATTGAAGTTCGTAAGAAAGGCTTAAAGATTGAAAATCTCGGTGATCGCTAAAACCAATTCGCGAGTCGAGAAAGTGGAAAAGGCGGAGGACGGAAGCTATGTCGTTCGCGTTCGGATTCCGCCAGAGAACGGAAAGGCAAACGAACGAATTTGTGAACTCCTGGCCGAATTTTTCAGTAAACCCAAAAGCAAAATCAAAATTCTTTCTGGCCACAAATCAAAGAAGAAAATTGTCACCATAGAATAGCCAGCTTTATAAAATTTCTCGAAGTTGCCTCGACATCGCTCTATCTTTTCGAGTCTTGATATGAGTTAGAAAACGATCCGACTATCTTATTCTTGAACTTTGAAAATGGTGTCCACGGCATGAATAGAACATGCGACCCCCAGTTTAAGAAACTGTCGGCCCTTCTAAATCTGTTTTATTGATATATGAGACGGGAATTCAATGTTTTAAGCGGTTTTACCTGTAACTTCCAGGTCTCAAGAACCGTCATTTCTACCGTCAATTTTGGACTTGCAAGTAGTTACATTATACCGTATAGTGTAATAGTCGGAGTCGAGTGTATGATTCAAAGTTTTGGCAACACGTCCGCTCAAGAAATATGGGAAACTGATAGCTCCAAGGCCCTTCCAAAGGAGCTTTGGTTAAGAGCTAAAGCCCTACTGACGATCATGCACAGTACTTCAACACTGGACGACTTAAAAATTCGAGGACAACCGCCCAATGTTCGCTTGCACAAACTTAAGGGCGATCGCAAGACTCAATGGTGTGTTACGATCAAACTACACTGGTGTATTACTTTTGAGTTTAAAAATGGCGAGTTCTCAAATGTTAGAATTGAAAATTATCACAAAGGATAATGTATGATTAAAAATCCAAAACCAATGCACCCAGGTCAAGTCTTGAGTGAGATCTACATGAGTGAGATGGGATTGAACCAAACTCAACTTGCCGAAAAATGTGGTTGCTCTCCAAGAAAGATTAACGAAATCGTCAACGGCAAGCGCTCAATCTCTGCGCAATTTGCTATTGAACTAGAAAAAGCTATTAACACCACCGCTGAAATGTGGGTGCGCATGCAAGCCGAATTTGATCTTTGGCAAGCGAGACAAAAACGCGCTTCATAATATTAGATTAGAACGTCTGTGTATCAGTACAATCGATTTTTTGAAACTTTGCTTGGCCAGCAATGCCGGCTCCAACCCGTTATTTAGATGAATGGCTATTTTACAAGAGCAATTATTGAACCGATAAATGCTAAAACAGCAATCCCCAACGCAAGTTTGGACACAGATAAGCCGAATATTTTTTCGGGCTGGTGAAGTCGTCGTTCAACTTCAAGAGTAGCACTTCGAATAAAGGCGTCACTCCACTTTTCGTTCCGAGCCGCGCTACTTATGGTGCGGCTCGGAACGAAAAGTAGAGTGACGCCTTTAGATCTCTGATCCACAGACACTTATATCAAACTATCAACCCAATCCTCGAAAAAAATTGAAATGAAACTGGCCATACAGCTAAGCATAAACTCGCTTCTTCGTCTTAAATCGTATCGTATTGTACTTCTTGGCACACATTCTGCTTTACAAGCGATGACTTAGAAATGAAACGAATGAGGCGTGCAAACTTGGAAGGGCAAGGGCTCTTTTTTGTCTTGTATTACTTAAATCGTAAACACATTGATCAAAATGGGACCTAGTGCAGTTTGGATATTTCTTGGGTAAAGAGTTTAGATGAAATTTGCTGGAGATATTTAAGATGATAATACGCCATTTAACATTAATAATTTTTTGTGTCTTTTTTATCGGTCATTCTGCTCTTGCGGCAAACTGCAAAAATGTATTTTCTGAGCTAACTTCTTCAGAAAAAAAGATACTTGTTTCGAAAATTCGTCGTAATGGGTTTACTGAGAGCGTCGCCCAACGTATAGTAAAGGATCGACCAGACTTACTTGATGATCAGCTAGCTGATTTTGAATTTGTTCCGAATCTAGCTAAAAAAGACCCCGAATTTAAGGCTGTTACTTTATACAGAGGGCTCAAATCCCCTTTTAAGAAATTCAATCCTGCCAGGGGAACATGGTTTTCACGGGATATGGAAACCGCCGAGCATTTTGCCGACAGCAAACGTCCTCAAGAAAGCATTATTATCAAAGTACAATTTCCATCTTATTTTTATCTCCATGGAAACACCACAAAACCTGGCACCCAATCATGGGCATCGATCGAACGCAGGTTGTTTAAAAACGTGGCGACTTTTATTACGGAAGTAGGTCGCCTGGAGAAAAACTCTAAAGGCGAGTGGAAACGCGTTTGGTACGCCTACGAAGAAGCAATCGAGCTTGGTTTTGGAAAAGACTTCATTGATTAATTAGTCTGCAACTGTTCATAATGAAACCACAATGAGCCATTCATTTCGACTTGTTCTGAAACAATGTACGGACTGACTTTTGGTAGCAGGGATGGGTCAATTCCCGCCTGTAAAGGCGTCACTCTACTTTTCGTTCCGAGCCGCACCATAAGTAGCGCGGCTCGGAACGAAAAGTAGAGTGACGCCTTTACACTTTTTTGGAAATCTTGCGCGTCTTTCAAGTCAGAACACGATTTGATATTGCGCTAGAGTTTGACCGTCTTTCACGTGGTTACGAAAGTGCCAACTTTCCTGTGGGGATTCTGATTTTGACGTGCCAGAAGGTTTACTTTAGTTGTCTAAGAAGTCGGCAGTCAGAGTAAATTTTTTCTGTTCGACGCTTTCGAACGCTTTGTTCGACAAAATCTAGGTACTAACGCCTGCCTCATTTATAATGGCGCACTATGAACGTGTACGAGTTTGCGAGTTATCGAGATTTTTTAAAAGCTGCTTTGCTTGAGCGAACCAAGAGCAATCCGGCCTATTCATTGCGAGCTATGGCTCGCGACTGCGGGCTTGCAAGCTCTACTCTTTCTGAAGCTATGAACTCGCGCGCAAATTTATCTGTGGCAGCCATGCGAAAAATTGGGAAAGCTCTTCGCCTTAAGACGCGAGAAACGGACTTTCTTTGCGAGCTAGCTCAGCTAGATGGGCAAAAAGATCCGACAGTACGAATGGCCATCCTCAATCGCTTAAAGAGAATGCATCCTCAAAAGCGAGCACTTGTTGATCTCACGATTGAACATTTTAAGCAGATTGCAGATTGGTACCATCCTGCAATTCTTGAACTGGCACTTATCAAAGGATTCGAACTCAACAGTTCAAGTGTCGCGTCGGCTTTGGATATACCGAAAGTCACTGCGGACCTTGCTATCGATCGCCTCAAGAAATTGAACCTCCTTGTTGAGAATTCAAGTGGCCATTTAGAGCGCGCAGATTCCGAAATCAGAATCAAGAGCGAGGTTAAGAGCGCAGCTTTGCGCCAATTCTACCGTCAGATGTTTGAGAAGGCTTCGACTGCTCTCGAACGACAAACACCACAGGAACGGCTGAGCGGCTTTTTGAATCTACCGATTAGTGTAGAGGCTCTTCCCGAAGTGGACGAGGCGATCTCTCGATTCTTCGATGACGTACGAAATATTGCATCGAAATACGAAAACCAAACCGAAGTTTACCACTTAATGGTTCATTTTTTAAATTTAACCCAAAGGAGAAAACGAAATGAAAACTCTAGTTCCAATTAAAATTTTACTAGTTGGATTGTTGTTATTAAACCCATACTTCGCTCTCGGTGAAGGTACAGAAGGTCGAGGAGGCGGTGACTTCGATGGACTCCAGGCAGCAACTAGTATGAGACAGGCGATTTCTAAGCTCAATGAGTTGAGCCCCTCAATACTTACTGAACAACAGCTTAAGTCAGTTAATGAGATAGCTCCTGATATTAGAATTCTCGTTATAGACAAGGACCTCCCATCTTCATTGGATGGAATTGTGCAATTTGGTTCGGCATACAGTATCCAGGGAAAGCAGTCTCCTCTAACGCTGATCAATCGATTCAAATGGCGAGAGACACAAGATCCTTTTAGACGGCAAGCTCTAATGGTTCATGAGTTATTCGTTCTCCTTGGGTTCGAAGCTACGGCTGACTACAAGCTGTCGAGCCAATTTTATGAAGCCGCAAAAAGTTCTGCTGGTTCAAATTCTAAAGTGCAATGCTATTTGCAAGTAGTTAAAGACGTCATTTCGTATATGAATCCGTCAATGCCCTCAACGAAACTGGAAAATGCAGCTAACGAGAGTCTGAGATCTTTCTTCGGAAAACTCGAACCTTCGGATACTGTGACCGCAACCTATTCCTACCCAGACTCAATCAAAATTGCTCACACTGGCAAGTTCGCCGAACTGGCCCGCTATTGGGGCGGCACAAGCGTCTATGTGGTCCGTCATATTCGACAGTTGTATAAGAAAAATGGAGTACCGCACGGCTGTGCGAGCTTTGTGATAATTGATTAATTTGAATTGAATAAAGATAATCTTGCGCTAGCAACAAAAGTACGGTATATTACCGTACTAGGGGCTTTGATGTGAGCGACTTTGAGATTAGAACTGAAGTAAGGGTTTCGAAGCTTGCCGAAAAGCAGCTTGGTAAAATCCCCAAACACATCAAAGAATCTTTGAGAAACTGGGTTGAAACGCTGGCTCGTTTAGGAATTCGAGAAACACGTAAACTACCAGGGTTTCATGATGAACCTTTACAGGGCGATCGAAAAGGACAACGCTCTGTAAGATTGAATAAAGCTTATCGTGCCATTTATATCGAAACCATCCAAGGTCTGGAACTCTTGGTTATTGAGGTGAACAAACATGAGTACTAAAAAGTTAAGAGATATTTTAGAAAAAAATCTTGGCCCAATGACGTTTGGTAGTTTCTTAAAAGGAGCTAGAACTCTTAAGGATATGAGCCAAGTCGAAATGGCTAAGTTTTTAGGAGTTACTAAAAGCACTCTTTGCGATATTGAAAAAGGGCGCCAGACGGTCACTCCCGCCCTGGCAGCAAAGATTGCCAAGAAGTGTGGGCTTTCGGTCGTGGTCGCAGTTGAAACCGCGGTGAATGATCAACTTCGTAGAGCCGGGCTTAAGATTTCCGTCAAAGCTTCGTAGTTTTGGAAATCAAAAGGAAAAATAATGTATGATTAAAAATCCAAAACCGATGCATCCAGGACAGGTCTTGAGTGAGATCTACATGAATGAGATGGGATTGAATCAAACTCAGCTTGCAGAAAAATGCGGATGTTCTCCAAAAAAAATCAATGAAATCGTCAACGGCAAACGTTCAATCTCCGCTCAATTTGCTATTGAGTTAGAAAAAAGCAATTAACACCACTGCTGAAATGTGGGTGCGTATGCAGGTCGAGTTTGATCTTTGGCAGGCAAGACAAAAACGCGCTTCATAATATAAATACAAGCACGATCGGTTTAGAAATTCTCTATTCTTTACAAGTCATAGGAATAGGTGCTGAGGTGGTAGCCACTTGCGCACTAGGCTTCGGATGCTCAGAGTCCCCGAGATTCCAGTAACTAAAGTAAAGAAGATTACGCGAACACCACATTAGCTTCTGGAACAAAATGACTTCTTGCATACGGTAGGTTAGAAGAAGATATGGAAAAGATAGAGATAAAAGTTTTTAAAGAAATCAATGATCATTTGCTAGATATCTTGGAGCATCTTGAGAACGGAATCTTTGATAAACCCTACTCAAGAGAAAAATTAAAGCGAGAAGCTTCAGTTAAAAATAATTTGCTTATTCTTATCGCTTTCGATGGTAGTGAGAAACCTTGTGCGTATAAGGCAGGTTTCGAAATTAGTGCCAGGATATTCTATAGTTGGATTGGCGGCGTGTTGCCTCAATACAGAGGAAAGGGGATCGCAAAAGCTTTAATAGAAAAACAACATTCTCTTATTCCGTCTATGGGGCATAAATACGTCAGAACCTTCACCGAAAATAAGTATCGTGACATGTTAATCTTAAATCTTAAATCAGGTTTCGATATTATCGGTGTCTATAAAACTGAGCATGATGAGAAGCAGACAATCATGTTAGAAAAGACGCTCGGTTAACTTCGATAACATTTTCTCTTTTGCAGCACCCTCCCTCCAAAACTCACCAATGAAATCCCTGGGGACACCATTTTATTTCTTCCCTTCGAATATCTCCGCAAAAAACGAGTTCCGCAGCGCCAAAGGCGCGAGGACTGTCTGAGCTTTTTTGCGGAGATATTCGAAGGGAAGAAATAAAATGGTGTCCACGGCATGAATTGAACATGCGACCCCCAGTTTAGGAAACTGATGCTCTATCCAGCTGAGCTACGTGGACGTATGACATGTTTATAGCAACATTCTTTTTCTTATGAATAGCGAAACAACAGTCACGGTACGTCATAGCGAACGTGATCCCCCGATTATGAACTTAGACGTTGGGCTAGTTTGAATCTTGGAGAAGGGGTAAGCTGTTGAATTTTAACGTCAATTCTTGACGACATCACAATTCGCAAAGACAATTTACTTATGGACGTAAACCATCTTCTTGAGACTTACATCGCAAATATTAATCCGCTTATTCAAGGTCTTTTTATTATTATTTTAGCACTGATTTTTATGCTTTTGTTCTTTGCGCTTAAAAGCAAAAGTGGTGACGAGACTTCATCTACAATTGAAGGGCTTGAGGCCACACTTCGAAAAGTAATTGAAAGCACGCAACATTTATCAGCAGCCGCAAAGGACACGTCAGCGCCAACCCCTGGTGTAAGTGGCGGCTCTTCAAGTGAAGAAATGCAAAAACTTCAGGCAGAACTCGCAGCTAAAGAAAAAAAGATTGCAGAGGTTTTAGGTAAAGTCGGAGAGCTTGAAAAAGCGAGTGCCGCAACTCTTGCTTCAGTCCCAAATGATTCTGCCGGATTACAAACACGCATCAAAGATCTTGAGGCTCGTCTTCAAGAATACGAAATCATCGAAGACGACATTGCAAATCTCTCTTTATATAAGGAAGAAAACACGCGTTTAAAAAATGAACTCGGAAAACTATCAGGCACACCGGTAGCAGTCGCGACCAAAGAACCGACACCGGAAAAATCTGAAAGCTTAGAAGACGCGCTGAAGGCCGCGGGTGGTTTACCGACCGTCGATACACCCGCAACGCCATCTCCAGAGTCTCCAGCTCCTGAAGTCGCAGAACCTCCTAAGCCAGATCTTGTGAATGAGCTGTCTTCTTTTATCGATGGTAAAGCACAAGCGGCACCGTCTGCCCCACCCGCAACCTCACTAACACCAGAACCGGCAAAAGTAGTAGAAGAAAAGACAGATGAGCCTGAAGCCTTAAAAGATTTAGACACAGATAAAATCATGCAAGAAGCCGGAGAATTAAAAGTTCCGGAGCCTGGAACCGAACCCCCTAAAGAAGAAGAGGGCGACGTCGGACAAAAGCTTATTGATGAATTCGAAAATTTCATGAAGGAGTCATAATGCGGTATTCGTTTTTATTTATAGCCGTGTTGTTTTCGTTTAATATTTGGGCGGCGATTCCTCGTCAAAAAATAGTTCAAGAGCCTGTGCTTAAAGCATTAAAATCAGCGCCGCCGCAAAGACTTCAAGTTATACGTCAACAAGGGAAAGGTGGCATTCGCCAATTGAGAACGATCGCCTTTAATCAAAAACTGCCGGTCGATTCACGATGGAAAGCCCTGACCACCCTCGCGCGCATTGCCGACAAAGAGTCCCTTCCTGATCTTGAAAGGGCCGTGCAAAGCCCCGATTGGTTTATGCGAGATGCAGCTCTGCAGTCTTTAGAGAAAGTCTCACCTGAACAAGCGAAACGCTGGGCCCGTCTTCTGACTTCTGACCCTGCATTGGTTGTAAGAACTTCGGCCGTAAATGTTTTAAAACATTTAAATGATCGCGACTCTTCCGATATGCTTTGGGAAAAACTCTACAGCGCGCAAAATTATCGTGGAACCCAAAGCCTTTGGGTCCGTCGTCATATTGTCGAAACCCTTTCGAACTTTGCCAAAAAAGGTGAAGAAGGAAAGTTCAAAAAGATTTTAACCGACAAAGACAAGTCGTTACACAAACCCGCACTTGTCGCACTCGTAAAAATTAAAAAGCTTTAACGTCGGATTCGTCTCAAAGATCTTTCGATTTGAATTTCTCGCTCGATTCGATACATCAATGATTTTTCCTCGAGCCCATCAGACCCCTGCTTTTCATAATCCGAAAAAAAATCTCTCTGTAGCTCAGCTTGTTTTAAGATGGTCACTTGCGTGGCGTCTAAACCTAACGAATCTCGTCCTCTTAAAATCTTAATGCTTATTTTATGTCTTTGTCCACCAGGAGGAACCGGCGGAGAATTTGGAGATACCCAAGCCTTGTCTCCGCGAATAGGCTGCGTTTCGTAAACGCCAGAGTCCATGTCGCTTAACTTCATCGGGTATTTACTCATCGTAATTTGGACGGCCTTCCAAACCGTTTCAAAAGATTCTTTAAAAACTTTTTCAAACGGCGGCGCCGAAAAATCTTTTTTGGGTGGTGCCGTCCAACTTGCACAGCCCGAAATAACTATTCCTAAAGTTAGACTCGCTAAAGTCCTCTTAAAAATCCAAAGCATTCTTTGTCGCATGTGTAGATGACTCTATCATTTGCGGCCCGGATTGGGAAACTCCCGTTGCGCCAGCCTGACCTAAGTACGAAACTTCCAATCGTTTTTGAGCGGTTGCGCCCAGCGCAGCTGGCCACTCGGGCAGTGCAATTTCTGAAACCCACTCATCTGCATAGATTTCCCAGAGCCGTGTTTTTTCTTCATGATATGCGTCCACCGTATCCGTGATGTTTAAGTCTGACACAACGGCGTAAGTTCCTGCAGGCGCAATGCCCGTGGTGAGTGTCGGCGGAGTTGATCTCACATACGTACCATCAAAAATGGGCTTCGCGATGGTATTCAAATAGATCGGCGCCACGATGTTACTTGCCGGAAGAAACGCCGACGAAATTTGTGGTTCAAGCGTAACGTATCCGCTCTTGAGCACTCGTTGTGTACCCAAAAGATTTAAAACAGATTGAGTTGCGCCAGCAATGCCCTTTAACGCAATTTTTTCTTTCGATGCCAGTGTTTTTACGTCAGTGGCAATGAACGAATCCTGATCTAAGTTCAACAATGTCGAAAGCATGATTTTTCCCGCGGCATACATCGGAGCTTGAACACTCACTCCCCCACTCAAAATATAATCTTCAGTGGCGATATCTTTTTGCGTGGCCGCAGAAGTGATTGCCACGTCCATTTTTCCACCGCTGAGAAATTCCATTTTGTTTAAAACATCAAAAAGAGATTTCCCGGCGTTCATCTCTTTAACGACTTCCTTAAAAGGAAACTTTCCGCGAGCGGCCACCATACGGTACGTGTCTGCTTTACGAAAAAAAGTTCGATAAATCGGTTTATCAATTTTAACCGAAAGGATGCTGTAATTTTCTGACTGCTTAGGTAGAGATAAATTACTTGGCATCGACATCGATCGACCCAAAGCACTAATCGTATCGGTTTCAGGGCTTAAAAGATCTGCAATATTAAATTGGCTCAGTTGAAAGCGCGAAAGCATCGGAACAATCAAAGCAAAATCTATAAATCCGTCTTTTTTTAATTCTCCAAAACCAGTCGCAACGCCTTTAAGTTCCATGCGCTGGCTGCCATCGGCAAGATTTAAAAAATAATCGCGCACACGGGGTTCGACGTTCACAAAGGTGGTACGAATGTACCCGGGCGCCTCGATCGTCACATTTTGTTTATCAATCCAATTTGCCGGTAACTGAAAGCAGCCAGCCGCATCGGCTTCAAAATAGTTATCTTGAAAAGGCACACCCACCTTATTACCAATTAATATTTGCGCGCCAGAAAGTCCGACTCCGCTCACATCCATTCCCACCACGCAGGAAACATTTGATTTTTTTAAGAAAAAATTCTGGACGACGTCTGAAGGTAATTCTTTAAATGAATTTGTAAGACGCTGTCCACAAGCTGCAAAAAGTACTACGAACCCCAAGATCATAAATGTCTGTCGTAACCTCACAAAGCCCCCTTTTTTAATTGCCTATTTATTGTTATGAAGAGCGCGCCTAAGCACAAGAAAATGTATAAGAAAGCAGTGTAAAAGCACGAAATGACAAGACAATATGGTTTCGTTCGGAGGTTTTTGTTGACAGCCTAAACCCCACCCACTATCGTTCGGTTCATCTTTTTGCGGCGGGGTAGCTCAGTTGGTTAGAGCAGCGGAATCATAATCCGTTTGTCGGGGGTTCAAATCCCTCCCTCGCTACCAATTTTTTTTAAATTCTTGAAATCACTGAACTTAATAATCAAAAATCGAACCCTTGCCCGTCTCGGTGGAAATTGGATATTCATTTTTGAGTAAAATCGACCGACAAGAAATAAAGCGTCTCACTATAAGCCACCAAGAGAGGGAGCTTCTCAAAATGATAAATATAGCAAGATTTGGTCGACGCGGGATTTTGGCCACCACCTTATTAACTTTATGTGTTTTAGCCGTATCCTTTAACAATTGTAGTGGTGGATATAAACCGCTCGATGTTAGATCACAATCTTCAGACGATACTAACTCCAACCTTCAAGATTTTGCGTGCGAATCCAAAGCAGGCTGGGAAGTCTCTTATAAATTCAAAGGATACAATGGCACTGCCAGCCAAACATTTTCACCACTAATTTTCGTTGATTCGAATGACGAAATTTATGTGGGGTCGATCGGCATAGATAGCGGAGGTACGAGTGCAGAATTTTTTATTCATCATAGCACAGATCATGGCGCAACTTGGCGGAAGTCTGTCGTAGAAAATGGTTTGGGCGCAAATAGCTTTACTGGTTTTCTTGGTTCGTTCGGTAACGGACTTTATCTCGCGGGTTCAGCCGTCACAAGTGGATCGAGATATTGGGTCGTTTATCGCTCTCAAGATAAGGGCCAAAGCTGGTCACGGGTCCTTGAATATCAAGGTACGGCTGGCGATCAGAAGGCATTTGGACATGCCATGGGCGTCGATTCTCAGGGATCGATCTACAGCGTTGGCGGCGCGACACTTGGTGGGCGCGACACTTGGATTGTTCGAAAGAGTGCAACGGGTCTTGCTGGAACTTGGAACAATGTTGATGCTTTTAATCTTAGCGCAAGTTCAACCGAAGAACGTGCGACTAGTTTTGCAAAAGGTCTTGATGGCACACTCTATGTCGGTGGGTTTGCAAAAGATGGAGCGGCTTCGGCTCTCCTACGAAGAAGCTCTGATAATGGCGCGACCTGGACTACAATCGACAATTTTCAAGTTACCCCTGGAAAGGATACATATGGTGGTTTAGTCTATGTAACTCCAACGGGCACGATATTTTTTGGAGCTGCTGGAATCGATGCGACAGGGACTCCACATTGGATCATTCGTCGAAGTCTAAACAATGGTACAAGTTGGTCCATCGTCGATGATTTCACTGGCCCTCTGATAACATCGGCCTATTCAAGTCCTCATTCACTTCACATGGATGCCTTTGGCAATTTATATGCGACTGCATTTGGCGACGCTATTCGAATGAGTTTCGATGGCGGTACTACATGGACAATGGTTTCGACTGCGACAAGCAATACTCATTTTCAAGGACTTGGCTCTGACTCATCTGGCAATATTTTTTCTTCGGGGTCGGCCTCGGCTGGAGTTGATAACACAATCGCTAAGTACACAGTCGCACATCCTCAAAAATTTTCTGAAACTTGTCTCGCAAAATCCACTTCAAAACATTTGGTTTCTGGCACGATCAGCGAGTTTACTCCGAAGTACGAGTTGTGGAGCGATGGCGCGGAAAAGAAGCGTTGGATTTATCTTCCTAAAGGTTCCACAATTGACAACTCAGATAATTCCAAATGGAAATTTCCTGTCGGAACACAGATTTGGAAAGAATTCTCTCGTGATGGAAAAAAAATTGAAACTCGTCTTCTAATCAAAGTGAATAGCGGGACAGGTCCGGGCGCTTGGGAGTTCGTGACATACAAATGGCGAGCCGATGGCACAGATGCAATTCTTTTTCTGGACGGAGAGAAAAATGCACTTTTAACACAACACGATATAGTGGCTGTGAATCGCTGCACAACCTGCCATGCAGGTGCGAGTGACTTTCCACTAGGACTTGATGCACTTCAACTTAGTCAAAATAATAAATTCAAATTAAATTCCTCTTTTTTTTCAAATCCCAGCAATCAGGTTTTTGAAATCCAAGGAAGTGCGACTTCGAAAGCAGCTCTAGGTTATATTCACGCCAACTGTGGAAGTTGTCACAATCCAAATGGAAGTGCCAAAGGACTTGGTCTCAATTTCTCGCACAATTTAGATGCGACGTCCCTTGAGACTGAAAACTTCTATATAGCCACTGTCAATAAATCGAATTTAAGCGGTTCAATTTACGTGAGTCCTAAAAATTCTCAAGGAAGTCTAATTCGAAACAGAATGTCAGTCCGCACACCGACCGGCACTCCGGCGATTGCGCCCGGTAGTAATCCACCTGCATCTGTTCGACAAATGCCTTCTCTGGGCACTGATGAGTTAGACCCATTGGGCCTCCAGGTCATCGAAAATTGGATCCACGAACTTCCTTAGTACCAACTTCAAAGTTGCAGAACCATTATGAATATTTTTTTTCTTAAAAAAACTTTTGCTTCCAGAAATTTGGAACGTTGGTGCAGATCGCATCTGCGATCAAATAAAGCTCTTGAAACTTAAGTATGTCGTCTGTTGGCCGCCCCTGAAGTTCAGGAGAAACTAAACATATTTTAAAGTCGGATGTTTTTCAGATAAGAAATAGTGACGGACTGTCCATTCATCCGAAAGCTTTCTACGACGCTCTCTTTAGCTTTTGAAAACGTTCATGCTGGTACTCATGAAGCTCAGACATTCGAAAAATGTGGTCACTTGAATGATTTGTTTTTCTGTTCCGTAGTTAGTGCTCACAAAAGTGTCTTAAAAGATGACAGCGGTGAAAGTTCTACTCCGGCTTTTTTACTCTGTTTGGAGATAAATTTGACTTTATTAGTGGCTGAAAATAAATTGGGCCGTGTCGTGTACTCAAGGAGAATTTATGAATAAAAAATCGATTTCAGCTTTATTTTTATTAACTGTTTTGACGACTCTTACCGTGCTTCCAGGTTTTGCAAAAGCTTCGGACTGCGACGGGACGGAAGGCGTTGCCCAAGTGATCGGCAAAGTTATTGAGTCACAAAAAATATCGAACAGCATGTGCTTAGTTCGACTCAATATTGATGTTTTCAATCAACACTTTGCATGCCCAATGCAGGATGTTCCTAAAGAGAACGACTGGATCGTGGCTCTTGATTTAGGCTGCCCGTCTAAAGATGATACCGCTTCTGGCATATTAAAACTTTATGGCCAAAAAGGGTACTGGGAACTCTCTCGTTAATTGACTAGTACTTGAGGGCATGGAGGGACACTCCATCCATGCCCACCGCAGGTTCTGCTAAACCGTTGCGCTCCCGAACATTCATAGAAAATTCCGGTGCATACTTTCCGGTTCCGTCCCAACGGGACACATCCGAAGCATATAAATCAATATTAAATCGTAAACTCGCATAAGAATAGTCGTTCAAGGCCTCTGGTGGGTCTTCATCCCAATCCGATTGAATAATGACCGCATCGGCGCCGTTGTTTCGGTACACGCCCATGTAATTCGAATTAATATCCATACAAATAATCAGTCCAAATTTTCCGTACGGAGTTTCGAGCACAAACTCTTCTACCCCTGCTTGCGCATAATAAGTGTCCGTCACATACAAATCACGCTTACGATATTTCCCGATATAACCGTTAGGTCCTACAATACCCGTGGTGTTGTAAAATTGGTGGCCGTCTTTTTCTGGCAGATTAAAAAGAACATATACTTTATGTTGAAGAGCATAAGCGCTCCAATACTGTGTGGTCTTGCCGCTTGGCACAGACTCGGCCACCGAATTCACATTCAAACACCCAGAGCTCGCAGTTAAGCACCATTTCTCATGGGTCAAGGCATCCATGTACCCGTAAGTCGAACCTTCAGGAAACACCAGGATGTTCGCACTTTGAGCGACGGCGTAATCGGCAAGAGCTGTTACGTTTTTTATATTTTCGGCGTACTGATTAAAATGTTTGTCAGCATCATATTGAATAAGAGCGATTGTTCCCGGAGTCGCGGCGGCTGTAAACAGACTCGCTAAAAAAATAGTCATGAAAATTGTTGTAAATTTAAGCATGAGACGTCCTGACTTAAGTTTTAAGAGTTATGATCTAAAACCTAAAACTTTTCAATCGTTTTGAAACCATGACGTTCCATTTATTCTTTGAATGATATCCCATCTCGGAGGGGTCCATGGAGGTATAAACGGAGGACACTCTTGAATTTCAGTTGGCTCTATATTTGAAAAATTTCGCATTGCCCGACTAGAAAACCGTAAATCCGAGTAACCTCCGTTTTGAAATAACGGAATTCTTGCAAACCGCATCCACGCACGAGCGGGGCAAAGTCGACTTAAAACTTCAAAATTTTTCAGTGGCACTTCGTACATTTCACTCCAAAAAACTTGCTGGGCACCGATGTCTTCAAACTCTTCAATATTATTGTAGCTTTGTTTTGCCAGCTGACATGTATTCGGTGGAAAGACGCTGGGCCATAAAGACAATACGCCCCTTTTGACTTGATACAAATTATCATGGATAGAAATTCGCGCGACAATCCAACACAGTGGCGAAGCGGGCTCTGGGTTAAGAATAACATCCACAACTTCTAAATTCGCTGGCGCATTCTGTTTAATATTGTGTTTTAAGAACTGACTCGTGATTAAACTCAAGCTTACAAAAACCGAAACAAAGATGAGTGGTAGACTTATGCTTTTTATAAAATGTTGAGCGCTCGCAACGCACACAAAAATTATAGTTGCCGATAAAACGCTCAGAGAGTTTATGTGGCCCACGTAAAGTCCAAATGCCAACAGCGCTGTTAACAAAGTGCTCGGAATGAACCTCATCCAGGTTCGTCCAGTCATGAGCAGCGACGCGCCTAGGATCGACCAAATATACGGCTCCACAATAAAAATTGCATCGCCGTAGACCCAATTATTCCAAAATGGAAAAAATGGGTGTACGCCATACGAATTCCAACTATCGGCAAATATATGCAAACAAAGCCCGATCGCTGTGAGTACTCCCGCAATCTTCCAATCTTGTCGAAGCACACTTTGAAATCGCAGCGGCTTACGCAAAAAATAAAGCAGAGCCATAATTAAGAACCACTGCGGAATTAAACCCACAAGCGTATGCGTATGCCCACGATGATGCAGAAGACTCCCTAAAGGTGCCGGTGTAATGCTTGTATATAAAGTGTCAAGATCTGGAAAGTTATTGGCGAGAATCGATGACCAAATCCAAAGCCGACGCTGAGTGGGATTTTCAACTTTAGTTGCTGTCGCTTTTTTTCGCGAGGCCCAGTCTCCAACCGCAACGCCAATAAGAGAATGCGTAATATTATCCATCCGGGCATTAAATCACAAAGTCATTGACGATAAAAGAAAAGCGCACGATGACGTGCGCTTTTCTTTCATTTATTTATTAAAGATTGAACTTAATTCTAGTAGCAGCGACTTCCTGTATCCAATCCGTAATGGGCTAACCATGGCTGCCATCTGACCCAACTATTATTAATCGCCATGTTACCGCCACTGCACTTTTGGTTTTGAAGTCCTTCGCGATCGCGATTAAAATTGACCGAGTTATAATATCCTTTTGCTTGATAAATCTCGTACTGAATTTGCCGAACTTCATTTGGATGCGGCTGTCCTCGATACAAAACAGTTTCCATGCCTTGAATGCGTCGTTCAAGCTCAAAACACGCACACGCTTTATGATTTTGTGGATACTGAGGAGGACGTGGCGGCTGCGGACGCGGTTGTTGTGGTGGGTGTTGAGGATGTTGTGGTGGCGGATATCTCTGTGCCAAAACTGGACCTGAAATTAAAACGGTCAGTAACAAACCTAAAACGTATTTCATAAATGCCCCTTCCTTGAGGTGAGTGTTGTTGCTTACATGAGTGATAAAGCAAGCATGATACCAAAATTACGTGCAACGTATTGGCTTTCAGAATAATTATTGGACAAACCGACACTAAAATAAAAACGAGTGGTAACCTAAAGACTCCAAAATAAAAAATTATGTCACGCGAATATTTTATCTTGAAACCGCACTGATCACCTGTTCGTTCAACTTTTGAAAGCGTTGCTCAAGATTTGAAATTAATTTTTGCTGCTCGGTAATTTGTTTTTGTAAAACTTGAATGCGTTGACTTCGTAACGACTCATCACCCACGGCGGTTTGTTGGCGCTTCCAATACGTCAAGTCGGATTCAAAATCAGCGATTCGGTTCTGTAAATCGGTTCTCTCTGTCCAAATTTCATTCTGCTGATCTTGGGCTTCTTGCGAAACTTGTAAACGTTGATTGTCAGATTCTAGTTCCACAATTTTAATTTGGGATTGCGTCTGAGTTCTTTGCTGGTTGAGTTGTGCCAGCTGCACTTCTAAGGATTGGATTTGGAGCGATGGATCTTGCTCCTTGGCGATTGTACGCAATTGATAAATTTGATTTTGAAGATTGAGAATATCGTTATTAAGGTTTTGAATTTGGTTTTCGAGATCTATAAGTTGCGTGTTCTTTTGAAATTCATATTGCCGCTGCAGGGTTTGTTCGTCCTGGTTTACCAAAACATTATCAGTGAGATTGTGGCTCACGAGGTCTTCAAGTTCGCGTAAATGAGTTGTGGATTCTTGAATACGAGTTTTAATAACGTCTGCTGTGAGCTGTAGTGCTTGTAAATCTGCCAACGAATTCTGTAACTGGATTAAACGTCGTCTTTCAAAAACCAATCGTTTTTGTAAAGAGGCTTTCTCTTGATTTATTTTATTCAAATTTGACTCTAACTTTATACTAGATTTTACATCAGGCGTTTCGCTGAGTGTGTCGGATGCAATTTGTGCCGCGTCTTGATTCTCACGATGGATATACCACGCTGAAAAGCCGGCCGTTAACACCCATAATCCAATAATGACGGCATAAAACCACATTTTCACTCCCTATTCATTCTAAGACGTCATGGGGCCCAAAGTCTCTTTAGGACGTAGATTGCAAATTTTTGACCACGAAATAGTGATCTCTATAGCTAATACATGCGTCTACTGACTCATGAACGAGGAATTTCACCACGCGCGACTTCCAGAGAGCTTTGAAGACAGTCTCTGGATTTTAAAAATCGATAAATACTGAACTCATTTTGGAACCATACACGGACTTAAAACTGCTTTAAATAGTTTTGAAAAAGATCTTTACTTTAAAATAACATTCTACGAGTCAGATACAAATCAAAACCGATACGAGAAAAAATGTGCTCAGTTAGTATTTCTTCTTAAACATTTTAGTTATAAGCGAATTGTTGCCAAGTCCGCAGAGAAGGCGTATTCCATAATAGAATTAAAAATCTGATTTAAAAAATCTAAGGAATCATTATGAAAAAACTTTTCTGCTTACTTGCTCTGACGTTACTCAGTTTAAATTTGACCAGTTGCGGGGGCTCTTCGCCACAAACTTTTCAGGCCATTCAAGTTTCTGATATTCAGCCGCAGCTGTACTCTTCTGCCGGCGTCGAAACTGACGTGACATTTACGGCGAATATCCGCACACCTTGGACAGACCTTGCCCAACTTCAAAATCTTAGCACTTGGGAGAAAGAAGACTTTTTATCATACACGTTGCCGCAACAAACACGTTTTCTCTTTGGACCACTCACCCACCGAAATATGGGCGGCCCCCAACGTGGTGAAAAGCTCGATGTCGATTGGACGCAAGCAACGGTGGTCGACAATCACGTCGTCGTACCTATGACTTACAATGCTAAATGGATTTTAAATAAAAAGTATGTTGCACAAGGGTCTTTTCAAATTCCATTTCCACTCAGTGTAGATGAGTTGACAACAACCCAGTGGAAGAGTTGTACCGATTCTGCTCCTGAACATCAGACGTCAAGTTTTTATTGGTACTTTTGGGATCCCACTCGTTACGGATGTGACCATGTGTTGAATACACATTACCAAATGATCACCGTTACAGTAGGCGCGCAAACTCCGAACTCCCAAAATACATTTCCGGAATATCAAAATTTAATTAAAAGTAATGGCCTTGCCGATAATCTGCAAATGACGTTTGCTTTTGGCTACGTTGAAGACACTCCAAATCCTAATCCAGAAACTGATTCTGACTGGGGAGTTAACGAATATCGTAAATTTGTGAGTCAAATTCGCGTACAGCTAGGACCTGATTTTAAAGAATCCGCAATTCTTCAAAAAGAATATTTAGCCGCCGTTCGCCCTGAGGCTCCAATTGGAAAGCGTTTTGAAGGAACTTTAAACGGCGTTAAAGTGACCATCAACGTTGTAACGGCTAACGAAATTGATCAAATGGATATTTTTGCCCAATCGTTTGCACACAATCACGATAGCTTTTTTGCTTGGATGGGACACTCACGCGTGGGTGGTGGGTTTGATGCGAATAGATTTCGTCAAATTGTAGAAATGAACCCCGAATATTACTCGATCGTACCTGATTACCAATTTGTTTATTGGGGTGGTTGCAATAGCTACAGTTACTACACGCTTCCATTTTTTGATATGAAGGCTAAGTATTCAAACGGAACAGATGTCACAGGCACAAAAGGCTTAGATATTTTGGCAAATGGTTTACCGTCTCTCTTTTCTTTTAATGCTGACAATGCGGTTATTTTATTCGACGTATTAATGGATTGGACACATCCAACAAGTTATCAAAATATCGTAGATCGTATTGAAGCTCGTGCAGCAGCTTGGAACTATTTAGTTTTAGTTACGGTCCTTGGAGACGAAGACAATCAATAGTCAGATCTAAAAAAGCATAGATAAAAAAGGTCCAAGCAAAAAGCTTGGACCTTTTTTTTAGCGACGACCAAAAATAATTTTTAATATAGCAAGAAGAAGAATCGCCCCGATAACGGCGCCAATAAATCCTGCTGGTTCTCCAGCCTGATATATGCCTAACACTTGGCCTAAATAGGAGCCTAAAAAAGCGCCCAGAATTCCGAGAACGGTTGTAAAAATAAAACCCATTTTATCATTGCCTGGTTTTAAAAACCGAGCCACAAGCCCTACGATAAAACCAACAATAATAATTCCGATAATTTCCATTTCTTCAACTCCTTAACAAATGAGATAAGGCCTATCGTTATTATTTGTTAAGACAGTTGTCGAGTTCGATATACCATATGAAGATTCCTTGATTAATCTTTATTATGTTTTAGCCAAATACAGGATAGTTGAATAGTGCTCGCTGGCGATAGAAGTAAACTTTTAAACTTAGCAAGCCTGCTTTACGAATGTTAATTTATCTACAAAAAAAATCTAATTCCTCATTAACGTCTCATTCTTGTGTAAGGTGCTCACCTAATAGTTTAAATGGAGCTAGCGTGACAATTGGCGACGCAATCGAGCGTTCAAAAGAAGAAATTATTACGACTTGGGAAACCCAGGTTCGACGCTTTTGTCCGGCTGCTCAAAATAAAGGAAAGATTGCTCTGCGGGATGATTTACCCGAACTTTTAGATGAGTTAGCAAAAACTCTTGATACGACAGATCCTGATCCAGGCTGCATAGAAGATCCTGCAAAAAAACATGGTATACAACGCGCGTACTTTCCGGATTATTCGATTGCTCAAGTTTTGACCGAGTACTCGATACTACGAAGGGTTCTCGTAAGTACTCTTAAAGAAAAAATGACTTTGTCGCATGAACTCCAATCACGAATTCATCAAAATATCGATGAATCAATAGTCACTTCGTCTATTCAATTTTCTAAAGTTCGTGAAACTCAAATTTCGGAGCTCTTAGCCAATCTTGAGCGTAGCAATCGTGATTTAAGTCATTTTGCTGCGATTGCGGCTCACGATCTGCGTTCTCCAATTGCCACAATTTCAAGTTACGTGAGTTATTTAGATGAGCTGTTAAATGATAAATCTACCGAAACTAAAGAGAGCCTTGATTTTATTAGTGCGGCCACTAGACGCATTATGATTCTGATAGAGAAGTTGCTCGATTATGCCCATTTAAGAAAGGGCAGTTTAATAATTCAAGATGTAGACTTAAATGAAGCCTTTACAAATGCTATTTCAAATCTTGAAGCTTTAATTGACGAGACGAACACCAAGTTTTTCCACCGCAACTTACCCACGGTTAGAGGTGACCTCACGATCCTCACACAACTCTTTCAAAATTTATTTTCTAACAGCATAAAATTTAGAGGCGACGAACCTCCAATAATTCGCGTAAGCTTAGCTGAAGAAAATAACGATTTTTGGACGATCGCCGTTGGAGATAACGGAATTGGTTTTGATCAAAAACATGAGAGCGTTATTTTTGAACCATTTAAACGCTTACATGTAGGCGAAGATTATCAAGGTTCCGGCTTAGGCCTTGCGACCTGCAACCGCGTAGCCGAACTTCATGGCGGTAAAATGTGGGTGACGAGTAAAATCAATGAAGGCTCCACCTTTTATTTTTCAATTTCAAAAAGATTATAGAGTGCTGCACGTCGCGTGCACCCTCAATATTAAAACTTGAATGCCTCCAACATTACGCATTGTATGCTCTAAAAAATTCTCTACTGTTGGCCCGCCAGTATTCTTTGTACATATTTTTGAATTTCTTGGCGGTTATTGAAAAGAGGAACTACATCGGTCACTCCAGAAAAGCCTCTATTCAATGGTGACAATTGAATTCGTGCACTCGGCTTCTCATGATTGGCAAATGTTAATACACCATTATTGTGACAGCTTATACACTTCCCGTTGTGCCTTACACTTATTTCTTCCGGAGACAACACCCGCCCCCTTCTATCAAGTTCAAAAAAGAGGTCTTTTGCCGTATCCCCGCCTTTATCTTTCACTGCAACTTCAATATGACCACTTTTGTGATCTATCAAAATGCTAACGCCATCATCATTATTTCTAAGAAGTGTTCTTGCACCCTTTTGATATTTGCCCCCGCCTCTTGAAGTCGCTAACGAACCCACTACATCAAATTTCTTTTCATCGGTTATCAGCAGCGGTAAAGTTTGAGCAAATTGTTTTCGCTGTGGAGCTAATAATTCCTGCGCTCGTCGAGCGCCAGGCCCCGAACTCTCGAGTTGAGTAAAGACCTCACTGTTCAAATTTCTTTTTTCGAATCCGGCGTTGGAATACGCGTCTTTTATGTCCTGATCATTTTTTGCGGTTGCTAAGTTTGTGCGGAGCCGATCCTCTATCTTCTTCATCTCCTCATTTTTCATAAACTCAAACTTCTCAAGTAAGCCTATATCGGTTGCTGGTTTTAGCTCTTTTAAAGGCACACTCGTGATGAAAGATTCCATTCTACCATTCAAAACTTCTGTCACTTCCACTTCGGCCATTCCATCTTTTACGGATAAAATTTTTCCGTTCGACTGAAAAGTGCCTCCTGCTCTGGGGACTAAATACAGCTCACCCGGCTTCACTAAAGAAATATCAATATTAGGTGATGTATACTTTTGTACTAGCTCGCTGACTTTTAATTTGACCGTATACGCGTCACAACCGACTTTGGAAGTCTTTAAATTCGTCTCAACACAGTAGGCGCGCGGACAAAACAAAGTCACCATGAGGATAAATCCAAGCCTATTTTTTGTCATTCCAAAAGTGATTCTCACTTTAGGCATTTCGTCATATCGGACATTAAAATAAACGCGACGCGACCTATATCAGAAGTCCAATATTGAAACATATTTTAATTAAACAAAAAATATTTACTTACAAAAGAGTCGACTGAATCATAATGAAACTACAAAACTCCCGATCTCATATTGAGACATTTTAAACTGATCACCTTTTAGACTAAGTTATTTTTCTGACAGTTTAAACCAACGTATGCATTTTAAGGCTGGACTTCTTTTTGCTTTATACATCTCTTGGGGGGCAAAATGAAAATCTTAAAAACACTCTCAATCACGTCCATAATGGTTACAGCGTTACAACTCTGGAGCGCTACAAATGCTTATGGATGGACAACTGGAAGTTCTGATGGGCGCGCACACTCTTGGCCATATGCAGAAGTTCCATATGTAGTGAATCTTGAAGGCAATTCGCAAATGTCAAATGCCGAAGCCCTAGAAGCCATACAAGTAGGCGCGGCCGTTTGGTCAAATCAAAGTCGCGCGTCTGTTCGTTTGAAATTTGCAGGATACACTACACGCCCTTCGTACTCTGGAGATGGACTGAGTGTTGTCTCTATAAAATCAGGACTCAATCCCAACGGCGCTTGGATGGGCGGTGAGACATTCTATCGATTCGACGGAACAGGAAATTTAGTCGAAGCTGACATGACTATTTACGATGGCTCCTACCAGTTCTTTCCTGGAACTGTCGGCTGTTCGGGTGGAGGTCTCTATTTAAGTGACCTCGTGGTCCATGAATTCGGTCACTTTTTAGGAATTGGGCACTCTGAATACGCCGGTTCAACAATGCAAACTTACATGCCATCATATTGTGATTTAACTCAACTCACGCTCGAACAAGATGATCTCGCCGCTATTGAAACACTTTATCCTCCATCAAGCCAACCAGCACCAGCACCGGCTCCTGCACCAGCTCCTGCACCAGCTCCGGCTCCTGCACCGGCTCCTGCGCCAGCTCCGGCACCAGCCCCTGCTCCGAAAGTTGAGCCACCAATTTTGCCCGCTAAAGATACTCTTGCTCCAACTGTACCTACAAATGTGAATGCGTCTGTGGCTGCTAATGGTTTAAGCAAAAAGAAATCTGCAGTTGTGACAATTTCATGGAGCGCATCCTCTGATAACTTGGCCGTGACTCGATACCGCGTTTATCGCAATGGCGATTCTCTAGGTTACGTCAGCGGCAATTCGTATCAAGATCTCAGCACAAGCTCAGGCAAAACCTACAAATACGAAATCCGAGCCTACGATGCCGCAGGCAACAGATCTGCAAAAAGCAAATCCGTACAAATTCGCCGATAAGAACTCTAAACGAATTCAAACATGAATAAGTTCATGTTTGAATTCGTTTAATTTTTAGATACTCTCTAATTTAAAAATGTTTTAGGATAAAAGCCCGTCCTGAGCCGTATATGCCGCATATCAGACGCAGTTTCAGATGATGCTTAGAGCAGTCGTCTCTGTTAGGGTTGCCATACTATGGCGCTCAAGCGATCACTTGGTCTCACAATGCTCACTTTTTATGGAACTGGAATGATTCTCGGCGGGGGGATTTATTCGATTATCGGGCAAGCGGCAGGAAAAGTTGGATATGGCCTTTGGCAAAGTTTCGTACTTGCAGCCGTCGGCGCTTTGCTAACGGCACTTTCGTACGCAGAACTTGCAACAATGTTCCCAAAAACCGGAGGGGAATATGTTTATCTTCGAAATGCTTTTTCGAGTCAGCGATGGCTTGCAGGAACAACCGGAATCATAATGACATTTGCGGGTTGTGCGTCGGCCGCCACGGTAGCTCTTGCATTCGCAAGTTACCTTCAACATTTTGTGGTGCTGCCTCATCTTTTGGTGGCAAGCGGTCTCTTAGTTTTCTTTACTGGCATCAATATCATTGGCATCAAGCAATCCAGTTGGGTGAACGCGGTCTTCACCGCAATCGAAGCATTTGGCTTGCTTCTCTTCATTTGGTTAGGCTGGCAAAATCCAAATTTTGGATCGGCGCTTTCCGCAGTTCCCACTTCAGCAACCGTCTCTAGTGCTGCGCTTATCATTTTTGCATACTTCGGGTTTGAAAATATCGTGAATTTGGTTGAAGAAACCAAAGCACCCGAAAAAACAATTCCTCGCGCGATATTATTGAGCCTTTGCATTTCAACAATACTCTATATTTTGGTAAGCCTTGCAGCCGTAGCCCTAATGCCTCCCGACCAACTTGCCCAGACAGAGTCAGCATTAACAGATGCAGCGATGAATAGTGCACCCAGGATCGCAGGTATCTTAGCAGGGATTGCACTTTTCTCGACCGCAAACACAGCATTGATTGCACTCCTAACAACGAGCAGAATTCTTTATGGAATCTCAAAAGACGACTCATTACCAATGGTGCTCGCTAAAACTCTTACGGCTCGCCAAACACCTTGGATAGCTGCGCTCGCGGCACTCGGTCTCTCGCTGACCTTCCTTCCCCTTGGAAAAGTCGAAACACTGGCAAGTGTTGCGTCGTTCACGACCATGATTGCTTTCATTTCCGTAAATGCCGCTCTAATCGCGCTACGACTAAGTCAGCCGAGCAAAGAACGTCCTTTTAGAGTCCCAGTCGCCATCAGATCGATCCCAGTTTTTCCGGTGCTTGGCATAATCACCTGTCTTATTTTTCTTTTCCAATTTGATAGGCAGATTTATCTAGTTGGCCCTATTTCATTCGCATGCTCAGCGGGAATGTATTTTCTGTACGCATTTTTTAGAAGGAGACAGCTTAAATGAAAATAGCAAAAATGCTACCCGAGGCTCATCGGTCTGAACACATTAGATGGCTTCGAGCCGCCGTGCTGGGTGCAAACGACGGAATTGTCTCTACAGCGAGCCTCATCGTCGGTGTCGCTGCAGCAAACTCATCGCACCAGAACATTCTGCTGACTGGAATCGCTGGTCTCGTCGCCGGTGCAATGTCGATGGCTTCGGGGGAATATGTCTCTGTTAGCTCTCAGGCAGACACAGAAAATGCTGACCTAGCTCGAGAAAAAGCCGAGCTTGCAACCAATGTTGAATTTGAACGTGCAGAACTCGCACAAATCTACGTTGGAAGAGGACTTGAGCCAGGTCTTGCAGCAAAGGTTGCAGAGCAGCTAATGGCTCACGATGCACTGGGTAGCCACGCTAGAGATGAACTGGGAATCACAGAAGCACTCAGTGCTCGACCTGTCCAAGCCGCCTTGGCTTCTGCCGGAGCATTTTCAGTTGGAGCTGCAATGCCCCTGATGATGGCTCTCATTTCTTCGCCGAAAAATCTAATCGCCGTAGTTTCCGTTGCGTCTCTAGTTTTCTTGATTTTACTCGGAGTACTGGCGGCCCGAGTGGGTGGCGCTAACGCGTGGAAGGGCGCTGTGCGAGTTGGATTTTGGGGTGCTCTTGCGATGGCAATTACAGCAGGGATCGGATCGATCTTCGGCACTGTCGTGTAAAAATAAACATGCACTATTGGATCAAGCCAACGATTACCTTATCTGTACTGAGCTTACTCAATTGGCTTGCTCCGGTAGCGCCTCTAGATCCATGGAGTCTGTTAAGCCCCAAGAAAATTACCACGATGATTTTAGCTTTGGCGATAATCCAAGCGCTTGGTTCGGCAATGGCTCAATACTTAGGGACTCGAACCGGAGCTATTCTTACGGGATTTTTGGGTGGACTTATTTCGAGCACTGCCACAACAGCCTCATTGGCGCGAAGAAGTAAGCTTGGTGGAGGTAATAGCTCAGGAGAAACACTAACCTTTCTATCGGCCACCGGAGCCATGCTATTCGAAGGGCTCGCTTTAGTAATAACAGGGACATCGGAAGTTCATTTATCAAATCTTCTGATTTTCATTGGTCCAATGTTGGTAACTTTAGCAATGATCTTTGTCCAATATAGAAAACTGAAAGAAAGAAGTGACCTCACGCAAAGCACGACTTTTCAGATTCTGCCTATCTTGAAACTCTCAGTTTTTATCGTGGCCATACTCTCGATTTCTAAAATATTTCAAAATACTTTTGGTCAAGACAGTCTTCTCGTTATTACTTCATTAGTCTCATTATTCGAGATTCATGGTTCGGTTATCGCAAATGTTCAATTGCATGAGTTGGGGTCGGTGAGCATCAATTTACTTTGCAGCCTGCTTGCTCTTTCAGTCATTGCTTCCTATATTTCAAAATTGTTTTTAGTCTGGACTTTAGGAAGTCCTCTTTTAAGAGTGAATGTGATTAAGTGTACACTGTTTCTGTTTTGTTCACTCACAGTAAGCTGGATAATTTCAGTGAATCTTGCTTCGAGAATATAATAACGCTTCAAATTCAAAGAAAATGATTTAAACAGTAAAAACCAAACCAATGCTTTCTAGAAATGTTTTGCAGCAAAGGCTCGACCTGAGCCTGATTTAAGATATTTTTCAAATGCTCTCGCTTTGGTTTCATCAGAAAACCAAATGCAGATTTCGATTTTCCAAGGTTTGAATTTGTTTGTGTGAATGGATTTACCGGCGTTGTGAAATTTTATTCGTTCACTTACATTAGTCGTTAAACCTACATATGTTCGACTGGGAAATTGAATGCTTCGCAAACGGTAAACGTACATATATTTTAGGAATGCAAATTCTGGAGTTTTTTTGAATTAAGAAAATTATATCGGCGCAAAAATCTTGTCCGCCGTCGCTAAAGCTATGGCGGACAGCCTTCGCCCAGGTTTCGACTGGCAGAGCCAGCCGAAGCCTTGGCGAAGGCTGGTGGACGTGACAGGGATCGAACCTGCGACCTGAAACATGCCATGCTTCCGCTCTCCCAGCTGAGCTACACGCCCTCGAAGCTCATTAGTAATCTGGTCACTCGAGTCAATCAACGAAAAAAGTTATTGAAATCCCAATGACTTAGCGATTTGATATTGTGCAGTGGAGGCAGCATGAACAAACATCTTATGATTTGCGTATTAACACTTCTCATTTTAGCCGTGTCGACGACATCACACGCCAAGGACCTCGCAAACCGACTTGGGATTGGTTATTCGAATCAATTTAGCGTTGATCTTCCGAGTGTTTCGGCCTCTTACTACCCGTCGAGCGATTTTGGTATTTCTGCTGCTTTAGGAATTCAAACCGGAACCAGCAATTCTAGATTTGGTTTTTTAACTAAGTTAAAGCGCGTGATTTTTCCGGAAGACAATATGAACTTCTATATGGGTGCAGGCGCAGGCCTTATTAGTAATAAAACAACGGCGACAAACACGAATGAATCGGGTTTTGAACTTCTTGGTTTTGCCGGCGGCGAGTTTTTCTTCACCGGTCTTGATAGTCTTGGATTTTCGTTTGAAGCCGGCGTGGGCGTAGTTTCCGTATCGAGTGGAGTGACCTTTAGAACCGTAGGACAAAGCCCTATTTCTGCTGGAATGTCGTTTTATTTCTGATCGAAAATACGTCTGCCGTTGAAAATCTACCGTAGTAAAATTGGGGCTTTTCAAAAAGGGTTATATTCCTCAGATGTGCCGAGGAAGGAGCGCCGGCGTACTACTTGTACGCCAGAGCGACTGACAACAGCACAGATGAGGAATATAACCCTTTTTTAACAGCCCCACGTCTACTTTTTTTGCACCTGACTTAAGTCGAGACAGTGGTTTAAAACATAAACCCCTCTTGTCTGGTGCCCCTTTTGCTTTAAACTACAACTGGGGGCTGAGTGAAATTTAAGTCCATTCTATTGAGTATAACACTACTTCTGGTTTCTTCTTTTGCGCATAAAGCTTACGCGCAGGATGACTTTAATTACGATGCCTACGATCCCTTCGCCGACTACAGTGAGTTCGATCAAGCCTCCGAAGAAGAAGCCGACATTAACTTTTTTAGAAACGGTCGTTTTTTTACGATTGGTTTTCTAGGTGGATACCGAACGTTTACAAGCGTATTGGGTGAACTGTATGAAGGCTCTCCCGCATTTGGTGCCTACATCAGTTACTTTTTTGATTTAAGATTTGCTATGCAGCTCACCTACTTAACTGGTGATCATCCCTACCGACTCGTGACGGATTCAACAACTATCAATGGTAACGTTTCGGTTCAAGAAATCGGCTTCGGTATTAAATACTTTTTGAACACCCAAAACGTCACGCGCGGACTCGCGGCTATTAATCCATATGTTCTACTCGGAATTGAACAGGTGTACCGAACTCAACGTTACGATGGCTCCATTGCCGCCACACCTGACGGCACGATGGGATTTGCCGGATCTTTTGGTATCGAAATTCCGATGATGAAAAACAAAATGTATTTTGGGGCTGAAGCCACTTACGTATATGTGGGCTTTCCTGATGAAAACAATCAGATTATCATGAACAATACCGGCACAGGAATTTACCCTCGAGGCGATCTCGTCCGCTTTAACGGGCTTATCGGCATTAATTTTTAAACTCCCCAAATCATATCTGAATTAGGGAGCTAGAAAGTTATAAAATGCGCCGACGACTTCGATTAAGAGTGCACCTGAAATTACAATCGGGATCATCCAGCGTAAAACAAAAATCCAATTTGCAAACAATCGGTACGATGACGGTTTATCATCAAAAATAAATTCGTTTCGTTTAAGTTTCATTTTCATTTTATACCCGACCGCAATTGATATTCCGATTGCCGATAAAGGTATTAGCCAGTGAATGATCAAAGAATCCAAACTTTGTAAAACACTCATATCATTAATGCGCACACCTTTAAGAGCCGAACTTGAAAGCGCGGGCAAGACGCCGGCTGCAAAAGTAATAGCCCCCATAAGCCAACTGGCTTGCCTACGTTTGCATTTTTTGCGGTCCACTAGATTAGAAACGCTGGACTCTAATAGCCCCACGCTCGCACCAAAAGCGGCCAAGTATGTACACAAGAAAAATGCAAAACCAAAAAAGGCACCAAGCCCCACTTTATTTAAAAGAAGTGGAACAGTTTCAAATAACATGGTGGCACCGCCATCAACTTTTAATCCTCCAGTAAAGACAATCGGAAAAATCAGAATACCGACTCCCAGTGAAATAGCCGTATCTAATAAAGCGACTCTCATACCGGCAAGTGGAACGCGAGACTCTTCGCGCAAATAACTACCGAAGGTTACCATTGCGCCAAAACCTAAACTCAAAGTAAAAAGTGCGTGCCCAATCGCCCGAATCAAAGTTTCCGATGTGAGTTTAGAAAAATCAGGATAAAATAAAAATCTAAGGGCGTCTGTTGAACCCGGCAGCGTGAGCGATTGATAAATCAGATACACCAAAAGCACGCCGAACACCGGCATGGTAAAGCCCACCCAGCGTTCAATCCCCTGCTGAACACCTTTACCTACAACCATTGTACAAAATAAAATATGCACCGAGGTAAGCCCAATCTGGAGCCACCCGTTCGTCATAAGATTTTTAAAAAGCACCGAGTGTTGAAGAGGATGCTCTTTAAACAATCCCAATAAAAATTCCATAACAAAATACAGAACCCACCCGCTGACCACGGCATAATACGAAAGCAAAAGTACGCTCGAGAAAAAAGCCACGCGTCCAAAGAACGGCATCCATCGAGACTTTTTACCTTCGGCCTCAGCAATAGAATCTAAAGCTCCAATTTCGCTTTGTCGCGTGACCTTACCTAAAATAAGTTCGGCAATTAAAAGTGGAAGTCCAATAAAGAGAGCTGTAAAAATATAAATAATAACGAAGGCCCCGCCGCCACTCGAACCTACGATATAGGGAAAGCGCCATAAGTTTCCAAGACCAAAAGCTGAACCAATGGCCGCAAAGTAAAACCCATAACGAGTTTCCCAGGAGCCACGGCGCTTCAAGGTTCGCGCCCCAATTCAAAAACAGTTTCGTCATCCAAAATCAAGCTCATATCGATGTCCTCTGGAATCTCCTCAAGAACTTCAACCTCTTCTAACAATTCAGGAGCTTCGTTTAACTCAGGGCCATAATCTTTAGCCGAAGCTGAGAGCGAACGTCCTCCACGCTTCATTGCATAGATGCGAATAGGCACACCCTCTAAATTCCAACGCTCTTTAATTCGCTTAGATAAAAATCTTCGGTACGCATTATCTACGCCTTCTGGATAATTCACAAAGGCGATAAAGCTTGGAAGCATTTGATTTGTTTGTACCAAGTAAAAGAATTTTACGTCTCGAACACCATGGACAGGCGCAGGTGTTTGTCGAATCACATCGAAAAAGAAATCGTTAAGTTCACGAGTTTTGATTTCGATATTAATTTTACTCCAAACATCGTCGATCGTATCAAATAAACTTTCGATTCCAGCGCCGGTTGTCGCACTCACAAACGCAATGGGAATGTCTTGAAAGAAATGAAAGACATTTGCAACTTTCTCGCGGAAAGTTTTGCGAAACTCTGGGGTTTCACGTGTCAAATCCACTTTATTTGCCACGAGAATAACCGCTCGATTTTTTGCTAAAATAGCTTCAACAATTTTAGCATCACGATCGGCGGGACCAACCGTACCGTCTATTACGAGTAATACAATTTGTGCGCGTTGAATCGCATCGTAGGATTTAAAAGACGCAATAATTTCGACATCATCTTTTTGGCGCGAACGACGACGTATTCCCGCCGTATCAATGAGCGTATATTTTTTGTCGCGATATTCAAAGTCACTATCGATCGCATCAACGGTTGTCCCGGCATGTTCCGAAACGAGCATACGCTTTTCACCCAGAAGGCGATTGCACAGCGAACTCTTACCGGCATTTGGCTTACCGATAATCGTCATCGTCACATGCGGCAGCTCACGTTTTTCAGATGCTTTTGGAAACTGCTCTAAACACCAATCCAAAATAATATCCACACCCCAACGTTTTTCAAACGCCACGGCAATTGGATCAATTCCTAATTCATAAAAATCAGCTTTTGCAATTTCAACTTGATCAGGACTATCTACCTTATTTAAAACCACTAAATACGGTTTTCCCGAAGATTGTGCGATTCGCAAAAGATCACGATCTTCAGGACAAACCCCCGCGCGTCCGTCCATCACCACCACTAACGCATGCACGGATTTGATAATATCTAAAACCGATTCTTTAATAAGGGGAGAATATGTATCTTTAAGTTCGGTAATCCCGCCAGTATCAATGATGTCAAATTCAACTCCACACCAATCCGCAGGTTCAATTTGAATATCACGAGTGACACCCGGTTTGTCTAACACGACTGCTTTACGTTTTTCTGTAATCACATTGAAAAGCGTGCTCTTTCCCACATTGGGTCGACCTATAATTGCAACTCTATTTCTGGATGACATAGCCGAGGTCCCTCATAATTCCATGGTTTTTTGCCCACTTCTCTTTTACGACAACGTGAACTTCTAAAAATACTTTTGAGTCGATGAGCTTTTCAATATCTTGCCGTGCGCGTGTGCCAATCGCTTTAATTTTTTCTCCGCCTTTTCCTATCACCATAGGTTTGTGCGAAGCTTTATCTACGATGATGTCGGCCATAATATGGGTTGCGCGACCTGCATTTTCGCTAAAAGACTGAATTTTAACACCAAGACCGTAAGGTATTTCTTCGCTGAGAGCTTCAAAGCATTTTTCACGAACGATCTCGCCCGCCATATCGCGAATATTTTCGGTGGTAGGAATATCTTGATCAAAAAGTGGAGCCGGAGCTTCCGGCAACATTTGTTTTACGAGCTCCAACACAAGTTGCGTGGCTTCTTTTGGATCATCCAAAGCACTCACGACAATCACCGGAACGTCTGGAGTTTGAAGCATTTCTGCTTTTATATATCCAATACGCTCGGGGCTTCCAAGATCGCTTTTCGTCACAATTGCGGCCCACGGCTTTCCACTCTCGCGAACAAGTTTTATGATACGAACAATGTTTTCAGCTCTTTTTTCATCAACACTAAGAACTGCTAAAATCAGATCGCTATCGCCAATCACTCCACGATATTCGGCTTCTAAAAATTCGTTGAGGCCGGAACTTGATTTTACAACTCCCGGTGCATCGACAAAAACGGCTTGAAATGTTTTATCGCCGGTAATGCCCATTACGCGGCGACGAGTCGTTTGGGGCTTCGTCGTTACGATTGATATTTTTTCGCCGATAAGAGCGTTGACCAACGTACTTTTACCCGCGTTTGGCATTCCAATAAGACCTACGAACCCTGCTTTAAAACTCATGACAACACTCCAATGGCTTTTTCGGCCGCTCTTTGTTCTGCAAATTTTTTTGTACGTCCACTACCTTCGCCCAAAATTCGATCTTCAACTTTGACGGTTACATGAAATTCTTTTTCGTGTTCAGGCCCTTTGGCTTCAATCAAAGTGTAAATGGGCACCTGTCCAAATGTTTTTTGACAGATCTCCTGAAGTCGGGTTTTAAAATCCCGTTCAAAGTGGATCGCCGAAACATCTGACGTCACACTTTCTAAAAATAAATTTCGAATCACAGTCGCAGCTCGATCAAATCCTGAATCTTGAAAAATCGCTCCAAATATCGCCTCAAGAGTCGAAGCTAATATTCGCGGCTTTTCTCGTCCATTTGTACTGTCTTCACCACGGCCTAACTTCACAAAGTTTTGCAGATCTAGTTTGATCGCAAGCTCACTTAAAAAATTCTCGTTCACTAAACTGGCGCGACGTTTTGAAAGGTGCCCCTCGTCTTCGTCTTCGAATGTCGACATTAAAAGATCACCTAAAACGAGATCCAAAACGGCATCCCCCAGGAATTCAAGGCGTTCATTATCTTTTAAGCCTAAGCTACGGTTTTCATTAGCGAAACTTTTATGCGCCAAGGCCTGTTCAAGGAGGTTTTTATGAAGAAATTCGTATTGGAGCTTGTTTTCAAGCTCCGCCAAATTCGTTTGTGAGGTCATCAATGGGTTCCTTTATTTGTAGCCCAAACTTTCGCACAAACTATAGATTATATTGCGCGCTGTCAACCCTCTCCCAAATTTGTACTTTTGAGTAAGGCAATTGACCAATCAATTTGAACTCCATTAACGTTTTCACATAACCAAAAGGAGGCCTTTGTGCTGAAGTTTTTAGTCATGGGTATTTTTATTTTTGCGACCACCACTTCGTTTGCGGATATCATTTTAACACCAGGGCAATCTATTATGAGCGGTGGCCAGATCATCTCATGTCAGTTAGGGAATGGTGGTGGAACCCCTATTAATTGCGTAGGGAGTCTCTCCAAAATGCACCCTTATTGGACCGCATCGGATCTTCAATTAGCTTGCAAGGGCGTTAGCGGCGAGTGCGTTCTCAGCTTAGCCAATGCTCATCCTTATTGGACAGCCGTTGATTTAAATTCGACTTGCCGAGGAGATCAATACAACTGTGCCGGCCGATTAGCTGGCATTCACCCATATTGGACGGGATTTGATTTGCACAAAACCTGTGAGAACGTAGATGGCAATTGTGTGATTGATTTAGCGCAAACACATCCCTACTGGACAAGTTCTGACTTAAATAAAGCCTGTCAATAATTTACAGCACGCGGCCTACGAGAACTCCGTCCATTCTCGATTGCAGAGAATGATCGTAGCCCGTAATTTCAATTTCGTATTCGCAATTGGTCTCTAGCTCGCGGTCTGATGCGAGCTGAACATTCCAGTAATCAGACGTGAGGCCTGAAAACTTTGCGTTAGATTTTCTTAGTAACAAGGCTGATTTTTTAGAACCAATTTGATCAAGAGCACATTGTGAGTACCGTTCAGAACTTAATTCACGAAGCTGTGCAGAACGCTTCATAATTTCATCTCTGGGGACTTGGTTTTCATACTGAGTCGCTTTAGTTCCAGGACGTTGGCTGTAAGGAAACACATGAATACGTGTCCAAGGTAATCTAGCTAAACGCGCATACGTATCTTCAAACTCTTCGCGTGTTTCTCCCGGAAAACCTACGATCACATCCATCCCTACAAATGATCCCGAGACTTGCTCGGCGATCGCCGTTAACGCGCGCTCCACACCTTGAGCCGTATACTTTCTCTTCATGGCGGCCAGCACCCGCGTGTTCGCACTCTGAATGCTCATATGAAAATGACGACACATTTTTGGATTTTTATATAAGCTCAAAAGTCGAGACGAGAGCTCTATCGGCTCAAGGCTTGAAAGTCTAAAGCGTGGCATTTTAGTAAATGTGAGCATCGCCTCAATGAGGTCCTCTAAAGATTTTTTATTTCCGAGAGTGTCCACATCTTCGTAATCTCCGATGTGAACACCGGTCAGAACTGCTTCGCGGGCACCGCTCGTGTACAACTCATTTACGCGTTCAACTAAATAGGGAATTTCTAAGCTACGGCTTTTTCCGCGTGCAAAAGGAATTACGCAATAGGTGCAAAAACTATTACAGCCATCCTGAATCTTAAGAAAACTACGCGTGTGATCCGTTTCAACTCCACCACCAGCCTCTAAATCTATTTTTTTAAAAATATTAGAATGAAAAATTTTTTCTGTAAGTTCACCGCGTAGATGTTTTTGAATTAAATCTTCGAGCTGACCTTTATGGGAATTCGCTACAACTAGGTCCACCCCCGGAAGATTTTCAAAAGAGTCTTTATCAACTTGCGCCGCACATCCGGTCACAACGACTGTTGAGTGGGGGTTTTTAGTTTTAATTCGGCGCACTTCGCGAACCGCTTCTTTGGTAGCTTCTGCCGTGACCGCACAAGTATTTAAAACAAAAACTTGCGGAGTCGTGTTTTTAAGAAAACCAAATTTAGAAAATCTCTGCTGAATAAGACCCGAATCATACGTGTTGACCTTACATCCGAAGGTTTGAATATTATAGGCAATCGTCTGATTTTCTAATTGAGATTCGGCTCCGACGGACTCTACGAGACGATCCATCCGCCACCTACGAGTTGGTTATCACGATAAAAAACAGCCGCTTGCCCCGGAGTCACCGCACGCTGAGGCTCATCGAACTCAATCTCATACTTATTGTCCGTAAGAGTTTTTATATGACCGATAGCGCCCGTGTGTTGGTAGCGAATTTTCACGCGTAATACATCTTCGGGTGTCACTTCGGTCAACCAGTTCACGTCTTTTAATAAAGCTTTATTTTTAAACAAATGCTCTTCGTCGCCGACCCACACCGTGCGCGTGACGGGATCAATATTTAATACGAACAAAGTTTCATGGTGGCTCATACCCAAACCGCGGCGCTGTCCGTACGTGAAGTTATGAATACCTTTATGCTCGCCTAAAACTTCTCCTAATGGATATCTTTTTATCGAACCACCTTGAAGAAGGTCACTCGCCACTTGGGATTCAATAAAATTGGCGTAACCCATTTTTCCCACAAAGCAGATTCCCATTGAATCTTTTTTACGTGCGTTTAATAATTTTTTTTCTTCGGCAATGGCGCGAACTTCTGGCTTTTTCATATGACCAATCGGAAACAAAACATGCTTAATGACATCGGGATTCAGCGTAAATAAAAAATACGTTTGATCTTTATGATCATCCGTAGACGTCACGATTCCTAAACGTCCCGAACGGTCGGTTTCAATGCGCGCATAATGGCCTGTAGCTAAATAATCGCAATTGAGTTCTTTCATTTTTTGAAACAAGTGATCAAATTTTAAATAGGTATTGCAATTTACACACGGAAGCGGCGTTTTGCCTTCGAGATAATCACCCACAAATTGGTCGATGACCATCGCTTTAAATTTAGCTTCGCAGTTCATCACGTAAAAAGGAAAGTTCAAGCGATCCGCGACGGCTCGTGCATCATCTACGTCAATGCTCGAGCAGCAAGTGCCGTTGCCTTCTTCGATATCACACGTGGTGTAATCCCAAACTTGCATGGTGATACCGACGACATCGTATCCTTGTTCGACTAACAAAGCGGCCGCCACCGAACTGTCGACACCCCCGCTCATTGCCACGAGTACGCGACCCTTTGATGATTTTTCGGCGCTATCTTTTATTTGTCCAACCTCAAAATGTTTCATTATAATGAGACCTGCTGAGAATTTCGATGATCAGGTTGAAATTGGCGAATACGAGTGACCACTTTTTCTAAGACGTCACAAAAACGAAGGACGTCTTCACGCGTGGAATTCCACCCCAAGCTGACTCGCAAACTATTTTGTGCCTCCTCACGAGTTAAGCCCATGGCTCGGAGAGCCGGACTCGGCTCTTGGCTGCCAGAACTACATGCTGCTCCGGTACTCACACAAATTCCATCCATATCTAAATTCATTAATAGTGTTTCGCCATCAACTTGATTCAGAACCATATTAGAAGTGTTAGATAAACGCTTTCCGTTTTTTCCGGTGATTGATACACCTGAAATACGGTGGAGAACTTGACACTCCAATTCATCACGCAAAACCTGCATCTCTAAAATTTTGGCTTCTAATAAATTTAATTTTTCACGAGTGGTGGCAAACGAAGCGATGGCTAGAATATTTTCGGTTCCGGCCCGACGAGAACGCTCTTGCCCTCCACCATGTAGAAGCGGCTCCAACGGCGTTCCACGCTTAACAAATAAGGCTCCGGCTCCTTTTAAAGCGTAAAACTTGTGCCCCGAAAAACTCGCAAGATCGACGCCTAAATCTTTAACCGAAAAAAGCATTTTGCCTAACGCTTGCACGGCATCCGTATGAAAGAGTGCGCCTTTTTCGTGAGCGATTTTGGACATTTTTTTTATGGGTAAAATAATGCCGGTTTCATTGTTGGCTAACATGACCGAAACCAAAGCGGTCGTGGGTCGTACTTGCGCCGCGAATTTTTCAAGATCGATAACACCATCACGATTGACTTCGATGTACTCAACTTCAGCGCCTTGGGACTCTAAAAATTGGGCGGTTTTCATTATGCTCGGATGTTCAATGCGACTCATGAGATAATGATTTCTCTCGGTATTTTTTAATTTATAAAAAACGCCTTTTAAGGCGAGATTATTACTTTCGCTGCCGCCACTAGTAAATACGACCTCTAAAGGATCTGCTCCGATCATTTGCGAAATTTGCGTACGCGACCAACGCAAAAGCGATTTAGGACCACGGCCCGACTGATGAATCGAGCTGGGATTTCCCCAAGCTTGGGCCCATTCGCTTAACCCTTGGAAAACTTCGGGTGCAGGCGGAGTGGTGGCGTTGTGATCAAAATAGATAGTCTTCATAGGAGGTCACGAATTAACACAGTCAGCCAGAGTTTTCACTCTTTACTTAGATTTGTAGCGGCGATTTATAGGCTTTAAAAAACAAAACCCCAAAAACTTTTAGGGGAGTTTTTGGGGTTATCTAAAAAATCATACAGATGCTTGTCACTGGTATCTTGGGGGGACCCAGGCATCTCGTATGAATAAAAACTAGCAAACATTGCTAAGTACTTAAAATTATTCGTTTTTATATGTCTTTATTAGTATTCTTAATGAGAGGACTGAGGTGTTGCAATTTAAACTGCCTTTTAATTCAATTTGATTTTATAAAAGCATAATGAAAGCGTTTGCAAGCGACAACACCTCTGGCGTCCACCCTCAAATCTTAACGGCTCTTGTGCACGTAAACGCGGGGCATGCACAGTCATATGGCATCGATGAAACCACCGAAGATATGAATTGCCTTTTTAAAAATACATTTTCAAAAACAACAGAAGTCTTTCTTGTTTTTAATGGTACCGCTGCAAATGTATTGGGGCTTTCGGCGACTCTTCGTTCCCATGAAGGGGTTATTTGTGGAGACTCCTCTCACTTAGTTTTAGATGAATGCGGAGCGCCCGAAAAATGGTTGGGTTCAAAACTCTTCATCACTCCAACACATCAAGGTAAATTGCGGGTGGCCGACATCGAAAAACATCTCATTCGCAGAGGTGATCAACATTATTCTCAGCCACGAGTGGTTTCAATCACCCAACCCACCGAACTTGGAACGACGTATACCCCCCAAGAGATGAAAGAGATTTCGGCTTTGTGTAAAAAGCATGGTCTTTATTTTCATGTGGATGGCGCTCGCTTAGCCAATGCGGCTGCGTTTTTAAACTGCGAATTAAAAGAGATCACCTGCGATGTCGGCGTTGATGTCTTGTCGTTTGGCGGAACTAAAAATGGACTATTAAACGTTGAAGCCGTGGTATTTTTTAATCCTGATTTAGCAACTCATTTTAAGTTTAATCGTAAGCAAGGCATGCAACTGGCAAGTAAACACCGGTTTTTATCAGCCCAATTTGCATCCTATTTGCAAAACAAATTATGGCGCGAAATCGCAATGCACACACATGGGTTGGCAAAAATTTTAGAAAACGAGTTAAAAAATATTCCTGAAGTCGAAATAATCGCGCCCGTAGAAAGCAATGCCGTCTTTGCTAAAGTTCCAAAAAGACTTATTCATCCATTAAAAAAAGATTTTTTCTTCTATGTTTGGGATGAAAATACAAATACGGTACGTTGGATGGTCACGTTTGATCATACAGAACGTGACATTCAAAATTTTGTCGCCGCGATCAAAAAACATTTAAATTCTTAGAATGATTAAGACGCTCGTCGAGAGAAAAGCTCAAACAAATGAATCCAATTGGGCATGCCGGCTTTCCAAACATACGTTGTGCGCGTGATATTTCCGTTTTCTAAAGCAACTCGCAAGTTTTCCTCAGTATAAGGCCCCATAGTTTCGCCGTTTGGTCCACCGACGTACCACTCGTGCGCCTGCGCCTGATTTCGAATAACAGTATCAGGAATTGCCGCTGTAATCGGTGGGGGTTCTGGGGCGCGACGATTCAATGCTGGAAGTTGATTGATCGGTATCATTTGGCTATCGCCCATCTTAAACGCATAAGCCATGTTGTAATCGAATTGTTTGTTGTGAACTTTCAAAGCCAATTGTTTAAGGCTCATCGGGCCTTGATACTCTTTGCTGCCCGGATCGTGCACAACATACCAAACTTCTTCGTTTTCATCTTCCTGGATCATATTTCTATTTATCGACAGGGGTGGAGCATTTATTGAGGGTGCACGAGGTACAGGTGGTGGAATTTCATTCGGAACTAGCGGTGGAGCAAAACTTCTGACGGATGGCGTTTGGACCAATGGCTGAGTGACACGCTCTGTTTTGGTTTCTTCTGTATCCATTAGTTCGGTGTTGCTTGAATTTATTGTCTCAATTTCTTCCTCTGAAAGCGATGTCATAAGTTGGCCAGCAGCATCTAGATAACCAATCACCTGATGAACTGTTAAAGGCTGCGATTTTCCTTTTGCTTTAACAGATACACCTGGACCTGCAACAATTCCTTGCTCTTTAACAAGGGTATAAGTTGCATCGCTAATTAAAATATCTGCCGCCAACGCTTTGGTAGCAGCCTCAATACGTGAGGCTTGATTGACCGTATCGCCAATAACCGTATATTCCAGACGTTCATTTGAACCAATGTTTCCGGCTAACACTTCGCCACTGTGTAATCCCATTCCGATTTTTATTTCACTGAGATTTTTTGATTTGCGCGTCTTATTAAAGAGCTTCATAAAATCACGCATTTCTAAACATGCGCGAACGGCATTGAGTGCATCTCCTGGCTTATTTTCTGGAATTCCCCAGACGGCCAAAATAGCGTCGCCGATGTATTTATCAACTATGCCATGACGCTGAAATATAATTTTGACCATAGCCGTAAAATATTCGTTTAGCATACCCACGACTTGATCAGGTGTCATTTTTTCGGAAATACTCGTAAAACTACGAATATCGCTAAAAAAGACCGTGGCTTGTTTTCTCTCACCGCCCAATTTAATTTCGCCGCTTAAAAGTTTTTTTGCAATTTCTTTGGAGTGAAACTTATCAAATACACCTTTAATTTTATCACGCTCTTTTAACCCTTCTGTCATATTTAAAAATGCTTTCGCTAAAGCGCCGATTTCATCTGAACTTTTAACTTTTAAATCCACATCGAACTTACCCGTAACAATTTGTTCTGTGGCCAAAAAAAGTTTTTTAAGATTTGAAGTCAGACTTTTTGAAAATCCAAAATTAAAAAAGAAGGCGATACACACGACAACGATCATAACTAAAAAGGATCGATATTGAACTCGCTGAATCGTGGCCAAAGCTTTGGCCTCTGAAACTTCGGCAATAACTCCGGTGCCGGCAACGCCCACTTTTTTATAAGCTCCCAGATAGGCTTCATCATTATCGTCTCGGTACGACATTTGATGGTTATCGGCTTCGTTTTCTAACATTTTTAGTACCATCGGATTTGTTGCCACGCTTACACCTTGAATGACCGAGGCGTTCATTGCAGCGTCCGAGTGTGCCATCAGTTTACCTTTAGCATCGACAAGGTAGGATGTGATAATTTTCTTATTAGCAAATACTTTCAAAACGCGGTCATGTCGAATCTCCGCACGAAACCACCAACGCCCTGCCAAATTTTTTTCGTTCTTTACCACCGGCGATATTGGCGTTTGCGCACTCTGTGTCGTCACTGCGGTTTTTGTAGTTTCGTGTGACTGACTTAAAAATGAAATCGTAAATAGCGGAACTCCAAATTGGGGAGAACTATTTATCAAAATAAGTTCATTTGGTTTCTCACGAAGCCTTGTAAGAAGGTCCAAATGAAGCTGAGTTTCTATTTTTTTCCGATCCAAATTAAATTCGGCAAGCGACGATTCATTAAAACTAAAAAATTTAAGCTCTGGATCGCCTTTTTCATTAAATTTCTGTGCGATGAATGTGATGATTTCATCGCTGCCACGCAGCGTATTGTCGATCGCCCGCTGAGCTTCTTCAGGTGTCTCACTGCGAGTAGCAAATTGTGCCATCAAAGTCATTTTTTCAGTCGCATCAAAAAAAATACCGTGCACGCGCTCAGCCAATTGTGCCGCAGAATCTTTGTTAGTCTCTTGGACTTTTGTCACTGAGTCTTCACGAAATAAATCCGAGGCAATATACACCACAACCCCGATCGCAGAAATTACGATGATGGTCACAATAAAAATCATTTTTGTGGCGATACCCACAGAATAGTTTAGTTTCACGCAAATCACGTGTCGGTCTATAAGCTGTACTCCTTAATATAGACTTAAGGTCTACGGACATAGTCCGATGATTATTAGTGTGATCATCAAGTAGTTTTACATCTTAGGAGACTCGACTTTGGGCCGAGAGTGGTTAAAGAACACTCTAGTTTTACTTCCTGTTTTTATGCTGATGGCAGCTGCCAGCTATTATCTGTGGCGTGATACGCAACCTGAGGAATCCACTCTCGTCGCTGAAGAAAAAGCTGAGGTGATCGGCGTTCTTCAGGAACAAGTTAGCAACGTTAAACGCAAGCTCGGAAATTCACTGTATTGGAATCCTTTACGTAGCAACGAAAATTTATATTCGAATGACTCTATTCGCACGGGCACTGACTCTAGCGCGACAATTCAATTGCAAGACAAAAGTAGCATTGTTTTAGCCGAAAACTCGCTGATTGTTTTGGAAAAACGAGCTAACCAACTCAATGTTGATTTTAAAACTGGAGATATCGAAACAAAAAGCGGAAGCGAAAATCTTTCGATTAAAGTCAAAGACACCATTTTAGACTCGAAAAGTGCTGAACTCAAACTCCGCACTGATACACAAAACAACACGCAAATCATCGTAACTAAAGGGACCGCAACACTCACCGACAAACAAAATAAAAAAGTGGATATCACCACTAAAAAAGTAGTGAATGTCGATGAGAAAGGCCAAGCGAAACAAGCCGCTGTCGCATTAGTTCTAAATACGCCCAAAGATAAAACTTCCATTCTTGATCCTGATAAAACAACTACGTATCCGTTCACTTGGACGATGCTAGATGATGAGTTAAAAGAAGAAACATTAGAAATAAGCACGAAACCTGATTTTACGACTATCACTTTTCGTAAAAATGGGCACCAAGCGGTTCGTGGCGCTGTTAACAGAGGCACACAATATTGGCGCGTATCCACAAAAATGAAAGACGGAAAAATATTTTATTCTGAAGTGCGCGAACTAAGACTCGATGAAGACAAACGCGTCGTAAATGTTTCGCCTGCTAATAATTCCAATTTGGATTTTGAACCTGAGCAAGATAAAATCACATTTACATGGAATGCTCTGGGCGCGCCTAAAGTTTTTATACTTGAAATTTCCAAGGACATTGGTTTTACGCAAATGATTATTACGCAAACAACGCCGAATAAAACATTTGAGGCAAGTGGTCTAAAAGCAGGAAAATACTATTGGCGCGTTCGAGCTTTGGGCGAAAACAATGCCGAAACAGGACGAACCGCTCCTTTTACTTTTCAACTCAATCGAACTTTGGCGCAAATTCCTCAACTTTTGTTTCCAGAAAATGGTTTTGTCTGGACGTTGAATGACCCTCTTGCCTTCGAATGGAAACGATCGGAAAAAGCACATCAATATCAGCTTGTCATTTCAAAGGATGCGGCTCAATCCAATATTGTGAATCAGGTCACACTCAAAGAGACTAAGTATTTGTGGAAATGGAACAAACCGGGAGAGTATTATTGGAGTGTTACATGTTTAAATGCTGGTGGAGATATTGTAGGCAAAAGCGTTATGCACAAAGCTGTCGTGCAACCGACCGTTTCAGGTCCCGTAATTATTTTAAAGTCGCCGGCGGATCAAAGTACCGTTACTCGTGATCGACGTGATCCGATGGATCCTATCGTGTTTAGCTGGGCTGTTGAAAGACCTATCTCCGCAGGTCCATTTACATTTTATATTTCAGAAAAGCCTGACTTTTCGACCGCATTAAAAAAATCAGGAATCGAAAGCACGCGCTATTCTTTACGTTTAGATCGCGGCGCGAATTATTATTGGAAAGTCGAATGGGTTAATCCTAAGGACGCAGGCAAGCCAACAGACAAACAAGACCGTGAAGTCAGCATTCCGTTTTCGATGAAGTACCGTATTAATTCGAACCTTCCTGCACCTCTTTTAATCGAACCTCTGAATAACACGAAAAAATCGACACCAAAAGCCGACACTGTTGAGTTTAAATGGCAAAAAGTTGCTGGGAGCGCTTCCTACCGAATTACACTTGAGCGAGAGAACCCGAATACAAAAGAACGCGTGCCGGTGCTTAGTCAAATCGTAGCCAAAGAATCTTTTGTTTCGATGCCGTTAGAGCCCGGAATTTATAATTGGAATGTTTCAAGTTTGGATAAAGACAAAGTTGAAGGGCCTGCAAGCCAAACTCGTCGTCTTATTATTGAATTGAACAAAGAACTCAATGCCCCTAAACTAAGAGCACCGGTTGTAAAATGAAGATGATGAAAATGATTTTCATAATTTTAATTCTCTTCACAACTCACGCTCAAGCTCGTGAAGTTGAGCTCAGTTGGGATCCGTTCGAGAACACATTAGGCTATCATGTCTACGTATCTAAAACTTCAGACTTCAAACAAGTCGTCGTAAAAAAAGCTTCAAAAGAACCTACAATCACCGTGAATCTCGATATTGGAACTTATTTTTATAAGGTCAGAGCTGTCGACAAAGACAAACAGCCTGGACACTGGTCAGAACCCATGAAATTTTCTGTTACGCCTTACCCCCCAGAACTTAAAGCTCCTAAGAATGATGTGGAATATAGTTATTTTGAAATTCCTCCCAAAGTTGAATTTGAATGGAAACCGGTTGACGACAATCCTGAATACGAAATTTTTATTTACAAAACTACCGGAAAAAAAGTCTTTGAAGGGCGAACTAAGGACACAAAATATTCTTTGAACACGCTTGAAGAAGGCGAATACATGTGGAAGCTTCGAACAATTTATAAAGAGATTTATGAAAGTCCCTATGGGGAGCCACGACTCTTCACCGTTGAAAAAAAGGATATTCAAAAGCCTGAACTCATAAAGCCTGTTCAAGACCAAGCCGTTCCCGCTTATCGTCCCATTGCCCTAGAATGGCAAAAAGATCCTATCACGAAGTTCTCCGATATCGAAATGTCTTATGTCGACGATGAAACCGGAGATAAAAAAACAGTTCCGATGCCGACAAACATTTCAGAGTCGGAAACCTACGAACTTCCGTTTGCTGAGCCCGGCGAATATACTTGGGCCGTGCGAACTAAAGAAGGCGAAAAAACAAAAGGTGTTCTATCTGAAACAGGACATTTTACCGCGCGGAAAGATCTCATTTCGGCAGGTAACTTTGCATTCTATTGGGGCATCGGATTAACAAGTTTAACTCAAACCTATAAATCTACATATACCCCCGGTTATGAAAATGGCGAGTCCAAAAGTACAGCTTGGACCAATAATTTTATAGGTAACTACTACTTTACTGAAGGCTACGGCTTACAACTAGATTTAACTTACGGAAAGTATCATCAAGCTGATGCTGACCTTCCGTACATGACCACCACGATTACCAATAGATTACGCTTTGGTACTCCAGGATTTAATCAAAACTTTATTATTGGATATCGACAAATGAATGTTTACGAAATTATCAATGCACCTGCAGCTAGCTACGAATTGTACACCACAAATGGACTCGTTATGGGTACGCAATTTAACGGAACCATCGCACGCAATTACCAACTCTCGGTCGAAGGGCTTTATTACAAACCCATTACTCATATTGAAGATCGCGGTAAACTTTCAGGTGACGTCTACGAGGGTACCATCGGGTTAACTTGGAACCCAACGTACAAGTTCTTTATTGGTTACGAGTTTCGTTATCATCGCGGCATCTATCAAGTCGTTCCGCAGAACAGCCCCGATACACGTAATAATAAATGGGACACGACAATTATCACTCCGATTTTTTTCAAACTTGGATTCGAAAACTAGTAAATCATATAGACATTCGATTTTCGGCAGGCCACTTTATTTATAAAAAATATTCCAATCCGACCGACAACATAATTGGCATAGGAATAAACATTTTATTTTTTAAATCACCTTTATATGGTGTACCTAAAAGAAAAAACGTACGGCCGCTCGCAACTCCTGAAAGCTTCTCCGTAAATTTTCTTCGCAAACCTGCGCCGCCGCCTAAGAAAAACGTTGAAACGAGTGGTACGTTTCGCCCTTCCACCACAGCCGTACCGGTTTTAGGCGTCACCTCGGCACTCCCCGACACACCCACTGCATAACCTAAAGTGGCTTCATAAAAAAATTGATTTCCTACCCCTGGTTGACGAAACTCGACTCCACCCGCAAACATCATATATTCTTGAGTCAAAGCTTTGAGATAAGTTCCCGGAATATAAAAGTCCATCGGAGCTTTACTCATGGCTTCTTCACGTAAATAGACATGCTCAACCCTTGCTTTAATCGCGAGAGTCTTATCGTTACGAAAAACACCGTAAATTCCCATATTACTTCCAACCCCCAGACCAAAGGCCTGGATATTGCTGTCCGAAAAAAGAAATGTCGGTACGCCACCAAGCTCTATCCCTAACAGCGTGGCTTTACCCACAGTTGAATCTTTGGCGATTGAGGGCTCTGTCTTACTGACGTCTTCTTGAAGGGTCTCCTCAGCTCGCTCTTGTTTAGGCTCTGCCTTTTTTGGAGCTGCGAATGTCATTTCAGAAGATAATACGCCAAGCAATAAACCTGAGAACAATAAGGAGAAAAATGAAATCTTCATGGATTAATTGAAACGCGAAGTAAAAAGTATAACAACAAAAAAATAAAGGGAGTCAAGTGACTCCCTTTATTTAAGTTTAACTGTCTTTAAAATTAGAAATTCATTTTAGGTAGCGCCTCAAGCGTTATGCCTAGAGTATTTTCGTCTTTCATTTCGCCTTGAGCAAAAGCCACAAGCTTTTCTAAACCCAAATCGTAAATGGACTTTTCTTCAGGCGTAAGCGTAGAGAGATCAGCTCCCGGTGTATTCAATAATAAGTAGATCTTGTTAACTTGAGCTTCCGTCAAGACTGAGTACATACGGAACTCTCTAACTTGATCGATTAGCTTTCCGGCAATCAACATATCTGCGTTCGTAACGTATTTTGTCGAACCCACTTTTTCTACTTTAATATCGCCAGTATCTTTTGCAGGACAATTTGAAGTACAAACGGCCACCGAGAACGACTCCACTATCTTCTGACTTTGGACAGGCATAGCTGGATGTGGAACTTGAGACGAGATCGCGTGACCGACTTGATAAATAAATGGCGTCATACCATTTTTTAAACCAAGTACTTTAGCTAAAGACGAATCCAAAGGCTCTGGAATCACATGAGTTGCAGCTAGTGAGTAACTCCATTGAATCGGAATTTTCTGACCAGTCGCAGGCACTTCAACCTCTAGGGTGCGAGTCACATTATCTAATAAAATATCAGCTAATACGCTCAACACTTGCGGACCGAGATCTTCGTTATCTAAGAACGCGGTGATATCGTCATCAAATAGGCTTGAACCCAAACGACGGTTCAACAAGTAATCCAATGCCACAATTTTATCGCCCCAAATTCCACGAACGTCGATCTGATCGGCATAAGAATTCTCATTCGTCGTTGCCTTGCGAGATTTAAAACTCTTACCCGTCTGACCAATAATTGTGTAAACCGGATTAATCTTCGCATCGAAACAATCCATCGCATCGTCTGAAATGTCGGTGAGATTTGCGAGTGCAATGATTTTAGTTGGCGCCGCCGTTGTGGCAATCGCACAAATCGTATCAGGCGTTGTTAATGTATCTAACATATATGTCAGTCCTGTTTGCACACCATCGTAAATACCTTTCAAGAAGGCACAATCATCTGGCGTGTAAGGCGCCGCACAAGAAACGCCTTTCCAAATATCCATGGGAATTTTAAATTTCGTTTGAATCGATGAGAATCGCTCAAAGAACAATCGGAATCCAAACATGCGATCATCTACTCCCGCAATGTAGTTGCGATCTGTGTACAACGAGAAGAGACGTCGACCATTACGGAAGTTACGTATTCCATAGAAATGTTCTGCAGAAGAGACTAACTGTTTTGAAATTTCGCTGTAATTCGTACCTTCATCAAATCGGTTACAGTTTGGATTTGCATCTGCATGCTCATCCGTACAATAGCTGTAACTTTTTAAAGTTACTCCAGCTAATTCTGTATCTTTGAGTGTTTGGGTTCCAATGTTTTTAATACTTCCGTCAGCCGTTTCGACTTCACGAGCATAACCGTAACGAAGTGCTGCGATATCGTATTTTCCAAGCGTGTTCAAAGCGCTGATGTCGCTGTAAGGGTATTCCATAACGGAACTGTATGGCACAGGTTTATCAACACCCATATTCTCGAGTTCATCATGCGAATAGAAGTTCGTCGCATCTTCTGAACCCGCAAAGTTATGTCTAAGACCAAGCGTATGTCCAATTTCGTGAATCAAAGTGGCTTCCCATACGATAGGGAGAACTTTTTCAATAATTGCATTCCGCTCGTCATCTGAAAGCTCTTCCCAGTAGCGCGGGTCTGTTCCTACGATATCCTCAATCTGACCTGCTGAAATAGCCGCCTGAAAGTTGAAAAGTTCTGCTGGAAAAGCTCCGGTCAATGCGATTGCGGAGGTTTGATCCAAAGCCGCAATTTTTTCGCGAACTGAAGCCGAATCGCTATCTTTTAAAGTTCCGCTAGACGGATGACGAATATACTCAAGCATTTTCGCCGTCATGTCGTCTTTGTTTAACTTGCGCATTTCTTTTCTAAGCTCAGAAACTAAAAACGTTTTTCCTGTAGGAGCTTTTGCGATCAATCCGTGAACGAGCTTCGCCCCAGAAATATCGGTATGTAGTTTTGAAAATTTAAATCCAGGATGATCCTGAGTGCGAGATAATAGACCTGCGATATCAAGAGCTGGAGACGAAGAGTCTCCGCCACCGTTGATGGGTTGGGCTTTTGCTTTTAATTCGTCACTCAAATCAACAAGCGGACCACCTAAAGACTTTGCAACTGTTTCTTTCTTCTCTTTTACAAGAGCGTTGTACTCTCTCCAGATAAATTGCTTCATAACTCCTGAGTACATCGCAACACGAGCCCATAAGATTTCTCCTGTCTTAGGATCCGTGATCGAAGGACCGTAACCAAGCAAGCCTACTTTCATAGGATCTTCAATCAAAACGATTTCGCTATGGTGTAAGTCACCTGAAATTCTACCTTCAGGCATAGCAAGTTTAATTTGGAGTCCAGAGTGAGCCGCAGTTAAACCACGATTTAATTTTTCAACAACTTTTTGAGTGGAATTTAAAATAGATGCGTTTTCTGGTTTAGCGAACGAAGGGCTTAAATTATACACAATTTCGCCGCGCTTTGGATTCCAACGGTTCATTAAAACTTCGGCGCCTGTCACGAGATCTTGGTTGTCTGGACCAAGTTTGCGTTTTTCAGTTGTGAAGAAACCAAAAGTCCCTTCATCTGTTTTTGGGTATGAAATTGGCTCATAACCTTGAGTCTTGAGCTTATCTAATTTCACAACTGAATAGTTAAAACGTGCTTTAAAACTTAAATTTGCAAAGTCTTCCCACTCATTAATTGCTACGCAAAATGGGCTTGCTTGGTATGTACGCTCTAACTGAAGATTCAAACCATCTTCATTCAAATTGTAACCAATAAGTTCAGGTTTACCCGTTTCGCTATAACACGCACCACCCGTGAATAAGTTTTCGAGTTCGATAGGCATAAGATCCACTTCTCTAATCGCAGCAGCCCCCATGTCTGGTTTAAAGCTTGGCTTTTGAGAAAATGGAACATCGCCAACTTCTTCTTCTTTATTAGTACACTCACCATATTTATCTTTAGCGCAACGGTATCCAAGATGCTTTACCGGAATGCTGAGAACCAACTTTCCGTTGGTCGGGTTATCTTTCCAACGACCATCAGGATCGATTTCAATAATTTGAAGTTCGGTTTCGGTCCAAGCAAAATGCACGAGTTTACGTTCACCTACCCAGAAAGGTCTTCCACCAGGAGCTTGGCGATCGGCTTCAACAGCAGAAGGCAAATAAATAAATTCTGCATTTTCATTGACCACGCTCTTGTCGTGAAGATGTTCTTTGTACAGGGATTCATAAGGTTGTTCTTTCGTACAACCAATGAATATTAGCCCTGTAAGCAGCAAAAAACTAAGTGCGTTCTTCCTTTTCATACTGTTCTCCCTAGTATGTCACGCCAGCATCGAGGTAAATCGATGATGTGTTATTATTAAAAACTTCAATATTTGAATCTGACATATTTGATTTTAAAGTCGCGTCCGTGTTTACATGGCCTAAAGTTAGGTACGCCGCATTGGTGACTTGGTAACTAAGTTCTTCAAAAATTTCAAACTTACTCCTCCACGTATTTGTATACGTGAGACTGGAAAGAGCCGTGCCCTTCGTGGCAAAACTTAACTTTTTTCCAAGATCGACTTCAAGCAAAAGAAAGTTGCTAAAAGAATATTCTGAGTTTGGGCTACCAACATTCGAACGATTGTATTCATGAAGGTTGCGACGAGCTGAAGCACCATAAGTTATGTTCGCAGGTAGTTTAAGTTTCGTGGTCATATTGTACATTAAAGCTTGTTTTAATCCGATGCCGCCCAAAAGAGATAGCTCGTCACGATCTGCCTTGTGCGTAGGTAAAACTGCAGCCACAACAGGCTTAATCGTCAATTGGTCAGAAATAAGAGTGATGGGTTCATAAGTTGCGCTGACTTCGGTATTATTAAAATCAGATTCCTCAACTTGTTTTAAATTATGAACGAAAGTCGCAATCGCGCCGAGAGCTATTTTGTCGCTAATTTTGTACTTCGGAATCACCATGTATGATGTTTCACGGCTGCTTTCGTAGCTTCCACCTTCAATTAAATTTGAAGAGCCTTCAATCTGCGCGGTAATTCCAAACTTTTTTGGTTTTTCTTCCACTTTAATGTTTTCAATTTTGGTTTGTGTAGAACCTTCAGGAGAAGAAAGCTCCGTAGAAGATGAGGTTGATGAAACTGATGAGTTTGTCTCTTGAGCTTGTGATGAAATTGCGAAGAAAAACATGACGAAAGGGAGTGCGAGTTTAGATTTAATTTTTTTCGTCATGTTCTGCATCCCTCACTCCTTGCCAGCTTAAGGTCTAGGCAAACTATCTGTGCATGACACATCCATACAATAATAGGGTTAAAAAAACCCTACAAAAGTCTATAATCCAAATTGGGGGCCAATGTTAAGGTGCTGAAACACGTCTAGGTTGGACTTGGCTGGGCAAAATGACACCACTCATAAATTCAAGTAAATTTCGCACCACTTCTGTTTTCTCAGACTCTTTAATTTATTCATAAATTCCGAAATAGAGGTGATGGATCATCACAAATTGTGGGTCGAAGCCTTTAAGTTCACCCCCGAAAATTTCAAACAATGGCTCCAAGAGGTTCCGACCGACAAAACATTGGTACGGTGGATTTTGGAAACGAGTAAGGTTTCTAGCGAAACTTTTCTTAATTGGGCGCGCAAGCATTATCAGTTACCAACGCTTAAAGAAAATTTTTCCGAATTTGTTAAGGCTTCAGAAATTAAAAATCGCTACTCTGATATTTGGCCGGATCACGTTTGTCCGATTGGAGAATGGGACGGCATTTTGTTCCTTGCGTGTTTAGAACCTGTTGAAGAATTTAAAGCTCCTCAACAACATCAATGGGTGTTGGCATCCCTGCCAATGATTATGAAATTGCGTGATGAAGACATGGTTCCTATCTCGAGCTCCGTCCCTATTTTGGTCCCTATTTTGGATCAGGCGCCGGCGGGATTGAAGTTGGATTTAGATCCATCGAAAATTAACTTTGGAGATCTCTCTATAGGTGGGCCGGTGGGTATTCATAAAGATAAAATACCAGATCCTCCTGCCGTTGATGCTCCTGCAGGATTGAATTTTTCATTAGAAGCAAAATCGAATGATGCACCTGTCGGGTTATCTTTTGATAACATTTCGCTTGAACGTGAACCTGTTAGTACTTCGATTGTAATTCCAGCAATACCTATATCCTCTCCAGAAATCATTAAAACGGCGCCGGTAAATTTGCCGCCGATTCCTGGAACTTCAGAAATGCCGCGACCACCAGCGCCCGGAATTAACCGAACACCTCCTCCTGTGCCGCCACCGCAAGAAATAAACTCGGCATATAAAATGGCTCAGAGCTCGGGGCAGAATTCTCCAATGGCAGAAAAAGAAATTCGACATTTTGATGATGTCGGCGCGTATTTATTAACAGAGTTAGCAAAACATTTCGAAAAATCTATGGTTTTGTTATTTTCTAAGAATCGTCTTTCGCCTTGGAAGCATTCTGAAGGTTGGATTCGGGATGGCAATAAAAGTCCGGTCATTGATTTATCTTCACCGAGTATTTTTAGAATCGTCAATGAAACTAAGACTTCGTATCATGGTCGTATTGTACCGAATGCGATTAACGACTCGTTCTTTGGTACATGGAATCAGGGAAAATATCCTGAACATATTACGATTGCTCCGGTCTGCATTAGCAAGGATTTAGTCGGCATGATTTTAGGCGCCTGCAGTAAAGTTAAAGGAAATTCGTTGAATCTCGCACAAATTGAACAGATCGGCACTCAGGCTGGCGAATTGCTTGTAAAATGGGGACTTTCCAAAGTCGCATAAAGATTTACGAAACTTCAACAAATCTATTTTCATCTTGAACAGAAAATCGCAAGGAGAGCACCGACCATGAGGCGGGCCACCACTCGCCCTCTAATCGATCTGCCCACTCAATAAGGATTAAGCCTTTGTCTTCTTCAAAGAGATCCCAAAAACCTGTTGATTCCAAATCGTAATTATTTTTTAGTCGGTAAAGATCTAAATGGTCTGCCTGTGGATGCAACTTAGAAGTAAGTTGCGAGTAACTTTGATGAATCGCGTACGTAGGGCTGCTCGTGATGGAGCCGCCGAGCGCTTCGATAAAATATTTTACGAATGTTGTTTTGCCCGAAGCCATCGGGCCGTTTAGTAAAATAATTTGTCGGGGGCCGAGCTCTTGAGATATTTTTGCGCAAAACTGAGAGAGCGCTTCAAAGTCAGAGATTTTATGTTTTTTCATTATCAAGCTCTTTAAACGCTTTGGGAATCCACTCAATTAACTCCGACGTCAAGAGTGACGCCACGTAGTTATCGTCTTGTACCCAAAGATCGGCTGCTAATCCATGAGCGAAAGCTCCCAATTGAGTAGCAGAATCGGTTTCAAATCCTTGGGCCATCAGCCCGCCGATAATTCCTGAAAGCACATCGCCGGCACCGGCCTTTGCTAAGGATGAATTACCAGAATTGATAATCGAAAAATGTTCACCATTATAATACACCGAATGAAATCCCTTAAGCAGAATTTGACAGTCGTAAAGTTTGTGAAAATGTTGAAGTGCCACAAAACGGTCGTATTCAATTTCTTCTACGGATTCGCCTGTTAATCGTGACAGTTCCGCCGTATGGGGAGTTACGATCCAAGTCGCTGGCAATTTAAAGTTATTTTTTTTAAATTTTGCGATACTAGTTAACGCGTCTGCATCGAGTAAAACAGATTTTACTTCAAGTCGAATAAGCTCTTCAATTAGATTAAACGTTTTTTCGGAAGCGCCAAGTCCAGGGCCGACAACCCAAGCTGTAGCTTTTCGAAATTCTGAAAATTCTTGAACCGAATCTTTTAAATAAAAAAACATAGTTTCGGGGGTCAGATTAACGACGTGAGAGGGGTCATCAAAGCTGAGAAGATACACGTAGCCGCTTCCTGCACGAAAAGCCGACCGCGAAGATAAGACCGCTGCGCCCCACATGTTTTTTTGTCCCGCCACGATGACGGTTCTTCCATAATCGGATTTATTCGAAATATTTTTACGTGTCGGGAGTAGTGAGGCGGCTTCTTGCTTAAGAAGTACAGAGTGCGTTGCCGCCGTACGACTGACCAGGTCTTCAGGAAATCCAATATCGCAAATGCAAATTTGTCCAACTCGCGACGGGCCAAGATTAATAAAAAATCCGGGCTTAGCTAATCCAAACGTAATCGTAAGATCTGCGCGTACACACGTTCCAAAGTCCCACCCGGTATTGCAGTTGAGTCCCGAAGGAACATCTAAACTGACAATATACGAAGAACTGAGATTTATTTGTTCTATCAACTGGAGATGGTCATCATTTAATGGACGAGTTAAACCAGTACCAAACAGGGCATCTACAATAATATCGGCCTCTGCAATCATTGAAGACTCAATATCCTTCGCTAATACGGCACGCACCATTATTTTTTCTTTTTTCAAATAGGATTCGACAACTAAACCATCGCCGCCATTATTACCCTCACCACAGATAATCAAAATATTTTTATGGTGGATGTTCGGAAAATCAAGAATCTCTTGTGCGGCTTTAAATCCCGCAGTGTCCATAAGTTTTTCGGCGCTGATCCCGTATTCAGATTGCGCCAACTTATCTATTTTTTGAGATTGTTCTCGGGTGGACAGTCTCAAGAATTGCGACCTTTTTTTAAAATCTTCTTCATGTGTTGTACTGATTTCTTCATACCGACCGCGAGCGCCTCGCAAACCAAAAAGTGTCCGATGTTCACTTCTTCGAGATGCGGAAGTTTTGCAATCTTCGAGGTCGAAGCATAATCCAAACCGTGCCCGGCATGCACCTGCAATCCTAAGGTGTGGGCGCGTTCGGCGGCCTCTACCAATCTTGACCATTCGTCGCGTGCTTGCGAGCCCTTAAGATGAACCCACTTTCCGGTATGAAACTCGATCGCAACAGCTCCCGCACGCTTCGATGCCTCAACCTGTAAAATGCTGGGTTCGATAAAAGTCGATACTCTAATTTTTTTTGTTTTTAATTTATCCACCAAGGATTTGATTTCAAACTCCTTTGCTGCGACATTCAGCCCTCCTTCGGTGGTCAACTCTTGGCGTTTTTCAGGAACCAAACACACGTAGCCTGGAGTATATTTAAGCGCCATCTGGGTCATTTCTTCGGACACCGCCATTTCTAAATTCACAGTCACCTTACATGATTTTACAATGCGCGCTAAATCTTGTTCTTGGATGTGTCGGCGATCTTCACGCAAATGAATGGTGATTTGATCAGCTCCGCCTGCGACCGCTTTTTTAACAAAAAGAAGGAGATCAGGATACGGTGTGCTCCCACCGCGGACTTGGCGCAAAGTCGCAACGTGATCGAGATTCACACCGAGACGAATATTCGAAGGTTTATTTTTTTTTCGAGACTTCTTCTTCACAAAAGTTAACTCAATTCTCTTTGCAGTAATGATGAAATTTCATCGGCAAAGCGAGTGATCTCTGTAACGTTCGGCCCTTCAACTAGAACACGAACAAGGGGTTCTGTTCCGGAAAAGCGCACAAACACACGCCCTTCGCTTCCTAGCTTACTTTCAATTCCATCAACCATCTGAGAAAACCCGCTGACATCTTTAAGATCTGCACGTCTAGAAACATGAATGTTTCTTAAAACCTGCGGCACATCCACCATCACATTATTTAACTCGCTTAAAGTTTTGGTTTCTTCCTTCATTACCGAAATCACGCTCAACGCGGCGATTAGTCCATCACCTGTCGTGGTGCGATCTAAGAAGATAATGTGACCAGAAGACTCTCCACCTAAAACGTAACCGTTTTTTTTCATTTCTTCGACGACGTATTTATCTCCAACAGCAGTCTTTACTAACTTGATACCACTTTTTGCCATCGCAACATCTAATCCAAAATTGGCCATCTGTGTGGTTACAACCGTGTTTTGCGGAAGCAAATTATGCTTTCTCAAATGAATCCCGCAAATCGCGAGAATGTGATCTCCATTCACGACTTTGCCTTTTTCATCTACGATGATACAGCGATCAGCATCGCCATCTAAACTCACACCAATATCCGCTCGGTATTCCAAAACGGCCTTACTTAAACTGTCAGGATACATAGCACCGCATTTATCATTTATGTTTGTTCCGTTCGGAGCATTGCCGATGACTTTAACTTCGGCTCCTAACTCTTCAAAAATAGCTGGCCCGACTTTGTAAGCTGACCCATGACCGCAATCGAGAACCACGCGCATCCCATCGAGCGTTTGATTCAGCGGAAATGTGCTTTTAACATAAACGATATAGCGTCCAGCCGCATCGTCGATTCGCTTAGAACGTCCCACTAGATCTGCTGTCGGTAAAAGTTTATTGAGGTCCTCTTGTAAAACGAGTCTTTCGATTTCACGTTCTTGAGCTCCCGAAATTTTGAAGCCATCGGGACCAAAAATTTTAATTCCATTATCACGAAACGGATTATGACTTGCCGAAATGACGATGCCCGCATCTGCGCGCATGTTGCGAGTTAAATATCCAATTCCTGGAGTTGGAAGCGGTCCTAAAAGTTGAACATCGACACCCATTGAATTAAGTCCACTCGCAAGGGCCATCTCAACCATGTAACCCGAGAGGCGCGTGTCTTTGCCGATTACAACCTTGCGACGCCCTTGTTTATTTGGACTTGGTTGATGAAGTAATAAATAGCCCATGGCTTGGCCAACTTTTGTCACGATATCAATCGTCATGGGGAACTGATTTGCCGTTCCTCGTATTCCGTCTGTTCCAAAAAGTTCTTTTGTCTTCACAGGTTCCTTAAAACGTAATGGTTATATCTTGCTCGGGAATAGACCTAATGCCGTCTAATTCCAATGCCCTAATCTTTGTCTTAATAACATGACGACCATTAACTTCAACTGCATCTTTTGAGGAGACTTCTGCCGTCAAAACTTCACGAATTTTATTGAGCACGTTTTTACCACCTTCGATCCAAATTTCAGCAGGTTCGGTGACGGCCTTTAAAATCACTCGGTTGTTTTCACGCGGCTCCCGCCACGCCACGATGACCGGAACTTTCTTTTTCGCAAGCTCTTCAATATCGACAACAATTGTAGTGGGATTTACTGATAAAACCTTAACACCAAACGGAAGTTTTATGCTGTCTTCAGGTACCGTTACAATAAGGCGACCTGCACCGCGACTTTTTAAGTCTACCGAAACAGGCTCGGTTTTATCCGATAAAAATCGACGAAGTGCCCGCCGTGACCCTGTCATTTCAAAACGCACAATACGTGACGAAACATTACTGATGATTTTTTCTTCGGCAGTCATAAACTGCAATGGCACTTCTTTAACGACCGTTGTTTCTTTTCTTCCGAGAACCGAAACCCAAAGGATCAATGTAATGAATAGTGCGACTAATTTGTAACTGCCATTTTCGTAGATCCACTCACGAAAGGCATGTTTCATGGCTTAACCTCTTCAATATTCTCAAAGTTTTCTTCGAGACTCAAAAGAGTATAAAGAGTTTTGCGTAATGTGGGGTGATCCAAATCCGGAGTAAGACTTCCACCGACAGCTACACTCACGTGTCTGTTTTCTTCGCTAACGACGATTGCGATCGCATCAGTTTCTTCGGTTAAACCGATCGCAGCTCTATGACGTGTACCTAGGTTTTTATCCAAATTAGGGTTTTTAGAAAGTGGCAGAAAACAGCCCGCCATGCTCGCACGTCCGCCCCGGATGATTGTGGCGCCGTCATGCAAGGGACTCGTCGGAACAAAAATAGAACTTAAAAGTTCGGCTGTTACAGACGCATCGAGCTTGGTTCCAATTTCGATATAATCTTGGAGACCGATTTCACGCTCAATAACGATAAGTGCGCCGTGCTTTTTTTGCGCCATCAATATCGCACCCTTTGCGATTTCTTCAATCACTTGAGTTTCTTCAACCGCCGAAACACCACTGAAAAAAGGGTTGCGTCCAATATGCGTAAGTGCGCGACGTATTTCGTTTTGAAATAAAATAACGACAATCAAAAATAAATTAGAAAAGAATTTATCTAATAGCCAATTTAAAGTAAATAGCTCGAGCCAAATACTCATAACGAAAGTCAGTGCTAAAATTCCTAAGCCTGACAACATTTGTACTGCACGTGTTTGTTTAATAAGTAAAAGAAGACGATAGACGATCAACCAAACAAGAAACATGTCGAGCATGTCCCAAATTCTGAGCTGACTTAAAATCAGACTTAGGTTTTCTATAAAACGTTCAAACAACCTCACGTCAGATGCACACTCCTGAAGTTACTTCGGACGGTTGGGTCCTAAGCCATTGAGGGATCTGGATCTCCCAATGGACCTTTTACTTTTGTTTTCGACGCAGCCTCCGCGTCTGATTTTTCTTTATCACTTTTTGCTTTTTCTTCGCTCTCTTTAGCTAAACCTTTAACACGATGACTACGTTCATCTTCGATATCTTTCAATGATCCACCTTTAAGAATAATATCGACCTCTGACCCATCAATCGTTTCTTTATCAAGAAGCGCTTGCGCGAGGTTATGAAGTGACGCCATGTTTTCGGTTAACAACTTAACTGCGAGTTCGTGGCCATCGTTTACAAACTTACGAACTTCCGCATCGATGAGCTCTGCAGTAGAATCACTAAAGTGACGTTGTTCACCTTGACTCATACCTAAGAAGACCGGACCTTCACGTCGTTCATAAGCAAGAGGCCCTAATTTTTCTGACATTCCCCATTCGCAAACCATACGACGCGCGATTTCTGTTGCACGCTCAATATCGTTACCTGCACCTGTGGTGTAATCTTTAAAAATTAATTCTTCTGCTGCGCGACCACCAAACAGAAAGGCAATCATGTTATGGGCTTTTTGCTTAGTGAGGTTTAAACGTTCTTCTGCCGGCAGAGTTTGGGTTACACCTAAGGCCATTCCCCGAGGAATAATCGAAACTTTATGAATAGGATCTGTGCCTGGAATTTTTTTACCTACGATTGTATGACCTGCCTCATGATAAGCCGTGATCTTTTTATCTTCTTCGTTGATGACCATTGATTTGCGTTCTGCGCCCATAAGAACTTTGTCTTTAGCCATTTCAAAGTCGTCCATATCCAGCATGCGTTTTTCACGGCGAGCGGCTAAGAGCGCGGCTTCGTTAACTAAGTTTTCTAAGTCCGCACCCGAAAATCCCGGAGTGCCCTTCGCAATTCTTTCTAGTTCCACTTCAGCTGCGAGCGGAGTTTTTTTAGCATGCACTTCGAGAATTTTTAAACGCCCCTTTACATCGGGTTTACCAACAACTACGCGTCGATCAAAACGACCTGGGCGCAGGAGCGCCGGATCTAGAACATCGGGTCGGTTAGTCGCGGCGATAAGGATCACCCCATCATTACTTTCAAAACCGTCCATTTCGACTAAGAGTTGGTTGAGTGTTTGTTCACGCTCATCGTGTCCACCACCCATTCCTGCTCCACGATGTCGTCCAACAGCATCAATTTCATCTATAAAAATCAAACATGGTGCATGTTTCTTTCCTTGTTCAAAAAGATCGCGCACGCGACTCGCGCCCACGCCCACGAACATCTCGACGAAGTCAGATCCCGAAATGGTGAAAAACGGAACGCCCGCCTCTCCCGCAACGGCTCTTGCTAATAATGTTTTACCTGTCCCCGGAGGACCTACTAGTAAGACGCCCTTAGGAATACGTCCGCCTAAACGCGTGAATTTTTTTGGATCTTTTAAAAATTGAATAATCTCTTCGAGTTCATCTTTGGCTTCGTCGACGCCCGCAACATCCTTAAACGTAACACGATTTTTATTCTCGGTGAGTAGTTTCGCGCGACTCTTACCAAAACTCATCGCCTTACCGCCCCCCGCTTGCAGCTGGCGCATAAAGAAAATAAACATTAAAAGTACGAGCAACAGAGGTAGACCGTTTGCTAGAAGGGACTGGAGCATCGAATTGTTTTCGGTATTCACATAATTGGGCGTTACACCTTTTGCCTTCAACATGCGCATGGTTTCGTCGCCGGTGTTTCCGACAAATTTAAATTGCTTTGCGCCTTTGTATTCAGCATCTGCTACGGCCTGGGTCACTTCTCCTGTGATTTCATTTGTTTTTTGATCAAAGACGATGGACTCAGTTTCTATTTTATTTTCATCTACAGCTTGCATGAATTTTGAAAAATTAAAATCAGTGATATATTTGCCTGTGCGATTATTCATATATTCAAAAGCGATGATGACCACCATGACAAGCAAAGCCCAGAGAGCAAGCGTTTTTTGCGTCGACGACATATTTGATTCCTTTCAAAAAGACTTAATAAGAATACCACGAAGAGACAAAGCTCGATACGTATTACGACGTTTTCAAGTCCACGGCTCGACCCTAATGCGCTTGGTGTCAACACGCCACTCACGCTTTAGAAGCTGAAATGTGAAATCTTTTTGGGGAGTGTCAAGACGCTTAAGAATTTCATCGATGTGCGTGACAGAATAATCTTTTAAACCAGCAGCAAAAATATATTCTGCTAGAACCCTTCGTTGATCTCGAAACGGTAATTTCGCGAGCTCAAATCTATCTACTCCCTCATCGAGTTTCATTTTATTTACTAGGCTGTCGGCTAGAGGCAGCTGATGTTCTTGCGCAAGAATATTAAGTGATTTCATTAGTGTATATATCGCGCCTGGGCGTTTTTCCTCGACCAATGGCAACCATATGTTACGCATCCAATTTCTTAACGGTTCGTTACTTTGGTTGGAAGGATCCTCTATCCATTTAAGTTCACGACCAATGGCATAATCCTGAATTTCAGCCCGAGTGAGCTCTAAAAAGGGTCTTAACAAATCACGCGTTTTTAGCTTCATACTCTCTATTCCCTGTGGTCCTACGCCACGCACCAAGCGTATTAAGCGTGTTTCCAGAAGGTCATTCGCATGTTGGGCTAAAACTAAATACTCCGCTTTATGAAGACATCGTAACTCTTCAAGTGCCGCCATTCGAAAGGCTCTAAGCTCCGCTTCGCTTTCTAAGACTTTGGGGTGGAGCGGCTCTTCTTTAAATTTTTTAAAAACAAAAGTAAGTCCTTTTTGTTTAGCTATAGACGCCACGACCCTTTGCGCCTCATCGCGATAGGTGCCCGTCGTGTTTCCGTGATGAACGTGCGCTACGATAAGTTTTAAATTTCGTTTTTCTTTAAGCTGAAACAAAACCTCCATCAGCGCGATAGAATCCATTCCTCCCGAAACCCCGAGCAGGAGCGTTTGGTTTTCCACGCCGACCTCATCTAATTTTTTAAGAACTTGAACTTCGAACGCATTCATAGAACGTCCATCCTTAAAAATGTGAGAATTTTTTCGGTTACGCGTGACCATTCCGATACACCGAGTGAAACCTTATCAATAATGAGGTGATACGTTTGTGGCACTCTTCCTGTGTCTTCGACAGACACTGTATCAAAAGACCAATGAGTTAAATGTTTCTCTTCGACTAAGCGCTTGAGTCCTTTTTCAGAAACAAGATGATCTTTGGGGTGAATAAATACCTGGGTCGGCACATCGACATTTAGAAGATCTGAAGTTTTAAGAGCCGCGATCGAATCAAAAAGCGCACCGTACGCCTTTAATGGAACATGATCGTAAACCCGATAGTCACGTGGCGCACTGCTCGGAATAATGAACTGCGGAAAAAGCATTTGTACAAATTTTGTAAGCCAGCTTGGGACATGAGTTGCAAACGCGGGCGCAAATAAAATCATTTTATCAAAGTGAATTTGAGAGTCACTCGCAGCGGCATCAACTCCTAAAAGTCCGCCCATCGAAAATCCTAAAAAATAAATCGGCGTAGGGTGCACCGGAGCTTTCGCTTTGGCGATTTCGTAAACTGTTTTAAAGTCTACGAGCCATTGCGCTCGCGTAACCGTTTTAAGTTCGTCGAAGTTTCCACGATGACCCGAAAGCGCAAGCCGATAAACTTCAAATTCAGAGCCTTGCAAAAAATCACAAAGCTCATTCATTCGGGAAGGTAAAAGATTTAAGCCGTGTGCAACTATAAAGGTTGCCCGTACTGGCGCATGAAGAGGACGAAGGTATTCATACGCAGCAAAACTTTGCGTTTTAGTAGATCCTGAGTTTTGAATGGTTCCGTTGAGGTATTTTAATAAACCTGACTTCCATGTTGCCGCTGCGAGGATCAAAATTATTCCGAGGAATAATTTTGATCGCATTATTTGTGTCTCATCGTGGGAAATAAAATAATATCGCGAATACTCGGGCGATCTGTAAGCACCATGACCAATCTTTCAATGCCGAGTCCAACACCCCCAGTAGGAGGCATACCCACATCGATGGCGTGAACAAAATCTTCATCCATCGGATGCGCTTCTTCATCAGTTGCGCGCTTAGACTCTTGCTCTTTTAAACGATTGAATTGCTCTTCGGGGTCATTCAACTCCGTATAGGAATTGCCTAGCTCCATATTGGCCACAAACGGCTCAAATCTTTCGACTAATCCTTTTTTGGTCCGATGAGCTTTAGTCAGAGGAGAAATCTCAACTGGATGATCCATAATAAATGTGGGTTGCCACAAATGATGTTCGCACGTGAGTTCAAATAACTCTGCGATCATCTCGCCCTTACTAGAAGGTGCGTCTTCAACAGAACCGTGCTTTTTAGTCGCCGCAAAAATTTCGCTCTCAGACATATTTTCGACATCAAGATCGGCATATTTTTTGATCGCTTCGTGCATCGTAAGACGCGTCCAAGGAGTTGTGAAATCAACTTCTTTACCTTGATACATGACTTTGGTGGAGCCTGTGACAGTTTTAGCTACATGTGCGACGAGATCTTCAAATTGCTTCATCTGATAATGGTAGTCTGTATAAGCCTCATACCATTCGATCATTGTAAACTCAGGATTATGGGAACGATCAATACCCTCGTTTCTAAAATTTTTATTTAAATCATAGACCTTTTCAAATCCTCCTACGATCAAACGCTTTAAATATAACTCCGGACTAATTTTAAGATAGAGCTTCATATCTAAAGCACGGTGATGCGTAGAAAACGGATGGGCAGCTGCGCCGCCATAAATAGGCTGTAGTATGGGAGTTTCAACTTCTAAAAAGCCGCGGTCATCTAAAAAACGACGAATTTCTCGGATAATAACGGAGCGAGTTTCAAAAACTTTTCGAGATTCGGGATCCATAACCAAGTCTAAGTGGCGATATCGATATTTAAGCTCCACATCAGCCAAACCGTGATGTTTTTCTGGAAGCGGCTCAAGAGTTTTGCACAACATCGTAAATTTTTTGGCGTGAATGGAGAGCTCGCCTTTTTTAGTTCGAAAAACAAAACCCTCGATACCAACGAAGTCTCCGATATCAACAAAATCAAATGCAATTTCGTCCTGCCCATCTAACTCTTCTTTTCGCAGGTAAACTTGCATGTTTGCAGACTGGTCTTGAATGTTGAAAAATGCCGCCTTGCCCATAGGCCGCTTCGTCATAAGTCGTCCTGCAACTTTAAACAACGGCAGGGATTCCGTTGTTTCGCCATTCTGGATATATTCATATTTTTTAAAAAGATCGCCTAAAACCGCGTTTCGCTCATAAGTGTGAGGATACGGATTAATATCGGCTTCTTTTAGTGTTTGCAATTTTCTGCGTTTTTCAGCACGCAGGGGGTTCTCGCGTTCATCCATTTAATACCTCAAATGACCGGACTATTATTTCGCCTCTTGTACAAAAATATCCATTACATCGTTGAGCAACTTCACGGCTTCAGGTTTAGGGCGTTGAAAAGCGTTACGTCCCATAATGCTGCCAAACCCGCCACCTTTTGCAATTTCTTTTATTTCGCTAAGTAGAGTGTTGGTGTCTTTAGCATCTCCTCCAGAGAAAATGACGACTCGACGGCCATTAAAACAACTTTGCACGACATGTTTGATTCTTTCGGACATCGTACCCACCGCGATTTTCTCTGATTCATAAACTTTTTTAGCAGCGTCTTGCTCCAAGAATGAAGATGGTGGTTTTACCTTTACAATATGCGCACCCAATTGGCAGGCGATCTGAGCGGCATAGGCGATAACATCGGCGGCGACCTCACCTTGTTTCGAAATAGTTTCTCCGCGTGCATAAGACCATACCACCACAACCAATCCAGCTTTTTTTGCATCTTCAGTTAGACGTTGAAGTTCTTCATACATTTGTTTTCGTCGAGAGCTACCGGGATAAATGGTAAATCCTATGCCAGCGCAACCTAATCGAAGTGCCGCGTCGATTGAACTCGTGACAGCCGAAATTGGTCCTTCTCCATTGTAAAGAGAGTCCGAATTATTGACTTTTAAGATCAACGGAATTTCGCCGGCATATTCGCGCGTGCCGGCTTCAATAAATCCCAAAGGGGCAGCATACGCAGAGCAGCCAGATTCAATCGCAAGTTCAAAATGATAATGAGGATTGTACCCTGCTGGGTTTTTTCCGAAACTTCTTGCAGGTCCGTGTTCAAATCCTTGATCGACAGGTAATATCACCATCTTGCCTGAACCACCCGTCTTACCATGGTTGAGAAAACGCGCAAAATTTGCGAGCGTTCCGGGATTGTCTGAGCCATACCAACTTAAAATTTCTTTCACTTTTGCACTGTTGCGTTGCGACATTTAAAATTCCTTCATGCTGAAATTTGAATTGTAGTGTTGTGACGAAAAAACTAATCAAGCCGACGGCGTTAGGCAACAAAAAACGGTATAGGGCACAGAGGCAAGGTGAAGATACCTGTGATGGGAAGGGCCAACATACTTATGAACGTGGAGCGCGTGCTCCAGGCGCCTGAGGAGGCGTGAGTTTTAAGCGGGAGTTTGAAGTTCAATAGGCAGTGGAAGATCCGAACTGATCGTGAGCGAAACCACGTGAGCGAGCAATTGTGCAAAACGAATATCATCGTCTTTAAAACCACCATGACTCTTATCCATGCGAACCGAAATCACGCCATAAAATCGTCCGCGTTTTTTTAGCGGACAAACCATAATCGAATTAAACGAAATATTTTTAAATAACTTTTTAATTTCGGCCAATGTCGGATCATAATCTAAATTTTCGATGACAACCACCGACTCAGTATTCATTACGTGAATAATTTCTGGGTAACGGTTAAGATCAAGCTCGATGCCTTTTGCCGCGCGGTCATCACTTGAAGCTTTGACGTAACCTGTTTGACGATCCTCACCACATTCCACGATATTACAACGAACAGCTTTCAGTGTAATTGCGAGCATTTTTGTAAGATTGAACAATGTCTCATCTAACTTTTTAAATTGCGCAGCTTCTTTTAAAATTAATCCTACCAAATGGAGATAGAAACCACCGTCATGACTTGTTGTTTTTTCGACCGCTTCAGGCTCAGCAACTTGACGCTTGTTTTGGATTTGGAATATCAAACGCGCAAGCATGTCCTCAAATTTAAACGGCTTAATAACGTAATCCGAAGCGCCAGCTTTTAAGCATTGCTGTACGTTCTGCAAACTATTGTGACTCGAATAAATTAAAGTTTTTATAGCGGCATAATTAGGTAATGGGTGTGCCTTCATAGACTTGCAAATATCTATGACATTGCCATCACCTAACATAAGATCGACAACAATAAAATGTGGAACCCAGGTATGATCTCTTAGTAATTCTTTTAATTCTTTACCTGATCCCGCCACTCTCACATCAAAATTTTTCTCTTTTAAAAAATCGGCTAATCGACGTGAATGGTGGCCATCATCGTCTGCGACAATGACTCGATAGTTTTTAATCGTAGTGGACGGGTCTGATGATCCTGACATGCTGCTATAAATTCGGCGGAATTTTTGATTATATGGAGTCCTGATATGGCTTAAATGCACTGCGACGGCATTAAATAGCGCGAACCGATCAGCAAATTCCTGATGACTGTTCGATAGGCCAATAGTCTAATCAGCCGCATGGTTTTTGTCGCATTTGAAGGTTTAGACGGTTCGGGCAAAACAAGCCTTATTAATGCTTTAGGTGTCGAACTTAAAGCCCAAGGTCTTGGTTTTATCCGCACGCGCGAACCTGGCGGCACACCTTTGGCTGAAGAAATCCGTACGCTACTTCTGCGCACCGAAGGCGAAGCTCCCCTTCCACGAACAGAATTTTTACTTTACGCAGCCGGAAGAGCCCAACATGTCGAAACGGTTATACGCCCAGCCTTAAAAGAAAAAAAATGGGTTTTGTGTGATCGTTTTACCGCATCTTCTGTGGCCTTTCAAAACGGAGGCCGAGGTTTAGATTTGCAAAAAATTAATTGGCTAAATGAGTACGCCACCGACGGCTTACGGCCACACGTTACCGTCCTGTTGGATTTAACGGTCGAAGAAAGCCGTAAACGCCGTGACGGCAGAAATGTCAAAAACAGCTCGGAGGATGACCGATTTGAGCGTGAAGCTAGTGAATTTCACGAACGCGTACGTCAAAGTTATTTACGTCAAGCCAGTGAAAATAAAGACGGTTGGATAGTTTTAGATTCGAGTCAATCACCTGAGACTTTAGCCACCGCCCTCCTTCAAAAATTGAAAGAAAAAAAATGGCTCGTCTCTTAGATCAAATTAAAGGTCACGCGACCGTCATTCAAAATTTGCTAGAGATGAATGCAAAATTTCGTCTGCATCCCGTTTTACTTTTTATTGGCCCATCGGGTGTCGGAAAAAAGAAAGTCGCCCTGGGACTTGCACAAGCTTTGGTCTGCGAAAAAACCCCCAATGCTTGCGGTATCTGTGGCCCTTGCTTAAGAATCGAGAAGAACTCGAGCGAAAGTCTTAAGCTCCTTCAACCTCAAGGCGCCCAGATTAAAATTGAACAAACGCGCGAACTCCAAGACTGGCTCTCGTTGCGCGCCTTGGGTAAAGCGCGCGTGGTGATTCTAGATGATGCCGATAAACTCAACGTTCAAGCGGCCAATAGTTTACTCAAAACTTTAGAAGAGCCGGGCGAAAATGTTTTTTTTATTTTGATTGCGCAGTCACAAAACTCTTTACTCACAACGATTCGCTCGCGCGCGCAGACTGTGCGCTTTGGAGCTCTTGGACCTGAAGATCTTCAAAGCTTAACGGGAGCTCCCGCATGGGCCGTGATTAGCAGTCAAGGCCAACTCAATCGTCTCTCCTCGCTCCTGACTCCTGAATACGAAACATTTAGAAAATCATGGCTTGAAGTTTTTATGTCCATTCAAGAAAGCGACAAAAGAAGTTGGGCGTTTACTCAGGTTAAAGAGCTCGCATCTGATCGCGAAACGGCCTTGCAGATGGTTTCGCTTTGGCAACAATTTGTAAGAGATATTAGTTTTATGAGTGTTGGTCTTGAACCCATCATCCACGCCGACCGAATGAATGGTTTTAAAGAGTTTTCACATCTTTCGGGCGAGTGTATTTCTGAACTCAATCAATGCGCCTTGCAAGCGGAGCGTGACCTCAATGGTAATATCGACCGCGGAATCGTATTAGAAAATCTATGGTGGCAAAGTCAAAAAAGCATGGCAAGATCACGTCATGATAACGGCTGAGTGGATAGACGTACACGCACATCTTAATATGCTTGAAACTTCGGTTCCCGAAAGTTTGCGTCTCGCGAAGGACGCCGCGGTTAAAACAATTTTTACAATCGGCACGACGCCCGAAGATCTGCCCCTCGTTTTAAAAATTGCCAAAGAAAATTATCCGTCAGTTTGCTGCACTTTGGGTATTCATCCTCACGACGCCAATCTTTTTGACGATCCCACCGAAGACTTTATCCGCAAAAATTCGCAAGAAAAGGAAGTTGTCGCCATCGGCGAAATCGGATTGGATTATTATTATAAAAACTCAGATCCAGAGGTGCAGAAAAAAGTTTTTGAACGTCAGCTCCAAATTGCCGCCGATACTCAATTACCGGTTGAAATTCACACGCGAGATGCCGAACACGACACTTACGAAATTCTGAAAAGTTTCAAAGGCCAAGTTAAGGGCCTCCTTCATTGTTTTACGGGTACGCAATGGATGGCCGATCGCGCGTTGGAACTCGGCTTTAATATTTCTATTAGTGGCGTCGTCACGTTTAAGAACGCAGAGAGTCTTCGAGATGTTGTGCGAACACTCCCTCTTGACCGGTTGCATGTTGAAACCGATGCCCCATTTTTAGCTCCCATGCCCCATCGTGGAAAGAAGAACACTCCAGCCTATGTGATCCACACTGCGCAGGTCGTTGCTGACCTTAAAGGCATTTCGATATTAGAGCTTGCCCAACAAACACGTCAGAACGCACAAAAGTTATTCCGCAAGCTGCCCGTGTCTTGACCGCAGACCTTCACGCTCTTAAAGTCGTCCATATATTTTAAATAGGAGTCCACATGGCAAAGCCAAGAGTTGGTATTAATGGGTTTGGTCGCATCGGTCGCATTTTGTTTCGCGCGGGGTTTGAAGATCTCGATATTTTAGGAATTAATGATGCCTCATCGATTGAGCAAATGGCGCACTTATTAAAGTACGATAGCACTCACGGCCGCTTTAAAGGCAACGTCGAACATGATGAAAAAAATCTGATCGTAAATGGCAAAAAAATTCCGGTGGTCAACACAAAAAAGCCCGAAGAAATTCCTTGGAAATCTTGGGGTGTCGACCTTGTTCTTGAGTGTACGGGCGCTTTCAAAAAGAAAGAAGACTTTTTAAAACATGTTCATGCCGGAGCAAAAAAAGTTTTAGTTTCGTCTCCCGCAGAAGGTGTGGATTTTACTATTGTCTACGGAGTTAATCATACGCAGTACGATGCAAAAGCGCATACCATTGTGAGCAATGCCTCATGTACAACAAATTGTTTAGGTCCATTAGTAAAAGTGCTTCACGAAAAATTTGGAATTGAGCGTGGATTTATGACCACCATTCACAGTTACACCAATGATCAGCGCCTACTTGATGGGGCACATAAAGATTTGCGACGCGCTCGCGCGGCGGCACTCTCAATGATTCCAACCACAACGGGCGCGGCCGTCGCCGTGGGTGAGGTTTTGCCGGAACTCAAAGGCAAAATTGATGGAGTGTCGATTCGTGTGCCAACTCCAAACGTCAGTTTAGTTGATTTTGTAGCTACAGTAAAAAAAGATGTCAGCGTTGAATCTATCAATGATGCTTTGATTTCTGCTGCGAACGGCGCTTTTAAAGGTGTACTGGCGTGCGAAGCTGAACCTCTGGTCAGCACAGACTACATGAGCAATCCTTTTAGCTCGACTGTAGATTTAGACTCTACAATGGTTATTGATTCTAAAATGTTCAAAGTTTTGTCTTGGTATGACAACGAGATGGGCTTTTCTCACCGCATGGTCGACTTTGCTAAACACATGGTCGCGAAAGGACTCTAATGTCAGCGCTCGAGGGCATCAAACACGTGAAAGATCTGGAGTTGAATAGTAAGCGCGTTTTTTTGCGTCTTGATCTCAACGTTCCAATTAAAAAAGGAAAAATCCAAGATGAGACACGAATTCTAGCCGCCCTTCCGACGATCAAACACTGTCTAGAATCTGGAGCGAAGCTTATTGTCGCTTCGCACTTAGGTCGACCTAAAGGACCTGAGGATCGTGGTGATAATTCTCTCGAGCCCGTCGCCGAAAGACTCAGCGAACTTTTAGGAATCGAAGTCGAATTGATTGAAGACCCTTCAAGCGATGCGCCCAAAATGCTGTTATCCGGAATTCGCAGACAAACTAATTTAATCTTGCTTGAGAACTTACGTTTTGATCCAGGAGAAGAGAAAAACTCAGAAGAGCTTGCGCATATCTGGGCAAAATACACCGAAGTTTATATTAACGATGCTTTTGGTGCGAGCCACCGAGCACACGCATCGATTTCAGCTTTGCCCGCCCTGGTGTCGCAAAAGGGAGCCGGGTTTTTAATGTACAAAGAAATCGAAATGCTTTCGACACTTTTGTCGGGAGCCGAAGCCCCTTACCTTGCCATTCTCGGCGGCGCAAAAGTGAGTGATAAAATTTCGGTTATTGAAAACCTAATGGACAAAGTTGACGGCTTTATTATTGGCGGAGCGATGGCTTATACATTTTTAGCCGCAAAAAAAACTAGCGTCGGAAAATCGAGAGTTGAAAAAGATCAATTGAATTTTGCACGTCATCTTATTGAACGCATTGAAGCACGCGACAAAAAAATTCTCCTCCCTGTGGACCATATCGTCGGAACCTCTCTTGAGGATTCTAAGCCCCAAACAACTCGCGACGAAACAATTACGGGTGATCTTATGGGTCTTGATATTGGGCCTAAAACTTTACAACTTTATAAAAATGAAATTTCAAAAGCGAAAACTATTTTTTGGAATGGACCCATGGGTGTTTTTGAAAACCCACTCTATAGCAAAGGAACTTTTGGAATTGCCGCCGCGTTAGCCGAATCCCAGGCAAAAACAATTGTTGGTGGGGGTGACTCGGCCGCAGCTGTTAACGCATCTGGTTTTGCCGACAAAATGACCCATATTTCTACAGGTGGTGGCGCCAGTCTTGAATTTCTCGAAGGCAAAAAACTGCCTGGCTTAGAGTCTCTAAAAGCTAAGAGGTATTCATGAGAACATTTGTCATCGCCGCAAATTGGAAGATGTACAAAACACCTCATGAGGCCAAACGTTTTGTTATGGAGTTTCTACCTCTTATCACTCGTAGTTTGCATCGACGAATTATGATTTTTCCGACCGCGCTTTGTTTGCCAACTATGCTCGAAGTGACCAAAGATCATAATCTCGATATCGGCGCACAAAACTGTCACTTTCAAGCTGAAGGCGCTTTTACGGGAGAGAACTCTCCGAAGACGATTGCAGATTTAGGAGCCCGCGCAGTTTTAGTTGGTCATAGTGAACGACGCGCGCTTTTTGGAGAAACCGACAGTTACCTGGCACAAAAAGTTAAGGCCGTTCAAGATTTTGGAATGAGTCCTATGTTATGCGTGGGTGAAAGTTTAGCCGAAAGAGATGCGGGGCAAACCGAAGCGGTCATCGAAAAGCAACTCCGCGAGGGACTTTCTAAAGCGGATCTCCAAGGTCGTTTGATCATTGCTTATGAACCCGTGTGGGCAATCGGAACCGGAAAAGTTGCAACTCCAGACCAAGCGGAAAAGGCACATAAATATTTAAGAAGCGTTCTTCATGAACTTGCAGGTGAAAATGTGGCCACTCAAACGAGTATTCTCTATGGCGGAAGCGTCAAACCTAACAACGCCGCCGAAATTGGCTCGCAACTGAACATCGATGGTTTTTTAGTGGGCGGTGCGAGTCTGGAACCAAAAGATTTCGCAACTATCGTCAATGTTTCTATAAAATAATTCTTCAGGACTATCTATTTTTTAGACACTTTTTAAAACATTCATTTTTTTTAAAATATGGCGAGCAATGAAAGAGGCTTCTTAAAAGCATTGCCGATCTAAATTTGCCAATGGTCCAGTCTAAATTTTTTAGTGATTTCCGATAAATAAAAGTGTGGGGGCCGCGATGTTCAAGAAACAATATTTCTTTTTTAGTTGTGTTTTTACTTTCATTTTTTTGACTGGATGTAACAGCGCAAAATTTGAAAAAGGAAGCGTAGCTATTCCGTCCTCAACATCTGCGACGCCGGCGCCACCAACCAACCCGGAAGATCCAGCCGAACCCAAGACACCAGCGCCCACTCCGAGTCCAACGCCGGTGCCGTCTCCAACTCCAACTCCAAGTCCGACTCCGACTCCAACGCCAACTCCAAGTCCAACTCCAACACCAGCGCCAACTCCGACACCTCCCCCACCACCGCCACTTGCGTGTGGAACTCATAGTAGCGGTTCATCATGGAGCGAAATTGTCGCCCGAAATTTACCCGGCACTCCGACGTGCGTAGGGCGCACTTTATTCTATGATCAAGTTCAAGATAAAACCTGCAAGAATGGCGTAACCACAAACGTCGGATCCGTAAGAAACATCAATGCTCGCGAGACCGGTTATTGCAATTGTGGTAGACATGTTCATGGCGATATCTGGTCGGCCGAATGGACCGCCTCCGAAGAATGCAGCGGCGCTGAAATCATAAAAACCTTTCAACAAAACAAAAGATGCGTTGATGGCGTAACGACAGATGCCGGCCCTGCGATCGTGCTACACGAACAAGGTGAATGTGGAGTGCCCCAACCCCCACAGAAATGCGGAAATCCTATTCGTAATCCAGACGAAATTTGCGCGTGTCCTCCAGGATGCGCTGAGTGTGTGTATCAAGGAGACAACTGCTCTAAATGTGATATTCCCAGACCTAACGGCTGTACGTCAGGGCAATGGGAATACATTTCGTGTAGCAACAATCCGACATTGAGCTTTAGGGTTTGCTTATAAGTTTAGGCTTCAAAATTGGGAGCCTAATTCTCTCCTCAATATCTATTCGAAGTTGATCGGATAATTCATGATGATGGGGTCGCCATCATATTTTCGAAAACTGGCACGCTCAATCACCGACATCGTACATTGCTCAAGTCGTGGATCTTTTAAGGTACTGCTGAGTAAACGAATATTCGAAACATTGCCTGTCGGGGCTATCGTGAATGCGAGATTGATCCGTCCCCGAGCATTGGGATTGAGCCGCAAATGTTCCGCATAACAACGATTAAAAAATGGCGCCTGTTTTTTGATAATTTGCACGATGTATTCTTCAGGTAGTGTTTCACGTTTTTTAGGTGGTGGCGGAGGTCGCACAGGCTTAGCCGTTTTAATTTCCTCTATGACTTCTTCTTTCAGCTCAGCAACAACAGGCGGAGGTGGTTCCGGAGGAGGCTCGATACGTATGGGTTTAGGCTCAGGCCGTTTTACAATCTCTGGAATTGTGTCTTTCGATAACGTAAGTGAGCCCTTGCGCCCTTCATTTAAAACTTTAAAATCCCCTCGAAGAAACGTAACCCGAATAGAGCCATCCGTTCCGACTTCTGGTTTTTCAATTACGATAATGGAGTTTGGCCCCGCTTCGAGTTTAAACCCCGAAGAAAACGCAATCACCGCCGTGCCGTCTGCGTCGGTCACGACAGTGTCTTGATCTCTTAAACCTAAATTTTGTTTTGGCTTTTTGTACACCAAGGTTTTTTGTAACTTATAATTGACCGTTCCGCTGAATTCTTCGAGCGTGGCGATAACCTCACGAGGATCGTCCGGTCCAAATATATCATCGGACCAATCAATAACATCCTCATGAAAGATGATAAGCATAATGCCCAATAATAATAGCAGAACGACCAAAAGCCGCTGACCCAAAGTTGATTCACCTCTGGGTAAGTTTAGGACATAATATTATAAAACAGCAATATTATTACTTCGTGGATTCGGGTGGAGTGACAGGCGCAGAGTTTTGCGGAGCACTTGGATTGCTAGGGGCAGATCCTCCGGCATCCGGTGTTTTCACAAGATCAAGTGCGCTCACGCTTTTTTTAGAAGTTAAGTTTGTAAGTATGATCGAGGTAATTGCAAATCCAATAACAACATAACGAGTCAGTTTATTCAGAAAACTTGTCGCGCCTGTTGGGCCCAAAAGAGAATTCGAACCTGCCCCCCCACCACCAAAAGCACCGCCCATGCCTCCACCTTTTGAATCTTGAATTAGAACAAGAAGGATCACGATAAACGCAAACACTACATGAAGGATCGAAAGAAACGCCATTTTGCTACCTCATTAAAGCAGGTAATCTAACGATCACGTGTAGGCTTGTCTAGCACCATGTCCGATAAATCTATACACGCACCTGTTGCGCTATGCATTATCTAAAGTCGTTGAGATAATCGATGTGTTCTAAAATCCATGGCTTCGCTTTTCTCACCATTTCAATAGTCTCTTGCGGCTTTCCTGAAGGTTGATAGTAAACGGGAAGCAATTTACTCGTTTTTAAAAGTTCGACAACTTTTGCCGTCGTCTCAAGAGTGACACGCTTACGAGCAATCAGGTCATCTAAACTTTTAGAAATTTCGTCGGGCGTAAAACCATAATTTGTAATCATATCCTGAACGACCCGCAAAAGTTGTTCGGCTAATAAACGAGTGTCCTGAAAAAGATCAAGCGCCATTTGAAATGTATTGAATGTCGGAAACGTTCGTCGGCCAAATTTTTCGTAGTAATCAGGGTCAGTATCATTGGCCAAATTGATATAAATTTTTTCTACAGGATCATTTTTAGGAATACGCTCTTGGAGTTCAAAGATCGCAGCCATCTGAGTTTGAGTGACATGGCTTTGATCCAACACTCGCTCGAGCTCTCGACTATCCAAACGATGATTACAAATATCTGAATACAACGAATACACTAAAGCATCAGATTCGCTATCGTCTCCAAAAAGAGTTTGCTTAACATCTTCTTTAAGACGCGTGCGTAACTCTAACAAAGCTTGAAGTTTATATCCCACTTGTTGTGATAATCTTTTAAAATATTTTGGTTTTAAATTTTTCAAGTTATCTTTGAAGAACGCACCGTAAGGATTAATACCGTCAATATCGAGCTTCGCACGAATTTTTCTTTCCATTTGCGGAGGACTAGCCGAAATAAAGTATATCGGAAATGGTTTTGTTGTCGAATCATCAAGAGAGGTCGTCAGCGCGCGTACAAGCGCGCTTGTTCCAGGAATATTTTTTTTCTGAAATGCTTTTTCAAACGCCGTTCGAAACAACTCTTTCAGGGTTTCGAAGTGCGTGTCTAAATAAGTTTTATCTATGTCCCAAACAAAAACCGAATCAGAATTTCTTTCGAGTTTTGAAGTTACGTACTCAAAAAAAACAACGTCTCCAGAAATGCGGGCCCGATTTTGCCAATCTGCCATAACGAAAGAATAGAAATGTCTCGGAACATGGACAAGCACCAAACGGTATGCTACGAATTTTTTGAGGGCCACAAATTATGGATCTCTTGGATATTGCGCAGTGCAAAGCAGATTTGGACTTTAAACCTTGTCAATCATCCAAAGATAGCTTGCCTTCTATTGCTTGGAATAAATATTTAATCACCGGCTTTGAACGCACCTCGGGAACGGTCATCAATTTAAGCGCGCCGCTTCCTAATCTTTTAAAAGATTGTCACCCTTCTCTGACTCTTCCTGAGATCGCTCGTTTTTTAGAAAAACTTAAAACTCTTAAAGATGACTACTGGATTGTCGACGAAGATGAAGTGTTGCGTAAGTATTCGCTTATAAATCATCCCGAACTTCATGAAATTTTTAGTTTAATCCAGCTCTTACCTTTAGAGTTACAAAATTGGATTTCAGAAAAAAATATGTCGCCTAAGGAACTCTATCCTCTAAGAAGCATCTTAAAACGCTCGCCCGTGACTGCTATTGGATTTATGTTTGATCTCTTTAACGCATTCAAAGTACGAAAAGCTTCGCGCGTGCAAGCCGCTCGCACAGTTGAACTCAGCATAGAACCCTTTCTGGCTGGCCAAAATATTTGGCCAAAAACGGGGATATCACAAGACACTTGGATACATGGACTTGAAAAAATGCGACAACCTCAAAATACGACTGACGATGCGCGCTCCCAAGCCGTGCAAAGCCTTTCGTGGCCTTCAAACGTGCAAGCCCGATGGGTTGGTGAAGGCGAAATGAGCGGTGTGGAGGTAAAATTCAGTGTCCACAACGCAGCCGAATTTGAAAAATTTGTTAAAGATCTAGAGTTAATGAGCCCACAATTGAAAGATAAAGTGTGGAAAAGCCATTAATCCCCAAACTCTGATGTTAAGAGCTTTTCATACACCTCATCAGAAGCTGGACAATCTTTGTCTCAACGCCTAATCTAAAAATAATGGCTCGTTTAATTAAAATTTTTATTTTACTCACTCTAGTCCCATTGTTTTCTTTCGCTCAAGAAGAAACCGACGAAACCACTCCGACTATCACCTATCCCGCTGGGTATTTGCGAAAACTTGTGGTTTTTCCGATGGACATTTCGAAGGGTTATGAAAAACCGGCCGAAGATTCCTGGTGGAAAGTGCGCGAAACACTTACCGATACAAAACGTTTTCTCGTCGCAAGCAAACGTTTTTTGATCCAGAAAGATGTCATGCAGCCACGCTCAAAATTATCGGCAAGTGATGGAATTCTTTTAGGCCAACTTCTTGAATCCGATGGTCTTGTTCTAATGAGTTTAAAAAATCGTCAACTCACTATGACAGTTTATACGTGTGTTGATGGTTCGGTATTATGGACAGGTAGCCTAGCACTACATGCCTCTTTACCAATTGAAAAACAGACTGAGGATTCCGCAGTTAAATTGATTCGAGATTTTATCGCGACGGTTCCGTATCATGGCTTACAAATTCTTGATCCACTTATAGGACGACCCGTTTACGAAGAAGGCGATGTTCGCCTTAGCAAAGTTGATGTGGGAAGCAACACCCGTGCAGCTGTTGGCGACAGTGTTCAGTGGATCAACATAGAAAAAACCACGAACGCTCCTCTTTTCTTAACTGGAAGCAGAAGTAACGTCATCGCGGAAGGCGAAATTGTGAAGAATGAAAATGGAATTCTTCTTGTTGAGCTGAAACGATTAAAAGACGTAAATCTATTAACTACAAATTCGCTTGTTCGCCTGCCTAAAGAAGCCGAATTTCTTAACGCTAATTACGCCTTGCAAACTTCACGCAATCTTGCACCTGAACTCCGTTATTCGCCACTTCCACCAGCACGCCCTGCCAACGAAGAAACCAAGCCCCTTGTCGCCGCTCTAGTTGCTATCGCGAATTTCGTCGGTTTTCTTTTGCTCGCCTTCTAACCTTAGTCTCACTTCCCGAGACAAACCAAATTTTAAAAACAATTTGACGTTGGAAACTCGATCCACGCTTCATTGATTGGAAAGCCAGCAGGCCTTGGTTCCGTAAGATTACGGTGTTTAAGAAAAGCCGTTAGGGCACAGATCAAAGAGTCGAACGCATTGCCGTGACCTACAAGTTTCACAATATCCGCATGATATAAAAATAAAATTTTATTATCACTCAACGTATTCAAAAGCGTGAGCCGACTTTTATCTCCCTCTACCGAATGCTTGTGAAATCGCAAATGACGTTTTGTCACTTTTAACGCTCGCCCAATTCTCCAAAGTGAAAGTTTTGGGAAAACTTCAACGCAATCGATTTCTTTAAGATGACGTAACAAAAAATTCATTCGTGCGGTAAGCGGGGCAATATTTGCGCCTAACGCATCTGAAGGATGGAAAGGCTCTTCAAGTTGATTACTTAAATAAGCTTCTACTGGTCTTTGCGTGTAGGGAGTAAAAAGGCGTGTGGTCCGTTTTTCTTTTTTAGATGTTCGAAAATGTTGCCAGAACCACGCGATATGAGGTTCGTTGCATAAGTCCGTTCCCGGGCAATCTTTGCGGCAAGTGAGACATTGGGGAAGGGTTAACGGTGCATCAAAAGCAATTGAGCGAAGAGGTGCTCCTAATTCTTTGAGCGTCGCAACTAACGATGCGTCCGCCGAAATTTCTCCTTCAGCTTTTATGGAGTCGATTAATTTTGAGAGAACGAGTTTGTTATGGTCGGGATAATAATCAAGAACCGCGACGACCGTTTTAGAGTTTTTGCCGCCGCTTAATGAAACGCCTGCGAAGCGATGGAGTTTTAAATCACCTCCACCAGACTTCCCTGTTCGACCGGAACCGCGTTCAGAATTTGGAACCCGGCGCTTTGACATGCAGTTAAAACCTTTCCTTTGGCTTCAGCTGTCGTCCAAACCAAGACGCTCCCGCCTCCGCCCGCTCCACATATTTTAACGCCAAGAGCTCCCGCTTTGGAAGCCACATCCTTCAGTCTTTCGATTTCTGGACTGGTAAAAACAGGGCTTAGTTTTGTTCGCAAATTATAGGATTCTTTGAAAATTTCGTTTAATCCTTTCCAATTACCGGTCAGGCACAATTCCTTTGCTTTTTGAGCTTTTCGTTTGATCCCTTTAAGACACGCAACCGTATTTTCATTCTTGTCGGTAAAGTTTCTGAGAACCTCCCAGTTGTTTAATCCCGAATGGTGGGGCCGGCCCGTGTAGACAAGAAAAGAGTGCGTTTCAAAAAAATCTTTAGGAATTGCGACCTTCTGAACTGAAGGACCATCCTGATTGTAGTCGATAATGCAAAGACCGCCGAGAGCCGGGGGGTAATAATCCTGAGTGCCCGTCGGGAGCTTTAGAATTTGGGCCTCGAGATTGTGAGCCAAGTATATCATTTTTTCGAGGGTCAATTTTTGATCTAACCATTTATTAAACGCGTGGATCAAACTTATACATAAGGAAGAGCTTCCGCCTAAACCGGCGCCCACCGGGCTTTCTGATTTTGTTTTAACCGTAAATCCTTTGGCAGGCTTAAAAAACTCGGCAAAGACGCGTAGGAGTTGAACCTGCGGGTCTTGGTCGTTGAGAAGTTCTGCGAGATTTGCGTATTCTTTTTTTAAATTAATATCCATCAATTCAATCGTAATTTTTCCGTTTGGTTGCTCTTCAAGTTCGACGTAAGTGTAAATGCTGATCGCATAATTAATTGTACTGGCGCCACCTAAAATTGCGTATATCGGCCAAAGATCGTTCGTACCACCAGCGATATCAATTCGGGTTGGAGACTTCACGCGGATTTTCATTTTATTTTTTTTCCTGGGTCGTAGATGTTGTATCCTTTTTTTGACTTTGCAATAATTTTTGAAGTGGCAGTAGCGCAAGATCAGACTTAGAAACGGTAAATGCCTCACTAGATTTATTTGTCATTGCGACGCGCTCTTTCTCACTCACATCCGCACCCCACTTAATTTCAAACTCCGTAGCGGTATCCTTGTTTCTCATAACGATGATGCCCATTGGGTTTGCTAGAGATTTCGACGACATTCCTGAATATTTAATGGCTCGCAACGCCAAAATATCTTCAAATAATTTTTTTACCTGACCTTCATCTACGGTTCTGTCGGCTATTGGGGGCTCCGCCTTCCAGCCCAAATTCTCTTTTTTTAATTTCAACTGAACAAGACCCGTTTTAATTTCAATACTCTCTACGGTTTCACTTCGAAATTGAAAGGGTTGTTTTTTATCTCGAAAATACTCATCTGATATTTTTAAAGGCTCATAAGAATTCTGAGCAATACGGTAAACAGTATTTTTCAAACTCGAAGTGATCAATGCGCCCCTTTCTTGAACCGCGTGCACGGTCAAAGTTTCGCTCGCACCATCCTTAGTTTTTAATTCGACCGACCAGATAGACTGGTTTAACGGATATTTTTTACGAGTGGCTTCCGAATTTTTATTCTCATCCACAAACTCAATAGCCGATAGATTTTCAACCAAAGCTATATAATTCTCCACCAAAGTAGAATCCACTAACCACTTCTTATCAATGTAGGTCCAAACACTCTCATTTTTTGTAACCGCGGCGTTTGTGCCGTTAGTCTTTACCGTAATGCTTGCAACATCAAATCGTGAGGTTTTAGCAATTTTTTTTTGTCGAAGATCTTTCACTGTTTTAACAAAACGAGTTTGCGTAAAACTAGGAACCACAACAACCTTTTTGGATTGATGAATTAAAGCATATTTTTTTCCATCTAAGGCATCCACTTGGCCAAACGATACAGCCTGAGACGTGCCATCTTTTTTATCAATTGTGACACTTCCAAGAGGATCTTTAAGACCATAAATTTCTAAGTCTGCGACAGGATCCTCCGTGACGGTTAACTCTGAAGCTTCATCCGTTATCCCTTTCAGAAGCGTGCTAACAGCCGTGGGCTCGGCGCTATCGATAACGGGAACTTGCAAGAGCCACTCACCCTTATCATTTTTTGCTAAAACAGTTTCACCACCAGCCCATTTTAAAGTGATTCTTACAACATCTTCTTCCTTAGCTTGAAATATTTTAAGTCCTTCAAGCTTTGCTGCACCTTCGGTTTGAGTCTTTTTATATTCAAAAAAATAAACATATCCGATAACAAGTGCGACTACGAGAGCTAGAATAGTCGTGGATGAGCGAAAGAATTTCATACCCTAACCTCCCTATGCGCCGCGACGCTTGTACCAAACTAGACCCGAAATAATTAACAGCAAAATAGGAATCGGAAAGTAAACACCTAACACTAAGAGCATCGCTTGCGTATTCGTCATATCTAACTTGTTGCCCAATGGAGTTTTTGGTCGCAAAGAAATCAAATCTGTATCTTTAGCCAAAAACGCAATTGAGTTCATCAAAATGTCGCGATTGATTTGTTCGTAAAATAATTGATTCGACGTTAAATCGGTATCGCCAAAGGCGACGAGCGAAAAGTCTTTCCCGCCTTTGCTTTCGACGATCGACTTGCCTTGAGCGACTTTTGAGGTCAGTTGACCAGTCACCGTCATACCTAAGGTTGAAGCGACTTTTTTATCTTTCTTCTCGTCAAACTTCATTTGGTTTGAAAGCGAGTCGGTCACGAAACTCGCTGGACTTGATTTTACAAACTCCTCAAACTTCCAATCTGCGGGCGCCTTCATATCTTTTTCAAGTGGGCTCGCCAAATTAAATAACGTGATACGTTTTTCTTTAATATCCTTTGTAATCTCGCTGGTTGGCGAATATTCCATACCGACGGCCAAAGCGGCAGATCCTGCAATCTGTTGCCCGACTTGATCAATAATATACTTGTTTGTAAAATTAACCCCGAGGGTTTGCATTAACTTTTGAATGTTTGTTTTCTGACCAGGATCGCTAGTCAACAAAAGATGGCCACCATTGCGAGCATATATTTCTAAGGCGGTAAGTTCTGGTTCGAGCAACGCCTGCTTAGGACCTAATACCAGAACGACATCTGCCGATTCCGGAACCGCTTTTTGCGTAATTAAATTTAATTCAAAAATATCATAACTTGCGTCTTGGAGTGCTTTTTTAAAGAATCCTCCACCTTGAGGATCTTTATCATCATCTAAGTTTAATTCGCCATGACCGACCAAGTAATAAACGTGTTTATTTTTTTCACGCGTGATTTTCAAAAGCGCATTCGCAAATGTTTCTTCCGAAACCGAAGTGGTTTCTTGAATCGAACGCAAGCGTCCCTTATATTTTAAAACAATGGTGCCCGATGCTACGACTTCATACTGCTTCGCTAAATCAGGACGCTTCATTGGATCTATAACTTGAAAATCAATTTTTGCGGATTCTGCCTTCATTAAACTCACATAATGTTTAACGAGTCCAAGTTGCTGCCCTTCATCCGGAGAATCATCTCTAAAGAAAGCTCGGATTTCAATAGGCTCACTTAGACCATTGAGTAGCTTAACAGTTTGATCAGAAAGTGAATTCAGCTTTTCAGACGTGAGATCCCACTTTTTGTTTCGCTTAACCGCGACATAGTTAATCGCGACGAGTAACGCCATAACAAGTAGGACCATCGTTCCCATGTTGACACCATGTTTGGTGGTCTTCATCATCATGAATTCTTTGTAGACCCTGCGATCTACCACAACCTGCATAATGATAAAGACAAACGCGATTAAAAACGGGATTCCAATATAATTTCCCGATTCTAACTCTAGAACGCGCACCACAACACCGACAATAGCAGACAGAATCGTTAATACTAAAAGGGATTTTCCGAGTTTTGACATGATTAAGCCCTCCAACGCATAGATTCAACTACACGCTCGGTTAAAAAAACGTAGATCGCAACTACGCTGAGAGAAAATACAAATCCTGTAATCGCAATACTGCCTTTCATAAATTCTCCAAAGTGTTGCGAAACTGAAAGGTGTTCAAAAATAGATTGGAGAGTGGCGTCTTCGACTACCACGCTCGTCCATGCGATAAACCACAACCCCAGTGATAAAATAAGCGCGATAAATCCAGAGAGAATCACCGAAGACGTAAGACTCGACGCAAACAACCCGATCGCCACGTATATAGCCGCAATCATTAACAGGCCCATATAGCTAGAAATTAAAACACCCCACTGAATTTTCGTAAAAAACAAAAGACTTGCAGGGTAAATAAGTGAAATTAAACAGAAGGACCAAACGACACTCAAAGCGGCCAAATACTTCCCGAGAACAATCTGCATTGACGTGATCGGACTCGTGAGCAACAGATCAAACGTACGCAACTTTTTTTCTTCGGTTAACAATCGCACCGTTAAGAAAGGCACAAGTATTAGTAAAATTAAATTGATGTTGGATATAAGTCCGACAAAGACCACGCCGTGCAAATTAACGCCTTCACCATGACCCTGCGTTTGCGCCATGTAAAACATCGACTGTTTAGCAAAGTGTTTTAATAGCATGAAAAATGAAAAACTTAAAAATGCCGTGTAAAGACCGCTGACGATGTAAAAAGAAGGACCGTGAAAATAACCTTTAAACTCTTTAGACCAAATTGTGAGAACTTTATTCATCGTAATTCTCCCTCTGCCGTAACTTTTAAGAAAATATCCTCGAGACTGTAATCTTCCGCACGCATTTCAATTAAACCCGCGCCACTCGTCGCAATTTTTGTGGCGATGTTCTCTTGAATGGTTTCATCATTCTCTGTGGTAAGAACAATAGCACCCGGCGCATCACCTTTTTTTACATCCACCACACCCTTCACACCACCCAAAGCAGATAACAGATTTTCATTTAAATTTTTGACCCTTACGAAGATGCGGTGGTTACCCGTCATTTTTCTATTTAAACCTAAAAGCGAATCTTCTGCGACGATGCGCCCACGATTGATAATGATAATACGTTCACAGCTGGCCTGTACTTCAGGCAAAATGTGAGTCGATAACACGACCGTGTGCTTTCCTTTTAATTCTTTAATTAAATCCCGAATCTCTGCGACTTGCTTTGGATCCAAGCCGACCGTTGGTTCATCAAGAATGAGGATTTCAGGTTCCGAAACTAGCGCCTGCGCAATTCCCACCCGTTGCTTAAAACCTTTTGAAAGATTTTGGATTAAGCGATGGCTCACACTTTGGATATGTGTGCGCTCAATAGCCATTTCGACTTGGCTTTTTATATGAGACTTTTCAACACCTTTGAGTTTGGCAACGTAAGCTAAAAAATCCCACACATACATATCCGTATATAGAGGAGGGGTTTCGGGTAAAAACCCGATTCTTTTTTTCACCTCAATCGGATTTTCAAATACATCAAATCCTGCAATTGTGACCGAACCACTCGTAGGGGCCATGTAACCGGTAATGATTTTCATCGTTGTCGATTTACCCGCGCCGTTCGGTCCAAGAAATCCAACAACTTCACCTTTATTGACCGTGAAGTTGAGATCTTTGATAGCGGTGGTCGTTCCATAAGACTTCGTAAGATCACGAATTTGAATCATCTTAACTCCCAATCTAATGTTGTTTTATGATGACAAATTAGATCGTAGACCTAAGGCAAGTCTTGTCAATATGCGTGTCTGCTATCGGTGACTAATCTCAGAGTACTTTCAAATAGATGACGTTGCCGACGCTACGCTTCAAATCGAATTCGAAGATGCCGTTCGTTTTGGTAATTCACTCGTCCCAATTTATCGCCTTTTATAGGACGCACAAAACGGCACTCACAAATAATGACATCAACTGGGTCGCCTTTTTTTAATTCATGTTTCGCGGCATGCGACTCCTTAACAAATCTTTGAATCGCCAACTGCATATCCACATCCGAAATATCTTGGCCTTTATTGCGATGAAGAATTCCGTGCGAACCGGGGTAATCTCTTAAATGAAGCCAGTAATCATGCCCTCCAGCCTTGCGCAAAAGTTTAAGATTATCTGCGCCCGATTTGCCGATAAGTAATTCATATTTTTCGCTAATCGGAAACCTTTTCGCGCGCGCGTCTGACTTTTCAATAATCTGCGATGTCACTTTTTTCTTGGGCTCTGGTGCCTGTCCACTTTCAAGCGCTTCAATTTCTTGAAGCAAAAGATCCACGCGCTCCTGAACACCCTCTTTTTTGTGTGCAAGTTTTTTAGATTTTTCAAAAACCAATTGTGCGTTTTCAGTATGCGAAAGCTGACTGTCGTAATACGCCTTCCACTTTTCAGGCGGCTCTCCATTATGACTTAATAGCCATTGTCCAAATTCTTTCAAAAGAACATCTTCATCTGAACTCAAAGATGTCTTTAGCTCTTCAACTGCAGATTTCTTTTTTTGAATGATTTTATCTTTATTAACGGCAGCCGACGATTTTTTTTGATTCGACGACTGCCACTCTTGAACAAGTTCTTCGTGCGTACGTAAAACGTAAGCAGAAGCGACACCTTTTTCTTTAAGCAATTTAATTTTTTCCCAAGAGAGGGTTTTATCTGAAGTCGTGGCAATAGCATTTTGCCCATGAGGAAAGATACGGATTTCAAGCGTGCGATCAGAAAAATCTAAAATAAATGTGCGATCCGCTTCTGTATGGGCCTGAATATTTTTTAAACGATGACCCACAAAATGAGCGCGTAAAAAAAGAAGTAACGGTGTTGTCTTACTTTTCATCGCTTTGGGCATTTCGGACGCATGAAATACAAATGGTAACGCTGGCTTAAGGTCTATAACTATCCAGTACACGTTTGAGTGCTGATAAAAACCTAAAGCCAAAATATGTTCGGTAGATTTAACGTCCTGAAGACGGCAGCCCTCATAGGCTTTTGCCTCTTCAATAAAACGCTCCACTTCAGCTTGATTCATAGGTTTCATTACCCGGTCCTTCGTCATTCATATCTTCATCAGATATCGAACTTAAGCCAAGTACAGATTTTAAAATCAAGACTCCACTTTGTCTAAGTGAATCGACAAGAACGCCGATAAATAAGTGAATCGATTTGGGGAGACACCATGGATAAAAACGACTTACTGTATTTAACATTTGAAAGATTGCTTTTAAAAAACATCACTGCAGAACAATCTTTTGAAGAGTTTGCGATCGAAGTCGTTGCTGAATATTTAGTTTTAATGGCAAAGCAAGGTGTCACTGTTCCGCAAAAGCTCCGCCTAGTTTTGGAAATGGACCTTACAGAAGACGTTCTCGAAATGGCGCGTAAAAAAACGTACGGACATCTTAGTCTGCAAGAGTACCGTCAAAAAAATACTGATTTAATCGAATCTTACCAAAAGCGTTCAGCTTAAATTCAAAATAATGGCATGAGAGGCAACTGCCAGGTATCCATAGAGGCGCCTTGGCCCTCTGCCTTTTTCCCAAATGCACTATGCCGAACCCACTGAGTTACGGAATGAGTTTGAAATCGATATAATTCTTAAGAGGCTGCGTTGATAAAGTCGAATTCTTTGGCGTCGGCTTTTGCTCAATGACAGCTTCAGGTTTTTCTGAAGAATTCATTAACAAACGAATCCCCAACTCTCCATTTTCCGCGTGCGATACAATCGAAGCACTCCGAACTAGCGATGACGAATCATTGCCCTCAACCCTATTAAAGGACGCTTTCAAAGCACTCCCTTCTTTAGAGTCTGATACAACTAAATCGCCTTCTAATTCTAACGACAAATAATTTCCGTTAGTTAAATTTCTTTCTAGATATATCCAAATGCGGCTCTCACCACCCGTAACATTAATCGTGTTGGTGACTATGGACATTGAATCTGGCTGTTCCACTACCGCTGACACCGGATGCAACTTTTGTCCTTTATCAAGGGCGATGGCCTGCTCCGAAGACACGTTTTGATTTACTCTTTTTGTTTTTACATTAAGGATATTCGCATAATAAATACCGACCGCTTTATCAGACTCTCGTGTTAATTGAATCGAGGCGGAGCTACCATCAGAACCTAAGTTTAAAACCACACTATATAATAGACTTTTTGTCGGTTGATCATCAGCGGATTCAAATTTCCCTGTATACTGTTCGGCGTTGATAGGATTCAATTTAATGACGATTGATTTATTAAATTTGTCGCTCTCTTCGGATTTAGCTTCAAAAGCAATCGCATAAGTAAGCTTACTATTCTCATCTTTTCTTACTTGAAGTTGAAACTTTTGAACTTCGTCTTTTAGTTTTTCGGCGCTCTGAAGTTCCTCAGCTGTTAAATTAAGTTTTAAAAGTTCGCCCATGGCCTTAGGGGTCGTTTTAGAAAGCAAATATAGATAATCTTGATTCGCTCCATTTTTTTTGCCAGTTACAATACCTTTATTGACCGCGGCATTGTTATCTAAAATTTCAACTTTCGGGCGACTGAAAACAGAAGTGTTTTTCTTTTGTTCTCCACACGCGGCTAAAAGAAAACTCGCGCAAAGGTAAATAATCAAAGCTCTCAAAAGTGAAAGTCTCATTAAGCTTTTTTTCATATCGTCTCCGTACCTTTAATTAATAGACATATTACTATCAGCAAACCCTAGGCCGAATTAGCCCTCTAATATAGGCCCTAGACTCTATTTTTAGGGCTTATTTAAGGGCCTCAAAAAGGCGTTCGGTGACCTTTTAGGGCCACTTTTTGGGCTTAAAATGAACTAATGCGAGCTGAAAGCGGCCTTTGGGTTGCTCATTGTATCAGTTTGAGAAGATTAATTACTTTTGGAGGATTCCATGAACATTCGTAGCCTAATCGGTTTAACCGCACTGACCCCATACATTATCGGTTCGTCATTTTTGATCGCCACTGCCTGCGCACCTAAAAGTCGCTTTCGTGGCCCGGTTAATGTCGCCGGTTTAGGCCCGATTTCAAAAGTGGCCACCGCTCAAGTCGATGCCGACACACAAGCTCGTATTAAAGAAATTAGCGACGCTTTAGCTAAAAATCCAAAACTTAAAGCCGAGACAGATAAATTTAATGCTGATTTTGGCGATATCGACGTTGATATCAAAAATAATACCTTAGAAGTATCAGTTACGTATAAGAATGATAAAAAGACTTTTGAGTCCATGAAGTTCTCTGGTCCGGTTATTAAAGGTGAAGAGTCTGACCTTAGTAATGGTAACTCTAATACATTAACAACTCCTACTGAATCTTACGATGTTTCAGCTTCTGCTGTTTGCATTAATGACGATTGCTCAGTCGTAGATATTAATTTGAAAAAAGAAAGTGCAGCTATTAATAAAGAAAACCTTCCTGTAATTTCTTTCCGCGCAACTAAAAGTGTGACAAGCGCCGTTGCCGAAGTGATGCAACAAAAAGAAGACGATAAAGAAATTTCAGAATCCTTACTAAAGATTGAAGAGGCACAACGTATTTTAGTTCTCAATTTAATCAACAGCAAAGAAACAACGTTTTTCTCGGTTGTCTCAGGCTCTAAGGAACTTATTATAAAAGCCTCTTCAGAAACAATCAAAGCCGCACAAAACGCATCTGATCTTCAAAGCAACAAAACGGCCTTTGAAATCATAAAGAATGACGGTTTCTCAAAAATAACATCTGCAAAAATCACTTCGCATAAAGTTGATAGCACAAAAGAATCTATGATTATCACATTGTCAGACTTAAACAGTCTTGCTGAAGGTAGCAATACGGTTTCTTTTGTTGCCGGTTTAACTTTGGGTGCCGATGCGACTGATGTTCTTGCAAAACGAACAGAAGAAGGAAAACCTAAAACTGAAGAAGACAAAGCTGCCGACGACATTATTAATCAATTCGCGCCAACAAATGTTCCGGTAAATGCAGTTGTAAAACCAGCAGCAATTCAGAATACAACGTCAAAGGCGCCAACAGCTGTTATTCCTGCTGCTGGAGCAAGCGATGATAGCGATGCGATCGTCAATCCTGAAACTGCAAATCCACAGACGGCTGCGCCAAAACAACCATCGAACTCAGCACCCGCTGAAATCGTGATCTAAAAATAGAATTCTGTTAATTAACTGGCAGAACTTTCCAAGTGGCTTCCCGAACGGAGGCCATTTCGTTTTCAAAGGCCAACAAAACAGCATGGGCGAGCCGCTCCGGAACAATTTCAAAATCTTTCAAGGCACACGTTTTTACGGGCGTGCCTTCGTTTGAAATATTAACGGCAAAATGAATTAAACATGAAAGTGGACTTTGAGCCGCAACGCTAATCGAAAGCTTGCGGTCCTCGAAAAAAAGATCGTCTCCGTCTCGTCTTAATTTACCCACGAGTTGCGGATTTAATTCGTAGATTTTATCACGCACGATGGTGGCGAGAAGTCTTTGTAAGACAACTCCCGAAAACAACTTTTGTTCAAAAATCTCAACGATAAAATGTAACATTTTTGAACCACGAATTTCGGCACCTTGAAGCAGATCTTCACCATCAGCCATATTGGCTTGCGAAATATCGCAAGCTCCAGACCACGATACAATCGAAGAACCTAAAAGCCCGTGCGCAAGATATGCGTACTGACAACGGAGTTGACTACCGTCATATAGAAATTCGTTTTCGATCCATTTTGTTTTCATTAACTGACTCATGAAAAATATGATGTAACTTCTTGAATTCGTGTCGTCGGCACTACAAAGTTCATCGCGCGTGCAAAGCGCAAACACGATTCGCATTTTTCGCATGGCTGCGGCTCACCAAAATAGCAAGACCATACAAGGCTTTTATCTAACCCCAACTCTTGTCCTAGTTGTGCAATTTCAGATTTTACCATTTGCGTCGTGTAACACTCAACTTCTACTTGAGAACGCGTGGAGTAACTAAAGGCGACCGTGGCGGCATCAAGATAATCTTCCGAGTTATCTGCAAACGTAACGGCTTCTTCTTTATTAAATCCCGGGATAATCACACTCGCATTTAAGGTTTCTGCAAAGCTAGCCGCAATGTTCAAGAAAACACCATTGCGATTTGGAACCCAAACTGATTCGGCAGTTTTTGTTGTTTGCGTAAGGTCATCCAAAGACATTTCGAGTGGAATTGAAACCTGCGCGTTGACCAAACTTGTCTTCGTAATATCTCGCAGCCAAGGTAATTCGATCACTTTATGGTGTACACCGTAGCGTGCGCAGAGCGCTCGAGAGTACTCAATTTCTCTAACAGCAGCCCTCTGACCGTAATCAAATGTTAACGCTAAAACAATTTCAGTTTTTCTTAAGGCGAGGAGAAAATTAACAGAGGAATCAAGTCCCGAAGAAAGAAGTACGATTGATTTTTTCTTCAAACCTTCTGAGCTCACGCGAACCTTATTTCTTTTTAGGTGATCGTTTCGCTACTTTAGATTTTGTCGTAACTGTTTTTTTAACTGTCTTCACTTTTTTAGATAATGATTTCGCTAAAGGTGCGGTTGTTTTTTTAAGAGTCGCATTTTTAAGCGGGGGCTTCGCAACGCCAACAGTTTCTAACCATTTTTGATTGAGATTTTCAGCTCCAGATAAAATAGTTGTGGCAATCCGATTCGCTACATCCGACGTTTTAATCATGTTTAAGAGTTGTCTTGGAGATGTAGATTTTACTTTTTTAACAGCTGACTCCGCTTTTTTTACGGCCTTTTTTGCTTGCTTTATTGGAGCTTCTACACGAGAGGCCACGTCATTCCTCACGTTATCCACAACCGTTTCCATTTTTTTATTTAGCTTTTGATTCAAATCTTTTTGTTTGCCAACTTTCTCTATAAGATTTTGAATGGAAGGACGTTTTAAAAATTCGTTAGTTTTTAAATTGTCGATAAGGTCATCGATTTGTTTTTTTGCTTTTTGCTTTACATTTTTTTTCATAGTTTTAATCTCTTGTTTAAGATCGCCGCTAAGACGCTCAGTTTCGGAACGCACATTGAAACTCATCGATCCTCCTTTACCACAAAGGGTACATGAACAGGGATGATTGACTTAACACTCGTAGACTCCATACGTAAAGCAAAAATACCGCAAGGCATTACACGTCCTGGCGCATCATATTTGGTTGGTTAAATAATGCTTTTAATTTGCAGTTGGAGGCGTTTTTCACCTCGAAAATGATTCCATTGAGGTTCAACAAATATTTCAATGACCTCGCCGGCTTGCATATCTCGAGCCCGCGAATTGGGATTAAAATACACGGCTTGAGATTTTTTTCGTCCTTGTTGCAAAGACAAGCGTAAATGCCCTCCTCGCAACTCTGATTTTTCTAAGATTGTCACATTTTCTAACCGCAAAATGGCTTGCGGAAAGTCTTTGCCAAAAGGTTCCAGCTTTTCATACCAAGACATAAAGTCGTCATCAATATCTCGAAGATTTGCAACAGCATCAAAATTTTGAGTAAAAGGTGTTCGGAGCGCGCTCGAAAGTGTCGCGTGTAACCCCGACTTAAATTGTTCGGCCATTTTTTCTTCAAGCACAAAACCAGCGGCGGCTTGGTGTCCCCCTGAACGCACAAGAAACTCCGCGTTTTGCGAGAGCACTTGTACTAAATGTACCGCCGAAGTTTCGGGTAATCTCGAACTCCCATGAATAAAACCTTCTTCATCAAGACTACCGACAAATGCCGGTCGAGAAAAATCTTTCGCTAACTGTGTGGCAATTAAACCAATAATACCTTTATGAAAATCTTTGGACCAAACAAAAATAAACGGCAAATCTTTTTGCAGCTCCGCCATTTCAGTCGCTTTCACTAAAGCTTCTTTTTGTAAAAACTTTCGTAATTCATTGTTTTGAATAATTTGATCGACCATCGCTTCGGCTTCATCAACAGACTCCACCATTAAAACTTGTCGTGGCATCAAACCCATTTCCATCCGGCTCAGGGCATTTAATTTTGGTGCAAGACCTAACGCCACATCTGCACTCGAAAGTGCGCGACCGTTCAAACCTAATTTTTGTATAAGACTTCTTAATCCGGGTCGTACAGTGTTCTCAAGTTGGAGAAGTCCATGTTTAACCAAAATACGATTTTCTTCCTTAAGCGGAACAAGATCCGTAATCGTACCGATAACAAAACAGTCGAGAAGTTTTTTTGGATTATATCCAAGAGGCAAATACCCTTTTTGCTCTAAAGCTCTCTTGAGTGCTAAGACTAAATAAAATGCGACGCCGGCACCTGAGAGATGTCCTAATTGTGATGCGCACGTGCCTTTATTCGGATTAACGATGGCGTAAGCTTCGGGCAACTCGCCTTTTGGTAAATGATGATCTGTAATGATCAGATCTATTCCCAGTTCTTTAGCTTTTAACGCCGCAATGTTGGCCGTAATACCGACATCCACCGTAATGATCACGCTGACGCCGCGTTTTTTTAAATCTTCTACGGCCGCTACGTGAAGTCCATAGCCTTCTGATAATCGCAAAGGCTGATAGTACTCTAAATTTTGATATCCAAAATCTTCCAAGGCTTGAACTAAAAGTGCCAAACCCGAAGTTCCATCAAGATCAAAATCGGCGTAGACGGCAACTCGTTCTTTATTTTCAAAAGCTTTGACGAGTCGTTCGATTGCGATGCTCATACCATCGAGGGTAAAAGGATCACGTAGATCTTTAAGTGTTGGTCTAAACAATTTTTGAATGGCGTCTTTTGTATAATAACCGCGCGATTCTAAAATTCGTTTTAACAATGGCGGAAGCGCCATCTCTGGAGCTTCCGTGACAGAAGAGGATGAAGATTGCGTATCCGCGTTCATTACGCCGTTACAGCCTTAGGTTTTTTAGTAAATTTAAAATTCTCTAAATACAGAACTAGCGGAGCGGCTACATAAATCGAAGAATACGTTCCAAAAATAATCCCAAGTGCGAACGCAAAAGCAAAGTCCGCGATCACTCCACCCGAAATAAAGATCAAAGCTAAGCACGAAAGCATTGTCGTCGTGTGGGTTAGAATAGATCGATGTAAAGTGTCGTTGATTGAACGATTGATCACTTGCGAAAGTGGTACGCCTTTAAAGAGCTTCATGTTTTCCCGTATACGATCGTAAATAATAATCGTGTCATTAATATCATAACCTATAATAGTTAAAACGGCCGCTAAAATGGCTGCGTTAACCTCTTTGCCCATTATAGCAAACACTCCGACGACGATCACCACATCGTGAAAGAGACACACCACCGCACCCGGAGCGAACTCGTAGTCGAAGCGAAGACCAATGTAGATGAGAATCATCACGAGACTGTAAAACAATGCGAGTATTCCATTGCGCTTCAACATGTCGCCCACTTGTGGACCGACAGAGTCCACGCGACGAATCTCTGGCCCTTGAGTCGGGAATGAGGTCGCGAGGCCTGTTGTAATTTTTTGCACGCGTTCCTTTTGAAGCGCGTTGACATCTGCATCAGCCTTACCGTGCACAGGCTCAAAACGAATCAAATATTCGTTGTCCGTACCAAAACGTTGTAGTTGGGCGTGCTCTAATCCTTGTTCGGTTAAAAATTTTCTTAGAGTTGCATCGTCGTCATCTAATTTTTCTTTAAACTTAATTTGAACTTCGGTTCCACCTTTAAAATCAATTCCGTAGTTCAAGCCTTTGCCAAAAATCGCAACTAAGCTAAGAATTGTAATTATATTTGAAAACCAAAACATCTTTCCGATTTGGCCGACAAAATTGTATTTTCCCTGATCAAAACCTTTAGTCGTTTTATTTGTATTCATAATTCCCTCTTACAACGCGAGTTTCTTGATTTTAAATTTTCCAGCGAGAACATCAAAAATAACATGGGTGATGAACACGTTGCAGAACATCGTCATTACAATACCAATAAGCAGTGTTACGGCAAATCCGCGCACAGGCCCCGTTCCAAAGTACATAAGAATGATGCTCGTAGCCGCCGTTGTAACGTTAGAATCAAAAATGGCCGAGAACGCTTTCGCATACCCTTCCTTAATTGCAACAAACATTGTCACACCACGCTTCAGTTCATCGCGAATGCGCTCGTTAATAATCACGTTCGCATCTACCGCCATACCAATGGTCAGCGCGATACCTGCAATACCAGGTAAGGTCAGCGTTGCTTCTAGTGCGGAAAGAACCGCGTAAAGAAATAAAATATTCAACATGATTGCAAAATTCGCAATGAGTCCAAACAACTTATACCAAAATAACATGAATACACACACGAGGAGCGCACCGACAATAGCACCAATCTGACCTTTATGAATGGAGTCTGCCCCGAGTGACGGACCAACGGTTCGCTCTTCTAGCTGTTCAAGTTTGGCCGGAAGTGCACCCGCACGAAGGGCCATCGAGATCATTTTTGCTTCGCTCAAAATTCCATTATAATCGCGACCACTTCCAAGCGTGATCCGCGCCTGACCGCCTCCAATTTTCTGCTTAATATTAGGTGCCGAATAGACAACGTCATCTAAAACAATGGCCATACTACGATTCACATTCGCACCCGTTAAATCACCAAAACGACGGGCACCATCGGCGCTAAAATGCAACGCCACTTCAGGCTCGTTATATTCACCCGTAGTGACAAATGCATCTTTAATGGCATCTCCACCAAGACCCGCATTGGTTTCAAGAAGATAAGGAATTTTTCCGGTTTCCATTTTGTCGGTGTTCTCAGATTTCTGAAAGAGAATCTTTGATTGATCCGGAAGTTTACCTTTCAAATCTTCGTTAATGCGTTTTGCATAATCGGAATACTTCATATCCTTAATAGAATAATTGCCGGCCTTCTCTGCATCGCTCACCCATTTTTGAATCTCATCGATTGGAAATTTTTCGCTGACGATCATAAAATCCAAACGTGCCGTGCGATTGATCAAGTCTTTTGCTTTTGTTGCTTCTTGCAAGCCTGGAAGCTGAACCAAAATACGATTATCCCCTTGAGCGGTGATGCTCGGCTCTGAAACCCCGAACTCATCAATACGATTCCGAATTGTTTCAATTGCCTGTTCAATCGTTGCTTTTTTAGTTTCAAAGACGTACGAATCCAAAAGCTTATAGGTCACCGAAGTGTCGGTGCGTTCGGTCTCTTGCATATAATAAAAGTTCTTCTTCACGATCTCTGCGGCTTTTGGAAGATCAGCCGCAGAAGCAAAATTTAAAGTGAGCTGCTCGATGTCGTTTAATTTTTGAACTTTGTAACCTGTCAGCGCGATGTTTTCTTTTGTTACATCTTGTTTAATCGTCTCGCCGGCTCTTTCTAGTTTTTCATGAATGACACCGTTAACATCCACACCCATCACAAGATGCAGACCACCCTGAATATCTAATCCGTATTTAATTTTGTGCTTTGGCGCCCACCACTTACCGCTCGTATCAACAAAATTTGGCAAAAGATAAACAACGGCGAGAAGAATGCTAAAAACAATCAGCGAAATTTTCCATTTCAGCCCTTTAGATACCATTACGCTTGCTCCTTCGGCTGACCAGCTATTTGGGTTTTCAAGATTTTGATTCTGACATCGTTAGCGATTTCTAAAGTGACAAATTGCTCTGTCAGGCCTTCGACCTTTCCTAAAATACCACCCGTCGTGATGACCTGATCGCCACGTTTAAGCGCGGTGAGAAACTCTTGCTGCTTCTTTCTTGCTTTTCTTTGCGGAAGAATAATAAGAAAATAAAAGACAACGAAGATTAAAATCATCGGAAATAAAGACTCAAGCATTGACGGTTGTTTAGCACCGGCAGCGGTTTGTGCATAAGCGACTGACCACAACATAAAATCCTCCTAGAGATTCAAACGTTTAAAACATCATTAATTATTAGAAGAATCAACATCAAAGGTCTGACTTAAGTCATTGAACATCTTTAAGAAAACCATAAGGCAAACCTTATGACTCAAATGATTATGTCTTTAATTTTTTTTGTCTTGATCAGAGTCTGATCTAACAAAACGCGTTAGGCAGTCATTTTTAAAACTCACCCAACGATTCTCTTCGATAGCGGCGCGTGCGCGTTTCATCAGCTCTGCATAAAAGTACAAGTTATGTATAGTGTTCAACCGACTTGAAATAATCTCGCCGCTTAAAAACGTGTGCCTTAAGTAGGCGCGCGAATAATGCTTACAAGTATAGCAGTCGCACTCTTCATCAAGCGGTTTGGGATCGCGTTTATATTGTTCACGTTTAATACTAACTTTTCCCTGCCATGTAAAAAGAGTGCCGTTTCTTGCGACGCGAGTCGGCAGAACACAGTCAAACATATCAATACCCGCGTCCACGCACATGATGAGATCAATCGGAGTTCCTACGCCCATCAAATAACGTGGTTTATTTTTTGGCATGTACGGCGCTGTTTTATAAACAATTTCATGCATCAACGGAATCGGCTCACCGACGCTCACTCCACCTAAAGCATATCCTGGCAAATCAACACTTGTGATTTGCTCGAGAGATTCTCTACGAGATTTTTCAAAGAGCCCGCCTTGAACAATTCCAAACAGCAAACTTTCTGGACGAGTCATGGCGTCTTTCGAACGCACTAGCCATCGATACGTCAGCTCCATCGATTTACGAATATCCTCTTCGGTCGATGGGTACGGAGGACATTCATCAAACGCCATAATAATATCTGCGCCTAACTTCATCTGAATTTCCATACTTTTTTCAGGAGAAATAAAATATTTAGAGCCATCCAAGTGACTGCGAAAAGTCACCCCCTCTTCGGTCAACGTACGCAACTGACTAAGTGAAAAAACTTGAAACCCTCCGCTGTCCGTTAATATAGGTCCATGCCAATTCATAAATTTATGAAGTCCGCCCAGTTCTTCGATAATATCTTCACCTGGCCGCAAATGAAGATGATACGTGTTGCCTAAAATAATTTGTGCACCTAAAGCTTTTAGTTCTTCAGGAAGCATCGCCTTAACGGTGGCCTTCGTTCCCACCGGCATAAATACAGGCGTTTCGATAGCGCCGTGATGAGTGACGAGTTGCCCGCGACGAGCCTCACCTTGTACGTTTTTTAATGTAAACTGGCCTAGGTTTTGAACCAAACGGATAAATCTCCAAAACTAAAAAGTCGAAAGTGCTTATCGATAGCAAACTTATAAGCCTCTAGCACTCTTTTTCTCCCGGCAAAAGCCATCACAAGTGCTAAAAGTGTCGATTGCGGTTGGTGAAAGTTTGTCATGAGAACATCCACCACTTTAAATTCAAAACCGGGTTGAATCAGGAGGTCGGTCTTTCCGTGCAAATCTCCCGACTCCGTTTTTTCTAAACGGTCTAACGATTCTAATGAGCGGGCGACGGTCGTGCCCAAAGCCCAAACTCGACGACCCGAACGCTTCGCCGTTTCGATGGCCTGTAAAACGGCGTGGGGAATTTTTACGGCTTCGGCGTGCATTTTATGCTCGTTTAAATCTTCACTCGTCACCGGCAAATACGTTCCTAAACCTACATGCAGCGTGAGAGTTTCAATTTGCACGCCCCGACTTTTTAAGTTTTCAAAATCTCTAAGTGAAAAGTGAAGGCTGGCCGTGGGAGCCGCCGAGCTTCCGGTATTTTGCGCCCATTCGGTTTGATACCAATTGCGATCTTCGTTTCGGGCATGCCGCTCGCCTCTCGCTTTTTGGATATACGGCGGTAATGGCATCTCACCATTTTGTACAAAATAGGACGCCGAAATTTTTTTATTAAGACGAATTTTTTGAGGTCGCCCCGAGGCAACTAAAACTCCCTCCACATTCTCTGGAAAAATTATAGATTCATTTTTTTTTAAACGCCGGGAGGGAAACAACACCTGCCAATCCCATTCGCTTTCTTGATCCGCAAATAAAACCTCGAGTGGCTCTCCGCTTTGAGATTTCGCATACACGCGACGAGGCTCCACTTTCGTGTCATTAATCACAAGAACATCTCCCGGAGAAAACATATTAAGAAGCTCTCCATGAGACACCTCCTTAAATTCACTGGTGTCGGCGCCTGCATCAATGCACAGAATGCGCGAGTTCGAAGCGGGAGAAATCGCAACAAGATTTTCAGGATAAGCAAAATCCAAATCAGAAATTTTCATGTGGGGCATTTGTGACAATCTTAAGTGAGTTCGTCAAGAGTCTTTGCAAAAGCGGACAAGAGGGTCAGCTTAAAGTTTTCCGGCATAAAGTGGACGTTCGATATTTTTAATATTCTCAAGACGCGAAAGTGGAAAGTAATGCGTAAGAATTTTCTTATACTCAAGTCCCTGTTGCGCTAAGACGCGCGCGCCCCATTGACACATCCCAACCCCATGCCCGTGCCCTCTACCGCTAAAAACATAATCTCCGTTTTGTAACGCTAAATCGAAGTACGTACTCTTAACTTTATTAAATCCTAAACGTTTACGAAACGTATCAGCTAAAAAAAGCTCCTTGTCGCCATTATTTAAAAGCACGAGAATAGTTCCATTTCGTCCAGATGGTGTTTTGGTCGTCACCTGTAGAGACTTAATACCGGGTAGGTTTAATTTCTCTTCTAAAGTTTTTAAAGAAAATTTTATTTCCCATTTTGAATGTTGCGAGACCGGGCACGAACTATCTTGAACTTGCAAGAGCGGCTCCTGTGTTCTCCAAACATAAAATGAAGTTTCAGTTGAGCCTCCACAATCCGAATGAAAATACGTCTTCTGAATCTGGGATGCTGAAACGTTTTTTTGAGGCTCAAGTAATACTTCGCCCTTTGTCTCCTGCAAAACTTGTAATAATTTTTTACGATAAGGGCCCGCGTAGTTTAAATGTTCCACTCGAAAAACCTGGTCTAAATGCGTGGACTCCACATCGAAATTAGAAGATTGACGACGTTGCATTTGCGATAAAACAAAAGATCGTGCCGCAACGGCTTGAGCTTTCAAGGCTTCTAGCGGCCACGATAAAGACATTTCGGAGGGCAACACCCCCATTAAATACGATTCTAAAGGCACTTTTAAAATTTTATTTTTAACTCGAACGCGCACAAGCGGAGTTAGCTCCGAATCGGGAAGAGTTAGATCCACGGGCGTCGCGGCCTGAGCTTGAATAACAAAAGCCAGAACCACGCAAAGTCGAATAATCACACAACGTCCAAATGCTTCATGACGATTTTTAAATCATTCCAAAGTACGCGCTTTAAATCTTCATTTTGCTTTATGTCGGCCGGATCAATTGACTTGATCACTATGGCATTTTTAAAATGTGATGTGCTGGCTCCGACTGTTGCATTGGCGGCTGGACTCATAAATTGGTCAACAAAACGAATCGCTGCAGGGCCTAAAGCAAAAAGAATCTGTGGTTGCAGAGATTCAATGTGAGTCAGGACGGCTTCAAGATCACTCGTCCATTCAAGGGTGGCTAATTCATGTGGTGGACGATTTAAACTTTGTAGAATCTTTTTATACAAACCTTCAAGGTCTCCTTCAAAAACAGAAACATCCGTTGCTTCCCTGAGAAACAAGATGCGTGCCGAGGATTGCCCTACAAAACGATAAGTACTAAGCTGCTCACGCGTCTCAGCCTCTCTCTCCAACAGCTGCGGACTCTCAGAGTCACTCATGGCGCTTAAGAACGACTTAATTCCTAAAACATCTTGAAGGTAAGTTCGTAGCACATGCAATTCCGACAAAGATCCCCCACTTAAAAAATCCTAGCCTTAAATCTAGGCCGTCTTTTGTATTCGTAGCAAACTATAACGCACAAAGCGCAGACCTTTTTCTCACATAAATTGCATTTGAGATCCTGGCTTAAGTCTTATTTTACAAAGTCTGTCTCAAGATGAATCACTTTTAGCCGAAGAGTTAAGTAAGCCCGACAAGAAATGTCATGCAGCTTTCAGGAGGAAAGATGGATTTACAAAGAGGTTTTCCGACAGTGCCAAGACCTAATGAAGACATTATCGAAGCATTGACTACGTGCTGCGTTTGCGGTGGCAAATTAGTTTTTAAACATGAAACTGATTTTCTTGCATTACAAGTTGTAGAAAAAGGTTGCTGCCCTGCCTGCGGAATTAAAACAAAAGAAAATTCATTTATTCTTCAGTAAGAACTCAGAACGTTTAAAAAAACGTTCTGATAATGTTCTCATAACTTTTAATAGTTAATTAACAAAAGTGCGTTCAAATCTTTCCAAACTTTATTCTCTTGAATCTTCGGTGACACACGCCCTTCAACCGAGAGTACGCGATGGTCGCCATCTTTTTTTAATGTAAATACAATGGGTTTGCCAAAAGCCGCGGCGACAAAAAAACTTGAAGGTTTCATAGAAATTTTAATGCCTTCACTAGTTTCTTCTAATTTAGAAAGTTTAAATCCGATGGTTTCTTGTCGATAAATGACCGGCAAATGAAACTTCACGTTTTTGCCTGACATCAAAGTCGCCCAATTTTTGTAAATAAACTCGAGTAGTTCATCTTGCGATACAAAATCGTCATCTAATGGCTGATTGCTTTGCTCGACCACGCCATCTTTTTTGTACGTAAAGTACACTTTTCCGTTTTTTATTTCGAATTGGCCTTCTTCGTTAACCTGAAATTGTTGCCACATCATTTTTGTGACACGGCCGCCGGTATAAAGCATGGTCTCCGTAACAGCGGGCTTGCCGTCAGGATACACATAGGCGCGAGTCACAAGATTTTTATCTGTCCCTTGATGCTCAACAACACGCGTATAGTTATAAAGTAACTTTTTATCAGAAATATTCTGTATTTCGCCTGTTAAAGTGTCGCCTGTTTGATAAAAGACTTCGTCTGCAAAAGAAGATGCTGAAATTAAGCTCATTAACAACAGACATACGTATATATAAGCGCGATTCATAGATTTCTCCTTCATAGGTTTCTTTTAGGTAACGTGAGGCTTGGAGCGCATCCTAGCGCACTCCAGCGATGATTTAAACCTTTTAATTTAGGCGGTGTCGGGACTAAGACGATAGTTTTTATAATTGCGCCGCTTAAAATGCACAAAACCAAATCATATACCAATTCCATTCAGCAAAGTTAGGGAATTATTTAATGGAATTGGAATTACGACAAGGGTGGCAACTGTAACCAAGATACGCTATTCTTACGCTCATGCGCAGCTTGGACGAACTTAAAAATTTAATCAAAGGGTTTCCGCTAGAGCCAGGCGTGTACCTTATGAAAAATAAGGTCGGCAAGATTATTTATGTTGGTAAGGCAAAACAACTTCGCCATCGTGTGCGCAGCTACTTTCAAGACTCTAAAGATATAAGTCCTAAAACTCGATTTTTAGTTACCAATATTGAAACGGTCGAGTACTTGATTACGAAAACCGAGGTCGAAGCTTTTTTACTCGAAGCTTCGCTTATAAAAAAACATAGACCTAAATATAATATTCGACTCAAAGATGACAAATCATATCCTTATATAAAATTGAGCTTGGCCGATGACTTTCCGAGATTGTATTTAGCTCGTAAAGTCAAAAAAGATGGCAGCTTGTATTACGGTCCGTTTTCAAGCGGCCTGACAGTGCGTGAAACAATTCGCTTTCTAAATCGTGCTTTTTTGATTCGAGATTGTACGGACGCCTTTATGAAATCGCGAAAGCGACCATGCATGACCCATCAAATCGGACGTTGTAGCGCTCCTTGTGTAAAATTGATTACACGCGAAGATTACGCTAAGAGTGTGCAATCGGTTATACGGTTCTTAAAAGGAAAAACAAAAACTCTTTCTAAAGATCTTGAAAAACGAATGAAAAAAGCCGCAAGCGATGAGCAATTTGAAACTGCGGCGACACTTCGAAATAGCATTCGGGCCATAGATCACATTTTAGAAAAACAAAATGTGATCAACGAAAACTTAGAAAAAGACCAAGACGCCATTAGCTTTCATGGTGATGAACGTGGCGCAACGGTCGAAACGCTGCATATTCGATCAGGACGCGTCATCGGTTCACGGGCGCACTTCCTACCCCAGTTCCAAATTCTCAGCAAAGACACTTCAGATTTGGCAACCGAAATGGAGCGGCTCGACGAACGCGACAATCTTGTCTCATTTTTAAACCAATATTATGAAGACAATATTATTCCTGATGAAGTGTTAGTGCCGATGGAACTCGGTAACGATCTGAGAAAACTTTTAGAAGCCGTCTTAAAAGAGAGAGCCGATCGCGTGGTTATCGTGCGCTTTCCGACTGATACTTTTGGATCCAAATTAATTTCTATGGCCGAAGACAATGCTCGAGAACATTTTAAAGATCATGTGTCAAAATCAGACGCTAAAGATCGCGGCCTTAAAGAGATTCAAGAAAAATTAAAATTACCACAGTTACCGCGAAGAATTGAATGTTTTGATATTTCAAACTTTCAAGGTACCGAAAGCGTCGCGAGTCAGGTCGTTTTTGAAGACGGTGTGCCGGCAAAAGAACACTATCGACGTTATAAAATTAAAACCGTCGAAGGCGCTAATGACTTTGCTAGTATGCGCGAAGTGATTACGCGAAGGCTTGGTCATGATGAGTATGATGAGCCTAACTTAATTGTTGTTGATGGCGGCAAGGGACAGCTCGGAATCGCCGTTGAAGTTTTAAAAGAACTCGGTTTTCCCGACATTCCGGTCGTCGGTCTTGCAAAATCAAGAGTCAAAGGTGAATTCACAGATCAAGAGGTACATCAAACAGAAGAGCGATTTTATTTACCCGGTCGACAAAATCCCGTCGTTTTTCGCAATAACTCTGAGGCCCATCATATCTTAGTTGGTATTCGTGATGAAGCCCATAGGTTCGCGATTACTTATCATCGCAAACTTCGCGAATCGACATCTTTAGAGAGCGAACTTGATTACGTTGTGGGTCTTGGCGAAAAACGTAAACACGCTCTTTTAAAACGCTTCGAAAGCGTCGACGACATCCGCACAGCCACCGTCGAAGAGATTGCGGCCCTTCCGACTTTTAATCGTATACTCGCCGAACGTGTACTTCTCCAACTCAACGATAACGACTAGGTCTAAGGAAGTGCGGCGGCTTGTTCGACCGCTGTGTCGGCACGTAACATTCCGCCCGACACAGTTATGCCTGTCCAATCGGCTGTTTTTTGAACCGAGCTTAAAATAATGTCTTTGACTTGTTTCGGAGACAGGCGCGGTTTCAAACTTATTATGAGCGCCGCAACACCCGACACATGCGGTGCGGCCATCGAGGTACCTGAAAGTGTGTCGTACAAACGTGAAGCCCCATAGTACGGATTGAACGTGCTCTTGATCAAATGTCCTGGAGCCGCCATATCCACCGTTAAAAACCCAAAGTTAGAAAACCACGCGGGCTCTCCACTTTTAGATTGAATGGCTGCCACGGAAATCACATTGTCTAAATTATTATATGCTGAAGGAATATGCGGTTTAGTATCCGTATTGATCGCATCGTTACCCGAAGCGCCCACGACAAGCACTCCTTTGTTACCCGCATACTTAATTGCATCAAGAATTAAAGCACTATCACCATAAGCACCCCAACTACAGTTTACAATTTTCGCGCCGTTATCTGTCGCATAAATTATTGTTTGAGCACCATGAGCTTCTGTTCCTGACCCCGTATCATCTAAAAATGCAGAAGACATAAGAGTCGCCTCGGGAGCGATTCCGGGAGTTAGACTTTTCAAAGACGCGGCAATTGTGCCCGCCACGTGCGTTCCGTGGTAAAGATTATCCCGAGTCGAACTCATACCAACACCAAAATCCCAACCATAAGCATCATCTTTATAGCCGTTGCCATCGTCATCAATTTTGTTGGATGTTTTTTTCTTACCGTTAGAATCGAGACCGCTTTCGCCTGGGTTGAGCCACATGCGACCTTTAAAATCAGGATGACTAGACGCAATTCCCGTATCGCTGACAGCGACGACGACTCCCCTTCCGTAAGTTCGCTTCCAAGCTGTTTTGACGCCAATATACTCGGAACCCCAATTACCAAGAATAACGGCTTTGTCGGTCTCCGCGGCCGCAGGTAAAAGAAGTTTAATCTGACGGTTTTTTTGTATGTACCGAATGCGATTTGCGCGAAATTTGTTGGAAGTAATTTGAGTTAGAAAACGTTCATCAAAAACGAACGCATTCAGTTGGGGGATATCGTTAATTATATTTTTATTTCCTAAAATGGCCTTCATCTCGTTGTAAGCTGCCGAAGTCTCAAAGCGGATAATCTGCTCGCCCGCGTGTGCCAGTTGAATAGTGAAAAAAAACAAAACTATCAGCCATCCCTGGCCTATTTTTAGTGTGCGCATAAGTCCCTCCATGGACTAAAATAAGATTATCATTCACAGAAACGAATGACTGATGAAATAAGTAGCACCAAGCCTTAAGGACCAATTAAAAATAAGTTAATCTGTTTACGACTGATTTTTAGCAAGTCTTTAGTCGTCTCGCGCGAGGACTATATAAGACCAGAGGCTTGATGTTTAGAGCATCCTCGTCGAGAATCTAAGACATGGGCCAATCTCTAAAACTGAAATCCTATTACCTTCCGATTATTTGGATTTGTATCGGTATCGCGTACGGCAATGTTTATCAAAATACGTTTTTGTACGACGACGAGTTTTTTATAATCAAGAATTCGTTTTTGCGCTCGTGGGATTTTTTCTTCAAAATATTTCAAGGTACATCCACTACAGGTTCCGGGGGTGTAGATTCGTTTTACCGACCACTTCAACAAGTTGCGTATTTGTTTATCTATCAGCTTTTTGGGCTTTCTACTTTTGCTTTTCACTTTCTAAATATTTTTATTCATCTACTGAATGCTTCGCTCATGTATTTTTTGGGGTTGCGTTTAAACTTTAACCGTACGGCATGTTTTGTTGCCACTATAATTTGGGGCTTACACCCTATACATACCGAAGCCGTGACCTATATGAGCGCAACGGCCGACACCCTTTACACATTTTTCTGTCTTCTCGGTCTCTATATCCTCGTACCTAATTTCAATGGCTTCGCACTTGTCACTTTTATTTATGGCTTAGCCCTCTTAAGCAAAGAAGCTGCGGTCGTCTTTTTGCCATTATGCCTGATTTGCATTTTTATACTGGATTACAATCGGTGGTCATTTCGTACATACTTTAAAGCTTGGCCCATTATGACCCTTACAATTGTCTATTTAGTCTTACGTAAGACGATATTAAATTTTAACGACACGTTTAATTTTTATAAAGAAGCCAACATCTACAGCGAAAACATACTTTATCGAGTTTATACTTTCTTAGCGACTTTACCTGATTACTTATTGCTCTTATTTTGGCCGTCCTTTTTAAGCATTGATCGAGAATTTCCGGTGTATATTAGTATCACTTCGTGGCCAGTGATGTGTGGGCTGATGATTATTCTCTTGGCCTTATGTAAATCAGCATTAGATATAAGGCAGAACTATTTTATTTTTGTGTTTGGAATATTTTGGTTTTTTGGATCTTACTTTCCCCATAGTGGAGTGCTGATTCCGATGAACTCACTTTTTCTTGAACATTGGCTCTACTTGCCAACTGTCGGACTTTTTTTAGGACTGGCGCAAACCGCTTATGAAAAACTCAGCCCCTTTCGCTTTCGTTACGCGCGTCCAATTTTAATAGTATTACTTATGATTGTTTGTAGTCTAGAAGTCGCCCGCACGCGTGATCAAAATAAAGTGTGGCAAGATCCTATTTCTCTGTACTCTCATATTTTAGAACATTCAAAGGTCGGCAGCAGCCGCGCACACAACAACCTTGCCATGGCTTTAGATCAATCCGGACGTCACGATGAAGCGATTTTAGAATACGAGCTCGCAATAAAAATTTCGGACGTCTACCCTCAAACTCATCACAATCTTGCGCTCGTACTTATTAAAAAAAATAAACTTGAAGATGCGATTTCGCACCTAAAACGTGCGATAGAAATTAATCCTAATTTTTATAATTCCTATGATTATTTAGCGCAGATACATGACTTTCGAGGAGAAAAATTGCTTGCCGCAAAATATCGAAGTGAATATTTAAGAATTCAAAATCAATTTTCTCCTTAAGGTCTCGGGGCATTTTACCTCGAGTTTAATATTATGCCCCGCGATTTTATAAACACGGCTTTTTATCAAGAGCTTATCTTGAATTTACATTGGCGAACTCCTTGCACTCTCTATGAATAACAAACACAAAGGAGATTTATATGAACTCGACAAAAGATAAAATTAAAGGTGCGTTTAACTCGGCAGCTGGTAAAGCAAAAGAAGCTGTTGGTTACAACAAAGAAGGCAAAGAACAACAACTTAAAGGTGAGTACCAAAAAGGTAAAGGGCAACTAAAAGACCAAGTTAAAGCAGGTATTCGTAAATTGGGCGATAAGATTGAACACTTAGCCGATTAATTATAAGGAGACGTATATGAAAATACCTAAGTTATACACCGTCATTACTTATGCCGCGCTTAGCTTGGCAACTAGTGCTTTTGCTCAAGAGAGCGTATCGGTAACACCTCGGGATAGTTCTTCTCCTGACCGATTTGTTAGACGCGCTATTGTTCAAGCATCATTAGCAAATGCTGGTTTAGAAGGAGGAGACTCTACACGCTATACAAAGCCAAATGGTTATACTGCAGGTCTTTTATTTGACCTTGTTGGTCAAGATAATTTGGTTTTAGAAACAGGTGTTATGTATCGTCAATTTGGTACAAGCATTGATGACGGTTTAGGTGAAAACAAATTAACCGCAAATTATATTTCTGTACCTATTAGCGCAAAATATTATTTAAGTAGCCAAGAGCTTTCTTCACTCTATATTAAAGGTGGTGTGATGGGTTCGACGCTAACTTCTGATAATACGTTGTATTCAACTCCAACTCGTAGAATCGGTGCACGTTCATGGGAATCTGCCGTGCTAGCCGGACTAGGAGCTAAAATAAACTTAACCGACTCAACAGATATGGTTCTCGAAGCCAATTACAATCGTGCGCTCGACAGCTTGTATGATGATTCGACAGTTTATCGTTCTGATTTGAGTGCCGCATTAGGATTTGCTGTTAATCTTTAATTGAAAGCCTTTAATGAAACTAGCAGGAAAAATTCTTATATTTATTACTATAGGAATTTTCCTGCTAGTACTTATTCAAGATGTGATCCTTCCTTGGCGATTAAAAAAAATACTACAAACTAATGTTACACAGAACTGTGATACTTGTTCACTTACGCTTGGATTTACAACAACGAACCTTTTCACATCCGAAGCTACGATAAGAAATATTCATCTCTCTACGGGCGATCCAAAATCGACCTTTATTGACGTTAAAATAAAACGCTTAAAGGAGCGAGTGGACATTGCGGACTTATTTAATAGTCTTTTAAGGATTCATCTTTTAAAGATACGAAATTTAAAAGTTGAGGTATTAGAGGGAGATCTAAAATCCAAATCCTCATCTAAAAATGATAACTCAGATTTTAAGTTTATTGTTGAGGGTATCGAAATTGAGAATTCTTCTTTTAGTTACACACGAGAACACGCAGGACACTACGCCCCTATCCGGGTGACTGACATTCAAGCGACCATAGGCGCGCTCGGCAATACTCCAGATCATGATGATCATGAAACTCTGGGGCACCTCACCGGTATTTTAGAGCAATCCGGAGAAATTGACTTAAAGGTCTCGGCGATTGTACTTTCTAAAACTCCATTTACGGATATAAATCTTAATTTAAAAAATCAGAAATTAGAAAAAATGAATCCTTACTTTGAAACAAACGATGGCGTGATATTATCGGGACAGCTAATGCAGGGCAAAAGCATACTTTCTATTCGCAATCAAAAATTACGCGGATATGTTCAAGCAAAATATAAAGACCTTAATTTAGTCTACAAAAAGACCGCCGAGAGGTCTGCCACCGCTGCTTTTTTTTCCAATCTTATACGTTCAATGAAGATTAACGAAAAAAATACGGATACACCAAAGGACGAGCAGATTCAGTATGTAGAGCTAAATCGAGATCCGGAAGAAACTTTACTTGGTTTTATTTTTCACGGAATGAAAGACGCAGCTCTAAAAGTGGCAACAGTATCTAAGGATAAAAAAAACCCCGTGCTTGAAGGCACAGGGCTTAAAAAATAATCAAATTGTAAATTAATCGACTTTATCTTTAGTTTCGGTAGCTTTATCTTTTGTGTAATCTGCGCCTTCCTCAACACGATGCTTAGCTTTTTTCGATAAGCATTTTACATCGCCTTCTGCACAAACCGCTTCTTTAACTCGATTCATGCCTTTTTTTACTGAACGTTTTGCATCATTCGTAGTCGCAGCCGCTTTTTCTGACGTTGTTTCTTCAGCGTAACTAATACCGGTAAATCCAAACAAAGCCATAAGTATAATAACTGTTTTCATGTTGTCTCCTTATTGAAAATTGGATGCTGTCTAAATTAAAAATGCCGTCTTGCAACGGCACTTTTAATAAAATTTGAATAACCGTTTATGTGAGCGGCTTACTTCTGCCAGTGACTAAGCTTGCAACAAAACTAATAACCGCAAGTACTAGGAATACGAACAATAATGTTCTTCCGATATCCATAGAAACTCCGGCAAACCCTGTAGCACCAAATAAGATGGCCACCAAGCCTATAATAAAAAATGCGATTGCAGCACGTAGCATATGTTCTCCTTTGTAGCGCGTGTTTATTTCTACAAGTTCTACACGTAACAAAAGCAAACAAGGGGCCAGCTTTCTCGGCTCGTGAGAGTTTCTAGATTGCTTATAAGATTATAAATATTAACTAAACCCCAGAAATTGAGGCAAAAAGCCCCGGTTCGGGCAATATACACATTACTTAGATTTAAGCTTCGCGAATTTCGAGATCGAGCATTTCTAAACGCTTAATTTCATCACGAAGTTTTGCAGCATCCTCAAATTCCAGTTGCGCTGACTTTTCCTTCATCTGTTTTTTGAGCTTCTCAACTTTTTTCTTAATGAGATTAGGTTCTGCTAAGTATTGCTTCTCGGCTTGAGCAAGGTAAGACGTCTTCTCAATCGGCACTGTTGAGTAATCCATCTCGTAAATTTCCATCAGACCTTCTTGAATACGCTTGCGAATCGTCTGTGGTGTAATCCCATGCTCTTTATTATAGGCCTCTTGTTTCGTTCGTCTACGATTGGTCTCTTCGATCGCTTTCCTAATGGATTCCGTTATAACGTCTGCATATAAAATGACATATCCTTCAGAATTTCTCGCCGCACGTCCAATTGTTTGAATCAAAGACCGCTCCGAGCGCAAAAAGCCTTCTTTATCTGCATCCGTAATCGTAACCAAACTCACTTCTGGAATATCTAAGCCTTCACGAAGCAAGTTAATACCGATCAGGACATCAAAAACACCTAAACGCAGATCACGAATAATTTCGGAACGCTCGACTGTTTTAAGATCACTATGCAAATATTTAACTTTGATTCCTAAACTTTGCATGTACTCTGTTAAATCTTCCGCACTCCTTTTAGTTAAAGTGGTCACCAATACTCTTTCTTTTTTCTTAATACGGATGCGGCATTGCGCGACAATATCATCCACCTGATGAGTTGCAGGTTTAATTTCAATCACTGGATCAATAAGTCCCGTAGGGCGAATAATTTGTTCAATAATTAAACCTTTAGATTTTTGTAATTCATAAGGACCGGGTGTGGCCGACACATAAACAGTTTTATCAATAAGCGATTCAAATTCTTGAAAATTTAAAGGTCGGTTATCCAAAGCTGACGGCAGTCGAAATCCATGTTCAACTAAATTTAATTTGCGAGCGCGATCACCACGGTACATCCCGCCAATTTGCGGAACCGTTACGTGACTTTCATCGATAATACACAAAAAGTCTTTGGGAAAGTACTCTATTAACGTTGGTGGTGGCTGACCAGCAGGACGTGCGGTAAAATGGCGCGAATAGTTTTCGATTCCTTGGCAAAATCCTAATTCTTCCATCATTTCAATATCGTAATACGTACGTTGCTCAAGACGCTGAGCTTCGAGCAACTTCATCTGTCCCTTAAGTTCTTGGAGGCGCTCTTGCAACTCCACTTGAATTGTCTTAATGGCATTTTTAAATTTATCTTCGGTGTTCACGTGATGGCTTCCCGGATAAATTCCGACAGCATCCATTTGATGTAAAACGGCCCCACGTAGTGGATCTACCCACGAAATTTTATCTATAAAATCTCCAAAGAATTCGACTCGAATAGCACGTTCTTGTTCGTATGGCGGAAAAATTTCAACCATGTCTCCGCGAACACGAAACGTGCCTCGATGAAAATCCACATCATTACGATTATATAAAATACGAATTAATTCGCGTAAAAAATGATCCCGCTTTACTTCGGCCCCCGTTCTTAGAGAAATCATCATACCTTCATAGGCTTCAGGACTTCCTAAACCATAAATACAAGAAACCGAGCTTACAATGAGTACATCGTTACGCTCAAAAAGAGAACGTGTAGCCGAATGGCGCATGCGATCGATTTGCTCGTTAATCGCCGAATCTTTCTCGATGTAAGTATCGGTAGCCGGCATATAAGCTTCGGGCTGATAATAATCGTAGTAACTTACAAAATATTCAACCGCGTTTTGCGGAAAAAACTGTTTAAACTCCATGTACAATTGTGCTGCTAAAGTTTTATTTGGTGCTAATACAAGTGTCGGCTGATTGAGTTTTTCAATCACGTGCGCCATCGTATAGGTTTTGCCGCTTCCGGTAACTCCTAATAAAACTTGCTCTTTAACACCGTTTTCGATGTTAGATGTGATCTCTTGAATCGCCTGGGGCTGGTCACCCGCAGGCGTATACTCAGAGACGAGTTTAAATTTTCCTACTTTTTGACTTCCCATTCGGTTCCTAATGGTGTGTCTTGAATTTCGATGCCCTTAGCGGCCAATTCATCTCTCAACTTATCCGAAGCCGCAAAATCTTTATTTTTACGCACGGCCGTTCGCTGTTCGACAATCGCATCAATATCAGAACGCTTAATACCCTTTTGTTCTAAAACACGATCATCGAGGCTAATCAAGAAGGCCTTTGGTTCTTCAAGAAAAAGTGACATCAACCGACCTGTTTCAAGAACAAAGTTTTTAAATTCTAATCCTTGAGCCGAAATTTCAGGCGTGACCTTTTGACCTTTTCGGTAAAGCGAATTGAACACTCGCACGAGTTCAAAAATCGCGGCAAAAACTTCGGGCGTATTGAAGTCATCGTCCAACGCCTCTTCTACTTTTTTTCGAGAAGCCTTTAGCGCCTCTTCAAATTTTGCCGGAAGTTTGCCCGCTTCGATATTTGCGCTTGCAATCCCCGCCGCCGAATTTAAAGCCGAATAAATTCGTGAAAGCGCATGAATCGTATTATTGATAGGCGATTCGCTAAAATCAGAAGGACTGCGATAGTGTGCAGAAAGAATCAAATACTTTAATATTTCAGGATTGTAATGTGTCAGAAAGGCTCGTCCTGTCGTGACGTTACCCAAAGATTTTGACATTTTGTGTGCACCAAAATTAATAAAATTATTGTGCATCCAGTATTTTACAAATTTCTTTCCGGTTGCACCTTCGGTTTGTGCAATTTCATTTTCATGATGCGGAAATATTAAGTCAATACCGCCGCCATGAATATCGATCGTGTCTCCTAAAATACCGTGAGCCATTGCGGAACATTCGATGTGCCAACCTGGTCGTCCCGAACTCCATGGTGATGGCCATTCGGGCTCGCCTGGTTTTGCGGGCTTCCAAAGGGCAAAGTCTAAAGCGTTTTCTTTTTTCGCATCGATCTCGACACGCGCACCTATAAGGAGTTCATCGATGTTTTTATGACTGAGCTTTCCGTAATTCTCAAAAGATTTTACCGAATACAAAACTTCACCATCCACAACATATGCTTTTTTATTTTCAACCAGCTTACCCACAAAGTTTACAATCTGCGGAATAAACTCGCTGACCTTAGGGCGGTGGTCGTGCGGACGTAACTTTAAAGAGTTGTAATCTTTCTCGAACTCTTGAATATACGTTTCTGAAATTTCCTTAGCGGTCTTACTTTCTTTGTTCGCGCGATTAATAATTTTATCATCGACGTCCGTATAATTATAAACGTACGTGACCTTATATCCTCGTTTTTCGAGCCAATTGGCCACAAGGTTAAAGACAATCGCGCCTCTAAAATTTCCGATATGTAAAAAATCGTAGACGGTAGGTCCGCAGACATACATCTTCACATGTCCAGGTTCATTCGGAACAAACTCTTCTTTTGTTTTCGACATTGTGTTGTAAACAACTAACGCCATATCAATTCTCTTTCTTATTTATTATTGCTTAGATAAACATTTTTCTGCACGTGCCACTAATGATGACTTAGAAAGTAATGGAACCAAATGTTTTAATTCCGCCCCATGTGGCTTTCCAATCACAGCTACCCTAATCGGCATAAATAAAAACTTTCCTTTTACATTACGCTCTGTTTTCACTTGATCCTGAATCAATGCAAAATCCGACTCAGCCAAATAGTTTTTTGGAAACGCCGCGATCAAACTCTTCCATTTTTCTACCACACCTTTGGAGCTTTCCCAGCCCATCGTTTCTTGCCCTTCAGATGTTACTTCAAAGCTAGTATCAGATAAAAGTCGAAACAACTCGACGCCATCTTTTAAAGTTTCCATCGAAGTTTTTAACAAACTTAAAGCGTGATCAATCCAAGCCGCATCCCCTTCAAATTTTAAACCTGCGTCTTTAAAAAACGGCTGTAAACGCGCCCATAACTCTTCATGTGGAAGCGCCCGCAAGTGAGTCGCATTGAAAAATCTCAACTTCACTTCATCAAAAACAGCGGCCGAAGAAATAAATCGATCCAACCCAAACTGCCCAATCATTTCGCTCTCGGACATCACCTCTTTGCCATCCGGAGAACTCCAACCCAATAGCGCCAAATAGTTCTTCATCGCTTCAGGCAAAAAGCCTAAATTTTTATATTCGTTACAGCTCGTGGCTCCGTGCCGCTTTGAGAGTTTTTGTTTATCTGGTCCTAAAATAATCGACAAATGCCCAAACTGAGGCAATGGATACCCGATCGCTTCATAGATCATCATCTGTCGTAAGGTATTACTTAAATGTTCTTCGGCTCGCAAAACATGTGTGATTTCCATCAACGCATCGTCAATAGTACAGCAAAAATTATAAACCGGCATTCCATCCGATCGAAGCATGACAAAGTCTCCGACCATGCTTGATGGAAACGTCACGTCTCCTCGAATCAAGTCGTGAAGAACGTAGTCTTTAGGTTGTCCCACGTTAAATCGTACGCATGCTTTTTCACCTTTTGATAAACGCGCACGCGCCGTAGTTAAATCTATATTCCGGCATGTGCCGTCGTAATGAGGTGGACGTCCTTCTTTAATCGCAACTTGCTTTTTTTGCTCTAAGATTTCATCCGTACAAAAACAGTAAAATGCTTTTTTACTTTCGATGAGTTGATCTGCATATTTTTTGTAGATCGGCTGGCGCATACTTTGTCTATACGGACCGTATTTTCCAATTTCTTGTGACGGATTTTCTTTGCCCGGCCCTTCATCCCAATCCAATCCCAACCACTTCAAATCACTCATTTGCATTTTTAATGCTTCTTCAGTCGAACGCTCTTGATCCGTATCTTCCACACGCAAAATAAAAGTGGCATTCATTTTACGCGCATAAAGAAAATTGTAGAGGGCCGTTCTAGCTCCTCCCACATGTAGATATCCTGTAGGACTTGGAGCAAAACGAACGCGGACAGGTTTAGATGTATTCATTGAAAAAGACTCCTTAAACGAAGTCTTTTAGCTTATATCGAAATAATTAGTGTGTGTACTGGATTATAGACCGAAGATCGTGCGAACTTCAGCTTCCATAGTCGATTCTTCAGTCTCAGTTGCAAGCGCGAGTTCTTTAATAAGAAGACTACGTGCTGTGTCGAGCATTTTTCGCTCGCCAAAACTAAGCTCCTTATCGACTTTGAGCAAAAACAAATCGCGAAGGACTTCTGCGATTTCAAAAACAGAACCTGTTTTAATTTTTTCCATGTATTCGCGGTAACGACGATTCCATGTTTGATTATCAATTTTAATATTTGTAAGCTTAAGAATTTTAATAACCTCAGCAGCTTCTTTCGTAGAGATAATAGGACGTAACCCTACACTGGCGACATTATTTTGAGGCACCATGATTTTCATTCCGGTCTCTTGAACGATAATAGAATAGAATGTGTGCTTCTTACCTAAGATTTCTTTAGACTCAATGGCCGTAACTTTTCCAACGCCGTGACCTGGATAAACTGCATTATCACCAACTTTGAACTCTACCATTACAGACCCCTTACTTGAAAAAACGCAAACGTGACTGTCATATTTGGGTATGGTGATATCATTTTTGACACGGTTTATCAATAAAGGGTTGGTGCGGTTTTTGAGAAAAGCAAAAAGAGGCCGTTTTAAAGCCTCTTTTTTGCAGGAATTACACTGTGTTAACTTAGTATGGACTAATGATCAACGCGTACGGCTGCTTTCCGTTTTTACCTTGAGGAATGTTGGTACCCGTTACTTTTACCGTGTATTCACCCTCTAAACCGCCACGAATTTCAATGATTTCATTGTTATTTACATGGTCATTCTTAGTGAAAACGCGACCATCTGGAGCCACAACTGCAAGATCGATGTCATTTACGAGGGCTTTTTGTGCACTCGCTGTTCCTGGAGCATCTGTATAAACAAGAGTTGCAGTGATATCGCCGGGAGAGCGCACGCTGTATGTTTTCGCTTCGCCGAGTGCGACGCCAACTTTTTCATCTAACACGATGGTCTCTTGTCCCATCCTTGTAAGCTTATCCATATCAATTCTTCCGTAACCTTCGTGAATGTTTGGCCGTTGAGTGGGAAGCTCTTGAGTTGGACCAGAGCCATACTGTCCTGGATACATATCGTAGGCCGTGTGCATGAGAGTGGCTTTGATAACTGCAGCTGATGGCGTGGCAAGTCCTTTTGATTTGATGAGGAATTGTCGTGTCACTGTTGCGGCTCCAGATGCGAGTGGTGTTGCCATCGAAGTTCCGCCGCAAAATAAATAATTAGAATCGTAAACACCCCATAGCGGTTCTTTGGTTGGATTTTGTGCGTCGGGCTTAATCATGCTTGAACGCACGCTGACGATGTTGGTTCCAGGAGCGACGATGTCGGGTTTTAAACGACCATCTGTTGTGGGACCACGCGAACTAAATGCTGCCATTCCATTTGGGTTATTAGAAAACGTATCGCTAGCAATTGGCTCCGCTGGCCAACGAGACGTTCCGTCTTCTTTTGGTTTCATTTCAACAATCGTTTTTTGAATACCACCTGAACCTAAATAGTTTTCAGAGGCACCCACGGTCATTACGTTTTTAGCAGTTCCTGGTGAACCAATAGAACCTTCATCGATAAGACCATCTTTATTTTCATCAACGCCTTCGTTACCTGCAGCAAAGACCACGAGGACATCTGGATGATTCCAAATGTAATCGTCATAAGCAGCTGCCATCGCATCGTAAGCACCTTTAGATGCTGCTCCCCAAGAGTTCGAATGAACGTGCACATTTTTTGCGATCGCAGGATCTAAAGTGGCTTTTGGAGACTGCAATGCCAACGGATTTAACATTTCACCAATACCTACGCCTTGGGCAAAAAACTCGGCTTGATAAGCTCCTCCGCGAATAAGTCCATTCGACATGGCACCGGTACCTACGATACTTCCTGCCACGTGAGTTCCGTGACCAACAGTATCCTTCCAAGAAAATAAAGGAATAGGAATATTAAAACCTAAAACGAATTCTCCATTTTTTGTATTGCTTAAATCTTTGTGCAAAGTTGCGATTTTACCTGTATCAAGCCCGGTGTCGGCCATTGCAGCTACTTCGCCTGCACCATCGAATCCGCGCGCCCATGCTGATTCAAAGCCCATAACTTTTGTTCCTGATTCATAGCCCGTAGCTGCACCACGAAAGTGAAGATTTTGTGGAGCTACGCCTGGATCAAACTCCATCGTTTGAATTTTTGCTATGGGCTCCATCCACTCGACACCTGCAAACGTTGCGATACTCGCAACTTCATTGCGCGGAAGATCTGCGACAATCACACGATCATTGGCATAGTGAATTTTAATATTTTTATTTTGACCGAGTATTGTTTGAAGGCCTTCGCTATACGAAGCATTCGACAAACGAATATGGGTTAGGACTTTTTGCGAACGAGTAAAAACGCTGGCTGTGTTGAAATCCGGGCTTGTTTTCCAAATGGAATTGAAAACTTCAACGGCTCGAACTGAAGATAACGCGCGAACTTGTGACAACGCCTCTCCAGAGCCATATATAACCAGGGCATCATCGGGAATGTAATTTAAAATTTTAAACCCATGTTTTTGAATTTCGTTTTTATCTGCGAGCGTAATTGGACCCGAAAATTGAACAACAAATTCGCGTGAGCCTGAGATAAGATCAACGCCTCGTGATAATTTTGAATCTAATTTAACGTCGCCTGTTTTAAGTTTTAAAATTTCTCCACTGTAGGCGGTTATAGTTAAAAATGAAATTGTCGTAATGGCCATAGCGCAAAGAATACATCTTAAACCTTTTTGAAATGTCATTTGCATAATTCTCCCCCCTAACGACGAAATTATCGTGCGTTTGGATAAATTTAAATTCTTCGGCCTTTTAAACATGGCATGACACAAACATAAAATTTTTGCGGCATAAATAAAAATATGAGAAAATTACTGTATTTGTACGACGCGTTGATCATTTAAAAATGAGGATTTGTTTATCTTATATCGAGAGGCGATTTTTTGTTTTGGATGTAGCGCGTTCGCACAAATTAGGACGCGGCATTACTTTGAATAACTGTACATGCCCATAATATTATTTTTTTCTAAAGCCTGCGGATCAGCAGAGAGAAGCGGAATAATTGCAAGGCGCGGTTCCTCACTAAGGGCTTCTACTTTTTTACTTGCAACCGAGTATCCTGCATATCCGGCCATTTGACTTACAAAAGCAAACGCATATCCCACAAGTTTTAACTTAGGATTTCCAGATCTGAAAGCCATTTCATCAAAATAGCGAATGCTTTGAATATCCATTTGAGTTTGCAGTGCTCCGCCAATTTCCCAATGAGTATCGAGGCTTTGGCGGTACGGATTAGGTTCACCCTGCATTGCTAAATTAAATCCGAGAGAGTTTACAAAAGAAAAGACTCCGCAAATAGTTGTGCGTTTAACTTCATCAGACATCATACTAATCACAGTTGCTTGCGTCATACTATCCAATGTCATGTAGCTGACGTTTTGCCCCATCTGCATATATTGCTCTTCGACAACGGCTGGTGGCGCATAAAAAATTTCTTTTTGTCGAGCTAAAAGTTCAGCTGCGACTTGAATACCGGCGGTCGGCAACACATACGGAAGATTTGCGCCGACGGCTTTACTTGTTTTAAATAGAGCACTCGCACTTTTCCAAGCGAATTTCTCGAGCATATTGCGTGCGCTGATTGAGCGAATTGCAATGTGTGTTTCTTGAGCCGCTGACCACGCGACGGCTTTAGCCGCTATAGCGCCGGTTGGTTTCATCACCGGCGAGAGTATGTTTTTAAACTTTACATTTAAAGCGGCAATTCGGGTTGTGGCTTTACGTACAATTCCTCGTCGAAAAGAATTGTATAAGCCCATAATGGATCGACTCATGTCTTTTTTCGAAAGCCAAGAAACAGATTTGGCAACGGTTGGAGAAAACGATTCTGAGACGTATCGAGAAATGGCATGTGCCGTAGGAGCCACTTGGCCGGTTTTGCTCCCGACCCATTTAAATACAGAGCCGCCATATTTTAATACACCGAGATCTAAAATTCCTAAAAGCGACTCTTTGTAAGCCTCACTTGAAATGTTAGCCAATATTTCGTCCCAGTGACGTAAGATAGTTTCATAGTAAACCGACAACACTCGCGAATCTGCACCCGCCTTACGCAGTCTTTCAGCACGCGCTTCAAGATCCATCACGTTCATTTGTTCAAACATCAGCTTAGACATAAATGAGTCATGTGCGACCTTAGTAAAAAAAACTGTAGAGAAGATGCCATTGAGTACGAGTTGCGAGAAAGGACGTTTGTGTACATGTAAATCAAACATTAAAATATCAGGAATAACATCCCATCCGTCGAGGCGTTTTGAAGGTCGCTCGATCATCACCAATTCAGAAGTTTTCCATTTAATAGAAAAATCGACAATTTTATCGCCGTTAAGATCGCGACCATAAATCGGCTGCCAACTTGTCTTGAGATAAAACCAAATATCGGGACAATCATCACCTGTGATATCGCGTCCGTATAAAACAATCGTTTTCGTATCTCTGCCTTTTCGATTTTCTTCAAGTTCAACCGCAATTTCAGGCTCTTGATTTAAGTTTAAACCGCGATGCAAATTAACAAAGAAGTTGCCTCTTCCGAGAATATTGAGATTTTTTCTGGTGACCGATGGGCCGGCGCTCATAGATTGGCAATAAGCCGAGCTCCCAATTAAAAGACTTATGATAAATATGAACGACGTACTACGAAAGCTCAATGGACCACCTTTTTGTATCTGTTGAGGATAGTGCAAAGGACTTTCCAGACTCGTAACCTATTGGTTATAGCTGAGCTAAAAGAGGCTATTTAATATCTCGACAGATGACAAAATACGGCTTTATCCGACGGTTCCTAGAGAGATCGGGCCTGATTTTTTGGTCAGCATTTCGTGAAGGATTTTATGCTCAGGAAGCTTAAATTGAGGGTCTTCTTTGACGATCGCAAACGCCGCCTCGCGGGCTTGGTGTAAAATATCAATATCCCTAACTAAATTGGCCATTTTAAAACCCGTCAGCCCCGACTGGCGAGCCCCTAAAAATTGACCCGGCCCGCGCATCTCTAAATCGGCCTCGGCAATTTTAAATCCATCCGAGGTTTCAGCCATAATTTCAGAGCGGGCACGCGATTCATCCGACACCGCGTGGCCATGTTTTAAAATGCAGTAACTCTTAAAATCTCCTCGCCCTACCCGCCCTCGTAGTTGATGAAGCTGCGATAAACCAAAACGCTCAGCATGCTCGATTAAAATGATGGTCGCGTTGGGCACGTCGACACCGACTTCAATAACGGTGGTCGAAACGAGGAGCTGCGTTTTATTGGCGCGAAACTCGTTCATGACGTGTTCTTTTTCATCAGGCTTCATACGCCCGTGCAACAGCCCCAATTTAAATTTAGGAAAGATATTTTTAAGTTTTTCAAATTCATCAACGGCATTTTTTAAATCAATTTTTTCGCTTTCTTCTACCAAAGGATACACGACGTAAGCTTGACGACCCTTTTCGATTTGTTCGCGAATAAATTGGTAAACCAAAATTTCTTTATTTGGATACACTACGCGAGTGACCACCGGTGTACGCCCCGGCGGCATCTCATCAATAATGGAAACATCAAGATCGCCGTAAACGGTCATCGCGAGCGTTCGCGGAATTGGCGTTGCCGTCATTAAAAGAAAATGCGGCAAAACTCCTTTTTGTTTGAGATCTTGACGTTGGTGAACACCAAAGCGATGTTGTTCGTCGACCACCACAAATCCTAGTTTTTGAAATTCAACACCTTCTTGAATCAACGCGTGCGTCCCAACGACTAAATCAATTTCGCCATTTTTCAATTTCGACACAACGTCTTTTTTTTCTTTAGCGGTGAGGCTGCCGGTTAAAAGTCCGATGCGAATTCCAAAAGGTTCAAGAAGGCTTTTCGCGTTTTTAAAATGCTGCTCCGATAAAATTTCGGTTGGCACCATGATGGCGGATTGAAAACCATTTCGTATGGCGTAGGCGCACGCTAATAAGGCCACGACTGTTTTTCCGCTCCCGACATCCCCTTGAATCAGTCGATGCATCGGATGAGGCTGATGAAGGTCGGTCAAAATTTCGCCAATCACTCGTTTTTGTGCGTTCGTTAATTCGTAAGTAAACGATTTGATAATGTCTTGGACTTTTTCTACTCCACCGCGCAATTCATGGGCGGATTCAACTTTAACCAACGCCCGTTTATTTGCGAGTAAAAGTTCTAGCCAAAATAATTCTTCAAAAATAATACGCTTATGAAAAACAGAACGGCCTCTCGTAAATTCCGCGTCGGCGTCTTTAGGGGGATCATGCAATGCTTTAAGCGACTCGTATAAACCAGAAAGTTCATATTTTTTTAAAAGACTTTGGGGAAGTCTTTCGGGAACGTTTCCTTTTACCTTTTCAAGCGCAGATAAAATAATACCGCGAATTTTTTGAAGCGTGATGCCTTCAGTTTCGGTGTAAATAGGAATCAAACAATCCGTGGCCACCTCTAAAGCATCATCATCGCGGAGATCCGGATGGTGAAATTCAACTCGATTGCGATAAAGGGTGACCTTTCCAACAACGCGCACGCGCATTCCCGGCTGGAAGCGTTCAAAATAACCGCGATACGGTACCCGAAAATATTTCGCATTTATTGTTCCGGTGTGATCTTTTAAAACCACATCGTACATGCGGCGTTTAGACTTTCCTAATTGCACGCTTGAAACTCGCACAACGTTTAATGAAATGCTGACAATTTCTCCTGGTCTAAGGTCTGAAATCGAACGCGCCACGCGGCGGTCTTCATATGCACGCGGATACCACTCCAACAAATCTCCGACAGTTTCTATTCCGCGTGATCTCAAAACTTCGGCGAAATGTGGCCCCACCCCTTTTAAAAATTGGATAGGAGTTTTAAATTCGGTTATATGAGTAAAGGACTCCGTCGCATTTTTTGAGCGATGGGAATTGGGCTTTAATCTAGAACCTGGAAGCGTAGCGGTCATTCTGAAATTCGTGCCAGTTATTGACTGGACAGTCAACGCTCAAAGCAAGCAAAATAGAGATGAGGTACTCGTGGACAAGTATTTTCAAATACGCGTAAATTCTCTTATTCCTGACCGCCCAACGTCATTTGATCTTTTTGTTTTGATTAACAAACATTACGTTTTGTACATGCGCGCCGGTGACCGTTTAAAAGAAGATAAAATAAAAAATTTTGAAAATCGTGCGAACGATGTTTTTTTTGTAAAGGAGTCGGAGCGACAGCTATACAAAGATTACGTCCACACCCAAGTGAATGATTCGAATTTGCCCGCCGTTCAACGCGCCATTATTTTGCGCGAAAGTTCTTACAGTTTAGTTGAAGAACTTTTTGAACAACCTGATGTGAACGTGGCTCTTAATGATAGTAAACAAATGATCCATCAGTTTATTGAGTTTATGGATCAAGAACCTGATTCAATGGCGCATCTCATTGGTTTATCGAGTCATGATTTTTACACCTACAATCATTCTCTTGATGTGAGCATTTACTGCTTAGGACTTGGCAGCGTTGTGGGTTTTTCGTCCGTTCAAGATTTGGCAGATTTAGGCCGCGGCTCTTTGTTTCACGATATTGGCAAACGTCACGTGAGCGCCGATATCATCTGTAAAAAAGGACCGCTCGACGATGTCGAATGGGCGCAAATGAAACGCCACCCAGCGTACGGCTTAAGAATTCTCCACGATAATCAGGACGTATCCGATGCAATCCGTGCGTGCGTATTTGAACACCACGAAAATCATATGGGCAACGGTTACCCCCAAGAGTTGAAGGGGCCCGATATCCACCCAATGGCACGAATCGTGGCCTTGTGTGATACTTATGATGCCCTAACAACAAAGCGATCTTACAACGAGCCCATGAGTCCATCAAATGCGCTCACATTAATGAAAGATAAATTGGCAGGTCGATTTGATCCGGAACTTTTAAAAGCAATGTATTCTGTTTTGTTTAAAATGAAAGCCAGTTAAAAAGGGTCACTACCAAGAAGGCTGATCAATCCGCTGATAACCGCCCACAAAAGCATCGCTAACAAAATCATTAACGAAAAAATTTTGTAATTGCGCTCCAAGCGCAAAGCCGAGCGGCTGTATCCTGAACCATATCCAAAGAGATGACGTTTTGTAAGTAATTCCTTTCCGAGCCAATGTGCAACTCCAGAAAAAAGCGTAATGGAAAAAATAAGAATTAAAATACTCGCCATGATCACTTATCGGCGAAAGGCTTCTCAAATTGAGATAAATTTGTACCTCGACCTAAGGCGTGATTAAACCTTATTTTGCTTAACAGAAATATCGAAAGACGTGTCTTTACCTTCGCCATTTGGTTTTTTGATGACTTCAACTTCGGCTGAAATTCGAAATTTGTGTCCCTCTACAAAACGAGAAGCCTCTTCAACAAAATCAATTTTGCGAATGATGCTCACGACTTCGTTACCCACGCGATTCATCAATTCTTCTTTAGATTTTTTGGCCCCCTGTAGTAAAAAATTGAGGGCTTCTTTGGGGAGCTTAAGCTCGGCTAGGTATGTTCTGATACTTTCTTCGGTCATAAAGGCAGCGCCCATACCAACGGTAAAAAGTTTTTTTAGTGTGTCACCAACACCTTTTTTTGTTTCTGAAGATGACTCGTTTACATCCCAGTCATTTTGAGTTTCATCCGTATCTTTTTTATCAGAATCGCTCACTGTTGGACCTCTTAGCTTCCGTAAAGTTCGTTCACGCGCTTGTGATACGCGCTCATCATATTAGGCAAAGTCGTTTGAATTAAAGTTTTGGCAACCGGTCCAGGCACGAATGTTTTAAAGCTCGCTTCGACAGAATATTCGGCGCGAGTCTTGCCGGCTTCATCTGTTAAAGTCCATGAACCAACCGAAGTTTTAAAAAGATCTCCTCCTGCAAATTCCCAGGTAATCGAGGTCGGAGGTTTTTCGGTCATCCAAAGACTGTATGTAAATGTCTTAATTAAGCTGATATTGTACTCAACACGTTTTTTAGCCCCAAGATCTTCAACGACGGAGCAAGATTTTACTTCAGAAAGAAAATCAGAGTATTTGGAGTAATCTGAAATGATGCTGTAAAACTGATCAACGGTGCAATTGAAGACTTCAGATGTAGAAGCGGCCGCCATGTAGGTCTCCTTAATTTATTTTATGTTAAGCACGTACTTATATGAAGTAAAGTCTGAAGTAGACAGATTATTTCTTTTTAAACAAAGATTCCGCTGCATTTAGTAGCTTATCTCGCTCCGAAACTTGTGCTTTGGCATCGCCCGTTCGCGGTTTAAAAAAACCACAAAAATTACTGCGATTTTTCTCGCGCACAGGTTCGGCAGAAGTCTCACGGCATTCGTTGTAAACTTTTGGGTCATAAAATTCGCAATTTTTGCAGCAGTAAACGTCGGCGCCACAATTAGAGCACTCATCACGACGCGAAATATGATCGATAAAACTCATTTGATTTTTGCATTCAAAACACGAGAGCTTAATATCCATTATGTTACGCCCGACTACATCATTTTTTTACTAAGAACATGATTAGCAGAAATCGTACGAATTGTTCCCGTTTTTGAACGCATCACGATCGAATGGGATTTTGCGTGATGACCACCTAAAAATTTAATGCCTTTTAATAGCGGGCCATCGGTCACGCCACTGGCAACAAACATCACATCGCCTTTTGCGAGCTCTTCAAGTTTGTAGATACGATCAAGATCTTGCACACCCATTTTACGGGCGCGCGCGCGTTCGTCATCGTTTCTAAAAATCAAACGACCCTGAAAATCTCCACCTAAACACTTCATAGCCGCGGCCGAAATCACGCCTTCTGGTGCGCCTCCGACTCCGAGCAAAAGATCGATTCCTGATTCGCCCCATCCGGTGGCAATCGCTCCAGACACGTCACCATCGCCGATCAAAAAAACGCGTGCGCCCATTTTGCGAATGCGCGCGATAAGATCTTCGTGACGAGGACGATCTAAAACCACGACCGTCACTTCTGAAACTGATTTGTTCAGGGCCTTGGCTACCGCCGAAATGTTTTCTTCTGCAGATTTATCTAAACTGACGACGCCTTTAGCATCGGGGCCGACCGCAATTTTATCCATATATGTGTCGGGCGCATGCAAAAAGTTTCCGCGCTCGGCAACGGCAATGACGGCGATCGAACCGTAAGCGCCCTTTGCACAGATTGTGGTTCCTTCAAGCGGATCTAACGCGATATCCACGGCCGGAGCATCCGATGCGGTGGAGCCTACTTTTTCGCCGATGTAGAGCATCGGAGCTTCGTCTCGTTCGCCCTCACCGATCACGACCGTCCCGTTGATACGGACTGAATCAAAGGCTTTTCTCATAGCATCTACGGCGGCTTGATCGGCGGCTTTTTCGTCGCCACGACCCATGAAACGAGCGGCGGCAATCGCGGCGGCTTCAGTAATGCGAACAAATTCTAGCGCTAAGTTGCGATCCATAGTGAACCTCTTGGTGGTAGCTAGAATTTATGAGTTGAGTGAGGGTTTGAGTCAACATTAAGAGTGGCTAAACGCTCCACCTCTTAAATACAGCTTCGATCACGGGGTGCGTCGAAAGCATCGTGCTGACAAAATAGCGAAATTTAAGTGCCGCCTCCGATTGCGGAGCGATCGCGCGAAACGGCGTAATCGTATTTGTATAATACGCGTAATCTTCGGTCGCATACGACAAGGTGTCACGGCTTGGGCCTATCGAAAAATCTGTCGAATTCCATTGATACACGTTTTCTCCAAGCTCGAGCGTAACCCGAGTGATCGAGCCGTCGGGAGACCAAACATATAAATTTGTATCTTGCGGACCGTGAAACCAATGCGTAAATGTTTGCTCAGGTGCATAATATTTAGGATCAATAAAGTGCGTGCTCTCGGCAATTAACTCGTCGGCAAAATAATTCGCGATGGTGTTGATTTGAGATTTTGAAAGTCGCAAGAGCTCAATCACCAACAATCGGGTTTCGCTTCGAATCACTCGGCAGTCTACCGAAATAATATCTTGGTTTTTTCCAATTCTAAATCCCAATTTTATAATATCATTTTTGTTTAAACTTAAATTCAGACGCATCGGAAAATAAACGCTCGTGCTGGATCTTCCAAAATCATAAACGCCCGAAGCAAATCCGCTGGGCCAAATGACTTCACATTTTTTTATAAACGGAAACTCCGGCATCGCGCCCGTTAAAAATACACGCGGAAAGCGCCGTTTGAAGACCTGCGTTTCGGCATTTTCAGATACTTGAGATTTAGATTTATTTTGCGATAATCGTACGTCTTCTTTTATGTGTTCCATCATTTTCGTTTCATTTTTTTATGTTTGTTTTCTTGTCTGTATTTTTAGTTTCATTATATTTAGCTTCAATAAAAGTTCGCATTGCGGCGGCGACTCGACTGCCCACAATTTCAACCCCGATCCCCATAAGGACTTTAGGTAAAGGAATTGTCTCAGACGCATAATCCGTTGTCATGGCAATTTCTGTTTTTTGGTTCTTAACATCTTCTATACGTACGACGCCCGTCATTCCTTTATAGCTGCCCTCTACGCTTTCAAAATGCATCTCACGCGCATGTTCGCTTTCACCAAAACGCAATTGTAGAATCATTTGGGCATGATACCCGTACGCGACTAAATGCAAAAACAGTCTTTGATTTTCTGGAAAGTAACGGACCTCTTGAAACCGATCGTCCACTTGTGGGAGTGTTTCAAATTCGCGAATAATTCGCCACGCGTCTGGCAGCGGAGCGCTTACCCAACCGGCCGCAACCACATTTAAACGGTATTTACCAGCTTGAGGACCCTCTTCGGCTTTATCTGTTGTTGCAGAACAAATAATTTGTCGCTCTTCGCTCATCGATTTATAAACTTTAGGTTTTGCTCTCCAAAATGGAAGGGGCGAGAGTGTGTCTTGAATCACAACCGGTTCAATTTTAACAAGCGTCGTGGTGGTCGTAGTTGACACTTTTGGCTGTGCACGACAGAGTGAGGTTGTAGGAGTTAGCATGACTGCGCCGATTGCAAATTGGAAAAAGAGCCTGCCGAATATCATGACGCTCTCTCGTATTTTTGCGGTGCCATTTATCATTTGGTGTCTCATCAATCCTTCGCCCATGGGCGGCTACATCGCGGCCTTTATTTTTATTTTAGCCTCTATCACAGACTACCTTGATGGAATGTTAGCCCGCAAATTCCAAGTTGAAAGCGTGATGGGAAAGTTTATGGATCCCGTGGCGGATAAAGTTTTAGTTTCGAGCACGCTGATTATGCTCATCCCCTCCGAACGTCTAGGCCCGATCATGGTTGTATTACTTTTGGCCCGAGACACGCTTATTAGCGGATTGAGATCTATCGCCGCAACCCAAAATAAAATCATCGCCGCCGGAACAGTTGGCAAATGGAAAACCGCCGTGCAAATGGTGGCGATCCCCGCCGTCTTAATTCATCAACCTCTTTTTGGAATCCCATTTTACGAAATCGGCTACTGGATTCTATGGATCAGCGTCGCTCTAAGCTTAATCTCAGGAGCCCAATACATATGGGCATACTGGAAGAGCAAGTAGATACACAGAATTCTGATTAAAAAAATTGGAGCGGGAGACGGGGCTCAAACCCGCGACCTTCGCCTTGGCAAGGCGACGCTCTATCAACTGAGCTACTCCCGCGATCATGGATAATGAACAGGCAACTTAATTAGCAGACGCTTTGAAGTCAACGGATAGGTCTTTAAGCACAACTGCGCGCCTAGTCATGCTCCTAAAAAGGGCGACTTCTACCGCAATTCCTCACAAGGGCATTTTCACTTCATGTGTGATTTTCAAGACAGCATGAGTTCGGAAAACATTAGGTTTGGTAGCGCAGTGTTGGAAGCGGTTGAAGGAGAAAAAGTATGCCCTCGTTCTTATTCCCATTGTTGAATTGGGCTGGAGTAAGCGCAAGTGGGATCCGATCAAAAAATATTTGCGCGGTCACACTAAGACTTTTAAATTCGATGAATTTTGTTTGGGAATTTTCTAGGTAGGGCTACTATTGAGAAATGAAATCTTTGCGGTTTTATATCGTACTAGTACTTTTTTCTCCTTTTGCTCAAGCTCAAGCGCCCAAATGTGCGGTCGAAGCACGTCTTAAAAAAGCGGCTTACGAAAAAATAAAATCTTGCCTCAGTTCTTTGGGAGAACCTGAAAATCGACAGAAGGATCCTAAGGGTCTTTGTAAGGCTTCGCTTCACGACTTCATTAAAGCCACAAACAACTTCTTTGTTTGTGCGCCCAGTTCGGATTCGGAGATTGGCGTAAGCGGCATCAAGACGGTTGCGGTAGACGGACAGGGACCTTGCCTACACGTTCTCAACAACAGAGAAAAAGCACTTATTAAGGTTAAGTCATGTATCGATAACTGGAATGTTTTGACACAAAAACCTCCAACACCTCTCGGAAGCGATTGCCAAGATGAGCTCTCGATATTTTACTCCGAGGCAATGGGCTACATTCAATGTCTACAAGGTAAATCAGACGATATCGTAAAAGAAACCTCTCGCCTTTTAGAGATGATCAGAGCAAATCAAAAACAAGGAGAGCTGTGTCCTGACGCTCAAACCAATTTAGATATTCAGTTCTGTCTTGCCGAAGAAGCAAAGGTCTTAAAAGAAAAATTGAAAAATCTCAGAGTGCAGTTCGTCGATAAACACTCCGACTTGAAGCCTACGTATTCTAATTTTGAACTTCGGTCGAAAGCGCTTTGTGATACTGATTTGAGCTGGGCCAAAGAGAAGTATAAGGGCGGCAGCATGGCAGGAGGAGAAAGCCAATCAGGTCTCATCCGCTGTGAGCGTGACGTGCTCAATACCATACAAGAGATTTTGGCCCTCGAAAAGTCGACTGAGAATTTCCAAGAGGTCGATAAAAAATTAAATACTGAATACCAAAATCTCTTGAGTGCTTATCGAAAAAAAGGATTCAAAGTAAGAATCAAGAATGCAAGTACGGCTCAAGCGGCTTGGATCAAATATCGTGATGCCTCAACGAAGCTTGCGAAAAAAATCTGGAGCAAAGACCCAGAGGTTGAACAGCTCTCAACTTCTGTCGCGACGAAACTGACATCGAGGAGAACAAAGAAATTTCAAGATGAGTTGAAAGAGCACAATGAGCTTTTCGGAGAGTAGTGGAGAATAGATAGTGGATAATAGTTCATTCGATCCAAATTGGAGAAATTTTCCTTTGGTAGATCTCCTTAATAACAAAAACTACCCAAAGTTCCAAATGCATTTGGAGCCTATTGAAAAAGAAAATATCGCGAGCCTTTCGGCCGTTATTCTGGATGATGATTTTAGGTGGTGTGATTCGACGTTCATAATTTACGGATATAGTTGGCGCGACACCGATTACGTATTTGCTTGGAGAACTAAATGGGACGAGTGGGCTCGGGCGCGAAATGGGTGTAAAGAAAAAGAGTTTTACGATGATTTCCGACCAAATTATCTCTTTGATATTCAAATAAATCTAAATGACCCCAAAAAACATTTTATATTAAAATCAGAATTCGCACCCATGAACGAAGTTGTCATTTATTTTGATCCTTCTCATTGAGGAAAATCAAACACAAATAGGTCAGGTTTCAATCCACCAAAGTGGCGGAGGATAATTTCATAGTTCTTGAAAAAAGGTACGGAGCCGAGTTCAAGAAAAAAGGTACGGCTCCGTACCTTTTTGCCTTTTTGTTTGAAACTTTTTTGCGATATTTAGAAATAAAAGGAATCTTTTGTTTTTCCGTATTTCACTTTAGGTATCCAATTTAAGTCTTAGTAAAAGCCTTGAAACAGCGTGATAATCAGATGCATGGCATACACAGAAACTTATTGTCACGGTGTTTGCGCTCCGCGTTTTGATGTTCGAATCGGAAAGTTGCGCAAGACATCAGTAGAGTTTTAAGCACCATCGTCTAGAGAATTTTAAAAATCCAAATCTCCTTCATAAAAATTACGTAAATATTTTATAAACATATTTAGTTTTCTCAAATAAAGACGATCAAATAAATGCAGTTTATTGGTCGCCAAATGTATTTTTAAATTTTTATCCTCGGATTTTAGAGAAATTTTCTCCGACTCTTGAGGATAAAAAGATGTGACCTCTAAATCTTATAAAACATTTTACTAATTCTCGTATGGAGATGAGGACGACACATGTCTGCACCAAAATTGGCTCAGCATTCTTTAAAATGGAACTTTCAGGATTCAATCCAGACTCGCCTTCCAGAACTTTCGCAGATTAATACGTATAAACAACTTTATGCGATTGCTTTTGATTGGCTGACAGTCATTGCGACAATTGCGGTTTGCGAAACTTATTTTAGTTGGCCCCTTTATTGTGTAACCTTATTTGTAATTGCCAGTCGCCAACATGCCCTCTTGGTAATCATGCATGAGGCGGCACACTTTAGAATCGCTAAAAACAGAACTTTAAATGATCTTATCGGTAATTACTTTTCGGCTTTTCCAATCCTGGCTGCGACAGAATGGTATCGAGATCACCACAATAAACATCACAAGTTTTTAAACACCGACAAAGACCCCGATTGGAATCGAAAAATCACGCTTGAGGAATGGCAGTTTCCCCAACCCAGAAATCAATTGGCAAAGACAATTTTAAGACAGTTTCTCTTGGGCGGCTACGAGTGGATCACACTTATGATCAATATGTCGGGGCTATTCCCTTTAGGTCGCTTAACGAATATGCGGCGTCTTTTGACATTAGCGCATAAAGTTTCTTATTACGCGATCATCATTTCGGCAATTTACAGCTTTGGAATGGGCCCTTTATTTCTTACCTACTGGTTAGCGCCCCTCCTTATCGTTTTTCCGGCGCTTCAACGAATTCGAAGTATTTCGGAGCATTTTGGATTACAACACACGCATAAACTCAACGACTCTCGAAATATTTTGGCTAATTGGTTAGAGCTTGGTCTTTTTGCTCCTCATAATATTAACTATCACCTTGTACATCACATGTACCCAAGCGTTCCTCAGCACAATTTAAAAAAACTGCAGAGCGAGCTTTTGTCATTTAGTGATTACCAAGAGCATGCACATCAAAATGACTCTTACATTTTAGCAAGTCCTAATTCTGTTTTGAACGACATCATTATTAAAACAACAAATCAAAATAAGTTTTCTAATACTATAGGGGGAAAGAATGAGCGAACGTAATCTATATCTAAACAAAATTAAGTACTATGTGGTTCCAACTAGTCGAAATCGCAATAGTGCTCACGGAAAAATCCAAGACAAAATTTTTGACTATTGGGTTGAGCAATGGGGCAACAACTTCAAAAACTCAAAACCAAAAGAGGGTTGGCAGGATCATTTTCTACGAATGAGCTTGGTCACCGCGCTAGAATATGAAAATCAAATTATCGGTTGCTTGCTATTTCGATTCTATAATTTTGATGCTCACTCGTCTCTGAAGTCAGAGTATTTTTCGTATATTGATAAAAACCTTGTTAAAAACATGAGCGGAGATGGACTTAAAGACGCTATGTCGGTCGAGTATCTTTCTATAGATCCTGCTTGGAGCAAAAATTCGATGAATGTGAGCTTGGGCAAAATCATTATCGCCCTTTCATCTTACGTCGCCGAACAACACAACGCCGATTGCATTATTTCAATGCCTATCGGTGGCACTAAAGTTGATAAAATGCTCGAGAACATTGGAGCCATGGCTATCCAAGAAGATATAAAAAAATACGGATACACGCTTAAATTGATGATGACCAAAACAAAACCCGCAACCAAAGGTATCGATATAAAAGTGAGAGCTATCACCGATACTATTTGGGAAAATCGAATTGATTACTCAATGACTAACCTTAGTGAAAAGGCGGCCTAAATGAAGACCTCAATGAAAGACGTAAAAAACGTATACAACAAATATATGGACTCACTGAAAGACGTTGTTGCAGATTTTCCGTGGGAAAACAAAGAGGCTTACGCTCAATGGCTAAGCCAAACTTATCACTACGTTAAATACTCAACTCGGCTTCTCACGCTTTCTAGCACTTACACCTCTATCGATAACTTGCCTTTGCACAATCGCTTTATTGATCATGCAAAAGAAGAACGTAGCCATGAATTAATGTGCGTTCGAGATCTTGAAAACATCGGCCGCGATATTAAAAACTATCCCGAACAGTACCCTGCAGCTTGTCTATACCAAAGTCAGTTTTTCTGGATCCAACTGCAAGACCCGATGTCATTTTTTGGCTATATCTTGTTCTTTGAAGGTTTGGGCTCATTACATTGCGGAGACATGTACAAGGCCGCAATTAAACATCACGGAGAAAAAGCCGGCATATTTTTAAAAGTTCATCACGAAGAAGATCAAGATCATATCGTAAAAGCGTTTAATCAAATTGAGAAGTTTTCAGAAAAAACTATGACTATGGTTATTCAAAATTTTATTCAAACAGCTCAGCTGTATGACCTTTTGCTTAAAGAGGCAAAGAGAATGGGACTTTCTCCTGAGAAAAGAGAGTCTACTGCCGCGTAATCTAAAACTATTTAAAGCTCGCGTGGTTGAGAGTTCGCATATTGAAAGTTCTTTAGCAAAAGCTCTTGTTCAATATGCGACTTAATAGGATTTAAAATTGTAGCGGACTCAATCATTACATAGCCCACGGGGTGGCGCTCTTTGTCGTACACAGGAGATAAGTATTTAATTGTGTAGTCGTACTGATATCTAAATGGCGAAAGTGCTTCTTCGATTTTGTGTGCGCCTATAAATTCGAGAGAGATTGTATTCACAATTTCTCTGGTAGACATTTTTTTCATCACCTCTAGTGTCTTTGCTGCTTTATCAATATCATGTCGAATGAACAAATCGGTCCATGGTCTGCAAAAAATGTCTTCGATACTGTAACTCGTTAACTCAAAAAACTTAAAATTTCTAAAAATTTGAATATTGTCGTTTGTATAAACTTCGAGAATATCCCCATCTGAAATTCTTTCGAGCAGATCAGACGTAAATCTTAGATTTAAATGTTTGAGACCATACCAAGTTAACGCTTTTGTATCATCAAGCTTTTTGCCATTTGTTAGAGTCAAATGGCAAATATCGATAAAGACCTGAGGCGCCTCTAGTATAGATCTCTTCTTTTCGTCGGTTTGAGAGTTAAAGTATGGAATATGACTTTGGTAAAAAGGCACTATCGAGCACCCTGCTTTTTCGGCAAGAGCTACGAGTTCGTATGCAAGTTCAATAAAACGGCTCGAGGAATTTCCATCAAATTGCTGTTTTAAGTTTGCGCCGGCACCTTGCATTCCCTTTACTTCCTTCGTCCACTCATTATTTTTTTTGATTTAATGTCATCAAACAAAAATAATTTACAGTAATTCATCTGAAGCTGATGGAAGTAAGTAAGAAACTCCATTTTGTCTAGATTGTACTGCTCGATCATAATCTTAAGCACATACCAAGGCGTGGAACAAGCGCCACGTTCTATATTTGAAATGAATTGTGCATTTTTAAAACCCACGACTTTTGCAATGGTGATCTGTTTCATGCCTGCTTCCAAACGTTTCTGCCTTAAGAAATCGCCCAGATTTTTTTGGAAGAGGGTTCTCAGAGCCTTATCATTTTGAAGGTCACGTTTTAATCGTCCTTTCATTTCTTATATTCTCCTTAAGTCATTAACTTATGAATAGGTGCTGTTAGAACACACCCCTACTTGCGATATCACGCATACTATCTGTTAAGATATAAAACTAATCAATTTATGTTTACCATACAATTGGAAAATGGATCTAATGGCAAAACTCCACGGCTCCCCCCCCTACCCACACGAAACTTTTCATCTGTTTTTTCTCATTTTTCCTTAAAAAACACCTAATTCAAGCTACTCGCTTCTCATACGCTATAATTCGACGCGTAAGAGCATGCTCTTGATGGCATGGAACGCAACGAGTCCCAAAAGTGTGTCTGTACCGCTGACTCTTGATGCTTAATCTCACGTTGATTGGCGTCGGTCGATCCACTATGTAGTGACCATGAGAAAAATAGTAAAGCCGTATTCGGTGAAGTATCCCAATGCCATTCGTGTTCAAAAAGGAACATCTGTATTGATCCTTAAAGAAGAGACCAAACCAGAATGGCAAGGCTGGGTTTGGTGTCAATCCAACGACGGCCAAACTGGTTGGATTTCGAAAGACTACTTAGAGATCCAAGGCAATACTGCAATCTTGAAACACGACTACGATGCAAAAGAAGTCGATGTTACAGCCTCTGAGACTGTTCATGTCCTCAAGGAAGAAAATGGATGGGCCTGGATACAAAAAATCGATACAACAGAAGGTTGGATTCCGATCGAAAACCTCGAATGATAAACAATTCGGTTTAGTAGTCAAATTTCTTCAAATATGTTAGCCCCAGATTAATAATGAACTGCATATCGAAGATTAAAATATGTTTTTTGGGCATAATTTTAACAGCATGTACACACGTAGTGACTCATCCATCAGTTGAGGCGGAATGGTTAGATTTAGTTGGATCCAAATGGACACCGCAAAACCCTGGCAAATCCTACTCAATGAATCGTGTTCAAATGGAGGGCCGAGAATCACTCAGATTTGAAATTCGACAGGGCGAAGTTTGGATTGGGCCTAGCGGTAGTCAAACCTTTCGCTCAGAAATCAATACTAACGAGTTCGTTCCGATGTATTCTGAAAACTGGTATCGCGTCTCCATTTACCTTCCATCTGACTTTCTGATTGAAGACAATCGATTGTGTCTCGCTCAATGGTGGGCAAAAACAAAAACTCATCTTGGTGAAGTACATCGAAGTCCAATTTTACAACTTCGATATGCGAATGGAGCTCTCGCAATTTTACTTCGCCGGTATCCCACGAAAGTTACGACAGATGACGAGAGTTATATTCAGACCCGCCTATTCGACACCAACATTTTTGCGCTCGGCCAATGGCACGATTTTGTCTTTCATATAAAGTGGTCTCCCGAAAACAATGGATACATTGAAGCTTGGTGGAATAACCATAAAATCATAAATTTTAAAGGCATCACTCAAAATCAAGATGAAGTTGGCCCTACATTTAAGTTTGGCCTCTACCGAGATGACTCTCCAAAAACTTACATCTCTTACATTAGCGGAGTACGAAGGGGAACTTCTCCAGAATCTATTGGATTTGACGTTCCTTAAGCGGGTAAAATTCAGTGAAAAAAGGCACGGACATCCTTTTTGCGACTCAGTCGGTCGCAAAAAGGATGTCCGTACCTTTTGGGTTCGATGTTGTCGATCTTCGTTTGGTGCTTGTGGCGGCTTTGTGGTTTTGTTCTACGAAATTCCAGTTTACGAGTTTCCAATAGTTTTCTAGAAATTTGGGGCGCTCGTTGCGATAATCAATGTAGTAGGCGTGCTCCCAGACGTCGCAGGTTAAGAGCGGCGTCAGACCTTTTACGAGTGGCGTACCGGCATTGCTCAACGTGATGATGGCCAGCGTGTCGTCGCTATTTTTTACTAACCACGACCAACCTGAACCAAAGTGTTCGGTGGCTTTTTTAGTAAACTGTTCTTGAAAGTCTTCCACCGAGCCAAAGCTTTCTTCAAAACTTGATTGCAAATCGACAGAGGGACCCTCGTCTTGAGCTGAGGTTAAGCAGTTCCAAAAAAATTCGTGATTCCAGGCTTGGGCGGCGTTGTTAAATATTTTCTTATCTTTTTCGTAAGACTTCTGCACGATATCTTGTAACTTTATTTTATCGTACGGTGTGCCTTTGATAAGTTCGTTGGTTTTTTCTACATATGTTTTGTGATGTTTTCCGTAGTGAAACTCTAATGTCTCTTTGGACATATGGGGCTCTAAACTCTTTTTATCAAATGGTAGTGGCGGCAATTTGATGGCCATGTAAACTCCTTTTCAATTAGGTCATGTTATGGCGAGTTTCAGGCTCTCGGAATTTTTCTAAAATTTCTCCGGCTAAATAGTCGTGTCCTGACTTCATCGCGACGTCGCTTAATGAAATAATTCCGACAAGCAAACGATCGTGATTTAAAACCGCAAGCCTTCGCACTTTTCGTGTTTCCATAATGCGCGCCACATCGTCGATGTCATCATCTTCAAAACAAAAGACTAAAGGTGACGACATCACCTCTTTTACAGTTGTCGTGCTCGGATCGTAAGAAGAGGCCACAACTCTTAAAGCAATGTCGCGATCCGTGATCATGCCTAAAAGGGCGTCACCATCGCAAATAGGTAAGGTTCCTACGTTAAGTGTTTTCATCTGCCGAGCCGCCTCACAAATATTGCACTCGGGTGAAATTGTATGAACGTCGGTCGTCATAACTTCTTTTATTTTATTTTTCATAAATGTCTCCTTGAGTAGCCGTTCCGAATAAAAATAATTCTTAAAAACGGGGCAATAGTGGTCAGCCGAAGAATAGACTTGTGGCAAATTTAGACGTGATGTTCTGGCGGTTAGCGAGAATAACTCCATAAGCCCTCCTCCTTCAACTTATGATATAAATTGCAATCCTAGTGCCGCACACGCACAGAAAATATTAAAAAAAAGAGCCGTTAGTTTTTCTAACGGCTCTTTAAATCGGCATGTTAATTATATGTTTTATTTTTTACTTTACGAAAGTCGCTTTAAGCACTGGGCGCCCCATGCAGCCACCCTGACTAGGACCTAAAACTTCAATCACCATTGACGAGTCCAAGCGCGTAGTCACACGAGATGTATTGACCACACTTGCATTTGGACCTTGCCACAAATTGAGCTCAATCGTGTACCACTGGTTCACGCTGTTTTTTTGAATTACGAGTGATTTAGACAAATAAATCGGCGACATTGAATCGCCATTCCATACACCAAAGGTGCCTTGAACACTCATTTGATTTAATTCGACTTCAATCGACTCTTCATTGGATTCAGGAATACCGATCGTGCAGTCCTGAGCTAATCCCTCGGCCAAAACTTCCATTTTGAATTTTACAGTTTCATATGCGAAAGTTGTTTGAGCAAACAACGCGATCATAATTATTATTGCTTTTATTTTCATAACTCACCTCATGTGGTCGTAAATTATAGTTATCCTTTTAGCGAGAGTCAATCGGATCATGGGAGATCAAATAAAATAAATTCGGTTGTCGCTTTTGCGTTCAGGTTAAGATTTGGCTCATTCGAAACTGCAAGACCGTCACTCGTTTCGAGTGTCTGATCGTTAACAGTTAAGGAACCTTTAACCATTTGAAGCCATACGTGCCGACCCGGCTCAATCTTATATTCCATCGTTTCACTCGCTGCGAATTTGCCAACGTACATACTCGCATTTTGATTCATCGTAATGGAACCTTCACGGCCGTCTTTTGAAACGACTAAAACAAAATTTTTATTTTTAAAACTTTCGGTAAAAGATTTTTGTCCGTACGAAGGCGTGATGCCTTCCTTTTCAGGTAAAATCCAAATTTGCATGAGATGCGTTTGCTGATTCGGCATGTGATTAAATTCCGAGTGGCGCACGCCTGTACCGGCGCTCATTCTTTGCACTTCGCCCGGAGTGATCGAGGCGATGTTGCCCATAGAATCTTTATGCGCTAGCGCACCTTCAATAATGTACGTGATAATTTCCATGTCGCGATGACCGTGCGTCGGAAAGCCCGCTCCGCCTTGAATGCGATCTTCGTTAATCACTCTTAAATCGCGAAAGCCCATATTGGCTTCGTCGTAATAATCGGCAAAAGAAAATGTATGGTACGCGTTTAACCAACCATGATCAGCGTGACCACGCTCACCCGCTTTTCTTAGTTTCATCATAAAACACCTCATCATTATCTTATAAAAAATAAACAGGCACGAAAATTTCAAAATCAAATCTGTTTGTTTTTTAACAAAAAAGCCCGGGTATCACCCAGGCTTTTTAAAACTCAAAATAAAACGCAAGCGTTTAGTTCATTACACGCATGCGATAGAAGGATCTCCACACAAAGTAAAGACCTACGATAAAGAGCACAGACCCAATTGTCAGTGCCGTCGTACGTTCACTTACATACGAAATTTCAACCGCTAAAAGACCAAAGAGCGTTGTAAACTTAATGATGGGGTTAAGTGCCACAGACGACGTATCTTTGAACGGGTCGCCCACTGTATCGCCAACAACCATCGCGGAGTGTAACTCAGTGCCTTTTTCGCGCAAATCCACTTCGACATATTTTTTAGCGTTATCCCAAGCACCACCGGCATTCGCCATAAAGATCGCTTGGAAAAGTCCAAAGACCGCAATCGAAATCAAGTAACTTGCAAAGAACGTTGGGCTAAAGCATGCAAACGCAAGCGTGAAACAAAAGATCACGCCGAAAATATTTTGCATTCCCGCTTGAGCGTACTGAGTACAAATTCTTACGACTTCTTTTGAATCCTTCGTCGAAGCTTTTTCTGACGAATCAAGCTTGATGTTCTTTTTAATGTATTCCACCGCGCGGAAAGCACCTGCGGTTACCGCTTGCATTGAAGCACCAGAGAACCAGTAAATCACTGCTCCACCCGTGATCAATCCTAAAAGAACATGCGCATCAAGAAGATCTAACTTCAATTTTAGCAACAAGATGATCGAGAAAATCATCGTCGTTGCACCGATCACCGCAGTTCCGATCAACACCGGTTTTGCCGTGGCTTTGAACGTGTTTCCGGCAGAGTCGTTTTCTTCTAATAAGTGTTTACCCAATTCAAAGTTTGGTTTGAAGCCGAAATCTTTTTCGATTTCTTGGCTGATCCCTTTGATACCTTCGATTTGCGATAACTCGAAAACAGATTGCGCGTTGTCTGTTACCGGACCGTAACTGTCGACCGCGATTGTCACTGGGCCCATTCCCAAGAATCCAAACGCCACGAGGCCGAATGCAAATACTGCCGGATATCCCATGAACGCATCAAGACCAAGTGAAGATGTCCAGTACGCGATTCCCATCAAGCCGACAATTGTAATGCCCTTCCAGAATGCTGAGAAATTACCTGCAACAAGTCCCGAAAGAATCACAAGCGAAGCTCCCCCCGCACGGCCTGAGTTCACGACTTCAGCCACGTGTTTTGAATGAGAGGATGTAAATACTTTTGTGAATTCTGGAATCACCGCGCCGGCAATTGTACCGCACGAGATAATTGTCGAAAGCTTCCACCACATACCGTCTGCCAAATCTCCAATCAACATGCAGCTTACGACGTACGTAACGGCAATTGAAAGTAGAGATGTCAACCAAACGAGAGTTGTTAAAGGTGTTTCAAAGTTGAAACGATCTTTATTGAAGAATCTTGCTTTCGATATGATGTCGTTGATCCAGTACGAACCAACCGACGTGATGATCATAAGAATACGCATAGCAAAAATCCAAATGATCATTTGGGCTTGAAGATGTGTTCCATCTGGTTTTAACGAAAGTGTACCAGTCGCAGCATCAAAATTCATTCCGACAGCAAGAACGATAAAGCTGATGAGAGCCACACCGGTCACACCGTAAGTTTCAAATCCATCGGCAGTTGGGCCAACAGAATCACCTGCGTTGTCACCCGTACAATCGGCAATAACGCCTGGGTTACGAGCATCGTCTTCTTTAATATTGTAAACGATCTTCATAAGATCGGATCCAATGTCGGCGATTTTTGTAAAAATCCCGCCGGCCACGCGAAGCACAGATGCACTTAAAGATTCACCGATCGCAAAGCCGATAAAGCAAGCTCCTGCCGCATCACCTGGAACAAAAAGTAAGATAACCATCATCAAAATAAGTTCTACGCAAATAAGAACAACCCCGATTGACATACCTGTGCGAAGAGGAATGCCCATAACTGGAAAGGCTTTTCCTCGAAGAGAAGCAAATGCCGTGCGGCTGTTCGCGAACGTATTGATACGAATTCCAAACCATGCCACCGAGTACGATCCTAAAATCCCGAGCACCGACCAGCCCAAAATCATAAGTACGCGACCGAACTCCATGTGCTCAAGAAATGCGAAGTAATACACAATCGCAGCTCCGATAAAGATTTCGAGGAACACAATAAATTTTGCTTGCTGCAAAAGATACGTCTTACATGTTTCATAAATAAGAGTTGAAACTTCGAGCATTGAATTATGAACCGGTAATTTCTTAACGGCGCTGTACTCATAAAGTCCAAACAGCAATCCCAAAACGGCAACAACGATACCGCCATAAAGAATTTCTGTTCCTGAAATAGTGCCGCCACCGACTTGAAACGTGACCGACAAATCAGGGATCTTCAAGTCGGCTTCGCTTGCGTATGCAAGTGATCCATACATGAAGGCAATAAGAGTTAGAGTCGCGTGCTGAGCACGTGCTGCGAGTTTTCTCATGAAGGCTCCTGTTATCCTTAAGGTGTTTTGTTTTTAATTTCGAAGGGGACCTTAACGTGAGCTTTTGAGAAGTGTCAAACACTTGAAAAGACATGATTTAGTCAGGAGTCTTGCCGGCCAATGTGCGCCATGCGTTAGCAAAGATTTTGCTTAAAAAATAGGCATGATGATTCCTTGATCTCGCACTCACAAAGGGGAATCCTTATTATATGTTGAAAGCCCTTCGCTATTGTATCGCGCCGATCGTTTTTTGTGGCGGTTCGCTGGTCGCACTCATGGCGGCTCTGACCCACCCCTTTCAACCAAGAATGTCTTTATATTTTACCAAAATTTTTCCGGCGCTAACATTAAAGGCGATCGGAATTGAACTCGAAGTTCGCAATCAACAACAAATGTACAAAACTTATCCGTGCGTTTACATCGCAAATCATCAACACGAACTTGATTTGGCGGTGCACGCATCCATGGTGTGCCTGCCAACCGTTTCGATCGGAAAAAAAGAAATTAAATACATTCCCTTTTTTGGTTGGCTCTTTTGGCTGACAGGACAAATTCTCATTGATCGTCATCATCATAAAAATGCAATGGAGAGCATGAGCTTTGCTGCCGAAATTTTGAAAAAAAAGAAGGTAGCGGCATGGTTGTTTCCCGAAGGGACCCGTTCAGGTCGCAAACCCTTACAAAAATTTAAAAAGGGCGCGTTTTATCTTGCCGTTCAGGCGCAACTTCCAATTTTACCGATCGTGGCTTCCACCTATTACAAGTCCGTTGATCTAAATCGTTGGAAGCCCGGCAAAGTGATCGTCGAAGTGCTGGAGCCTATTTCGACTTTGGGAAAAACAATCGAAGACGTCGAAGAGTTGATTCAAGTGAGTCATGCTATGATGAGTGAGAAAATTGCACAATTAGATAAGGAGCTGGCGTCATGAGCAGTTCGTTTGGACTTTTAAAAGAAAAGCGATTTGGACCTTTTTTTTGGACTCAATTCTTAGGCGCCTTTAACGATAACTTATTTAAAAATGGGCTCGTGATTTTATTAGCGTATCGTGCCACGACCGAAGGCGAAGGCGGCTTTTGGATCAATTTAGCTTTGGGACTTTTCATCCTTCCCTTTTTTATTTTTAGCCCCATCGCTGGGCAAATCGCAGACAAATATGAAAAGGCAAAAATCATTCGCATTGTTAAAGTTGCCGAAATTTTGATTATGACTTTGGGAGCGGTTGGTTTTTGGATTAACAACAATATCTTTTTAATTTTTATTTTATTTCTAATGGGTGTGCATTCAACTTTTTTTGGTCCGATCAAATATAGTATTTTACCTCAAAATCTAAAACAGAATGAACTTGTTGCCGGCAATGCGATGATTGAGCTTGGAACATTTTTAGCGATTCTGATTGGAACAATCGCAGGCGGCGTTTTGGTTGAATACAATGTGCATGTGCTCTCGTTTGCAATCATCGGTGTGGCGATCCTAGGTTATCTGACAAGTCGAAGCGTTCCTAAAGTACCCATAGCCGATCCGAATCTCAAATTTAATTATAATTTTTTTAGCGAGATCGGCGCTCTATTAAAAATTGCGCGTGAGGAGCGCTCCGTTCATCTTTCGATTTTAGGTATTTCGTGGTTTTGGTTTTACGGCGCGACATTTTTGTCTCAGCTTCCTAATTTTACCAAGTATTTTGTGGGCGGCAGCGGATCGGTCGGAACACTTTTATTGGCCATTTTTTCATTGAGTATAGGAGTTGGCTCCATTGTTTGCGAAAAACTTTCGAAAGAAGATATTGAGTTAGGACTTGTTCCGTTTGGCGCCTTTGGGATGTCTGTTTTTGCTTTAGATTTATTTTTTATTAAATACCAAATGCCAAATGGGCAATTGCTGACCGCGGGCAGTTTTTTTAAGCACATGACTTTTTCGCAGGCACGTATTGTTGTTGACCTAGCCCTGATCGGCGTTTTCGGAAGTTTTTATATCGTTCCACTTTACGCCCTTATTCAAAAGCGTGGCAACCCAGCTCATCGCTCACGTCTGATCGCTTGGCTTAATATCGACAATTCATTTTTTATTGTCGGGTCCACAATATTATCCATGGGCCTCTACATGCTTCATTTTAACACGATTCAAATCTTCGCCATCGTAGCGGGCCTTAATTTTATCGTGAGTTTGTATATTTTCTTGCTGATTCCGGAATTTTTGTTTCGTTTTCTTATTTGGATTCTCGCAAGTACGATTTATCGGATTGAAATTAAGGGCAAAGAGAACATTCCAGCTTCAGGACCGGTGGTCATCGTGGCTAATCACGTAAGTTTTATTGATTGGTTTATTATAACGGCTGCTTGCCGTCGTCCGACCCGGTTTGTAATGGATCATAGCTTCTTTTTTATCCCGGTTTTTAAATGGTTTTTTATTCTGGCTAAGGCCATTCCGATTGCTTCAGCTAAAGAAAATGCAAAAGTTAAAGAGAAGAGTTTTGAACTTATCAGCCAAGAGTTAAAACAAAACCAATTGGTTTGCATATTTCCGGAAGGCTCCATTACCCATAACGGAACTCTCAGTGGATTTCGACCCGGCATTGAACGCATTCTCGCTAAAGATCCAGTCCCCGTTGTGCCCATCAGTATGTACGGCCTATGGGGAAGCTTTTTTAGTCGTCATAAAGGGCGAGCCATGAGTGGTCTGCCTCGGCCCCAACGCCGTAAAATTATCGTCACGGTGGGTGCACCTTTAGCGCCGACAAGTTCGGCGGCTGTTTTAGAGCAACGGGTCCAGCAAATGCTCAGTGAGTCAGAAGCCCTTGTAAAGTCCGTTTAACTCTTATTCACACTTATTCATACTGCCCCCTCACCTCTCGACAAGTTCAAGTCTTGGGGTCTATAAGAAATGGACTATTTTTATGAGGGGCTCTAAACTAATTCTATGATTTCTCGAATTTTGCGTTATGTCGTTCTTCCCATCTACATCATTAGCTGCGCGACAAATAGTTTGAGTCGTCTGCCTGAAATTACGCATCGAAACTCTATACGCACCCTTTCGAGTGCTCAGCTCTCCGACGAAATTAACAAAAGTAAGTCCACTCCGTATCTCGAATATCAAGCTCGCTATCTTCTGGCGATGAAAACCGCAGATCCGGTTAAGGCGTGTGCAGATTTTACGAATCTTGCACAAGAAAAAGATTTTTGGGCTAAGCCATTAGTCAAAATTCGTATGTACGCAGTTTGTCCTAAAGACACTTTGAGCCCCACTGATATCGACGAAATTCGCGTGCTGCCATGGTATAAATATGAATTCTTGAAAGTCGCCACCGCGGTCGCGAAATCGACGCGCGATTTAGAAAATGAAATGGCGTTTGGGTTTGAATACTCCGAACTTCAAACACGAAAACAAGATCGTATCGTGCTTCTTCAAAGATCTCTGACACTCGCCAAAGATCTTCACAAAAAAGCCGAAGAGGATATTTATCTTAATAGCCTCTACCAAGTAGCCCCGCGATTTTTACCACAACCGCAGCCCGCTGATTACCTCAATGTCGCTAACGATTTTAGAAATGCACGAGAGTTTTCAAAGGCAAAAAAATATTACCAACTGGTCAGTAAAAATAAAAATGCCACCTTTGATGATCGCTACAAAGCCTATGATGGAATTGCAAAAAACTATAAAATTCAAAATTTAAAATCGGAATATTTAAAAGCCCTTAAGCGCCAAACTGATTTTATCTATTCTACGTGGAAGCAAGACCCCAGAAACATGACCCTGCTAAAAAAACTTGAAGACGCGTTTATCGTGCTCGCGAGGGCTCAATGGACAGAGCAAGAAACAAGCAAAGCTCTAAAGACATTGCGCCGAATTGAAAAAATATTACTAGGACGAGATGGGCTTGATCAAGTTTATTGGATCAGAGGACGAATCGAAGAAGAGGCCGGACACTATGATCAGGCCTTAGAATGGATTGAAAAATCGATCGTGCAACCTGGTATTGACCCCGCAGTTCGCGAAACGGCTATGTGGCAAAGCGCATGGCTTTTGAAAAAAACAGGCCGACTCAATGAAGCCCTCGAAGCTTTTAGAAATCTAAAAGATACGGCGCTGACTCCATTTGGCAAAACCAAGTATTCGTTTTGGTTTGCAAAAACTTTGAATCAAACAGGTAACAACGACCCGTCAGAGTATGAAAACATCATTAAAACAGACCCCTTTAGCTACTACAGTTTGGTCGCACACAAAGAGCTTAAAAAAACGTTAAATCTGTCGGACTTCAAGTCATCGGCCAATACGTTTCCTTCGCCGCCAGGAGCGTTTGAGGATGTTTTATTTAATTGGCTGATCGATGTGAACGAAGTGGAACTTGCGCGAAGCTTGCTCGAAAATTATTTGTTAGCCAACCCAAAGGAATCCTTAGCGCAATCGACAAACATGGCCTTAGTGGGTTTATTTAATCGAATTTATCTTGAGTTAGGCGCAATGGATTTTGAGGTTCGCAATAAATTCATTAGCGAAAACATGGGCTTTTTCTTTCCGCGGTCATTTAAAGCTGATTTTCAATCGGCTTCGTTTCAGACCGGAGTGGACGAAAACTTTCTTATGGCCATCACTCGTCAAGAGTCAGGTTTTGATCCTTACGCGCGAAGCGCTGCGGATGCTTTTGGACTTATGCAACTCCTTCCGAGCACGGCTGAGGTGTATGCTAAAAAGTTAAATCTCAATTATACAGTTGCTGAAGATTTATATAATCCAGCACTGAACATTCCGATTGGCGCTAACTTAATTTTAAATTTACTTGGTCGATTCAATTACGCGTTTATTCCCGCCGTGGCGTCTTACAATGCCAGTGAAGACGCCGTTCGAGGTTGGATCAAAACTCGCTACAGAGGCGACCCCATCGACTTTATCGAAGAGGTACCTTACGAAGAGACGAAATCCTATATCAAACTTGTCACCCGCAACCGCATCTTCTATCAACTGCTCAACTCCCCGTTTGGCCAAATTGATTTTCCAGCTCAATTACTCACGGTTGAATAATCAGAGCACCCCTTATATCGAGCGTGAGTTCACGTGACCCTCGAAATCGTCAAACAAGAAAGCGGTGCTATGTCATCTCGCCTCTGGCCAACTGTCTAAGGTTTAAGCAGTTTCTCCTTCGATTACTCACGAATTTATGGCCCCATACTTGTACTCTTGGACCCATATAACGAGGTACGCCTATGAACATGAAGCCTTATACCTTTCTGATCCTGTCTTTTTTTATTTCAATAATTTCGCTGCCCTTAAAAGGGAATGATTCGGATTCAAAATACTGGGAGACTCAAAAAAATAATTATAAGAATGAATGTCTTCGTAAGGGTGGTGCCTTTATCGCAAATGAAAACAGATGCGCTTATCCAGATGGCTTTAGCCTTAGCTTTTCTAATAGTACAAGTTGCGCTTCGGAGTCCGTCCGTAACCTGAAGATTCGAGAGGCATGTTCTGCCTTCCGACAAATGAAAGAAAAAGCTTTCTATAAAAACGTCATTGTCACCGGAACCGCTGTTAGTGGGGCGGTGATATGGGCAAGTGCAAAAGCAATGGAATCTCTCGGCAAATCAATTATGCAAGACAGTATAATGGATAAGGCCCTCGGACCTAAGCTTACAAATATTCATGGCTACAATGGACTCGTAACATATACGCCGATGATCTAAAAAGCACGGCAAAAATATTTAAGATTATTGGCGTGACCGCAACGGGAGTTTCCGTTTTGTCGTATGTTCTGATGAACCCTACCGATTTAGGTGACGACACTCTCTCTAGTCACTACCGAAAAAATCTATATTCCATGTTTGAAAAGGAAACTCCGGAGCGTGCCTGTACCATCATGCGCGAAGATCCAAAGATCGCCGCGGCCGTATTGGATTTATGGGACGCTAACATTAAATTATCGACGACTTCAAAACCCTCTCGACAATCCAATATGGATAACGAGACTCAATCCTCTACCGTAGAATAGTTCGAGAGCCATACTTCCCTAATCAGCGATCACAACTATTCCCATTGCAGGCGTTAAGCTTAGACGGCCTTTTTAGCGTACTGTCTGTGCGAGAACTACCGCCGCTCTGGATACTTAACTTATTTAAGTAGTGTCAGTGAGAGATACGAATAGAAGTACCTAACTCTCGCAAAGCTTCCTGTTCAGAACCCAACACAGGTGTAAAGACCCTTAACAGTGTCGTACTTTATGTACACCCGAATGGCCATAAAGATCATAGATATCAATAGGTTACAATATATTCCTGAGGTCCTTCTTTTGCTCTTTTGAAAGGTATCACTTTTAAGGAGCCACAAATGACTAAAGATCGAGGGCAAAAACTAGGGCTTATCTTTTCACTCCTCTTTGTAATGAGTGTATGGGTTGGCTTTGAATCATCTAAAGATAGCTTCTTTAATTCCGAAGAAGGTGCGACCCGTCTTTTAAGTCTCGGCACCGTTACAGAAGTTGCGAGTAAAAATCTGAATCACGAAAGTCATGTGATTTTAAACGACCCTAATATGAACCGCAATTGGGCCCTGGGTGACTCTTCAGATAAGAACATTAAGATCACGCAAGCCTGGTCGATTTCGCAAGGAAGTAAAGACGTACGTATCGCGATCATCGATACGGGTATCGATGTGAATCATCCCGATTTGAAAAATAATCTTTGGGTGAACTCCGGAGAAAGCGGTCTTGATAAAAAAGGAAAGAATAAAGCCACAAACGGTATTGACGATGATGGTAACGGCTTTGTGGATGATGTGAATGGGTGGAACTTTGTCGCGAATAACAGCGATCTGTCTGACAATCACGGACACGGCACACACGTGGCCGGAATCACGGGAGCCGAAGGCGGTAATGGGATTGGCGTTAGCGGCGTGGCTCCCCATATAAGCCTTATGGTTCTGAAGTATTATGATCCTAAATCAACCGGCAATGATAATTTACGTAATACGATTAAAGCGATACGTTATGCGATCGCGATGAAAGCCAATGTGATTAACTATTCTGGTGGTGGACTTGATTACAGCAAAGAAGAATTCGATGCCGTTAAAGCGGCCCAACAAAAAGGGATTCTTTTTGTCGCGGCGGCAGGAAACGAAAAGTCCAACTCGGATCAACAACATTATTATCCTGCTAACTATCCTTTAGATAACATTATTTCGGTCACGGCGATTAATCCTATGGGCAAAGTTCTCTCGAGTTCAAACTTTGGAGAAACCAGCGTGCACATTGCAGCTCCGGGCGAAGGTATTTATTCGACATTACCGGGTAACAAATATGGCGTGATGACCGGAACTTCGCAAGCCACGGCGTTTGTCAGTGGTGTGGCCGCATTGATTAAATCAAATAATAATGAGTTCAATTATCTTCAAATCAAAAAGCAAATTTTAAATACGGCGAACCAATCAGTTGAGCTTTTTGGAAAAGCCAAAACAGCTGGCATTTTAAATTCCTATGCCGCGCTTGCGATTCAACCGGGCATTCCAGCTTCTGGAGTAATCGTGAGTCAAACCGTCAGTATAAATACTCTAGCCTCGCCAGATAATGGCTCCTCAGCGGCGGCCCCGACAAGTCTTTCGCGTCAATTAGGTGGAATTATGGACGCGTTACGAATCCCAGCCAAACAGAACTAATCTTAGGTGCCAAGGCCTAGTTCTTTTAGCTGAGAACAAAATGACCTTTGAGGTTGCCGTTCGACTAAGTTCTAAACTGTATCACTCGCTCCGCTCTGGCCAACTGTGAAGCGCGTAAAAATATTTGCCGTTTATTAGCAAAGCGGCTTCAAGGGGGCGTTGGAGCCCCAACAGCCGCCGCCGATGTTTATCGTTAAATATTTTTTGAATCAGCCACTTCGTGTTTTTAGCGACAAAGGGTTAGAGTGGGATTGGATGAGATATAAAGATCGGTGTTGGAAAGGATATTTATCTGTCGCGCGACAGGAGAATTTTTAAGTGGAAGATTGGCGGACGGGCGTGGCCCTTAAATGGGCCCTTGAGCCCGTGCCGTT